>JAFGOY010000033.1 GCA_016926255.1 Anaerolineae bacterium | reverse complement strand
TCATGCGGTTCCCCTGTTAGCTGGTGGCTAGACACCTACCATTCTAACAAGTTCCGCATGAACGCTTTTATCTAGCAATCAAGGTATCAAGAGTATTTATGTAATGGCACCAATTCCAATCAGTCAATTTCAGGAACTGGCAGGGCTGGCCTTTATCGACAAGTCACTGCTGATCCGGGCACTAACTCACCCATCGTACCTTAACGAGAATCCCGAACAGGGACTGGAAGACAATCAACGGCTTGAGTTCCTGGGCGATGCAGTCCTGGATTTTATCAGCGGCGAGATGCTGTATCACCGCTTTCCGGAGGCAACCGAAGGCCGGTTGACCCGGCTGCGTTCGGCGCTTGTCAGGACTGAAACGCTGGCAGACTTTGCCGGTAAAGTCCATATCGACATGGCGCTGATGCTTGGACACGGCGAAGAAGACAGCGGCGGACGGCGCAGAGCGAACAACCTGTGCGCCGCATTTGAGGCGGTGATCGGGGCGCTCTACCTCGACCTGGGCATCGATGCGGTAGACAGGTTCGTAGAGCCACTGTTTACAAACGCACTGAACGACATCATCAGCCTGGAACTGTACAAAGATGCCAAGAGCCGGTTACAAGAATGGAGTCAGGCCAACTTAAGCCTGACTCCGGTCTACCGCACCATCGAGAGCAGCGGGCCAGATCACGCCAAGGAATTCACGGTTGCGGTACTGATCGGCGACAGGCAGTACGCGACCGGCAAAGGGTCAAGCAAACAGACAGCCGCTCAGAACGCGGCCCGCTGCGCACTTGAGGCCTTACACGCCGATGACAGCGGCAGCGAATGACACGGCTGCTCATTACCGGAGCGAGTGGAAACCTGGGGAAACCCCTGTCGACGGCGGCGGCTGAACGCTGGGAGACGATAGGGACGTACTTCACAAACGACGACACGGGGGTCGGCGAAAGATACCAGATCGATTTGAGAGATCGAGATGATACGCTGATGATGTTCGAGGCGGTATCGCCGGACGTGATCATCCACACGGCAACATCTGATCGCAGCGAAGACCTCACAAGGACGATCCCGGAAGTCACCAACAACATCGTATCGGCGGCGGAGGCGGTCGGCTGCCGTTTGATCAGCCTCTCGACAGATGTGATCTTTGATGGGACGCGCGGCCCCTATCACGAAGACGATCCCCCTACCCCAACCAGCCCGTACTCAGCAGCAAAGGCCGAGAGCGACAGGATCATTATCAACTCGGACGCGGACGCACTGATCGTGCGGACGAGCCTGATCTATGATGTCGATCCGAGAAACAGGCAGTTAGGGTGGATGCTAAACCGGATCGAAAAGGGAGAAAAGCTACGACTTTTCACCGACGAACTGCGCCAGCCAATCTGGGTGTGGAATCTGGTCGACGTGCTGCTCGAACTGGTGATCAACCCGGCAGCAGGGATTCTCAATGCCGCCGGGGGGACGATCCACAGCCGGTATGAATTCGGGACGGCATTGCTACACACAGTCGGGATCGAGACGGAGGGGAACGTCGAGCCGGTGCTGGCGGCGGATATTTCTCCACTCAGACCACGAAACTGCACACTCGACCTGACAAAAGCAAAGGCACTGCTGCGAACACCGCTGCTGGGACTTCACGAAGCACTGCCGGAAGCCGTGAAACGCTACTCGAAAGGCCACCCGACCTCGACGACTACCAGCCGGTGATCGGAAGCGCTGCTATCCACCTGGCGCGAATCCAGCGGAACTAACCCACGAATCAAGACATAGTCATGGCGAACGACCGGCACCACCGCCGGAGTGGTGAAGCTGTTTTCGATTCCAAGCTCGTGGTCAGGATCGACAAAACCACTGTTGACGACAAGATGCTGGTAAACGGCATCCTGCGGCGGGGCGCCCAGGTCGGCGGCGAGAATGACCATCGGGGCATCACCGGCGAGGCCAAGCAGGGTGATCAACTGATCGAGGCGCTGCTCGTCATCAAGCGCAGAAAGCTGCGTGCCTAAAACGGTCAAACGGCGGCTGCTGGTCGGATCAGCGACGACGGCGCTCAACGCACCCGCATTCGTGTTACTTCCGGGATACATCACACTGGTGACGTCGACGAGCGGCCAGCGGGAGAGAATCGCCACGCCGCGAACCTGCTCATTGGTCGGCAGGTAAGCCTGAGCCAGCCCTAATCGACGTGAAAGATAGTAAACCTGATCCATGCCGTAGCTGAGAGGACGCCCGGTGTCGACTTCCTGCAGGACGACGACATCGGCGAGACTGGCCTCAATGGTACGAGCAACCAGTTCCATCTGATAGACTCCAGATGCATCGTAGGCACCGTTCATATTGTAGGTTGCAACACGGATCGTGTTGGCCGGGGGAAGCGCGGCGCGCTCGCTGCCGACGACGCTGATCACAAGACCAAAGACAAAGACCGTCGACGCAAATGCGACCGGCACCCCCCTGAGCATGACCGGTTCAAGTACCCATTGATCATCAATGCCCCAGATGATATTCGACATGCCGAGCAAAGCCGCTGCGACGAGGATCACGATCAGCGATTGGCCGTTGAGCCAGCCCAGGGCGGGAATCTCTAAAAAGGCGAAACTGTAAGCGGTGATCAGCACGGTGTAGGTGATCAGGCCAAGTGAGATGGACGGCCCAACCTGCTCGATGTCTTCCGGGTCGGGAGTATCGGGAATCCACCAGAGAAGGTAGACGGCAATGAACTGCGCGACGATCAGCGCCCCGGCGGAGAGATATCCATCAAGGCGGTTGCCGACGACGATCAACGTTATAAGGGCCATCACCCAGGCCCAGCCCCGCAGACGCTCCTCGAACAGGTCACGAATATCGGCGAGCAGCATACGCGCACCGGGAAGGAGAGGGAGCGCAGTGGCGAGGATCAGCCAGCCGACAACCGCCGAATAAGGGACACCAGTCCAGCGGGCAACGACGTTGGGCATGGCGAGAACAATCATCTCAAGGAGGAGAAAACCGCCAAACGAAATCCCTCCCCAGACGCTCAGGAAAGCCGGTTCGTATGGCTCGGCGGCGGCGGTGCGGCGGGCGAGACGGCTGAAGAGGATCAGGACGAGGGAAAACGCAATCTGAAACGTCAGCCAGGGGACAGCATAGGTCACACCGTCGACAGGCAGACGCAGAAAAGCACGGACAGAAAAATCATAGGCGTCGTAGGCACGCAGGAGTTGATCGAGACAGAGAGCAATCGGCCAGGCGGCGGTCCAACTGCACCAGTTGGCACGAAGAAGGAGCGCAAAATAGAAAGCGCCGATCCCAAATACAGCGAATCCGGCGTAGAGGCTGACAACCGGATTGGGAACAGCAAGGACAATACGGGCAACGGCGACAAGGATCGCGCTCACATGCAGCGCAACAGGAAGCATCTGCCGCCTGCGGGGGGCAAACCAGCTCAAGGCCGCCGCCGCAACAAGCAGGACATAGCCATTGACAAGGTTCAATTCGACCTGCCCGTACTGGATCGCAAACTGGGTCAGGCTTAACAGGTTGGCGAAGACAATCCGGGCGGCCTCGATGAACATCAGGGCAACCAGACTCGCTTCGATCAATCGGTAGGAACGCCTATAACTCATGAATCGTCACCTTCTCGATGGAATGTCCACAAGATAACCAGATATAATTACAAGACTAACTACCCTGGCAACCAACTGGAGGGATCATGACAACCGTCGATCTTTTGCTGGTAAATGGCACCATCGTCACAATGGACACATCATACACCGTCATCCAAAAAGGCGCAGTTGCGATCAAGGATGATTCAATCGTCGCAGTTGGGCCAACCGACGAACTGACCAAAGAATACCAGGGAACAGAGACTTTCGACTGCACAAATCTTACGCTCATCCCGGGATTGATCAATGCACACACACATGTACCGATGTCGCTGCTGCGCGGGCTAGCCGACGATCTACGCCTGGACGTATGGCTGATTGGATACATGATGCCAGTTGAGCGGGAATTCGTCAACGAAGAGTTCGTCTATCTGGGGACGCTGCTCGGCTGCGCGGAGATGATCCAATCGGGGGTCACAACGTTTGCCGACATGTACTACTACGAGGACAGCGTCGCCAGCGCAACGGTCGAGGCGGGGATGCGTGGCATCCTGGGGCAGACGATCCTCAAGTTCCCCTCGCCGGATGCCGACAGCTACGAAGAAAGCCTGGCAGCGTGCGAGACTTTCATCGAAAAGTGGCGAGATCACCCATTGATCATCCCGGCGGTTGCCCCGCATGCCCCCTATACCTGCACCGAAGATATCCTGAAGGAATGCACCGCACTGGCCGTCAAATATGACGTTCCGCTGCATATTCACATCAGCGAAACAGCGCAGGAGGTCGAGGAGTGGCGCGATACTTACGGCATGCCGGTCGTACCCTGGATCAAGAAGCAGAAGATGCTGCGGGCGAAAGTGATCGCCGCGCACTGCGTGCATATCGACGAGGGGGAAATCAATACCCTGCAACATAACAACGTGGGGGTCGCCCACAATCCAACCAGCAACCTGAAACTGGCGAGCGGCATGGCTCCGATCAAGACGATGCTCGATACCGGATTGAAGGTCGGGATTGGCACCGACGGCGTATCGAGCAACAACGACCTGGACATGCTGGAGGAAACCCGACTGGCGGCATTCGTGGCGAAAGTATCGACCGACGATCCGACGGCACTCCCGGCTAAACAGGCGCTGACGATGGCAACCCGGATGGGGGCGGAGGCGCTGCACATCGGCGAGATCACCGGGTCACTGGAAGTGGGGAAACGGGCCGACATCGCCATCCTAGATTTGAACCGGCTGCACACACAGCCATCGTTCCGGCGGGACAGCGATGCGATCTACGCGCAGATCGTCTATACGGCAAAGAGCACCGACGTGCAGCACGTCCTGTGCAACGGGCAGTGGTTGATGCGCGACCGCGAGGTGCTGACGGTCGATATCGAGAAGGCACTTGCCGAGGCAAACGAACTGGCAGTCAAGATCGACGCATTCCTGATCGAACGCGAAGATGATATCGTCTCGAAACTGCTGGCAATCGGGGAACTGGAACAGGGAGAAAGCTTCGAGGTGCAGGTCAAGGCCAGAATTGAAGACACGGCGGCGGTCGAGACGCTGCTCGAACGTGAAGACATCAAGATCGTTAAACGATCACATTACCGACAGTACGATACCTACTTCGAGTTTGGGGAACCCGACAACTACCGGCTGCGCTACCGGGAAGACGACTTTCTGGGAGACAACGGCATGGTGACGAGCGTCAGAACGCGGCTGACGCTGACCAGCGAAGGCAAAGAACACGAATTTGAAAACGCGATTGTGCTGTCACGGTCGCGGTTCATCAGCCAGGCGACCCGACCGCTGCGCTTCTACCGCGAGTACGTCCAGGCGAACTCGGAGACGACGGTCGTCAAGGAACGGCGGCGCTGGCATATCGACTATCGCGGGTTCCGAATCTATATCAATATCGACAAGCTGATCGAACCGGAAATGGCCGGTTACTATGTCGAGATCAAAAGCCGGACGTGGTCGAAAACCGATGCACGGGAGAAAGCTGAGGCAATTTCGGAACTGCTGAACATGATCGGGATTGATGCCTCAGCGCTGGTCAAGGATGAGTACGTGGCATTGGCGTGAGGGTGGAATTTATCCGCGAATTGCGCGAATTACGCAAATTTATAACTGCTTGCTACCACTCGCAGAAAGCTGCGCAAAACCTTCTCCCCACAGGGGGCGATCAGGGTGGACTGTGTTTTGAGCGTGAAGAAGCACCCCCTCTGGGCGACCTGCGGTCGCCCATCTCCCCCACAGGGGGCGATTAAGGATTGGCTTTATTTGATATAGTAACGTAAAGGGCGACCGATGTGGTCGCCCTGATAGATTCAATCGCGGTTTGTATCCAGACTGACAGGATTAGTTCCAGGTGTCACCGGAGGCACCGGGCTGGACAAGCCGGAAGCCATGACCTCGGACAGTAACAATGTACTGGTGGTCGGGATCGACTTCGGAGAGACGATCGCGCAGGCGGCGAACAAGCGCATCGATGGCCTGCTCGCTGACTCCCTCCTCGACAGCGTCAGGCCAGACGGCTCGCACCACATCGTCGCGGGTGCAGACGCCTCCCCCTGAGGTATAGAGAAGCTCGATCAGACGGTATTGAAACAGCGACAACTGCGGATCGAGGACATCACCGTGAATCATGACCTGCCGCGTATGACGGTCTAACTGCAACCCTTCGCCGCTCGGTTCCTCTTCGTCAATGGTGAGCGGGACAGTCGATTCGGCTTCAACGAACCTGATTTTCACAGACAGGGCGATCTGGATTTCGTCACCCTCCTGAAGCTCACGCGGGCTTTCGACGCGGACACCGTTCAAATGGGTGCCGTTCTTGCTGCCCAAGTCTTCGATATAGACACGATTGTTCTCGCGGAAAATACGAACATGCTCGCGAGAAACGCTCCTTTCCGGAATGACAATTTCACAGTGCGCGTCGCGCCCGATCACCATCTCGTCGATATCGAGCACCCACTGCTGACCGCGCAGCGGACCATCGACAACAATCAATACCGGTTTATCCATTTCAGCGTTTTGCTTCGTCACAAGACACTCCCTTGACAAAGCCCTAGATAGGGGTTAAGGTCTGTTAAAAGATAATAACGTACCCCGGCGTCCGCAATGATACCAGGCATCAACAAACCATAATTGTATCGACTTAACGCTCAGGGGTCGAGGAGTAAGAGAGAGTGCTTCCGCCGCTCAAACCGGAATGCATCCTCCGTGACCGCTATAAGATCACCAAAACGGTTGGTCAAGGAGGAATGGGATCGATCTATCGTGCCGAAGATCTACGGCTGGCAGGTAGATACTGCGCGATCAAAGAAGTGCAGGTCGATCCGAACAGTTCCCCCGCACAACAAGAACAGGCCCGCAAACAGTTCCACCAGGAAGCTAGCGTGCTCGCACGCCTCGACCATCCTAACTTACCTAAAGTATCCGATTTCTTTAACGAAGGCAACCGGGATTTCCTGGTAATGGATTTTGTACCAGGGATCGACTTGAGGCAGAAGATCGAAGAGGCCAAGAGCCAGCACAAACCGATATCGGAACGGCAAGTGCTCAACTGGGCAGCACAACTGTGTGATGCGCTGGCCTATCTCCACAGCCAAGACCCGCCCGTGCTGCACCGGGACGTGAAACCGGCGAATATCAAATTGACGCCAGATGGGTTGATCAAGCTGGTCGACTTTGGGCTGGTCAAGCTGATGGTGCCTGACGACGAGCGAACAGTGACCGTTTTGCAGGGGCGGGGCACCGCGCTATATACCCCACTCGAACAATACGGCGGTGACACCGGCCATACCGATCCGCGCTCAGACATTTTTTCACTGGGCGCAACGCTGTACCACCTGCTGACTACAACCGCCCCGGTAGAAGCCAAAGCACGTTTCCTACAGCCGGACACACTCGCCCAGCCGCGCGCGATCAACCCGCTGATCAGCCCGCGAACGGAACGAGCGGTCATGTGGGCATTGGCAATGCACCCGGACGACCGCCCGGACAATATCGAACTATTCAGGGATGCGCTGTTGAGCACCACGCCGCTGGGACGCTGGCCGCTGGTGGAACGCCAACTCCAGCCGGAAGGACTGCTTCCGGTGAACCGGCTGCTGGCCTATATTACGGCGGGGTTAATCGTACTATCGGTTCTGACGACGGTATTTTCACCGCTGGTTCCGGTCAGGTAGGAAACGGGCAAGATAGCGATCACGCAGGTAGATCGTCAGCATGGTGATCCCTACTCCCAGGAAAGCCCCCAGGCAGGAAAAGGTCACGGCCCCCCATTTCGATCCCACCCAGGATCGCCACATCATTATTCCCGGCAGCGCCAGAGCATAGTAATTGTAGGCAAGCAACCCGGTCAAAAATGCGGGAAGCGCGATCAGCAGGCCAAAGTTAAAGTCCCGCAGGTACAGGCCGAGAACAAAAACTCCACCCGAAATACCCACCAGCAAGATCAACACAACGGCCAGATCGCCGAACTCGACGCTATGCTCAGTTTCCGTTCCAGGACCCTCCGGTGTCGGGGTGATGGTTGGGGTAGTTTGAACCGAGGTGGTTGGTTCAGGCTCAGGCGTATCGGTGACCGGGGTCAGCGGGACGGGGGTTGGTGCAATGGTTGGGGCAACTTCGGTGATGCGGCCACCAACCAGGGCAAGGGTCTGCGAATTAACCGCGTCTCCACTGACAGCGGATATCTCGACGCGACCGGTGCGGGAGATCACGGCGGCAGTCTGGGCGACTCCGCCCACCGTCGTCGCGGACTGAGTGTCGCGGATACCTTCCTCGATGTAGTTAAGAACAAAATCGACGGGAGTGCCATCGGGCACCGGGTTACTGTTCTCGTCAATAATCACCCCGGTGGACAATCGAAGGGTATCGCCCTGATCGATCAGCGGCTCGACGGTAGGAGAAGGTGTCTCATCTTCTGCCAGTTCAGCCTCACCGGCACCGTTTTCAACGCCTTCCAGAGTCCACATCAATTCGATGGTCTGCGCAGGGTCGGGGGACGTGGCACTAAGAATGTCATAATTGACGGCATTGATCGAAACCGGGGATGCACCGGTCGGGGCGACTTCCTGAAACAGAGCACGGGCCGCAACATCGATGAAGGGTGAAGAATACCCGTACAGCGCATAGAACGCGGTCAGCTTGCTTACCTCGGTCGAGTCGAGATAATAGGGAGCACCCATCGCCATGACGACAATCCGCGTATCGGACTGAACAGAACGGTTGGCAAGGAACTGCTTGAGCACAGCCGACGAGGGTTCCTCGTCTTCATCAGCGTTAAGGGTCACAAAGACCACCCAATCGGCGATCCCAAGCGCCGATTCGACCGGGTCAGGCTCCGGCGTGTTCTCAGGGGTCGGAGACGGCTCGATTTCCGGTTCGCCTTCAACCGGTTCGTCAGATGGTGCGTCTTCCGGGTTTTCCGGTTTTACCGTTTCTTCCGGTTCGACTACCGCCTCCGGTTCAGATTCGACGGGTTCTTCCGACGGGATGTACTCAATGTAATCCTGCAACTCCTGGAAAGAGAAGGCATATACCTGCCCATGGTTCACCAAACCGGTGGCCTGAGGGCCATAAGCAGAGAGGATAGCCGAGCGCAGCCCATCAACCGGGATGATCGGCTGGGCCGGGCAGGTCGAACACTGCTGGATGGAACGGGCATCGGTGAAGATAACGATGGTTTCGCCCTGCTGAGGCGGCGCAACGAGATCGGCGGGACCGGGCGACACGAGAGTCAGGGCACTGCGGGCGACATCAATCGTTACTTCATCATGCATACCGAGGCCTTCAAGACCCGACTGGCCCGGTAAAACCTGACCGAGCGTAAAACTACCGTAGAGGTTAAGTTTTACGCGGAGAATACGCCGGATGGAATTATCGACCTGAACCTGAAACGCGGGATCGGACTCGTAGCGCTGGACGAAAAAGTCGAGCGTATCGATCACGGCAGCGGTCTGGTCAACCTGAGGGCTGGTGCCATAGCCACCGACATAGAGCAAATCATTACCAGCGCTGAAGGCGTCGAGCGCAATTCGCCGGCCTGGGAAATTCACCTCATCGGGGTCATAGAAACGTCTCACACCACGCAGGCCAAGCGCATCACTGATCACGATGCCACCTGCATCACGCCACGAGGCAACCGGTTCCAGAGCCAAGAGATCGCTGAGCGCGGCGGGGTCGAGACTGATCGGCTTGGTGGTCAGGCGTGGGTTCTCACCCTGGAAACCCTGGTAGCGAATGTGGCCCACCAGCAGTCCTTCGGCGACCGAGAGCGGATCGGCGGCGTTGCCGGTTACAGAATAGAAGGGTTGAAGATCGACCTGGATAAGCTGATCGCGAGAGCGGCGGACAGTGGGAATCTCGATCGAAGCGAGACGGTCGGCACCACCATAGCCAGGGAAGCTGCGGGGGGCGATGGCGACACGCCCATCGCTGCCCGAATGGACACCCGACACATAGGCAGCCGTCATACGGGAAACCCAGAAGGGTTCACCGCCAAAGACGCGCGTACCCATATCACCGGGAGCGAGAGGCTGCGGCTCCTCAACCACATCGGCGGAAGGGCCAAGCAGGAGGTTAATTCCCAGCGCCTCCAACTCATCACCCACAACCTGACCGGTGGCCAGGGCATAATCAGGGTTCCAGGTGGCTCCAAGCGCCATGTTACTGGCGACGGGGGTCAGACCGGACATCTGCCCGGTTACAGGCCAACTGCTCCCCTCGTATTCTACGCCAACAAAGAGCGGAATATACTGGACATCCTGAGATTCCCCCGCCTTAGAATCGGACAGCGGCTGCCTGGAGTCGGCCAGACGCTGAAGGTCTCCGGTCAACCGGTAAACCTGAGAAGCCAGATTGTCCGGATCACCGAAATTATCGTTTTCACCCAGCAGCACCACACCGCCGATATTGTACTGGTCGATCAGAAGGGCAATTTCGGATTCTGCGTCAACCTCAGAACCATAGAAGGTAACCAGGAAAAGCTGGCCGACACGCTCTTCCGGACTCATCTGATCAAGGATGGCTTCAACTTCCGGATCGTCAAAAAGACCGTCGTTATCTCCGTTTTGAAGGACAGACGGCTCTCCAACTGGTGTAATAAGCAGCACCAGTGGCAGTATCAATGCAGCTAATATCGTGTGGCGCATATCGGCGGACGCACCCTCGCGGTATATATAACCATGAGCCGGGAGTATACCCCGTGCAAAAGATGGTTGCCAGATGGTGCTCGAACGGCCCGAAATCCATGAACAAAACGACGGCGTAGGCTTGGCGTAGGGCAGGCGGAGAATTGACGTCAAATGCTGGAGTCCAGAGTATGATAACTTGAGTATGCGGACGCCTTCTTCTCCTCCTCAAACGAAAAAGTGTCGCCATCCTCCGGCGGCGCTTTTTTATTTGCGTCAGCGACCGGGCGGCAGACGAAAATGGCAACGTCACAACCTACCCTCACCCCTAAATCCCCACTCCCTCAGGGCGAGGGGACTTGAATTAAGAGCCGGGTTTAAGAGATACGCTGTCCACGCTCTTTTTAGCGCTACCGCGGAGACGGCTTCTTCCAACTATCCCCGATTCCGGTGACGGCAATGACTGTCAGCGTCAAGAGGAAACCCGGCGCGAGGGCAATCGACGGGGCATCGCGAAGGAAGGGACGACCTTCGGCAATCATGCGGCCCCATGTTACGGTAGAAATCGAGCCAGTCACGCCGAGAAAATCCAGCGCGGCCATATTCAACAGCGACCAGGCAAAGATGACCGTCAGGTGTGACAGGACGTGACCGACAATATTGGGGAAGATATGGCGGACGATGATCCAGATCGGCCCGGCCCCGATAGCACGAGCCGATTCGAGATAGGGTTCCGACCGGACAGTGAGAACAGAGGCGCGAACCATCCGGCAGAGGGGCACCGACAACGCCAGACCGACAGCCAGCGCCGCCTGCCACTGCCCGCCGCCGAAGACGACAACAAACAACAGGGCAAGCAGTAAAGCGGGAAAGGCGAGCAAGACATCGACACCGCGCATCAGGACACGGTCGAGCAGTCCCCCTACCCCACCTGCAATCCCACCGATCACGATCCCGACCAGCGATGCCAGACCGGTTGCCAGTATCGCCGAGAGAAGGCTGTTACGCGCGCCCCACAGAACCCGGCTAAAGACATCACGGCCCAGGTGATCGGTGCCCAGCCAGTGATCGGGTCGCCAGGAGAGAAACTGCTGATAAGGATCGCCTTCCAGCGGCTGATAGGGAGCGAGTACGGGCGCAGCAAGGGCGGCAATCAAAACGACGAGCAGAACGACAGCCCAAAGGGACTGCTGGCGGGTTTTCATTCTTCAATCCGGAGGCGGGGATCGAGCCAGACGCGGGCCAGATCAGCGAAAAGATTCAACAGGCTGTAAACAAGGGCGGAAATCAAGACAACGCCCTGAACAACCGGCAGGTCTTTATCGAGAACGGCGGCGAGCAGCAGGCGGCCAATCCCCTGGCGGGCAAACACGCTCTCGGTGACCACCGTCCCACCCAACAACATGCCAAACTGGAGCGCGATGATATCCAGCACCGGCAGAAAACCGATCCGCAGGGCATGACGGATCACGACGCGGGAGTGAGTCAGGCCCTTGGCGCGGGCGACTCTAACAAAGGATCGCGTCATGGCTTCACTGACTCCGGCATCGACCGTGCGAGCGATCCCCCCCGCGGCATTCAAGCCGACGGTGAGCGCAGGAAGGATCAACTGGCCGGGGGTGCCCTGGCCGGTGGCAGGGAGAACATCGAGAAGGACAGCAAAAAGAATGATCAACAAAATGCCCGACATCATCACCGGGAGGGCAAGCAGGAAACCGATCACCCGGCGGCAGGCTTCGGCGGCCCAGGTGCCAGGCCAGATCGAGGCACCCAACCCCAGCCCGATGCCAACGACGACGGCGACGACCATCCCGGCAGCGGCCAGCGCCGCAGTCGGGCCGATCTGCTGGCCGATCATGTAGGCAACCGGCTGCCCAGCCGACCATGATATCCCCAGATCGCCATGAAGCAGGCCGATCCAATAGCGTTCATATTGATCCCAGAGCGGGAGATTCAGGCCGAGGGCCTCCCGGCGGCGTTCGAGCACATCTTCGCTGGCGGTGGACTGCGACAGGGCCGCCTCCACCGGGTCGCCGGGGACGAGAAAGAGGGTGAAGAAGGTCAGGGTGGCAGCCAGCCAGAGGGTCAGGAGGGCAGCGCCGATGCGGCGGAGGATCGTCTGGATCATGGGTCAAGCCTGCCGGGGAAATGGTGTGGTGTGCGGATCGAGAATTCCAGCCCTTGCATGTTTCCGTGTGAGAGCAGGCACAGCACGCTGCGCCCGTACGGGGTGGAATCGGGGATGGCGATGAGAAGGATGGGCTCGACAATTCCCGGCGCTGAAGCGCCGGGCTAAAGGGGATAATATGTATTTTTTGTTCGCCCAGCGTTTCTCGTTTTCACACATCATCCATACCCAACCAGATGAAATCTATTCGACCGTGAGATCGGCAAGATAGGGGAACCAACCCTGCGCATCAAAATGAAGCCCACCGATACCAGGCCGATAGCCGTTGAGGTTGTAATAATCGCGGATGGGCAGCACCAGGGCTTCATCCATGATCCTGCCCTGAATCTGCTCATAGAGATCACGGCGGTCGGCGGGATCGATCTCGGATTGGGCCTGGACGAGCCATTGATCCAGTTCAGCATCGGCGATGTGCGACCAGTTGCGAGAGCCATCGGACAGGTAGAAAGCGTTGAGGACAGAAGGATCGCGGCCAGCGAAGTTAATCGAGATGGCGTGATAATCACCACTGTTGGCCTCATCGACCAGCATAGGGAAAGAAGCTACCTGTTTTAGATGCACCTGGAAATTGAGCGTTGACTCCCACTGCGATTCGAGCAGTTCGGCAACCTCCGGGGTCAGGCCCCAGGGCGGGACAACCAGGGTGATCTCAAGCGGCTCGCCCCGATCGTCACGCCAGCCGTCGCCATCGGTATCGACCCAGCCGGTAGAATTGACAAACGCAACAGCCTGCACCGGGTCGTAGGCATAAAGCCCTTCCATGTCGGGATCATAATAGAGGGTGGCAGATGAAAGCGGGCCGCTGGCGACCGGTGAGTAGCCCTGATAGACAGTCTGGACTATCGCCTGGCGGTCAGTGGCGAGAATCAATGCATGGCGAACGGATAGATTGCTGGTCGGCACCAGCGTGGTATTGAAAAAGAACTGCAAAGGCTGACCCGGTATCGGCGTCACTTCGACATTCCCGTCACCGGTCTGGACCAGCCTGCGGGCATCGGTTGGAAGCAGTTCGCCCATGATATCAGCTTCGCCGCTTTCCAGGGCAAGCATCCGCGAAGCAGGATCGGTATAAAAGCGGAAGACAATACGTTCGACTTCCGGCACACCTGGATTGGACAGAACAGACGGGCCCCAGGTGTAATCCGGATTGCGCTCGATCACCAGCCGGTCATTGACGACGTATTCGACAAAACGATAAGGACCGGTGCCCACCTGATGAAACTGGTAGGTGGCCGTATCGTACTTTGCCAGCGCGGTCGGAGAGGCCATACCGATGTAGGGCTGACTCAGGCCATCCATCAGCGGGGCATAGGGTTCGGAGAGCACGATGGCGACGGTATAGGCATCGATCACTTCGACCCGCTGAACAGGCCCCAGCAATTGGGCAGCCTTCAGAGAATTGGTATCGGGAGAGAGAATACGCTCGATATTGACTCGAACCGAATCGGCATTAAAAGCGGTGCCATCGTGAAAGACGATATCGTCACGAAGGATGAAGGTGTAACGCAGCCCGTCGGGACTGATCTCCCAATCCCTGGCAAGACCCGGTACGTAGGTATCGGATTCGGGGTCGTAGTAGACGAGCGTATCGTAGACACTGCGGAGAGGGATACCCAGCTCGGAGGAGGCGTGGATATGGGGATCGAGGCCGGAGGGCAGGATCGTCAACCCGTAGACGATCTCGTCGGGAACTTCGACGGCTTCGTCCTGCTTACAACCGGTGATCGACAGTATCACCAGAATGAGCAGTGCCATTCCCAACCCCGTTTTGAACCTGTTTTTTCGTGCGGTCATCCTCACTCCTCGCAGCCGGTCGGCTGTCTATCCAGAATAACGCCCAACCCCGCAGAAAGTCACTGCAAACATGCAGTTACAAGACAAACTCCGGCAAATGACGGGATTATACGCCGGGGAGGTCGGGGCGTCCACAGTATGCAACGCCCCAGGTCTAAAACAGCATTTTGGCCCTCGCCCCCGACCTCTCCCTCATGGCGAGGGGCAACGACATTGTTTGATAGTCAATCAGGGAACAGAGAGAATGTCCGGTGATTGAATTTCATCCCCAGCCAGTTAGACATCCAAATTTTCTAAGATCGACGGGGCAACCAGACACCGTTTGCCATACTTTAGACCAACCAGCGTTGAAAGAGATCGGCGGGACAGGTACAATTCCGGACATGGAATCGAGATTAACCGAGCGCTGCATAATCTGCGGGAAGCCCGCCAACGGGACAAAAACGTATGGCGAACGGCATTACTGCGACGAACACTCGGCTACATTCACCGAGGATGTGGCCCCGATCTGGCGTGCAACTGCCACGACGCTGGGGGTCATGCTGGCATTGATGATCGGCGGGGCAATCGGCAATCAGTTAATTGTCAGCCAGGTAATCGCGGGCGAACCAACCGGCACTGTGCGACTGGTGATTGGCGGACTCTACGCAATCGGCCCGGCGCTGGCCTGGCAGGGGTTGATTCTCCGGTCATACAGGCGCAGCGAGTTCAGCCTATCACCGCTCGAACCGGCGATCTTCCTGATCGCGGCGCTGTTCGCAGCGGCGATCACCCGGCCAATCGTCGGCGACTGGCTAGCGTTCGACCTGTGGCTATCGAGGGCGAGCTCGATGAACCGGTTCCTGACACGGATTCTGATCACCGGGGCATTCCATGTTTTCGTCCAGTACGCGATCATTCGCTACGTTGTCTGGCAGACAGCGGCTTTCTCACGACGGATGGACGGCGTGCTGTATGGATTATCTGCCGGGATGGGCTACTCGGCAGCGTTCGGGCTGTTGACCATGCTGGATGCGGGTGGCTATAACCTGCTGAGCGGCGGGCTGCGCCTGCTGACCCAGCAGTGCGCGATGCTGACCGGCAGCATCGTGCTGGGGTACTTCATGGGACGCAACCGGTTCGAGAACATGGAATTTACCTACCTGGGAATGGGCTTCGCGTTAGCGACGTTTCTGACCGGCTTGCTGCGTTTCGCAGGGATCGAGCTTAACAACACACAGATCGGCTTCACCGACAGCGGGTTCAGCCCCTGGCCGGGGATGATCGTGACGATGATTGTCTTTATTGCTTCAATCGCGGCAATCTATGGGCTGTTGAAGCGGCATAACGCACTGACTATCGCCAGATTGGAAACAAGAGAGTGAGCGAACAGGCAGCCAGCGAAACCAGAGGCTCGTGGCGAAGATCACTTTACACCAAGAACGACCGGTTCGGGGAAGTGCTGGTCATCGCCCTGTTCGTGGTGTTTTTCGGGCTGGGACTGCTAATCCAGCAGAGAGCATCAAACCGGCTGTGGACTTATTCGAGCCGCGAGGCCGGTATCGACGCGACCTACCCGGCAGGGTGGCTTTTAGATGAACAGGGCGATTACGTCGCCCGGTTCATCGACCCGAAGAAAAGACCGTTTAAAACGCAGTTCATGATCAGCGTGGTGCCTGCCGGCGGAGAGGCATCGATACGGACAGTGCTGGACAGCGAAACGGTACAACGTTCGAGCGATCTCGCCGCCTACCGCGTGCTGGAGGTCGGCGAATCGACAGAGATGTTCGGCGATACGGTAACGATGGACTTCGCCTATGTCGACGCCGATCCGAACCCGTTCGTGCAGCGGCTGCCGGTGGTCGTGCTGGGACGGGATATTCTGTTTCGGGACGGCGACCGGGTGGTGATCCTCACGTACATGGCGCAGGCCGACTCATTCGACGAGGGGCTGCCGACATTCGAACGATTTCTATCGAGTATTCAGTATTAACAGGGTAAAACGTGTTATACACACCACAACAGCGCAGACGGAATCAATTTGAGGGACGATTCAGTCATTCCTTCAGGAAATGGTCTATTGTCCCTGCACTGCTCGCCCTATCCGCTTTGCTGTTTACCGGCGGCGCACTGGCGCAGGAAGTGGATGTCTACGAAGACGCGCGAGAGTCGACGGTATTCATCATGCAGGCGTATGAAGAGGCCGGTTCGCAGGCAATGTCGTGTGTGGGCAGTGGAACGATCATCGACTCAAGCGGGTTGATTCTGACAAATGCACACCTGGCTGAACCGCTTGGCCCATGCCGGGGCGAGAGGGTGATCATCAGCCTGCCAATCAAAGAAGATGCGGCCCCCATTCCAACCTATATCGCCGAACCGATTCAGGTCGATACCAAGCTGGACGTCGCTATCCTACAGATCACCAGCAGCCTCGACGGACGTCCAATCGAGACGGGCTCATTGACACTGCCAGCAGTAAGTGTCGGCGATCCTTCGGATTTACTACCCGGCAACGGCCTCACCTATGCAGGATACGAGGACATCGGCGCGACGAGTGTGTCGACCATACCGGGGGTGATCACCGGGATTACTTCGGAGACGGCGGGGAGCCGCCTGGCGTGGTTCAGGACCGATTCGGTTCTGGCGGGATCGATGAGCGGCGGGGGTGCGTATGATTCCGAGGGCAGACTGATCGGGCTGCTGACCAGCGCAGCGGCGACAACCGGAGACGACTCCGGGCCAATGTGCCTCAGCATACAGGACAACACACACGATGGGTTGATCACCGACCTGGATGCCTGTGTGCCGGTGGGGGGGGCGATCACGACGATCAGACCGATTGTGCATGCACGGTCACTGATCGAGGCGGCAACGGGTAGTTACACGCTAGATCACACGGCGGGGCTGCCGGAAAACCCGATCATCTACGAACCGACGATCACGCGGATGTACCTTTCGTCGCAGGTGAGCCAGTATGGACTGCCCACCCACATCGTCACCTCGCTTCCGACGGGGGCGACCAGCCTGTATGTCTTTTTCGAATATAAAAATATGGTCACCGGCCTGCCGTACGAACTGCGTGTCACGGTCGACGGGTTGGAACTGCCCCAGTTCAGCCTGGGGCCGCTCGCCTGGGGAGGCGGGGAAAGCGGCACGTGGTACATCGGGACGGAGGGGAAAACATGGCCGGACGGCCAGTATGAATTCACGCTGCTGCTGAACGATTCGCCAATCGCCAGCGAACAGCTAACTATCGGTGCCACATCCGGCGAGCAATCATTCAGCGACCTGGTTTTCGGCATACCAGACGAGAGCGGGATACTGATCACGAAGGGGACGCTTTTTCCAAGCGGGATCACTCAGTTCGATGCACAGTTCAACTACAGCGGGATGCAGGAAGAACAGGACTGGACGGAAATCTGGACACTGGACGGCACGGAAGTATTCCGCTCGACATACCTGTGGAACCGGGGTGAAAGCGGCACGATGTCAGTAAGCGCGATCAATGTCGAAGGGCTGCCGATGGGACAGTATCACCTTGATCTGCTGATCGGCGAGCGGCTGGCTGCTACCGGCGTGGTGACGCTGGCGGGGAATCCCGTCGAAAACGGGGGAAGCGCGGTCTTCTACAACAACCGGATCGCCTCGACGATCTCACGCGATGGACAGCCTGACGGGTACATCGGTACAAGCGGGATCACCGTTCCGGTAGGCGTCACGAGCCTGTACACATTCGTCGACTGGGACTATATGCCAACCGGCACAGAATGGACGTACCGCTGGTTCCTGGATGGCCGGTTGTCCGGTTCGCGAACGCAGGGATGGAACGCGGGGGGCGTCGGCCAGGATTTCTGGATGAGTCTCAACTCAGAAACCCCACTGCCGGAAGGCCAGTACGCCGTCGAGGTGCTGGTCGGGAACCAGCCGATGTTCTCTTCGAATGTCGCCGTTGGCAGCGGCGCACAGCCGTTGAGCGGGGTCGACACGGAAGGCGACGAGGTCTTGATCAGCGGGGCGGTGGTCGATGCGGTGACGGGTGAGGGGATCGCGGGGGCACTGGTGATTGTGCTGGACGTGGCGCTCGAATCGCCAAGCTTCACATGGAACGAGGCGGAAATCCACACGCAGGCGCTGACCGACCGGAATGGTCGATTCAACCTGCCGCGCGGACTGCCGAGGCGAAATTATTACACGGTTTACGTTTTCGCCGAGGGGTATATCACCGTGCTGGAGGACAATTTCACAGTGTTGAGCACACAGCCATCGCCGAGTGAGATTACAATCCAGATGAGCAGGCCGTAAACCCTAAGCCCAGTTCAGAATGTTGTTTCCAGATAAGCAGCAGGATAAGCCATGCACCACCGCCTTCGACGAGGTTCCGCCCCGCCACCTCTCCCAGGGGGCAGGTGGGTTGGCGTGGAATGATACGGTTAGAGCCAGTCTTGAACCGTGTCAAGGATGGTTTGAAGCGAGGCCTGTTCAAGGTCGAACCAGGCGATCGAGGGATCGTCGAGGCGGAACCAGGTGTACTGCTGGCGGACAAAGCGGCGGGTTTCTTTTTTGACGGCGTGGATCGCATCATCGAGCGAAATTTCGCCAGCAAGGTAATCGGCGAACTGGATATAACCCAGGCTGCTCATCGACGGTAAATCCCACCCATAACCTGATTCAAGAAGTTTCCTGATCTCATCTAACAAACCGGTTTCGATCATCTGATCGACGCGGCGGTCGATGCGTGCATAGAGAACATCGCGGGGACGGGTCAGGCCGACTTTAAGAATCCGGTAAGGCGGCAAAGACTTTCGCTGCAAGACAGAGATCGGCGTTCCGGTGACCAGATAGACTTCGATGGCACGGACGATGCGGCGCACATTGCGATAGTCAATCGACGACGCGGCGGCTGGATCGACTTTCGCCAACCAATCGTGGAGCGCCCGCGCGCTATAGACCGCAGCAAAACCGTTCAGATCGGCGCGGAGGGCGGGCTGAGGCGGGACTTGCGGAATCCCCCAGCCTTCGATCAGTGCCCGGACATACTGACCGGTGCCACCGACAAAGATCGGGAGCGACTGCCTTTCGTGGATCGAGTCGATGGCGGCATAGGCCATCGATTGATAGCTGGCGAGGGTCAGGGATTCATCGGGCAGGAGAATATCAACGAGATGGTGGGGAACGGATTCGCGCTCCTCGTGAGTGGGCTTGGCCGTGCCGATATCCATCAGCCGGTAGACCTGACGAGAATCGGCGGAGACAATCTCACTATCGAAGGTTTTCGCCAGTTCAATCGAGACGGCGGTTTTGCCGACGGCAGTCGGGCCGACAATCGCCAGCAGCGGCGGATGGGCGAGATCAGCCATCACTGCAAACCGCGTCCCGGTAGTGATCAAGCCGCCAGACGAGATCGTCGTCTGATAGTTCGATAGCGATCACGTCGACGCGCCATCGAACATCGTCCAGTTCAAGCTCTGCAAGATACGCCTGCGCGACCTGTAACAAACGCTGCTGTTTGCGAGCCGAAACGGCCTCCTCAGGCGATCCAGCCCCCCTACCCCGGCGCAGCTTGACTTCAACAAAGACCCAAACATCACCATCACGGGCGATGATATCGACTTCACCGGCAGGACATCGCCAATTGCGGTTAATAATGGCGTATCCATAAGACTGAAGCGCCTGAGCAGCCAACGCCTCTCCATATTGACCATCTTCGATATTGGTCATATCCAACCTCAGGAATTGAACGCTCATAACCATTTCGTTAGAATCACGTTAGGTAACCGGCACATTTTCGTGATACTATAAAAAGTGACCGTTCAGCTTATTTTAACATGGGGCAGCGGATTATGAGCGGTATTCTAGATATTCCACAAGCGATCGAGCAATCGAAGTTGTTTTCAGGTATCAACCGTGACTATTTGCGAATGATTGCCGCGATTTCCAGAATGGGCAGGTACAATTTCGGGGATGTCATTATCGAACAAGGGTCAGTCACCAAAGAACTGTACATCATCGCCGCCGGAGAAGTCGACATCCAGGTCGACCAATCGATATTCGGCGATCTGACATCGACAGGGTTGGTCAGAATTGCTACGCTGCGACGGGGTGAGACCTTCGGCGAAATAGCGATCATCGATGACGGGGCCCGATCAGCGACCGTGACCAGCGGGCAAAGCGATACACATCTCGTCAGCATCTCACGAGATGCGCTGCTGGAACTGTGCCAGGAATACCCGAACCTGGGGTATCTGCTCATGCGAAATATGGCAATCAACCTGGCGACAACGCTTCGCAACCGGACAACCGAGTTCCAACTCCGCGAACTTTTGAGCATGTAGCGCCGCCGACCACCGGTCGAGCAGGTGCGTTCATGATCGGCAGATACGATAATCGATTCCCGGTTCCCGGCGCTAAAGCAGGTACTTAAACCAACGGTCGGTTGTTCCAGGTGCGGTGCGCACAGTGCCAGATTCGGGACTGAATCAGCCTATCTGTCAGACACCAAGAAACTGCTACTACCCACCCGACGCAGGTAGCGTGTATAATCTCCCTCGCTCAATCTCCTGAGAAAAGCATTTTGCAGGAGATGATTTGCCATGCAGCAAAACCAACCGGCAAGTACGGGAGGATGACACGTACCCATGACACACGCACAAAACCCTGAGATATCCGTTGTTATCCCAGTATACAACGAAGAGAAGAACATCGAACCGCTGTACGAGGAACTCAGCGCCGCACTGAATGATCTCGGTATGACTTACGAGGTGATCGTGGTCGATGACGGGAGCCGCGATAACAGCTTCGCAGAACTCAAGAAAGTCTACGAACGCGATCCGCGCTGGCAGGTAATCCAGTTCAGGCGGAACTTCGGACAAACCGCCGGGTTCTCCGCCGGGTTCGATCACGCCAGGGGCGACACGATCATCACCATCGACGCCGACCTTCAGAACGACCCGCGTGATATTCCCAAGCTGCTCGAAAAAATGGAAGAGGGCTACGACATCGTCAGCGGATGGCGGGTCGACCGGAAGGAACCTTTCCTCAGCCGACGCCTACCCTCAATGACGGCCAACCGGATGATCTCCTGGATGACCGGGGTGCATCTGCACGACTACGGCTGCTCGTTGAAAGCCTACAGCAGCTTCGTGGCAAAGAACGTGCAGCTTTACGGCGAACTCCACCGATTCCTACCAGCCCTGGCAAAGTGGATCGGGGCGGAAGTCGCCGAAGTTCCGGTCAACGACCGGGCAAGGAAATACGGATCGAGTAAATACGGCATCTCACGAACCTTCCGGGTATTCATCGATCTGCTAACGGTCAGCTTCCTGCTGGGCTATTCAACCCGACCGGCACATGTCTTCGGGATGAGCGGACTGGCGCTGGGCGGAACAGGCGTATTGATCGGCATCTACCTGACGATCTACAAGTTCATCACCAATGCAAAAATCGGCAACCGCCCGCTGCTCCTGCTGGCCGCACTGTTAATGATTCTGGGCGTCCAGATGGTGGTGCTGGGACTGCTGGCCGAAATGGTGACCCGCACGTACTACGAATCGCAGAACAAACGAATCTACACCGTCCGCGAACACCTCAAGGCGGAGATCGACCAGGAATGAAAATCAGCAAACTATTCGACCAGATCACGACCAGCCTGCGAAAAAACAAAACGCTCTGGACATTGGCCGGGCTGGGATTCTCGTTGATACTGGTCGTCTACCTGATCGGCCAGGCCGACCTGCCAATGCTGGTCGAACGTATCAAGAGCATCGAAATCTGGAAACTGGGTGTCGCGCTGCTCCTCTACCTCGGACAGAACCTGTTCCGGGCGTTCCGGTACCGGGCACTGCTTGACCGGCGGGACATCCCGATTTCACGGCTCTATCCGATCACGCTGTATCACAACCTGCTGGTACGCATCCTGCCAATGCGAACGGGTGAAGTATCGTACGTGACGATGCTCAGGCGATATCTCAAACAGCCAATTAGCGAGGGCGTGAGCAGCCTGGTGGGTGCACGAATCTTCGAACTGATCCTGGTGGTTTTCGGCGGGCTGATAGGGCTGATCGCTGCCGGGGAACAGCTCGAAAACCAGCAGCAGGTGATCGCGATATCGGTGGTCGGGCTGGTAGCCAGCGTCGTCGGACTGTACTTTGCCGGGCCGGGAATGCGTCTGGTAAAACGGCTGTGGGATCGGTTCGTGCTGCGTGACCACGACGAGAAATCGCTCATCAGCCGGATCAGCCGTGCTTTCGATACGCTCGCCGACCAGTTCGACCGGTACCGCACCCCGCGCATTTTCGCGCTGACGATGTTCCATACGGTGTTTACCTACAGCATTTCGGTGGGATTTCACCTGTGGTTGATGGAAACGCTCGGCATCAACTACCCAATCGGCGAGGCGCTGGTGATCATCAGCATCGCGGTGCTGACGTTCAGCCTGCCGATCTCGTTCGGCGAGATCGGCCTGCCGGAAAGCGGGTGGACGGTGGGTCTGGTCGTCTTTGGTGGAATGGCGGTCGGCGAGGCGGCATCGATGGCATTCCTGCTCAACTGGCTGAGACTGCTCGCCGCCGCGATCACCGGCCTGCTGGGTTACGGCACACTTCAACTGCTGGAACGCTCTGGCGGTGAAAAGAGTCTGAACGACAGCGTACCCTCAACCGGATCAACCCAATCCAAAGAAACACCAACGTAAAGGAACCGGAAATGCAAGCCGAAATAGTATCGATTGGCACCGAACTTCTGCTCGGTGAGATCACCGATACGAACAAGGTTTATATCGCACAGCAGCTAAGAGCGATCGGGGTCGACCTGATCTACTGCACAACCGTTGGCGACAACGAGGCGCGGATCGCGGAAGTGATCGACGCGGCACTGGATCGAGTAGACGTGGTGATCACGACGGGGGGGCTGGGGCCAACGGTCGACGACGTAACGCGGGAGGGGATCGCCGCCGCGACCGACTGCCCGCTTGAGTTCCACGAATGGCTGTACGAGGAAATCGGGGAGCGTTTCAAGCGATTCAGAAACCGGATGAGCGAGAACAACCGGCGGCAGGCGTTCGCTCCACGCGGCGCAAGGCCGATCAGCAACCCGGTTGGCACCGCGCCGATCTTCATCCTGGAGACGGATCGGGGAGTGGTGATGACTCTGCCCGGCGTTCCAAAAGAGATGACCTACCTGATGGGAAACGAACTGATCCCGTACCTAAAATCCGCACTGGGCAGCCCGGCGGTGATCAAGATTCACGTTCTGAGGACGGCGGGGATCGGGGAGAGCCAGATCGACGAGCGGATCGGCGACCTGATGACCCTATCGAACCCGACGGTGGGACTGGCCGCCCACCCCGGCCATACCGACATCAGGATTGCGGCAAAGGCCGGGAACGAGGAAGAAGCCTGCGGTATGATCGAGCCGGTGGCGGGGGAAGTCCGGCGGCGGCTGGGGACATTCATCTACGGGACGGACGATCAAACGCTGGCGGATACCGTGATCGGGCTGCTCGAACAGCAGAATCTACGGCTGGCGGTGATCGAAGCAGGAACCGGGGGATGTGTCAGCGAGGGCATCCGCGCCGCCGAGGAACACGGTGTACTGGAATCCACCGTCCTGCTCGAAGCTATCGCAGACCTGGAGATCGATCACGGGCTGGAACTGGAAAAGATGGCGCTCGAACTGGCAAACAAGGCCAGAGAAGGCAAGCCAGAACTGATCGGCGCAGCGGCAGTCCAGAACAGCGATTTCGACCCGGTGACGGGTCAGGACGCGGGCGTGGCGATTGCGATTGTCGGCGAAAAGGGCAGGCAGTCGAGAAGGTACGACTGGTTGGTGACGAGGAACGACACCGCTGGCTACGTCACGAATTACACGCTGTCGATGCTGTGGCGGTTACTGGCGACGGGGGATTAGTCTCCCCTGGTAAGCGAAGACCAACCCCCTTCGGCGCTACGCGCCACTTCCCCCAGCGGGGGCAGGTGGGACATCAATTGTAAGTGCCGGGTAAAAAACCTGGGAGGGGACAAGCCCTGCCTCCTACAAGTTGCAATCCTGGTTTGTGATCCACCTGACAGAGTGACGATAGGCCAGATTATTCCGTTTGCAGGCCGTGTGTTTTCCGGCGGGGGACGAGGGCGAGCATGACCGGGATGGTGACGGCTGGGATGGCAGCGATCAGCAGATAGACCACGCTGTAAGGGCTGCTCACCGCGACAAACCCCAGGGACAGGTTAAAGATTCCCACAAAGGTATCCAGACCGGCGTACTCGAAGCCAACAGCTGTCGCGCGGAGATCGGCGGGAGCGCCTTCCATGACGATGGTATCGAGGTTGACGCGGTGGAACGCCCCAAACAATCCTACCAGCGCGGCACCGATAAACATCACCAGCATTGTATCGACCGTCACAAAAAGCAGCACCCCCACGGCGGACATCAGCAGCGAAATGGCAATCACCAGCCGCCGCCCGATCCGGGCACCCAGCGGACCGCCAATGCGCTGACCAAGCAGCTCGAACACCGCGTAAATGCTGATCGCCACGCCAACACCGGTAATCGACCTGACATCGGCAAGAAGCGGCAAAAAGGTGTAGATCGCAGCGAAAACCGCAGCAACGGACATCACTCCCCAGATACCCACCTGAGTTGACCGAAGGGAAAGCACTTCCCTCGCGCCGCCAGCAACTGAACGCCGGGTTGCCGAATGGGTCGTTTTCGGAAGAAAGCCAACAACAACCATCGCTACGAAAGCGAAGACAAGCGCGACGAGAAACGTTGCAGCATAGCCATGCCGATTCAACAGCCACTCACCGACTACCGGCGAAACCAGAGACGCCGTACCATAAGCCATGTTGCCAAAACCAATCGCCTCGCCGCGACGGTCAGCCGGGCCAAGATCGATGATCAATGCCTTATACGCGGTAGTGAACAACCCGATGGCGACTCCCTGTAGAAAACGTCCGATCAGAAACCATGCATAGGTTTGGAATAACAGGAAGCAGACTGTGCCCAGCAGAATCGACAGGGTGCCGATCAGCATGACGCGCCTGCGGCCAATGCGGTCGGCGATGGAGCCGCCTAACAGTCGAAAGACTACAGCGACCCAGGCCTGGATAGTGACGGCCACCCCCCACCCCGCTTCGTCACTGCCGACATGAAGCGTATAAAGCGGCAAGACGGGCGAGAGCACCAGCAGCGATATAAAGAACATCACCGAGCTAGCTATAGTGAGATAAAACGTAAAGGGGTAGCTGCCAGCCACCCCCGACGGTGTTTTAGTTGTCGATTCAAACTCCACCGAGAGTCTCACTCCTGATCGAGGGTGAGCAGCGCCATAAATGCCTCCTGCGGCACTTCTACCTGCCCGATCATCTTCATGCGCTTCTTGCCCTTCTTCTGCTTTTCGAGCAGTTTGCGCTTGCGGGTTACGTCGCCGCCGTAGCACTTCGCCAGAACGTCTTTGCGCAGCGCCTTGACATTCGCGCGGCTGATGACCTTCTTGCCAACCGCCGCCTGGATCGGAACGACAAACAACTGCGGCGGGATCAGCTCCTTCAGTTTACTGACCAATGCCTGCCCCTTGTGATAAGCATTATCACGATGGACGATGATCGCCAGGGCATCGACAGGAACCTGGTTGACCAGCACATCCAGCTTGACCAGATCGCCCGACCGGTAGCCTTCAAACTGGTAGTCGAGAGACGCATAGCCGCGTGATATCGACTTGAGACGGTCATAGAAATCGACAATCAATTCGGCGAGCGGAATATTGTAAGAGAGCATCACACGAGTGCGATCCAAGTATTCGGTCGCCAGATATTCGCCGCGCCGCCTGGTGACCAGTTCCATGATCGGGCCGATGAATTCGGTGGGCGTAAAGACCTGGATGCGCATCCAGGGTTCATGAATCTCCTCGATTTCCGCTTCGTCAGGAAGCTGCGCCGGGCTGTCGATCCTGATCACTTCCAGAGTATTACGTTTGACGACTTCATATTCAACACTGGGCGCAGTGGCAATAATGTCGAGGTCGTATTCTCGTTCGAGACGCTCCTGAATGATCTCCATGTGGAACAACCCAAGAAAACCACAGCGGAAACCGAAATTGAGCGCCTGCGACGTTTCAGGCTGCCAGACCAGCGACGCATCGTTGAGCTGCAACTTTTCCAGCGCATCGCGCAGCAGGGGATAATCTTCGCCCTCGACCGGGTATATCCCGGCAAAAACCATCGGCTTGACGGCGATATAGCCCGGAAGCGGTTTATCTGCCGGATTTGACTGCTGGGTGATCGTATCGCCGACCCGCGCCTCGCGGACGGTCTTCAGACCGGTCGCCACATAGCCCACTTCGCCAGCCTGCAACTCGTCGGTCGGCAGCATACTCGGGGCAAAAATACCGATCTCGACGGGATCGACTTCGGCCTCAGTTGCCATCATCGTGAACAGATCGCCGCGCTTCAGGATACCATCGAAGACGCGGATGTAGGCGATCACGCCCTTGTACGAGTCGTAGTGACTGTCGAAAACAAGCGCCCGCAGCGGCGCAGAACGGTCACCCGATGGCGACGGAACACGCTCGACAACCGCGTCGAGAACCTGGGCAATATTGATGCCGGTTTTGGCCGATACCTGAATGACATCAGCAGCATCGACTCCGAGCAGCTCCTCGATTTCCTCAGCGATCTCGTCAGGGCGAGCGGCGGGGAGATCGATTTTGTTGACGACAGGGATGATCTCCAGGTTGGCATCGAGGGCCAGAAACAGATTGGCGAGCGTCTGGGCTTCAATCCCCTGGGTGGCATCGACGACCAGGACGGCCCCTTCACAGGCCTGCAATGCCCTGGATACCTCGTAGCTGAAATCGACATGGCCGGGGGTATCGATCAGATTCATCTCGACCGGGCCAGCGACCGGACTATCGTAGAGCATCCGGACGGCGCTGGCTTTGATCGTGACGCCTCGCTCGCGCTCAAGGTCCATCGAGTCGAGCACCTGATCGGTCATATCGCGATCGGAGATGGTGCCCGTCAGCTCAAGCAGACGGTCGGCAAGGGTACTTTTCCCGTGATCAATATGGGCGATTATGCAAAAATTACGAATTTCAGCCTGATCCATTTTTGTATCCAACTCATCGGCATTACCGGCTAACACTGAATGCAGCGATTGTACCCATTACGGTCTATTAAGAACAGTAAATCAAAACACCGGAGGCAAATCACTTGTTGAAATTGCCGGTATCTGTGTTAAACTTACCGCGTTCTAGGCAAAAGACGGATTATACATAACGGATAGGTGTCATTTATGAACAGAAAACTGGTACTTTCAGTACTTATTGCCGCCGTAATTCTCTCCGCATGCAGCCTGACGTCACCCCAACCGGCTATGGAAGAGGTCGTTCCTACCGAACCTCCGCCGCTCCCACCGACAGTGACTCCACTGCCGCCAACACCTACCCCGGAACCAACACCCATTCCACCAACACCAACACCTGAACCAACCCAGATACCTCCAACACCCGAACCGGTCGAGGAAGCCGAAGCGGTCGAAGAAGAAGCAGCAGCAGAAGTCGTTGAAGAGGAAGCCGCAGAATCGAGCAGCCCGGCATTAGGCCGACGACTCTATGCGACCGATTTTTACGACGGCTGGCCGACCATCGAAGGGGATGAAGGATCGATCAAGCCCGCCGTAGGCGGCTACCTGATGGAAATGCAGAAGCACTGGGCGCTGTGGAGCTACACAACCACGCTCGACCTCGACGCTTTTTATGCGGAAATTATTGTTTCACCGCTGTCATGCCCGGCAGGAAGAACCGCCTATGGCATACTCTTCCAGTACCAGGACGAAGAACGGTTCCGGTACTTCATCATGAGCTGTGAGGGCGAATATTTCGTCGTAGATCGCAACCTGCCCGGCGGCTCTGTACTGCTATCAGGAACCGTGCCGGGAAACGTCGACCCAACAACCGGGAAGCATTCACTGGGCGTCCTCGTATCCAGTGACAGCCTCCAGGCATTCATCAACGGGCAGTCTGTCGGCACAGCCTCACTCGAAGACTACGAACCCCTGAGCGGCGATATCGGGCTATTTGCCGAAAGCGGAGACCAAGAATTCTCGGTTCTTTACGAGAGGCTTGAAGTCTACGAAGCAGATTAGCGGTTCGTCAAGGGTTTTGGCTTCCCGGTGCTAAAACGCCGGGCTAAATATCCTGAGGGCACAGCGCACTGAGCAAAATTCGCTGTACCCAATCTTAACAGGTCATTCAGAATCCCAGGTCAGACAGTTGATCTGGGATTTTGTGCTGCATGGACAACCGCAGCGACATGGGCGGGCCAATCCACGACGGGGGATACTGCGGAGAGGGTTAGCCAGAGCAAGAACTCGATGTTCCCCTTTGGACCGATAACCGGCGAGGCGATCAGACCGGAGGGGGTATAGGTCAACTCACCGGCATAGGACAGAACCGAATGGATCACTGAAGCATGCACCGCCGGGTCACGGACGACGCCCCCCTTCCCCACATCGGAGCGCCCGGCTTCGAACTGGGGCTTGATCAGGGCGATGACCTCACCACCGGGTTCGAGCCAGGAACGAACCGGTGTAAGAATGTGCTTCAACGAAATGAAGGAAACATCAATGGTGACAAGGCTCACTTTTTCGGGGAGGGATTCGAGATAGCGGGCGTTCTCCCGCTCATAAACGACCACACGATCATCCTGGCGCAGCGGCCAGGCCAACTGCCCGTAACCAACGTCGATGGCGTAGACTTTCGCCGCGCCGTTCTGGAGCAGACAATCGGTGAATCCACCGGTCGACGCGCCGACATCGGCACAGACGCGGTTTGACGGATCGACGGGGAAAGCATCGAGCGCGGCGGAAAGCTTATCACCGCCGCGACTGACATAGCGCGGGCGGGCCTTGATCCGAATATCAGCGGATCGATCGACACGCGACGAAGGCTTGATCACAGGCTGATCATCGACAAGGACTTCACCGGCCATGATCAAGCGGCGGCCCTGCTCACGCGAGTCGACCAGCCCGCGATCAAAGAGAAGGGCATCCAGACGGATTTTGGGTTGACTCTCTGACATTCACACTCTACTCTCAATAGTAATTGGCAACCCCCCATAAACTATAAGGGCACTACGGGATTTTACCCCTTACGGGTACGGGGCTGCCTGACAACTGCATCATTGACAGCCGACACCCAGAGTCTATAATAGCCCAGTCAGGCACAGACCTGCCATTGATAATCAACCTGCGGTTGATTAATAGGAATTTTGGCTACGCAAGAATATCCATTCTCCTGGCCCTCGACAGGGGGGAAGGCTGAGATCGTCAGCAGACTTGGTGGAAACAGGCATGAAACAGCAACTTACGGGTTTGATCCGCACCATGCGCCCGAAACAGTGGTTGAAGAACGGGTTCATTTTCATCGCGCTGGTATTCGATGGAAAACTGACCAACCCGTACTTCTTCTCAAAGACTCTGGCCGGGTTTGGCCTCCTATGCCTGACCAGCAGCACCGTTTACCTGATCAACGATCTGGTGGACATCAAAGCCGACCAGACACACCCGACCAAACGCAACCGCCCGCTGCCATCGGGACAACTTTCAAAGGGCGTGGCAATCGGCGCAGCGGTGGTGCTGCCACTGATCAGCCTGTCGCTGGCTTATTTACTGGAGCCTGAATTCGCGCTGATCCTCGCCAGTTACCTTGCTCTGCAAATCGCCTATTCGTTCAAGCTAAAACACGTGGTGCTGATCGACGCGATGACGCTTGCAGCGGGATTCCTGCTGCGGGTGGCGGGAGGCGCCGCGCTGGTCGACGTGGTGCGGTTTTCGCCCTGGCTGTATGTCTTCACAACACTGCTGGCGCTGTTCCTGGGATTTTCGAAGCGACGGCAAGAACTGGTGCTGCTCCAAGAGGGTGCAAACTCATTCCGGGCAATTCTCGACGATTACAATCTCAAACTGCTGGATGAACTGATCCTGATCGTCACGGCAACGACTGTGCTGACCTACTCACTGTACACATTCAGCGCCGAAGGTCTCCCCCCAAATCACCTGATGATGCTCACAATTCCATTCGTGCTGTACGGAATCTTCCGCTACCTGTATCTGATCCACGTGAGGGGGATCACCGATACACCTGACGAGGTGGTCTTCAAAGACCGGCCAATCCAGCTAGCAGTCGGGTTGTGGGGATTGACGGTCGTCCTGATTCTATACCTGCTATGATGGCCGAAACGACGGCAACGACACCGGGAAAGATCATCCTCTTTGGGGAACACTCGGTGGTTTACGGGCAGCCAGCGCTGGCCGTTCCGATTCAGCATGCACGAGCCGAAGCACAGATCACGAACGGCGATCCGAACACGGGACTGATCATCCACGCCGAAGACCTGAACCTCAACCTGACACTCAAGGAAACAGCCGAACACGGATTGTGCCAAATGGCTCGACTTGTGCTCGATGCGCTAAAACGGGACGAGCCGGACATTGTGATCCGGGTGCGGTCGAGTATTCCGATTGCAGGGGGAATGGGGAGCGGCGCGGCGGTATCGGCGGCGTTGGGGAAAGCACTCAGCGAACACCTTGGCGAACCGCTGTCACCCGACAGATTATCGGCGCTGGTGTACGAAGTCGAGAAAATATATCACGGGACGCCAAGCGGGATCGACAATACGGTGATCTGCTTCGAACAGCCGGTGTACTTTATCAAGGGGCAGGCGGTCGAGACATTTGGGGTCAAGAAGCCGTTCGATCTCGTGATCGGCGATACGGGCATACCGAGCCTGACAAAAGAAACGGTCGGGGCGGTCAGGGAAGCATGGCAAGCCAACCCGCAGCGGTACGAGGCGGTCTTCAACGAGATGGGCGAGATCGTGCGGCGGGCAAGATCGGCCATCGAAGCGGGCACGCTCGACGAGATCGGCGGGTTGATGAACCAGAACCAGGAACGACTTCGCAGAATTAAGGTATCATCACCGGAGTTAGAGATGCTGATCGAGGCGGCGCTGGACGCAGGCGCGGCGGGGGCGAAACTGAGCGGCGGGGGCGGCGGGGGGAACATGATCGCCTTTGTAGAGCCGGAACAGGTCGACGAAATCGGCGAGGCGCTACGGAAGGCTGGTGCGGTGCGGGTGATCCATACGGTGGTCGGGTAGGGGAAAATTCACCGCAAAGGCAGATCGTGGCCCTCACCCCTAAATCCCCTCTCCCTCAGGGCGAGGGGACTTAAAAAAATACCCACACGACCACCGAATGCAAAGGCAAAGGACAAGATGACCGTATTTCTGAAGCTCGGCGGATCGCTGATCACGGATAAAGCGACAGCGGAGACAGCCCGACATGAGATAATCGAGCGGCTGACCGAAGAGATCGCTACAGCGATTGCGGGAAAATCCGATCTTTCGCTGGTGATCGGACATGGCAGCGGGAGCTTCGGGCATGTGGCGGCGAGCCGGTACGGGACAAGAAAGGGCGTCAGCAGTGACGCAGACTGGCGCGGATTCGCCAGCGTGTCAGCAGCGGCGGCGCGGCTGAACAGCATCGTGCTTCAAGCACTAGACGAGGCGAACGTACCCGTGTTTCGTGCTCAGCCATCGGCGTCGGCGGTATGCCGGGACGGGCAGATCGAGCAGATGGCTTTAGAACCGCTCCAGAGAACGCTCGATCATCGGCTGGTACCGCTGGTTTACGGCGATGTCGCAATCGACTCGGTGCGCGGGGGGACGATCATCAGCACCGAGGAGATTTTTTTGTGGCTGGCGGAAGCGATCAGGCCGACGCGGATTCTGCTGGCGGGCGACAGCGAGGGCGTGCTGGATCGGGACGGGGAAATCATCCCACACATTACGCCCGAAACAATAAATACCCACCATACCGCGCTAGGCGGATCGGCGGGAACGGATGTGACAGGTGGCATGGCAAGTAAAGTCAAGTCGATGCTTGGGCTATGTGAACGGCATCAAAACCTGGAGGTGATCATCTTTTCCGGGTTGATCGCCGGGAATGTGCAGAATGCACTGCTCGGAAAATCGATCAGAGGGGGAACCAGATTGACGAAATGATCGTCAAGATGACTGAGGGAATATGACCGAACAATACAGCGCGACGGCGCGGGCGTGCAGCAATATCGCGTTCATCAAATACTGGGGCAACCGAGATCACGATCTGCGGCTGCCGCTCAACGGCTCGATCTCGATGAACCTCAAAGGGCTGGAAACGACTACTACGGTGGTATTCGGAGAGGAGATCGAATCGGATCGGCTGGTACTGAACGGCAAACCAGCGACGGGCGCGGCGCTGGAACGGGTCAGCAAGCATCTTGATTACATACGGCGGCTGGCCGGAGTATCGCTATGTGCGGCGGTCGAATCGGAGAACAACTTTCCGACCGGGGCAGGGATCGCATCGTCGGCATCGGCATTCAGCGCATTGACGGCGGCGGCATGCGCCGCACTGGGATTGAAATTAACCGAAAAGGAACTATCGATCATCGCACGGCTGGGGTCGGGGTCGGCTTCACGGTCTATTCCCGGTGGGTTCGTCGAATGGTATGCGGGAGAAGATCACGAAAGCTCATTCGCGGAAAGCATCGCGCCGCCGGATCACTGGGATTTAGTCGACCTGGTAGCAATTGTGAGTCTGGAACACAAAGACGTCGGATCAAGCGGTGGGCATCAACTGGCGAATACGTCATCGCTGCAACAGAGCCGGATCGAGGATACACCCCAGCGGTTGCAGCTATGCCGGGAGGCGATCCTGACAAGAGATTTCGATGCACTGACAGAAGTATCAGAGAAAGATACGCTGCTGATGCATTCGGTAATGATGACCTCGGAACCGGCGCTGTTCTACTGTCTCCCCCCTACCCTGGCGGTGATGCAGGCCGTTCGAGAATGGCGGAACAACGGCATGCCGGTATTCTTCACTATCGACGCGGGGCCGAACGTTCATGTGATTACGACAGGCGATCAGCGGGAAGAAGTGGAAAGACGGCTTAGAGAGATTGATGGCGTGATCACGGTGCTGGGCGCGACTCCCGGCAGGGGTGTGGAGATAGCAGGGCAATAGACATGCTGCTGCAGGCAGGCCCCGTTTTCACCCCCTCCCCCTTCCAGGTAATACCGGTGTAGTTGTGGCCCAATGATTCAAACGCGCTACTCTGGGCGTCCACAAGGGACGTCCCTACCGCCGACCTCTTTGCATAATAACAGACAGAAATAGTGACAGACAGAAAAACAAGATTCATAAAACCCTACCCTAAACTGAAATACCATTGCTGAGGGCCGGGGACGACGGTTATAATCAGACTATTCTTAAGTCGTCGGAACGCGCCGACGACTTGAAAGGCATCTAACACTTATGGCAATCGGAATGAGTACAGGACTGGCGATCCTGGCATTTGTTATCATCGTCGGGCCGCTGATCCTGTTCCACGAACTGGGACACTTCATCGCTGCCCGACTGTTTGGCATCACCGTCGAGGAATTCGGGATCGGGTTCCCGCCCCGGATGCTGACGCTGTTCGAGCGAAAGGGTACGAAATACACGTTGAACTGGCTGCCGCTGGGCGGGTTCATGCGGCCAGCGGGTGAAAACGATCCGAATATCGAGGGCGGATTGTCGGCGGCCTCACGGATTGCACGGTTCAGCGTCATGGCAGCCGGGCCAGCGACGAATATCGTGATTGCGTTCCTGCTGCTGGTGGTCATGTTCATGACCGGCGCACCGGAACAACAGCCCGGCGTACTCGTCACTGACATCGTACCTGACAGCCCGGCGGCAGTGGCCGGAATGGAAGCGGGCGACATCATCATGGCGATCAATGATGTCGAGATCGGCGAATCAAACGGCCCGTCGGACGTGATCTATGAGAATCTCGGCACGCCGATCACGATTACGGTCAAACGAAATGAAGCGCTGGTCGATCTGACCGTGACTCCACGCACCGAATGGCCGGAAGATCAGGGGCCAACCGGGTTTGCCTACACGACGATCTTCGAAATGACTCACTACGGGCCATTTGCAGCGATTGGCCGGTCACTAACGGAAATCGGGCAGTACGTCAAGACGTTCATCCAGCTTCCAGCGATGATTATCCAGCAGCAAATCCCAACCCGTTACCTGCGACCAGTCAGCGTGGTCGGGATCAGCCAGCTGGGTGGACAGGAAATCGAGGCTTCAATCGAAATGAGCGAAGCGTGGCCGATCCTGAATTTCGCGGCGCTGATCAGCCTGGCACTGGGCATTACGAACCTGCTGCCGATCCCGGCGCTGGACGGCGGGCGAATACTCTTCATCATCGTTGAGATGATACGCGGCAAGCGAATCAACCACGAACGGGAATCGCTCGTACATTTCGTGGGGTTCGCGCTGCTAATCGGGCTGATGCTGGTGTTTGTTTACTTAGATATAGTCGATCCATTGTTCCAATGAACCAAATTGACGGATTCGGCGAGGCGTTTGAGGCGCTGATAGAGAACCTGATCGACGAGGCCGCACCGCTGCGGGCCGCTCTGCTATACCGGCTCTCGGAACCCACACAAGAAGATATCGGAAAGCTCAGAGGAGTGTGGGAGAGTGTGCCAGTAGAACGGAGACGGCTGCTGCTATCGAGAATGGTGGAGGCCAGCGAAACGGCCTACGACTTCAATTTCTCGACGGTTGCGATATTCGCGCTGGACGACGAAGATCACCAGGTGCGCCAATCGGCGGTGGAGGCGTTGTGGGAAGACGAGCAACCCGCGACAATGCGCCGAATTCTGAGAGTGTTGGAACTGGACAAATCGGCACCGGTGCGGGCTGCTGCAGCCACATCGCTGGGACGGTTCATCCTGGCGGGAGAACTGGGAACGCTGGCAAAACGCCTTCAGAGCGAGGTCGAAGACGCTTTACTCGAAATCTGCCTGGCCGGTGAAGAAGAACTCGAAGTGCTGTGCCGGGCACTGGAAAGCATGGCCTATTCAGAGCGTGAGGAAGTGGCCGAACTGATCAAAGAGGCACAGACCCACGATCACGTCAAAATGCAGGCAAGCGCGATCTTTGCGATGGGACGCAATGCCGACGAACGGTGGGGACTGGACGTTCTCAATGCACTAAAGCACCCGGTGCCAGAAATCCGTTTCGAAGCCAGCCGCGCAGCCGGTGAACTGATGCTGGCCGACGCGGTGCCGATATTGATCGGGTTTCTGGAAGACCCGGATAGAGAAATCAAGCATGCGGCGATCTGGTCACTGGGTGAAATCGGGGGACGGGCCGCCCAGCAAGCGCTTTTCGAACTCTCGAAGAACGAGACCGATGATGATATACTGGAAACGATCGAGGACGCGATGAACATGGCGGCGCTCGGCTCCGGGGAGTTCGTGACGTATGTATTCACCGATCCGGAGCGCGAGGATTTCAACGACATAGACCCAGACCCATTCATGTTCGAAGACGACTTCGACGATTGAGACCATCTCTACCCGGAAACGGCATCTCTACTCCCTCAGGTAAGCCGTTGAGATTGGGGGTCATTCAAGACTTGTTTCGAACAAGGAAACACCCATTTTTACCCGCCATAGCGATGATCGGACTGCTGCTCCTGCTGCCTCAAAAGGCAGCGGCGCAGGATGGGATGCTGAGCGACATCTCGCAGCAGGTCAGCTTCCGGTATGGCGACAGCCTGACGTTCCGTGTACAGGCAAGCGCCGATTCGGTCATTTCGGGCGCACGGCTGATCGTCGAAGTGGCGAACCGCGCGGGCGTTCACAGCGAAGCGATACCGATCACGCCGGGGCAAACGGTCAGCGTCTCGCACACGGTCAGCGTTGACGTGATCGACCTGCCGCCGTTTGGCGAGATCGTCTATCACTGGGATTTCATGGACCAGGCAGGGCGAGAATACAGCAGCCCGACCGATTCGATCTGGTACCATGACACGAGCGTGCCCTGGACATGGGTCACACAGCAGGATGGCGCGGTGACCGTCTACACGAACAGCGAGACGGCAGAGGTAAGCCAAGCCGCGCTGGAAATCAGCCTGGTGGCAATTATCGACAATGTCCAGGCACTCGGCGTGAACAACATCGATAACCTGCGCGTGTACATCTACCCAGGGCTTGCGTCACTGGCAAACAGCCTGCGGCTGCACGGGCTGGTCGTCGAGGACTGGGTCGCGGCGGCGGCTTACCCGGATCAACAGACGGTGATCGTCGCTGCCGAAAGTGGCGCGGATCAACTGGAAACGCTGCAGCGCGATCTGCCCCATATGATCGCCCACATGATGATCGGCAGGGCAGCCGGATCACATACAGATAGCGTCCCCGGCTGGTTCAACGAAGGGATGGCGCTGATCAGCGCGCCAGAAACCGACCCGACACTCGAAGATACACTGTACGATGCGCTCCGGGAAGAACGATTGATCCCACTGGAACAACTGTGTGTGCCTTCCTTCGCTGCATTCGATCACCAGGAGGCGACGCTGGCCTACGCGGAAAGCGCAAGCGTGATGGCCTTCGTCACCAATCGATATGGAACAAATGCCATCCATCAATTGATGAACGGCACCGCCAGCGGCTTGTCATGCCAGGACACTGTAGAGGGTTCGATGGGAGTTTCTCTGGCAGAGCTTGAGAGTCAATGGCATAATGACTTGCTCAGTCAAGCCGCCCGTTCGCCGCAGAGTGAGGCATCACTATGGCCGTGGGTGGCGGTGATTATCGCAAGTTTTGTCCTGGCAATGCTGTTTATCGCGCCGCAGCCGATAGCCGCCAGCGAGCGGCAAGAACCCTTCGAGCCAGAACCAGAAGAACTGAACATTAACGAGATTTAGTATGCCTGAAGAAACGTCTGATCAAACCAACCAAAGGCTGCACGCGGTCGTTCATGGCCGCGTACAGGGGGTCAACTTCCGGGCTTATACGGCACAGCAGGCAGCCGCACTGGGACTGACGGGGTGGATCAGAAACCTGCCCGACGGAACCGTTGAAACGATAGCCGAAGGGCCTAAGGAACAACTCAAAAAGTACGAAGCGTACCTGCATCTTGGCTCACCGTATGCAGTGGTCGACAGCGTATCGGCAACCTATAAAGAAGCTACGAACCAATTCAGCGATTTCCGCGTGCGCTTTCTTTAGCATTTATGTCAAATACACAACAAGAAACCCCTATGAATGAAAATCCCGAACGCCGCGCCTGGCGTATTTTAGTAGGTGCATTCACCGTTTTCCTCTTCATCTGTGCAGCCGCCGGATACTGGCTGTACTGGTATCTCTTCGAATCGTCGGTGACGATGGATGTCAACCTGACAGCGGCGAGAGGAACGGTACGCGTTACCAGCCCCAACACACAGGAAGAGATCGCCGTCTCCGATCGGCGCGATAAGCTCGACACAGGGATAGAGATCAAAACAGACAGCACCTCACAGGCGCTGCTCACATTTATCGATCCACGCACCGATGAGACGATCGCATCGGTGGTCATTCCACACGATGGGCAGCTCTTGCTGCAAAGCGCGTCAGCGCCCCGGTTCGGGTTGAATCAAGATGATTATGTGATCGCCTTTTCAAGCAGTCTGGGCCGCCACGAGATTCTGGTCGCGCCTGATACATCACGCGAGGTTGATTTTATGGTCGAATCCCCGCATGCCAGTATCACGATGTCAGAAAGCGGACAGTACATAGTCAATATCACCGATCAGAATACACAGGTGACGACTATCGAGGGATGGGCAAAGGTAATCGCGCTGAATTCGGGGGCACAAAGATACGTCCGCACGAACCACCGGACGATTGTCGATCCAACAGAATCGACGCTGACGCTGCTGGAATCGGAACAATCACTGCTGATCAACGGGAGATTCACCGACCGGGTAGAGGTCGGGTGGGAGACTTATATCGATGGAGAACCCGCAGGGACGATCAAAGACGTGCTGATCGACGGGCGACGGGCAATTCTGCTTGACCATTCACAAGAAAACTGGCCAGGCCTCCAACTCGATCACAGCGAAATGGGTGTGCGGCAGTACCCGAGGCAGAGTGTCAAGGAATACAACTCGATTGAACTGCGGGCTACGTTCTACGTCGAAGAGCAGTCGCTGTCGACGTGTGGGATCGAGGGCAGTGAGTGCCCGCTGATGATCCGACTGCTGTATACCGATATGCACGGCGAATCACGCGAATTGATCTGGGGGTTCTATTCGTACATCGCACCCGGCATCGACTACCCGCTGCGATGCGCGACATGCGCCGGGGAACACACGCGGATCAACATCAACAGCTGGTATACATTCCGAACCGGCAACCTGCTCGCGGTGCTGCCACAGGATCAACAACCCTCAATCATCCGGCAGATATGGTTCTACGCTTCCGGCCACGCATATAAAGTCTACGTTTCGGAAATGGATCTGCTCGTCGCGGAGTGAGTTTATCCGCGAATTTCACGAATTAACTGTGCTTGCTACCGCTCGCAAAAAGGGGCAAGGTCACGTCAGGCAAGGCGAGAGGCCATCGCCGTGACAATCGGGGTTGGCCGACCATCTTCAGTGCGCCAGACGTGATTGATCGTCCCACCGGCTGACGAGATCGTCTCGGCGAACGCTGCCCCTACCCCCGGTTCGGTTTGCAGGTGACGGAAATACTGTAGATACTGGCTTCCCTTTTGGTGCAGCCCAACACCGGGAGACGGATTGCTGAAGCCGGTGATCATCAACAGTTTGTCAGCCCAGCCATCGAGATAGCGCTGATAGGACAACCCGCCATCCACTGAAAACAGATCGGCTTCGCTACACCAATAGCAACGGCAGCCGATCCAATCGGCGTGGCGGACGGCACCTTCGGCACTCTCCAGAAACGCTTCATCGTCAAAACGGATGCCCGAAATCGACGAACCAGGATAGAGCGCGGGCCAGCCGAAATGCGCTTCAGGGAACTGTGGACGTAGCAGGCCTACCACTTCGAGGAACCACTGACCGAACTCGCGGCCATTTTGCCAAGTCACACCGTAACCCTGGGCGGTGAGGTTCGGCGAATCATGCACTTCGAAATAGCGGACACCCTGTGAATAGGATCGCCACATATGGTTATCAACGATATCGGCGAAACGCGCAGCCGAAACCGGCCCACCACTCAGATCGGCGGTAAGCTGGACGACGATCAGCATATCGCGTTTGATCTGGCGCGCGCGGGTGATATCCTCGCTCGTATGGTTAGTGGTCATCTTCAGGGCTTCGACACGAGCGGCCCTGACAACCTCCCAATCAGCATCCTCCATCGGCCCACCCTGACGAGCAACGACGCCGACAAGAGCTTTGTCGTGTGACCAGGTTTCGTCGTAGCGGAACTGCGCAATCCGTTCGGCGGTCTTTTTTACCAGGTAAGGCGTTGGGTCGATGATATCGTGGGGGAAATTTGTTTCCCCGGATGCGGTCGCGCCTTCTTTTTTGAGCGTCAGGTGAAGGTGACTACCCGATGAGTTGCCGGTGCTGTCGGCAAGGCCGATCACATCACCGGCTTTAACGTTCTGGCCAGAATGGACGAGCGCCTGATTAAGATGCGCGTAGATCGTCTTGTAGCCATCGCGGTGGCGAATCCTGACGTGGATGCCATACGGTTCACCGCCGGTGCCGTTGTGAACGCGGTAGACTTCACCGTCGGCACAGGCATAGACAAAGGCGTTCATCGGAGCACGGATATCAAGCCCTTCATGACCGGGCAGCCCCCAACGACTGTAGAGATCGGGGTTGGCGGCAAAGGGCTGGGTGATCGATTGATAGTCGGTGGGCCAGACCAACGAAAAATCAGCAGCGGCAATTTCTGATGCCGGGCTGGGATCGGCATCACCATAGCGGCGGTTGTTGGATATCCGATCAGCAAGGATTGTGCGAAGCTGGAGGGGATTCGTCACTTCTATAATGTCGAGTGGTACCTGGAGGGAGTTCTCGGCAAACCATTCTTCGATTGGATCGTGATCGGGGTATGCGCCCGGCAGATCGACGACCGTGATCGCCTGATCAGGGTAATGGAAATTCACGGCGTTTTCGGGTTTGGGCGTCAGCGAGACGTGAAAATGAATCGCATAATCCCTGACCGCCTGCACCCACTCCCAATAACCCTGTACCGGCAGCAAAATGATCTGATACCTGGGGCTTCCGACCATATCCGATCACCCTTCCTCAACCGAGAAATTTTGACTTCCAGTAGTTTCTAAAATCAGGTTTTGGCTTATTTTCCGGGGCTAAAGCCGCCGGGATTCTGATTATTAAAGGCCGCAAGAGCCAAAGATTGAATCCAGAAACAAGACCGCTACCACTGGAAAACCATCGTGACACCGTCGCGGCCAAAGGTCAGCACGTCACCGTTGACCAGTTCCTGGCGGCCACCCTGGGCCAGACGCCGACCGTTGACATAGGTGCCATTCATGCTTTCCAAATCCCAGACGATATAGACGCCATCGCGCTCCAGAATACGCGCGTGGGAACGGGAACTACGCTTTTTAACGTCAAGCTCAGTCAAGTCGATATCGACAAAGATTCCGCGCTGGTGATCGTCGCGCCCGATCAGCGTATTGCTGGTCGACAATTCGTAAACTTCACCCGATTGCTCAACCAATGCCGGGCAGGGCTGCTCCCCGGCAAGACGATAGGGAACCGGGCCCGGAGCCGAGTCTTCATCAAGCAAAGAACCGACATCCTGATACGATCCGCCTTCCGACATGGGCGTGATCTGCGGACTGTCAATCGACGGGTATTTGACGCCAACTTCTTCGGCATAGGCCGCGCCCAGTTCCTCAACATCAGGAGGAGCACCTGACGGCGAACCGGCAGACGTCCCGTAATCATCAACGCTGGAAGGCGCATCACCGGCAAAGACGGCATCCTGCCGGGCAAGCAGATCCTCGCGGGACTGTATGGCGATCCCCTGTTCAAAATCGACCGACCAGCCGCCGCTGGCGTTCACCGCCGAGCGGAGAGCATCGGCCAGATCACCGGCCCTGGCAAAACGATCTTCTGGACGCTTCGCCATTGCCTTCGAGACGACCGCATCGACCGCCGGGGGAACAGTGGGATTATATTCAAGCAGCGAGGGCACCGGGTGCTGGATGTGCATCAATATCTGGACAATAGGCGTATCAGCCGAATAGGGTACCTGCCCGGTGATCGTTTCGAAGAGAGTGACGCCCAGCGCATAGACGTCGACCTGGGGAGTGACCTGCCCCGGCATCGACTGCTCAGGAGCCATATATGCAGGCGTGCCGACAATGCCGCTGCCAGTCAGTTGGGCACTGCGGTCGCGCAGCTTGGCGGTGCCAAAGTCCATCAGGTAGGCGTTCCCGGCGGCGTCGAGCATCACGTTGCTGGGTTTGAGGTCACGGTGGATGATATTGCGGGCATGGGCATGATCAAGCGCATCGGCAACCTGGGAGACGATTCTGATCGTCAATTCAGTCGAGACAGGCCCCTCCTGGCAGCGTTCACGAAGCGTACCACCGTCGATATAGCGCATGACAATATAGGGAATTCCGTCCTGCTCACCGAAATCGTAGACCGGGAGAATGTGGATATGCTCCAGGCGGGCGGCGACTTCGGCTTCCTGACGAAAGCGGATCATGAAGGTGTCGTCATGTAAGAAGCTGCTCGGCAGAACTTTGATGGCAACCACACGGTTGACAGCAGTCTGAATACCCCGATAGACTGTCGCCATGCCGCCTTTTCCGATGACCGTCTCTATCTGGTATGCACCAAGCTGCTTACCCACAAGGGGGTCTTCTGGCATATCTCTTCTCCCACGAAACGGGACTTGTTATTCATCACTTGTTATAACACAGTATGCGTGCAGGTAAAAGTTTAGAATCAACCCGATGGACCCGGCGCCAAAGCACCGGGCTAAAATCGTGATACAACGTCCCGGCCAAACGATCACGCCGACCGCCTCGCCTATTGTAAACGAGCAACAGTCTGTTGCCGCCCCTACCTCCGCACTGTATAATGTCGCAAGCCGGATACTGAATGCAGGAGGTAGGCGTGCCAGTTAACCTAGGGCTAGACTTTCAACAACTAAGTGGAACACTGATCGCGATCATTTCGATACTCTCGGCGATTGGGATCGCGGTCTGGATCGCTCTCACGATATGGACCTTCCGGGATATGAAGGCCCGATCACGGGATACCTTCGGGCAGATACTGGCGGCACTGGTCGTCGCCGTGTTGAGCATTCCTGGATTCCTGGTCTACCTGATCCTGCGACCACGCGAGACACTGGCAGAACAGTACGAGCGGGCACTTGAAGAAGAAGCACTGCTGCAAGAGATCGAGAACCGGCAGGTTTGCCCCGGCTGCGGGCACGCGACGAAAGACAACTGGCGCATCTGCCCATACTGCCACACAAAGTTGAAGAAAGAATGCACCAACTGCGGCGAGCTGCTCGACCTGCCCTGGAAAATCTGCCCTTACTGCGAAATCCCACAGATGGAAGAGAGCCGCCCGGCGAGGCATCAGAGGCCGCAACCGTATGTTCCGAGCTTCGATGATATCGGGGGAGAGTCGTTATAGAGGCGGCAATGTTTTTACCCCCGCCCCAGCCTTCCCCCTTCCAGGTGGAGGGAGCGGATTCAGTTTTTTTCAATCTGACGTAGATAGCAAAACCGGGCACCGTTTAACGGCACCCGGTTTTTATTCTATCGAGTAAGGGAAGGCTTACCGGCTGAGATTGGTAAAGGCATCCAGGCCAGGATAGACGGCACTGTCGCCGAGGCTCTCCTCGATGCGCAGGAGCTGGTTGTACTTGGCAACACGGTCACTGCGGGCGGGTGCGCCGGTCTTGATCTGCCCGGCGTTGAGGGCGACGGCGAGGTCGGCAATCGTCGAGTCTTCCGTCTCGCCACTGCGGTGGGAGATCACGGCTGTCCAGTGGTGCCGCTGGGCAAGCTGCACGGCGGCAATCGATTCGGTCAGCGAACCGATCTGGTTGACCTTGGTCAGCAGCGAGTTACAGGCCTTGAGTTCGATGGCCTTCTTGACACGTTCAACATTGGTCACCAGCAGGTCATCACCGACGATCTGGATTTTGTCGCCCAGTTTTTCCTGCATGAGGACAAACGAGTCCCAGTCGTCTTCGGCAAGGCCATCTTCAATCGAGATAATCGGGTACTTTTCGACCCAATCGGCATAGAAATCGACCATCTCGGCACCGGTCAGCTTGCGGCCTTCGGTCTTGAGATCGTAGAGGCCGTCTTCGTAGATTTCACTAGCGGCGGGGTCGAGGGCGATCATGATCTGTTCGCCAGCTTTATAACCGGCTTCGGCGATACCCTTGAGAATCACCTCGATGGCGGCAGCGTTGGTCGAGAGGCTAGGAGCGAACCCACCTTCATCGCCAACCGTCGTACCATAGCCCTCAGCCTTCAAAACGCGCTTCAGGCCCTGGTAGACCTCGGCGCACCAGCGCAGGGCTTCTGCGAAGCTAGACGCGCCCACAGGCATAACCATGAACTCCTGCAGGTCGGTGCTGTTGGCGGCATGCTTGCCACCATTGAGAATGTTCATCATCGGGACAGGGAGCACATGCGCATGGACACCACCGAGGTACTGGTAGAGCGGAAGGCCACAGCTATCGGCGGAGGCTTTGGCGACGGCGAGGGAAGCACCCAGGATCGCATTCGCGCCGAGCTTTTCTTTGTTGGGCGTTCCGTCCAACTCGTCAACGAGCAAGGTGTCGATACCAACCTGATCCGTTGATTCCATGCCGATCAGCGCGTCGGCAATCGGGCCGTTGACATTGGCAACGGCTTTCAGAACACCTTTGCCTCCATAGCGCTTCTTATCGCCATCGCGCAGTTCCAACGCTTCGTGGACGCCGGTCGATGCGCCGGATGGCACAATCGCCTGCCCTACCGAACCATCGATCAGAAAGACTTCAACTTCTACAGTTGGATTGCCACGAGAGTCGAGAACTTCGCGCCCGTGGACAAATTCAATAACGGCCATTGGATTCAACTTCCTTTCAAGAAATTATAATGGGAGACTGAAACGACAGTCACACCGATTTGGATGATCTGATACAACCTATCCGGCATTGATGATGAGGTTAACAGCACAACCCCATCGCTGCCGCACAAATGATATTCCAACAGGCGGTGGGAGACAAGTATTTATATACGAAATCGGGAAGTATAATGTAATCGACTGTTATATATCCCCCTACTCCGGGCACATTGACCCGGTGATTTGTGGTAAGCTACAATCGAAGCAAGTGAACGATAACTGTGGAGCATACTGAAACCAGGTTATGGGCAGACAGAAGGAACGGATCATCGTCGGGATGAGCGGCGGCGTCGACAGTGCGGTCAGCGCTGCGCTGCTCATCGAGCAGGGGTACGACGTCATCGGCGTGATGCTTCAACTGTGGCGCGACAGCGGTACAAACGGAAAGTCGCCAGAGTACCACGACACGATCAACGAACACATCCGCGATTTGAAGCTGATCACGCAGCAGCTCGGCATTCCGCTGGAGATTGTCAATGCGCGGGATGCATTCTTGAGAAGGGTGGTCGAACCGTTTGTCTGTGGCTATGAACAGGGGATCACACCAAACCCCTGCCTGACCTGCAACCCGCAGTTGAAATTCGACCGGCTGCTGGAAGAAGCCCGGTTCTGGGGCGCGTCAAAGATCGCTACCGGGCATTATGCGCGGATACGACCCAACGAAAATGGGAGCGTCAGTCTGTACAAAGGGCGCGACCCGCACAAGGATCAGAGCTACGTGCTGGCGATGATCCCCCAGGCGATGCTTCAAAAAGTCGTGCTGCCGCTTGGCGAATACACCAAGGACGAGGTCAGGGAATACGCACGGCGGCAGGGGATACAGGTCGCAGGGAAATCTGAAAGCCAGGATTTGTGCTTCATCGCCGAGGGGAACTACCGGGAATTCCTGCGAAGCAGAGGGATCAGGAACAACCAGCCCGGCCCGATCAGGCTGAGCAGTGGGGAGATTATCGGGGAGCACAGCGGGTTGCCGGATTACACAATCGGACAGCGAAAGGGGATCGGGATTGCCTGGGCTGAACCGCTGTATGTGATCGCAAAAGACATCGGCACCAACTCACTGATCGTCGGGATTCGCAGCGAACTGGGAGGCACATCGATCACCGTCAGGAATGTGAACTGGATATCCGGTTCGCCACCGGACAATACGCTGCGCGTCGAGGTCAAGATCAGATACAAGGCTGAACCCGCCCCGGCCCTGGTCATTCCGGCTGGCTATGATCGGGCCGATGTTCGGCTGGATCACCCATTGGACGATATCACACCCGGTCAGGGCGCGGTCTTCTACCAGGGCGATATGGTGATTGGGGGCGGGATCATCGCCGGGAGCGTGTGATCACCCTTAAGGCGCACCCATCAGGCGAGCGATGGGTTCACCCCACAACAGAAAGAGCAGCGCAGCGGCGACTATCGCCGGGCCGTAGGGCATCGCCATATGGGAGCGCACCTCGCGTTTGACAAAGGGGCTGATCAGAACATAGAGAATGGCAAAAAATGCACCCAGCAAGATCATCAGTACGAGCATAAAGATTACACGCGGGTAGCCAATCACAAACCCACAGTAGGTGGCAAGGGTCACATCACCAAAACCGAAGGCCACTTCGTCGACGGGGGTAACTGCCCGGCGGTTCACAATGCCAAGATAAACCTGCCCCAGAAGATAAATCCCCATAACAGCGATCTGGGCAATCGCATAACCGGCAAAGGGTTCGCGGTTGTTAGCAAACCGACCGCCGATGAAGATCTCGATTAGCGTCAGGACAAAGGCCGGTAACATCAACACATTGAGCACCAGCTTGGTTTCAATATCGATCACGGCGATGAGGGCAAAAATCGTGGAGTAGAACAGGAAGATCGCAAAGAGCAGGGTCGTTCCTTCCCGCTGCCACAGGTAGACCGCCATCGCAGCAAGAAACAGTTCGACCAGTACGGCGCGAAGAGGAGGCCCCCACCAACGGGATTTCGACGGCTCTCCAGTAGACACCACCGGCTCAGACTCATCTGCCGATTCTTCGCCGCCTTCTGGCTGATCGGGCTGCACTGCGTACTGTGGCAGCCAACCGGCCAGCCAATTCACTAACACACCGAGGGCCAATCCACCAACTGCCGCGATCACATATCCGAGTACCATATGTTATGTTTCCCTCTCATGCTAAAAAGAGCTAAAGAGCATTATAACCGATTGCTACCGAAACCGGGGCATGATACACTGTCTAACATACAGGGTCTACCACATTTAGCAAACCCATTAGTTTAGCGTGGTACACCATCAATCATCCCGAAGCTCCCAGGTTGGGGGAAAATCGTGCCACAAGAGTTATCAGCGCAAGACATTACGAGCGAACGGCAAGACTATCTTAAGATTGTCTTTCACCTGCAATACACTGAAAACCCGGTCAGGACAACAACCATCGCACGCGCGCTGGGCGTCGAACCGGCCTCGGTCACCGGCGTGATCAAGCGGCTGGCTGAACTCGACCTGCTGGATTACCGGCCCTACAAAGGCGTCTCGCTCACCGAAAAGGGTGAGAAGATTGCACTTGAGGTTGTCCGCAACCACCGCCTGATCGAGCTTTTCCTGGTCGAATCACTGGGCTACAGATGGGACGAAGTACATGAAGAAGCCGAACGGCTTGAGCATGTCGTTACACCACGTTTCATCGAGAGAATCGACCGGTTTATGGGCCACCCCGAAATCGATCCGCACGGCGAACCTATCCCGACCGAAGACGGAACAATCAAACCGCCCAGCGGCACCCGGTTGATAGAGATCGAAGCAGGGACGGTCGGGACTGTATGCCGGGTAGATGACGATGATCCCGACCTGCTGCGGTACCTGGCAACGCTCGATATTGAACCGGGGAAGCAGATCGAGATCGTCAAACACGAGCTATACGGTGGGCCGCTGAGCATCATCGTCGGCGGTGACCGCAATCACCTGCTGGGTATCGAAGCGGCCAAACATGTTTTTATCGACACAGACATCGATTAAATGGTTTGCAACTCTACATAACAGCATGTCCCCGGCCCGCTCCCCTAAATCCTTGCTCCCCAGGGCAAAGGGACCTAAAATTTGAGTGTGGAAAGAGTATTTCAGGGATCAAAAAGGAGCAGCTTTTACAAGCTGCTCCAATCGATTCAACAGCACCACGACCTATCTGCTAATCAGCGGCATCATAACCGGGGCCGCTCTCGAAGAAATCGTAGTTTGGCCGAATATCAACCGTCAGATCAACCGTCTCACCACCAGCGGCTTCGATTTCCTTCTTGGTATCCCAGGGAACACGTATCTGTCCTGCCGACATCACATAAGCGGTCGGCACTTCATCTTCGATGAAGATCGCTTCATACGGACATTCAGGAATGCAAGCGCCGCAGTCGATGCAGGTGTCGGGGTCGATGAAAAACCACGGCCATTCGGCTTCCGGCTTGCCCGGCACAATACAGTCAACCGGGCACACATCCATACATGCCCCATCCCGAAGACACAGGCTAGTGATAATATGAGTCATTCTGGCATCTCCTCTCCGTAAGAATCCACAATGTCATTGTTCCTCGACAGCCAGTATACACCAATCAAAGATTGATGACTCTATCCATCGAGTTTACCCGCCTACCCCAGCGCATTACTTCCTTGCCGCAGCGAAACGGTCAGCAACCTCACGCCAGTTGACGACGTTCCACCAGGCGCTGATATAATCGCCGCGCATATTCTGGTATTTCAGATAGTAGGCGTGCTCCCAGACATCGAGAGCAAGGATCGGGGTCAACCCTTCAGAAACCGGGGTGTCCTGATTGGCGGTGCTGGTGACGCTTAACTTACCGGATGAGTCAACAACGAGCCAGGCCCAACCACTGCCGAAGCGGGTCGCGGCGGCCTTGCCGAACTCCGCTTTGAACGCATCAAAGCTGCCGAAATCAGCGTCGATGGCTTCGGCGAGGGGGCCTTCGGGACTACCGCCGCCATCATTCGACATCACCAGCCAGAACAGGGTATGGTTGGCGTGCCCCCCGCCGTTGTTGCGAACAGCGGTGCGGATATCTTCAGGAATAGCACCCAGGTCTTTCAGAAGATCGAGCAGGTCTTTCTTAAACAGCTCAGGATGCTTATCAAGAGCTGCATTAAGATTATTTACATATGCCTGATGATGCTTGTCATGATGAATCTGCATGGTTCGCTCATCAATATACGGTTCAAGAGCATCATATGGATAGGGTAATGGTGGACATTCATGGGTCATTGATAGCCTCCTAAATTATTTTCCTGTATCAAACATCAGATCGACCGGAAATAGTGCAAAGAACACCGGGTTTTGACGGTTCCCCTAGCAGATGATAAGATAGCTACTCCAACACAGTTATGTATGAATACCGTTAACATCCGTTATTCAACTTAAAACGCAGACACATGTTTCCGGTTTGGACACTTTTGATTGTAGCTATCACGATAAATGAAGTCAACAATGTTCGAATTCGTCAATGCGTAAACTTAAGAATGTCAAAGTCTGGGGGCTGCTGGCAGCAGGCGTCCTGGCGATGTCGACCGCATCGACGTTCGTCCGGCTGGCCCAGGCCGGTGGCGCACCGTCGCTGGTGGTAGCTGGTTACCGGCTGGGGATCGCCACACTGGTGTTGACGATTCCAATGGCCATTGGGCGTGGCTGGCGGGATTATGCTACACTAGATGCCAGAGCAATAGTGATACTGCTTCTATGTGGTGTACTGCTGGCACTGCATTTTGCATCATGGATCACATCTCTTGAATATACATCGGTAGCCAGCTCGGTGACGATTGTCACCACAACGCCATTGTGGATTGGCCTGGCTTCCCCACTCATTCTGAAAGAAAAGACACCACGCCAGACCTGGCTCGGCCTGGGCTTGGCGATTTGCGGAGGGATTATTGTCGGTTTTGCCGGTCAAACGGGTTCGCAAGGTGTGACGCTTCGCGGAGACCTACTTGCGTTGAGCGGGGCCATTTTGATGGCCAGCTACCTGATCATTGGTCGCAGCTACCGGGAAAGACTATCGCTAACTGCTTACCTGTGGATCGTCAATGGGACTGCCGCAGTAGTCTTGCTGGGCTGGTCGGCATTCCAGTCTTTGCCGCTAACGGGCTATTCAACCGGCACGATAGGCTGGTTCATCGCATTAGGGCTGATTCCCCAGTTGATCGGGCATTCAGCAGCGAACTACGCCGTCAGGCACGTTTCGGCCACGCTGGTAGCCATAGCCATTCTGGGAGAACCGATTGGATCGATTATTCTGGCCGCGATTGTTCTCAAGGAACTGCCGGGTGAACTACAACTGGTGGGAGGCCTGCTGATCCTGGCAGGCATCGGGTTGGCTTCACTGGCGGATACCGGAAGCAAAGAACCAGCGGCGGCCAATCCAATCACGTAAAAGTCGGAGTAGAGGAAGTCCTGGTATGCTCAAAATATCCTGTTTCAATTGTCAATGGAGCTGGTCGCTCAACCAAGAGGCGACACAGGCCGCGCTCGATTCGCTTGGCGAAGGAGAAAACTACTACGCTACCGAATGCCCAAAGTGCAGACGGCTCAACAAAATCCCGATCAAACAGTTAAAGCGCGCCCTTCCGCGTGCAAGGGACAAGAAGTAACCGGCAAATCGAGACATTCATATGTCGAAACGACACTACTCGTTACACGTCATCTCACATATACACTGGCCGAGGGAAGGCAATCAAACGCATGAGCAAGGCCGGGTTCGATTGGTCGGTTTACTGGACCGGATGATCGACATTCTCGCTCATGAAGACCGCTTCCACAGCTTCTTGCTAGACGGTCAGTCTATCCTCGTACATGATTACCTATCGGTGCGTCCTGAAAAAACCGCTGAGATAGTCAACTATGTCAATTCGGGCCGCATCTGGATGGGACCCTGGTATATCGCCACAGACCCATTCCTGGTCAGCCCGGAAGCAATCATCCGCAACCTGATGCTGGGCCAGCAGTTGTCACAGCCGACTACCCGGATGCCGGTCAGCTACCAGGCTCATTCAAACGGAGAGATCGGCCAGCTACCACAAATTCTCAACGGGTTCGATATCCGCAGCGCGGTCGTGCAGGGCGGCCTCGGCGATATGGCACCAGAATTGTGGTGGGAAGCAGCAGATGGAAGCCAGGTATTGCTGATTTACCTGCGCGAAGGTCTTGACACGGCCTCTTATCTCTCATTCGATGATGAAGAACTGAAAGCCACGCTCGTGGAAGCAAGAGACAACCTGAAGGACCTTACGGCGACGGATGTCTACCTGTTGATGAACAGCCTGGATGCCGAAACCGTCGACGGCCAGACAGGGCACCTGCTACAGGAAATCAACAACCGTTTCCGAACCACCACCGTCACACACAGCAGCCTGCCAGAATACATCGAGGAAGTGCTGCAATCGGCCAACGGGCTGCCCGTCATCTCCGGCGAGTTCAGAAACTCTCAACGCACGCCGACCTACTCCGGGACATTGAGCAGCCGGATGTGGATCAAACAGATGAATTACGAGGCCCAGATGCTGCTCGAGCACTGGGCGGAACCGTTCAGCACGTGGTCATCGCATCTATATCAGCATTACGACGTATCAGATGCACCGACGCTGTCGTCGCAGAACAACATCATCGAATACGCCTGGCGGATTCTGCTCGAAAACCAGTCAGCCGAAACAATACGGGGAAGCAGCATCGACCCGGTATACAAGGACGTCCAGACTCGCTATCACCGGATCGACCAGATCGCCGAAGAACTGATCGGCAACAACCTGCAATATATTGCCGAACAGATCGCAACCACCGAATTCGGCTTCGATGATGCGATTCCGGTCGTCGTCTTCAACGGCACCGGGGCAGCCGCGACCGGAATTGTCGAAGTCACCCTACAACCGACAAACGGCTGGGACACGGTCGAACTCTATGATGACCTGGGCAGCCCGGTCGACTTCGAGATCATCAACGTGCGGAAACGCTCACGTTCATCGGACAGCATTACGATCCGGTTTGTGGCAGAAGAAATACCGGCTTACGGGTATCGCACCTATGCGGCCCGGCAGTCAATGGGAGACGACAACAAACTGCCGCCTGTCGATGACGAAAACACAATCGAAAACGAGTTTTTAAGCGTCACACTTAATCCCTTCGACGGCACATTAACGCTCTTCGACAAGCGCACCGGACGATCCTTCAACGGGCTGAACCGGTTTGTCGACAACGGCGACCGGGGAGACGTTTACAACACCTGCCCGCCAGAACGCGACACGCTGATCTCAATCGCAACAAATACGAGACTGCAGATCGCCCGGCTGGTTACCCCGGTTACACAGTCGATGGAAGTGTTGGAGATTTTCCGTGTCCCCCAGGCGCTGAACGAAGATCGTACCGGACGCCAACCACTGGCCGCGCAGTTTGTCCCGGTTCCGATCATCACGCTGATCCAGGTGGCGGCAGGCGTTCCACGGGTGGATATCAGCGTCATCGTCACCAATGGGGCACGCGATCACCGGCTGCGGGCACATTTCCCGACCGGTATCATGACCGACACGGCAATCTTCGACGGGCATTTCGAGATCGTCAACCGGTCGATCACGCTGCCCGACCCGCGCACCACGAGAGAATGGGCCGAACAACCCTGCCCGGACTTTCCTCAGCGGGCGTTTACGACTGTGCTGGGCGATGAATCGGGCCTGACTATTGCCAACCGGGGGCTGCCGGAAGTCGGAATGCTGAAATCGGACGAGAACGGGGTTGAGATCGCCCTGACCCTACTGAGAAGCGTGGGATGGATCAACCGGGACGATCTCCCTAACCGAACCGTCAACAAGGAGGAACCGGTCGAGGCACCGGATGCTCAATGCAGCGGCGAACACGCATTCGCCTACAGCATCATCCCGCATGACAACGACCCGGTACCGGCCTGGTACCAGGCCTGGGCGTTCCAGTGCCCGCTAAAAACGACAGTGACGACGATCCACAATGGCCTGCTGCCAACAACAGCCAGCCTGGTCAACGTCGACAACGCGGCGTTTGTCCTCAGTTCGGTGAAAGAAGCCAACGACAGCAATGGCGTGATCGTACGGGGCTACAGCATCAGTCAGGACGTGCAGACGGTCACGCTGAGCAGTTCGATGGGGTTTACAACGGCGGCGTTCTCCAGGATCGATGAAACACAGACCGGGAGCATCTTCAAATTCAACGATCAGGGACAGATACGGTTCGAGGTAGAACCGGCGCAGATCGTGACGCTGCGGTTGATGGTATAAAAAGCCAGGCGCTGAAGCACCGGGCTAGCCGCGAGCCATCTCCCTCGCCGGGGAGCGATCAGGTGGGCCTGGAAAGTATTATCCCCCTACTCCGAGAAAGCCCCCATCACCCGGCCAGAATTCAATTAGCAGGTCTTCAAATTCACTGCCCTCCGGACGGTAAGGGCTAAAATACTGTTCACGCAGGCGGTCGAGGGTGCCATCTCGCTCCATGTCCTGCAGGGTGAAGTTGACCAGCGCGATGAAATCAGCGTCGTCGCGCGGGAGGGCGATCACGTAGTTCTTTGGCCGGTACAACTCATCGACCATCGTGATACGGTCGTCCCCCTGCATCATGAGCATGGTCGCGTATTCATCGCCGATCACACCATAGATCGCCCGGCCCAGCAACTGCTCGAAGGCATCTTCACGGTCGGTGAAGAGTTCAAGGCGGGAGGCTTCGAGGTTGTTGTCACGAATGATATCTTCACCAATGTCGAGCGGTTCGATCACGGCCACCGGTTTGAAGTTCAACGCCTCGACGCCGGAAATATCAACGCCCTGAATGTGGATCAGCTGCAGACCGACCTGATAGTAGGGCGGGCTAAAAGCGACACTGCCGATCAACGGGCGGTCAGGACGAATGCCCATCACAAGGTCGGCACCACCAGCGGCCATTAAATCCAGCCCGGCCTGCCCCGCACTGTTCGACAGTTCGGTGACCGGGACATTCCAGCGGCGGGCCATCTCGTTGATCACTGCCCGGTTGTAGCCATCGAAGATCGGGCGGCTGTCAAACGTTGCCGGTTCTTCGGCGAGGTCCAGACCAGCGACGCGGAGTGCCTCGCCGCGACGGATGCGGTCGATGACAGAATCGCGGGAAAGCACGCTATCAGGGAAGGAATCAAAGGTATAGACGGGGTCGCCCAGACGCTCCGGGAAAGGATGATTGGCGGTCAGGCCGAAGAAATTGGCGGAATAAGCACGGCCCACTTCATTGGCGGTAATCATCTCAGCCAGCGTCAGGTTGATCAACTCCCGGAGGGCAGTATCACCACGACGGACGGCGAAGGCGTAGGGTTCTTCAAGATCGGCGATATCGAGCAGATCGACGGTTTCATCGACTTCTGACGCTTCCAACAGCCGCTCACGGCGGGCGATCACGGCGGTGATTTCACCGGTAGTCATGGCCGAAAGCGCCTCATCCATACCGGTGACAACCCGTATCTGCGAGGCAACGCCCAACTGAGACAGCCAATCGGAAATGACGGCCAGGGCTTCGGTATCGAGGACGGCGACCGGACCAACCAGTGCCGAGGCGATATCCAGGCCAGAATCATTGGGAACAGCGACAACATAACCGCCATAGAAAATCGCACCGGTGAATTCGGCGAACTGTTCAAACTCACGGCGATGAGGAACCGCACCGGCGACAATATCGACCTGCCCGGCGGCGAGCATCTGGAAGCGAGTCTGGCGTGTCACCTGGACAAACTCAATCTCGACTTCCCAGTATTCAGCGATCTTGCGAAGGAGATCGGCTTCGTAGCCTTTCACCTGACCGTTGTCGGCGAGATAGGCAAGCGGATAATAGTTATAGAGAATCCCAACGCGCAGCAGTTGATTCTCACGGATATCTTTGAGCGCCGACTCACTCACATTTGCCGGGATAGGTGTTTCGTTCATCGCGACCGGGGCAGGTGTACGGGTCGGGGTAGCAACCATATCAGCCGTTTCCAGCCCGGCTTCCTGCTGCACTTCACCAACGGCCTCCGAGGTCTGGGTCATCGGCCCTGGAACAGGCTCCTCTTCTTTGCAGGCAGCCAGGAAGAATAACATCACGCCTACCACTATCAATCCAACCCGTTTGATAGAAATTCCAAGCATACGAACCACCTTATGCTTCATGATAGAGATTATTTGCTCGAATATACGAAATGATCGGTTCGGGGATGAGATATCGAACCGACTGCCCCTTATGAAACCGCCGACGGAGATCGACCCCGGCGACCGCGATCTGCGGGCCATGCAACATGACAACATGCTCTCGAAGGCCGGGAATAGCCGATTCGAGGGCAGGCCAGTCAAACGACGCAGTAGGACGGTTCAAGACAGCGAGTTTAGTCATTTCGATCAGTTCGCGCGGCTGGTGCCACTGCGGAAGATCGGCAAGCGAATCGCCTCCGATGATGAATACCAGTTCGTCGTCAGGATACTGTCCGGACAGCAGCCTGAGCATATCGACTGAATAGTGCGGCCCTGGACGCTCAACGTCAACGGTCGAAACGCGGAACGCGGCATTATCGGCGGCGACCAGTTCGACCATCTGCAAGCGATGAGAGACAGGGGTAATCGAAAGGCCCTGCTTGTGCGGCGGATCGGCGGCGACCACCCACAAAACCGCTTCGAGATCAAGCGAATCGCGGGCGACTTCGGCCAGGATCAGGTGGCCGATATGGGGAGGGTCGAACGTGCCGCCAAATACACCTATCCGGGCCATCAGTCTGACCACTCCAGTTCGGTGTCACCGATGATCACCGTATCACCCGGCTCAACCCCGGCTTCTTCGAGCGCGTCGGAGATACCCAATGCTTCGAGAATGCGCTGGAAGCGAAGCACGGCTTCGTCGTATTCCCAGTAGGTCATCGCCGCCGCCCGTTCGATACGCTTACCGATCACACGGTAGGCTTCACCGTCGAACGCGATTTCGAAGGCTTCATCATCGTCTTCGGGACGGAAAACAGGGACTTCTTCGGTGGGTTCGGGTTCGGGAAGCTCCTGGAGCGTCTGCAACGTCGTGTGAAGCAGTTCAGACACGCCCTGACGGGTCAGGCCAGAAATCGCCACAGCTTCGACGCCGTGCTTCGCAAGTTCGGCCTTAACCGAGGGCCAGCGTTCCTGCGCCTGGGGCATGTCGATTTTGTTCAGGGCGACCAACTGCGGCTTTTCACCCAGGTCGGGATCGAACAGGGCCAGCTCGGAATTGATCTGAACGAAATCGCCGATGGGGTCTTCGCCGGTTCCATCGAGCAGGTGGATCAGCACACGGGTGCGCTGAATATGCCGGAGGAAACTGTGTCCCAGCCCGATCCCCATGTGGGCACCTTCGACCAGACCGGGGATGTCGGCGAGTACCAACTCCTGATCGTCGAGGATAACCACACCCAGATTGGGGGTCAGCGTGGTGAAGGGATAGGCGGCGATCTTCGGTTTTGCGGCACTGACAACAGACAACAGGGTCGATTTACCGGCATTCGGCACACCGATGATCCCGACATCGGCAATGAGCTTCAGTTCAAGGATCAGCCAGCGCTCTTCGCCCGGTTCGCCTTTTTCGGCCATGCGCGGGGCCTGGTTGGTCGAGGATTTGAAGCGCGTATTTCCACGGCCCCCGCGACCGCCTTTCGCAACGACGACCCGCTGCCCTGGTTCGGTGAGATCAGCGACCAGGTCGCCGGATTTAGCATCACGAACCACGGTGCCCGGTGGAACATCAACGAGCAGGTCGGAGCCGGATGCACCGGTCATATTCGATCCGCCGCCGTTCCCGCCGCGATCAGCCTTGAAATGGACTTTCTTGCTGAACGGCGACAGGGTGCTGAGGCGCGGCGTCACGACCAGGACAACATCGCCGCCATTTCCGCCGTCACCTCCGGCAGGGCCGCCGTGCGGGACATATTTCTCGCGGCGGAAGGCCACAATACCAGCGCCACCGTCGCCACCTTTTACGTTGATTTTAACCTCATCTAAGAACATAGCGGGATTAACCATACCTTGCGGTGCCAGAAAGAGCAAAGAGCGCTTGACCTACGTTTTGCAGTCGAGCGCTCTTTGAATCAAGTGACAGCGGGATTATTTATCGCGTTTGAGAACCAGTGAGATAATGTCTCGAAGCTCATCGACAAAGACGTTCTGAGGAAGCTTGTCGAGAGAGTCATTGGCCTGCGCCGCCAATACCTGCGCCATCTGGTGGCCTTCATCGACTGCCCCCCCGGTGATCAGGCGACGTTTGATCTCCTCATAGGGATCGGGATTTTCGGCAATTGCAACAACAGCGCCCTCATCAGCCATCTCTGGCCTGTAGTGATGTCCGTTGCCCGAATCGTGGGCGATAGCAGCACCAACGCCTTTGCCCTGGGCAAGATCGATACCAGCCGACTTGCCCATCAGTTCGGCATCGCCGGTCAAATCCAGGAGATCATCAACGATCTGGAAAGCCAGCCCCAGAAAGAAGCCGTATTCGCCCAGCGCGTCGACAGTATGCCAGTCAGCACCGGCCAACTCAGCACCCAGCATAGCGGAAGCCCGGAAAAGCGATGCCGTCTTCTTTGCGACGATCTGCTGGTAGGTTTCGCGTGTCAGCGTGTCGTCAGCGACCGCCGCTGCTTGCAGCGTCTCACCTTCGACGAGGGCGACAGTTGCTTCGGCGAGGGTACCGTTCAGGCCATCATAGGGAGCCATCAACTCGTAGACTTTGGCGAACAGGTAATCACCGGTAAGCAGCGCAAAAGTGCGCCCCCACAACTCGTTGATCGTCTCCCTACCCCGGCGGACGATACCGTGATCATTGATATCGTCATGAACCAGGGTGGCCGTGTGGACCAGTTCTATCGCGGTGGCAACCGGTATGGCAGAAGAAAGATCATCACCGCCAACCGCCTGATAAGACAGAAACAGTATTCTGGGCCGGACACGCTTGCCACCGGCTTTGATAATATGACGGCTGGCATCGCGAAGCACTGCGACATCACTTTCAACACAGCCAAACATCAGATCGTCAACGGATTGCAGTGCCTGCTCAAGCTCCATTCAAAAAATCTCCCAAAACCAGATCGGCATTTACGTTTTTATACTTTCAATGTTTTATAAATTAATTATACACAACCAGAGCAGCCGATGCCAAACCGTTTAAAGCAGCTAACGATCAATCAGTCTTCCAGTCGATTAGCGGGTTTTTGCATCGCCTGCATCAACTTCAAAGTTCCCAAATCCGGCATGTCTTTCTGTTTAAGCAGTATCTCCAGAATGATCTGCGCAAAAACAAAGAACTCACGCATGTCACGGACACGTTCGAGGTAATATTCGGCGAGTTCTTTTTCATCCTGATCCAGATGATCTTTGGCCCCCTCAAGGCTTCGAGCGTTTTCCTCCAGAACACCAACCGCTACACCGACTTCGCGCCGTTCGCGGCTCTCGATCACGGATATGAGCACTTTCCAGAGATCGTCTTCAGCCTCGTAGAATTTCCGGCGGTCGCCCTTAACCCAGGCTTCACGCACCATACCCCACCGTTCGAGGGCACGCATATTCATACTTACACTGGCCTTCGATTTTCCGACGATCTCCTCCAACTCGTCCAGTGAAAGCGGTTCAGGACTCATCAGAAGTGCCCCGTAAAGATGTCCCATCACCGGGCTAAAGCCAAAAAAGTCCGTCAGTTGTCCCAATCCATCAATCATGCTATCGCGAACTGCTTGAAGTGTTTCATCCATATTGATTTTTCCAAAGGGACTAAAAACATTTTCCCGATGATAACTATGGGACGGTTCAAAGTCAATTTTCCAACCTTGCTGCTAACTGCCCAACATGGTAATCTAACTACCTATCCGCAAATACACTTCGTTCATTTCGGATATGAACAAATCGAACCTACCGGGGGTAATTTCTGGATAGACTGTAAGCTGTGCTTTTGTGAGGGGATTTTGAGGCTGCACGTCTACACATACAACGTAAAAAACAGGAGCATAAATAGTGGACAGGTCGCAAATTCCAGATATCGTGATTGGCCGACTACCGTTATATCTACGCGCACTCAGGCACCTGGAACAGGCCGGGTTCCAGATCACATCATCGCAAGACCTGGGTGAACGCCTCGGAATCAGCCCGGCGCAAATACGAAAAGACCTGTCACTTTTCGGAGAATTCGGGAAGCAAGGGACGGGCTACACGGTCAGTAACCTGATCACAGAGTTGAAACGCATTCTCAACGTCGAGAGCGACTGGCCGGTAGCGCTGATCGGCGTAGGTGACCTGGGACGCGCTATCGCCAACTACGGGGGGTTCACGCACCGGGGGTTCTCAATCGAATATCTCTTCGATAATGACCCCGAAAAGATCGGGACAGAGATCAAAGGCGTACCGATCAAGGCAATCGAAGAAATCACGGAGACGATCAAAGAGGCAAAAGTAAAAATCGCAATGATCGCAACGCCAGCGGAGGCAGCCCAGGCAGTGGCCGATATGCTGGTCGAAGCCGGGATCACGGCGATCCTCAACTACGCCCCAATATCGATCAGTGTGCCCAGCCATGTCCAGGTGGAGTATACCGACCCAATCGTACATCTCCAGCAGATGGCCTACTACCTGACATAAAATATGGCTCCTGGAACAACCAGGAGCCATATTCATTTTTCGATAAAGCTGACAGACTGTCAGCTTTGGGCCATCGCCCTGATCTAAATGCCGGGCACCGAACGCTGCAACGCGTCGAGGCGTTCGAGCCCGCGAGACGCACCCAGAGCAGACGCCCCGACAGGATCATCGGCCAGAAACGCGGGGACGTTGGTTTCTTTCGTCAGATAAACGTCGATCCCGCGCAAGAGCGCAGAGCCACCGGTCAAAACCATGCCCCGGTCAATGATGTCGGAAGCAAGCTCCGGCGGGGTACGTTCGAGAACCTTCTTCACCACCCCGGCGATCAGGGACAGGGGTTCTTGCAGGGCTTCGATGATCTCGCTGGTGGTGACCGTCATCATTTTAGGCAGGCCATCCACCTGATCGCGCCCCTGGATTTCCATCCGCATTTCTTCGCCGATATCCGCCGCCGCACCGACATTGACTTTTGCCAACTCGGCGGTCATGTCGCCGATGACCAGATTGTATTTCCTGCGAACATAGTTGACGATGGCTTCGTCGAGACGAACACCACCAACCCGAACTGAGTCGGCGGCGACAATGCCGTTCATTGCGACGACTGCCGCTTCACTTGTTCCCCCGCCGATGTTGACAACCAGGTTTCCGGTTGGCGTGTCAATTGGCAGGCCGACGCCAATCCCCGCAGCCAATGGCTCCGGGATCAGATGGACTTCTTTTGCACCGGCCTGGATCACGGCTTCGTGAACCGCCCTCCGCTCAACACTGGTCACGCCATAGGGCACGGTGATCATGACGATTGGCTTGAATATGCGCAGACCGCCGATCACTTTGTCGATAAAATAGCGCAGCATCGCCTCGGTAACCTCGTAATCGGCGATAACCCCATCGCTCATTGGCCGTATCACTTCGATAGATTCGGGGGTACGGCCATACATATCGCGCGCTTCCTGCCCAATTGCGACGATCTTTTCTTCCTCGATGGTAATCGCAACGATCCCCGGCTCGTGAAGCAGCACCTGTTCACGTTCAGCAACGGTAACATTGACAGTTCCGAGGTCGATCCCTAAGCGCCTAGCAAACATGTGTTTTCGCCCTTTCGCGTGAGTAAACTGGCAACAACCTCGATTTTCCCTTGTACAAGAAAGCGGTGATTACACTCGCCGCTCATTCTCTACAGACGCCGCGTTTCCATCAGCTTTCCTGGCAACGGCAAGACGGACCAGCGCCCGCCGACGGGCCGCGTTATGGGCATCCCGCTCTCGCTGGATTCGATCGGCCTCTTCCGAGATGTCCTTAACCTGCCTGGTTCGCATTCCCTCGATCCGCTCGATGGCAGCCAGCGAGCGCTTACGAGCTTCCTCGGCCCGAACGGTATCGATCTCATAGGCAGCTTCGGCAGTATTAGCCAGAATGACGACTGAATCACCATCGACCTTGATAATGCCGCCGCCGATGGCATACAATTCTTCCTCACCATCGTGACGCAGCCGCAGCGCGTCGATTGTCAGCACAGAAATCAACGGTTCGTGGCCGGGCAGGATGCACATTTCACCACGTTCATTCCGCACGATGATGCTATCGATCTCGCCTTCAAAAACCAGCCGCTCCTGCGTCACTATCTGACATTTCATGGGCATTGCAGATTTCCCCTAAAAACCGGCTCAACGGCCCTTTTGATGACGTTCCAACACATCTTCAATGCCACCTGCCATATAGAAATGCTCCTCCGACACATGGTCAAGTTCACCATCGAGGATTTTCTTGAAGCCAAGCACGGTTTCCTGAATCGGCACATAACTGCCTTTTCGCCCGGTGAACTGTTCGGCGACAAACATCGGCTGGGTGAGAAAATACTGGATTTTACGGGCATGGTTCACCAGCGTTTTATCCTCTTCGGACAGCTCATCCATACCGAGGATCATAATGATGTCCTGGAGGCTGCGGTATCGCTGGAGCACGCGCTGGACTTCCCGCGCGGTCTCGTAGTGGAGTTCGCCGACAATATCGGGCTGTAAGATACGGCTGGTGCTGGCGAGCGGGTCAACCGCCGGATACAAAGCCTGGGCAGCAATCGAGCGTTCGAGCGCGATGGTAGCATCCAGATGGGTGAATGTCGCTACCGGGGCCGGGTCGGAATAGTCGTCGGCGGGAACATATACAGCCTGCATCGAGGTAATCGAACCCTGGCGGGTGCTGGTGATACGCTCCTGAAGCGCGCCCATCTCTGCCGCGAGGGTCGGCTGATAACCAACTGCCGAAGGCATACGCCCCAGCAACGCGGACACTTCGGAACCGGCCAGCGAGAACCGGTAGATATTATCGATGAAGAGCAGAACATCGCGGCCCTCATCACGAAAGTACTCGGCGTTAGCCAGGCCAGCCAGCGCGACACGCAGACGCACACCCGGCGGCTCATTCATCTGGCCGAAGACCATAACGGTCTTGTCGATGACCCCACTCTCGATCATCTCGTTGTAGAGCTGAGTCCCTTCGCGGGTGCGCTCCCCTACCCCGGCGAACACGGAGTAACCGCCGTGCTGAGTGGCAATCGAACGGATCAACTCCATGATGATGACGGTTTTGCCCACGCCCGCGCCGCCGAACACACCGGTTTTCCCGCCCCTGGTAAACGGGGCAATCAAGTCGATAACTTTGATCCCGGTTTCAAAGACTTCTGTGGAAGTCGACTGCTCGTCGAAGAGAGGCGGATCGCGGTGAATGGGATACCACTCGTCAACCGCCCCAAGCGGCTTATCATCGATTGGCCTGCCGAGGACATTAAACACCCGACCCAACGACGACTGACCAACAGGAACCATGATCGGCGAACCGGTCGCATAAGCATCGACGCCACGAGGAAGGCCATCGGTCGGCCCCATCGCTACCGTACGAACCCGGTGGTCGCCCAGATCGTTCTGAACTTCCAATACGAGTGAATCCTGACCTTCCATCGGGACTTCAATCGCGTCGAAGATTTTCGGCATGCCACCAGGATGGAATTGACAGTCGACAACCGCACCAAGAACCTGAACTACTTTGCCTTTGCTTTGATATTCCGTCATTATCAGTTCTCGCTACCCTCTAACATCTGATCGTGATTACTTTGCGACAGCGCTTCCGAGCCACCAACGATATCCAGCATTTCGCTTGTAATTGCCAACTGCCGCGCCTTATTGTAGCTAAGGGTCAGTTCATCCACCAGATCATTGGCGTTATTAGTTGCACTGTGCATCGCCGTCATCCGGGCAGCATGCTCGCTGGCAACGGCCTCTAACAATGCCTGAAAAATCACGTTTTCCACGTAATGTGGAACCAGTTCTTCAAGCACGGCTTCTTCATCCGGTTCATACGAATAGGGGATCGTGGGGATGGTTGGGCTGTCGCTATTTTGCTCAGGAATTACCGGCAGAAGCTGCTTGATCACCGGCTCCTGCTCGATAAGGTTCACAAAACGGGTATACAACAAATACACGATATCGCAATGCCTGTCCGTATACGCCGATTCAATCACCCTGGCGATCCCATGAGCATAATCGACACTCGGACGGGAAGGGATATCGCCAAACGCAACCGCCACATCTGCCTTGCGCCGGGCCATAATCGACTGGCCCTTCCGCCCGACGATGTAGTAGTGAACCGGGGCGGACTGCTCCTGCTCGAAGTCGAGGGCCATGTTCACAATACGGACGTTATAGGCCCCGGCCAATCCCCGGTCGCTGGTGATCAACAGCACCGCGATACGGTTTACTTCGGAACGAGGCTTCAACAGATCGAAAGTCGACACGAGATGCGGTGAGACTATAGAGCGCATCAAATGCTGTGCCGTTTCGATGTAAGGGCGGCTGGACAATGCCTGCTGCTGCGCATGGTGAACTTTCACCGCAGCCACAGCTTCCAATGCGCCGGTCACTTTTGCGATGTTCTGAATACTACGAATTCGAAGCTGGATATCCCGCGCGGTAGCCATTACGCCTCGCTATCGCCTTTACTTACACCGTTTTTAGCAACCAGATCGTCGAACGTCTGGCGGATCTCCGGTTCAAACTCATCGGGGTTCTGAAGAATGGCTTTTTCACCCCATTCTTTGTCGAAGGTCTCCAGGTAGCCGTCCAACTGATCCCGGAGATCGCCCTGAACTTTTTCGTCAGCATGTTTGGCGAGTTCTTCAAGAAAATCGGGGTGACGGTCGCGGATCCAACTCAGGAACTCCGATTCCCATGCTCGGACCAGATTTACCGGGACCCTGGTTTTGATATCTCCGTTTTTCAGCAGACTGGCGAAATTCGGGATAGCCATCGTCACACTTTGCGGCAAAGACTTCGTCAACGCGTACCCCCCGATGTGAACAGTTGAGGGCACCGGAATTTTATCGAGCCAGCCATGTGTTCCGGCATAAATTACCATCACCTGCTCAGCCAGGCTGAGGGGTTCATACTGCACCTGCTTGAGCAGTTCGCTCAAACGGCGTCCACGTTCCAGACGCTGCTGGGTTTCTTTATCCAGTTCAGAACCAAACTGGGCGTAGGCTGCCAGCTCACGGAAACGGGCCATCTCCAGACGAAGCTCGCCCGCGACGCTTTTCATTATTGGTTTTTGGGCTGCGCCACCAACCCGGCTGACCGACAGGCCGGTATTGATCGCCGGGCGGATACCGGCATTGAACAAATCGGTTTCGAGGTATATCTGCCCATCGGTGATCGAGATGACATTGGTCGGCACATAGGCCGAGATGTCACCAAGCTGTGTCTCGATGATCGGCAGGGCAGTCAGGCTCCCTCCACCCCGCTCGTCGGAAAGCTGGGCGGCGCGTTCGAGCAGGCGGGAGTGCAGATAAAAGAGATCGCCCGGATAGGCTTCACGACCGGGTGGACGGCGAAGCAAGAGACTTACCTCACGATATGCCCAGGCATGTTTGGTCAGGTCATCGTAGACAACCAGCGCATGCTTCCCGTTTTCCATGAAGTATTCGCCAATCGCGCAACCGGCATAGGGCGCAATATATTGCAAAGCCGCCGAGTCGGAGGCGGAAGCGTTGACGATAACCGTATGGCTCAACGCGCCGTATTGTTCAAGCGTGGAAACGACACGGGCGACCTGAGCACGCTTCTGGCCGATAGCGACATAAATGCAGATCACATCTTCGTTTTTCTGGTTGATGATCGTGTCGATGGCTATAGCCGTTTTACCGGTCTGGCGGTCGCCGATGATCAACTGGCGCTGGCCGCGCCCGATGGGGAACATCGCATCAATGGCTTTGATCCCGGTCTGAATCGGGCGATGAACGTCCTGGCGTTCGATGACGCCGGGGGCGAGCCGCTCGACTTCCCGAAACGTTTCATAGCCAAGCGCGCCCCGCCCATCGAGCGGTTCACCCAGCGGATTGATGACTCGGCCAACCAAGCTGTCGCCAACCGGGACCGCGGCAACGCGCCCCAATGCACGGACACGGCTCCCTTCGGGGATATCGGTGTAGTCACCCATGACGATGATCCCGACCTGGTTTTCCTCCAGGTTCAGCGCCATACCCAGCGCACCGTTGACAAATTCGACAAGCTCCTGGCTCTTCACACCGGCCAATCCATCAACGCGGGCGATACCGTCACCGATTTCGATAACTGTACCGACGTTCTCGACTTCGAGGGACGGTGTAAACGCCTCGATCTGTTGTTTCAGTATGTTCTCAAGGTCTTTACTGATTTCAGCACACATTAGTACCACCTCTGACAGACATCCATACGACAGGATGTGTTAATCCGGCGCGATCTACTAATCACGTTACAGGCAATGCAAACAGGCCAACCTGTCGCAAGGTTTCACGATGACATTCAGGGCTGAGTGAGGTTTTAGAAAATAGTTGGGCAATGGACAGCGGTACTTTCACCCCCACCCCAGGCCATCGTCAATCAGACTGCGTCTGATTAATAGGAGTGTTGGTTTTTGTTGGGGCTGAACATGATTGCCTTATTAAATTCTAAAGATTCTATAATCCCTGATTAATGCACCATTTTTACCTGGCGACAACATTGAATTCTACCGGTGCGGAAGCAATTCTACCACAACGGGCAGATGCCCCGCGCACTGCACTAAAGATACCGAAATGGAAACCCGGCTGCTAATTGCCAGCAGCCGGGGATCATCAATACTGCATTTTGTTACTTCTGGCTCGACACACGTCCGGCGACATACCCAACAATACCGGCGATAATGGAGTTGACCGAGTCCTGGTCAAGTGCATTCTGCAAGCCAAGAACCATCACCGAGAAGAGGATCGCCGTCAGAACAACACCTTCGATCAGTTCGCGGACCATCCTTCGGTGGGCCGCCTGCTCTTCCTCGGTATCGAGCATCTCAGCGCGCTCCTGGGCCGACCCAGGCAGCACGCGCGAAGCGACGAAAACCAGCGACAACAGACTCAAGAAGAGGAACGCGCCGACGAGCATCGCCACCGCGTTACCGCCCAGAATACCCGATCCCTGCGCAGGCTTGACTTCTGAATAGAGCGGCTCAGGCGTCGGGCTGGCTTCGACGGTTGGTGTGGGCAGTTCTACCGGGAGGTCTAATTGAATGCCCGGTGGCGCAGTCGTATCACTGGTGACTACCAGATCGATTCTGACCAACTGCGTACCGAGTGCCAGTTCGGCCACATCGGCGACAAAGGTCACCTCGCCAGAGACACCGGCGTCAAGAGCCGGTAATGTCCAGGTGATGGTACCCGCTTCCGCGTCCTGAACACCGTCCGCCAGGATATTCGAGACTTCCAGTATCGACTGGTTGTAAGAAGCCTTCAAGACGACGTTTGAAGCTGCATCAGTACCGATATTCTCATAGTTGATTTTAATCACCAACTGATCGCCCGAATCAAGCATCCCGTCGTCCGCCTGATCGACAAGGAATTCATAACTGCCAGTTATGCTCAAGTTCGGGCCGGACACTTTCACGCTGGCAGCGCTCCGGTCAAGAACACCACTTGCCCCGTTGATCATGACGTCCAAATCGTAGGTAGATGTATCAGCGGGGAACTCATCGCCCAGGGCTACCGAGAACTGCACTGATTTGACTTCATCATCGGCGGGGACCGATCCCACGAACCAGGACAGCGTGCCATCACCAGGCGTACCGTTATCAGGGTTGCTGGCGATCTCACGGGTGAAATCAACCGGGTAGGCAGCGACGATGGTCGCTTCCTGCGATGGGCCACCACCCGAGTTTTGATAGGAGATGGTGAAACGCACCGTATCGCCGGGATCGATGCGACCGTTTGAGTTCGCGTCGGTGATCATTTCCTGATCGACGCCAACGATCGTGAGGCTCGGCCCATCCACTTCATAGGCCGGGATACCCGTTCGGGCAATCTCAACCGCGCCAGCACGCACCAGCGCTGCACCGGTCACCTGTGTGCGACCAGGAGGGAAGAGACGCTTCAAAGAAACCTGGAAGCTGAGGTCGAGCACTTCACCGGTGGCTACGCTTGCCAAATCCCAGTGAACCAGTCCTTCATCGGCGGTACCACCTTCGGAAATAGCGGATACACCACTGACAAAGCTTTTATCGAAATTGACGACAACCTCGACCGGGCCAGATGGTTCGCCCTCATTCGCCAGCATCAGGCTGTACTGAACGGTATCCCCCGGATTGATCATTCCGTTGCCATTCAGGTCACCATCGGGCACCAACTCTGTCACGGCGGACAGCTCAAGAGTCGGCAGTGGGGTGGGTGTCATCGTTTCGGTGGGAAGCGGCGTCTCGGTTGGAACCGGCGTTGCGTCATCGTCGTCCTGGGCAACAGCGATATCCAGCCCTCCCCCGATGTTCAACAATAGAAAGGTCAGAGCACTGACCGCCACCCCGATCATCAATCCTCGTGGGAAGTTCTTGATACGCATCTAATCCCCCTTCTTCTCCTCAAAAAACCCGTTACGTATGCGTCCTATTTATCATTGTCTTCTGGCGACCGACCGGCAAGGCGGGGCGTTGAATCGTTGCCCTGGCCCAGCGCAACCGATCGCTGGTACGCAGCCCAAATACCCCGCGCGATCACCGTCCGCAAGCCGCCTTTTTCCAACTGGTAGAGCGCCTCGGCGGTCGTGCCGCCCGGAGACGTGACTTCGTTGCGCAGGCGAGCCGGGTGGCGCGGCGACTGCCGGGCATACTCGATTGTGCCATGCATCGTTTGCAGAACCAGCTTTTCGGCAACATGCCGAGAGAAACCAAGATGGACACCGGTATCGATCATCGCTTCCATGAAAAGAAATACATAGGCCGGGCCGGTGCCGCTTAACGCCGTCGCCATATCAAGGAAGCTTTCGTTGGTGACGTTGACGACTTCGCCAAACGCGCCAAGAATTGTATTGGTCTGCGAGACCTGCGCCTCGGTGACTTTGTCAGTGGCCGTCCAGACGGTGATCCCCTCGCCGACCTGGGCAGGTGTGTTCGGCATTGCCCGGACAACAGCTGCATGCGCCAGCCCATCGGCGATGGTTCTGATCGGCACACCGGCGGCAATAGACAGCACTAAAGCCCGCGTCCGGATCGAACCACGCAGGTCGGACAGCACCTGGGCCATCACCTGGGGTTTGACCGCGAGAATGACCACATCACAGTCATGGGCGGCTTCAGCGTTGCCCTCCGTCCAGCGAACACCATATGTTGCTTGAAGTTCCTGACCACGTTCGAGGCGAGGTTCGGCGACGACGATTCGATCCGCGTCAATCAACTCGTGACGAAGGAGGCCCTTGATCATGGCCCCGGCCATCGTTCCACCACCAATAAAAGCAATCGTCAAATCGGAAATCATAGTGCCAATCCTTTTTCACTCAAGCAGTATAGCACGAGCAGCGTCATAGAGGTAAACAGGTACCCAAACAAGTACCGGGGCATCGACAGCCGGAGATCATCCCCCTACCCGGCTACCACTGGCCCGAAAAAATGTATTGAAGCATTTCCGACCGGAAAGGCCGGTCTTTCAGGTAGGTATCGATCAGGCCCATGTCAAATACACGAGGCCGGAATCCAAAGTTCCGCTCAATGGCACCTAATTCAGCAGTCTGGTGAGTGGAAAGCATTTCCGTCCACTGCTCGGTGATCGGCCAGCGGGCGAACAATCCATCCAGGTACCAGGCCACAACCCGGTGAGCAAGCAGCGGCACGCCGATAATCGGGCGCTGTTTACCGATGGCATACATCACACGCATCACGATCCGACGGTAGGAAAGCAGCTCCGGACCACCGAGGGCAATCGTCCGGTCGATCATGTCCAAATCCTGGAGCGCCATCGTCATGCAGGTAACCAAATCTTCGACCCAGAGCGGCTGAAGCACCTGACTGCCCTCGCCGGGAACAAAATAGAAGGGGAACGATTGAACCAGCATGGCGATATGCTCGCTGAACCGGTCGTTCTCACCGAACAGCGCATTCGTCTGGAAGATCGTATAGGCAAGGCCGCTGCTGCGGATGATCTCTTCGATTTCGCCTTTGGTGCGCAGGGTGGGGAAAGCCGACGACCGGGCCGCCCCGACACGGCTGAGACAAATCAACCGGCCAACACGGGCATTAAGCGCCGCCTCGACAACCGCCGAAGTCCCCCTGACATCGACTTCTTGCAGCTTTGCATGGCGACCGCGCGTATCGGTTCCCGCGAGGTGGTAGACCGTATGAACACCTTGCATTGCCGCTTCGAGCGCATCCTGATCGAACAGGGAACCCATGACAAGGTGAATCTTCGCCCCGCGCGGCAACCGTTCAAGATCGCTGCCCATGCGCAGATAGACGCGCACCGGGTTGCCCGATACGTTCACCAGTCGACGAACCAACCGGTTCCCAACAAAGCCTGTTGCCCCGGTCACCATTATCATTGAACAGCAATTCCCACTTTTCTTATTTCAGCCAGATAGCAGCGGTGAACTGCCCTGATGTCAAGGCAGCAGGTGTCCATTATAACGTCTGCCCTGCTGCGACGAAACTTAAAGATCCCTGCAACCCCAGCGCTTTTAGAGGGTTACTAGGGACTGAGCATAGAGAGCATATCTTATATCCCCCACATTCCTCGAATACCCGACAAAAGTGGGGAAAGTTAGGTTTGGAAATGTCATATATTGATACAATCAACGAACAGACCCGACCCAGAAACGGGTCGGCGCAGAATACCGGCCGTTTTGCCCACGTGGTCGGGTGGGGGGTCGAAGTCCCTGAAAAGGTGCTTACAAACTTTGATCTTGAAGAGATGGTTGAAACCTCTGACGAGTGGATCAGGGAGCGAACCGGGATCAGCGAACGGCGGATTGCCGACGACCGCGATTCAACGATGACGCTGGCCTTACGAGCCGCGAGAAAAGCTCTCAGCCAGGCCGATGTGTCGCCGCGCGACCTCGACCTGATCATCGTCGCTACGTCTACCCCGTTATACCTGTTTCCATCGACGGCCTGCCTGATCCAGGACAAACTGGGGGCAACCCGGGCGGGGGCATTCGACCTGATGGCAGCCTGCACCGGTTTCATCTATGGGTTGGGGATGGCAGCAGCGCAAATCCGCATCGGCATGATCGAACATGCGCTGGTAATCGGTGCGGAGACACTGAGCCGGATCGTTGATTGGTCGGATCGATCAACGTGTGTGCTGTTCGGCGATGGGGCCGGGGCGTTCGTCCTCAGCGCGAGTGACGACCCCGGCGGGATCATCGACTATGTGCTGCACTCCGACGGCTCGGGCGGGGATTATCTCGTCGCATCGTCCGGAGTAAAACAGACCTGGAACGGCAACCCGCATCAGCAAAGCCTGACAATGAACGGTCGAGAGGTATATCGATTCGCGTCAAGGGTGATGACCCAGGGCACACAGGAAGTGCTGGGAATGGCCGGTTTGAAGGTCGATGACATCGATCTGATCATCCCACACCAGGCCAATATCCGGATCATCCAGTCGGCGGCACGGGGGTTGAAACTGCCGATGGATCGCTTCTACGTCAATATCGACCGGTATGGCAACACATCAGCCGCATCGATACCGCTGGCGATAGCCGATGCCGTCGAGGATAGAAGGCTCAAGCCGAACGACAAAATCGTGCTGGTTGCGTTTGGGGCGGGGCTGACATGGGGCGCGCTGGTGATGGACTGGGCAGTTGAACCAACACCACGATCACACCTGCGCGAGGCATTCCGCGAAAGCTGGTATATCCTGGCGAGCATCCGCTCCCTACTGCGCCGCCTGTGGCGCGTCATCGAAGCGATATTCTGGCGGCACGACAAATCGAAACACCTAGAATCAGGTCGATCAGACAACGGTCAACCAGAGTCATGATCAAAACGGCGGGGGCAAGCCATTCTCTCTTGCCCCCGCCGCCATCAATATCAGTTGGGTTTCCCAGTGTCAGTTGCCCTCACCCTAAATCCCTCTCCCTCAGGGCGAGGGACTTAATCGGCTTTTCCTCCCTGAACGCTGAGAGAGAGTTACCGGGAAGACACGACCTTATGCCGGGCAGCTCTAACGCCCCAGATAACGAAACTCAAGACTTGGAATATGGGCCTGTCGCAGGATGTTTTCCAGAGACAGTCCTTCGGCCTGCTGCGCCTGAACGCCGTAGAAGGTTTCCCAAAAAGTCGGCTGAGGGGCGAACTCGACAACGCGCGGTTCCCCTTCGATCTGGCCGAGTGAAGCGGCTTTCGTAATGGCATCCTCGTAGTAGCCAAGCTCATCGACAAGGCCAAGATCGACCGCCTGCTGACCGGAATAGACACTGCCATCGGCCAGCGCGCGGACATCATCGACCGACATGCCGCGCCCATCGGCGACGATCTGGATAAAAGCGGCATGCGTTTCCTCGATCATTGCCGCCCAATGCTGCTTTTCTTCCTCGGTCATGTCACGATACATACTGCCAAAGTCCTTCGAATCCCCGGCGGTAATCACGACCACATCGACACCAAGTTCATCGAGCAGTTCTTCGGCAGTGATGAACTGGCTGATCACGCCGATGCTGCCGGTCAATGTATGCTGGTTGGCGATGATGTAATCCGCCGGGGCCGCGATATAGTAGCCACCCGACGCGGCCATCGCCCCCATGCTGACCACAACCGGCTTGTCGACATTGAGCACCGCATTGTAGATTTCATCCGAGGCGACGACCTCGCCACCGGGGCTGTTGATCCGCAAAACAATGGCCTTGACTTCGGGGTCACTATTCGCCTGATTGATCAGATCGACGATTGTATCAGAACCCGCGTAGGTTGTCGTCGAGAAGGAACTGCTGACTCCAGACACAATCGTACCCTCGACACGGACAACGCCAACCGCCGGACCGATTCCAACCGACTGGGGCTGGCTGCCCGCCGCCGCGAAAGCCAGACCACAGGCGCCACATCCAACCAGCGGCGCGACGAAAACAAGCAGGAATACCGCCACGATCCATAAAACGAGCCAGTTTGGTCGCTTACGCGGTTCTGGCTGGACAGGGAGCGACTGATTATCAAGTGGACTGGATACGGACATTTCGTACCTCCCAACGGTTAACAGCAAACCCGACAAAAAACACAGCTTCGATAACAGACTTGTAGACTGATGCTAACTATAACGCCGCTGCCCGGCAATCGAAAAAACCGCTTTGTATAAATCCGCCAGCGGGTATGCTATACTCGTCGGCTGATGAAGGCCATATGTATCGAGGGAATCCGTGTTTGGACTTATGCTGCAAGGATTGACATTAGGCGTATCGGCGGCGGCCACGCCCGGGCCTTTCCAGGCCTACCTGATCGCCCAATCGGCGAAGAAAGGCTGGCGACGCTCAATTCCAATCGCGTTCGCACCGATCATCAGTGACGGCCCGATCATCGTGCTGGTTCTCTTCATCTTATCACAGGTAGCCGAAGTATTCCTCCAGATCGTCCAACTGGCAGGAGGCGCATTCATTCTCTACCTGGCCTGGGGCGCAATCAAATCGTACCGGCAGGCAAACAGTGAAATAATCGAACAACCGGACCAGGCAGACCAGAGCCTGATCAAGGCGGCGCTGATGAACAGCCTTTCGCCCGGCCCCTGGCTGTACTGGAGCCTGATCACAGGCCCGATCCTGATCGCCGGGTGGCGGCAGTCGCCCGGACATGGGATCGCATTCCTGGGGGGATTCTACTGCGCGATCATCGCCGCCAACGCCCTATTGATCGTGCTGTTTGCCAAAGCCAGCGAATTCGGGCCAAAGGTCGGCAAGACACTGGTCGGATTATCGGGGCTGGCGCTGCTCGGCTTTGGCATATATCAACTCGGCGCCGGTGTTTTATCACTGGTTTACTAACCATTGATACCCACGGTTTATAGATATCGGTTACTCACTCCGGGAGGTTACGCTGATGAAAGCCCTTGTACTCTACGATTCATTTTTCGGCAACACCGAAAAGATCGCACAGGCGATTGGTCGAGCGATTGGCTCTGGCGAGGTGATACATGTTAGCACCGTAAAACCTGAACACCTGACGGGGTTGGATTTGCTGATTGTTGGATCGCCAACCCGCTCATTTAACGCCTCGCCTGCCATTACCAACATGCTGAAGGAAATCCCGATCAATGGTTTGAAGGGGATAAAAGCTGCGGTCTTCGATACCCGCTTCCCGGATTCGGTCATAGCGGAAACAAAGTCACTGGCGTTTTTTGTCAAATTGTGGGGGCGGGCAGCTTTTGCGGATAAGCATATTGAAGACCTGCTGAAGAAAAAGAGCGGTGAACTGGCCGTACCCTCAATGGGATTCTATGTGACGGGTACTGAAGGCCCGCTGATGGATGGTGAAGTGAAACGCGCAGAACAGTGGGGCGTAGAAATCTTAACAGCGCTGGAAACAACCCCTGAGTCATCGCAGGGTTAGATATAGGCAGAATCATATGCCACAATCACCTTATGAGACTGAATTTGATTCCCGCTGGAATGTAGATCGATCCTGACAAGGATGTCGCCGACAAGGATGTCGCACATGCAAAAGACCAGGTTTATCCGCTACAGCCTGATGATCATTGTCCTGTTGATCGCAGCGACACTGCGCTGGGTCGATATCGGCGACAGGCCATTATCGACCGATGAATCGACACAGTGTCTGATGGCGCTCGATATCGGGCAGAAGGGCGAGTTTAGCATCGAAGGGCCACCGATGTCGATCGGGCGGCAGCATTCGCCGTACACGGTGTATCTGAATGCAATTCCGTTCGCCCTGTATCCAGACCCGCGACTGGCACGGATGTTCATCGGAGTGCTGCACCTGTTCGCGGTCGCGCTGATTTACAAGATCGGTGAACGTTATTTCGGATGGCAGGCAGGGGTGATCGCGGCACTGCTGTTCGCGGTGCATCCGGGCGTGCTCGACGGTGCGAGGAAGGTCTGGAATCCGAATCTCGGCGCGCCGTTTGCGATGGCCTACATTTTTACCGGGCTGCTGGGCTACTACGACGAAAAACGGTGGGCCAGGCTGATCCATCCACCGCTGCTGGTGATCACCATGGCAAGCCATCCAAACAGCCTTCTCCTGGCCCCGATTTCGGTCTTTTTATGGGTACAGGCGCTGGTGAAGGAACCAAAGAAATGGCGGACCCTGCTGATCGATGCATTCTTCAGCTGCAATATTGCAATCATTTTGCTGCTGCCCTGGCTGATCAATATCGGGCTGTTCCAGCCGGGCGGAGAGTCCTTTCGGATGCTGCCAAACCGGGGATTGGGCTACCTGCTGGAGACCTGGGGCCATCAGCTCGGCACGTGGCGGAGCGGCTGGTTCCAGCCCATCTTCCCAGCTTTAACGGCGGTCGGTGCGATCTGGCTGATCATACGCGGGATCGGCAGGCGGCGCGGGCTGCCGGGGTTGATCGTCGTGATGGGTTTTACGATGATCCCGCTCATGTCGCTGATACTCGATACACAGTACCGAGACTACCACCTCTGGCCGCATATGGGCAACGCCTTCCTGATTGTGGGAGCAGTGCTGGGAGGCATCACCGTAAAAGGAGCAGACCGTGACAAAAAGACCCTGTTCGACTGGCGAGGCGTGGCCGAATATCCGGCAGCACAGTGGATCGGGGCAGGACTGGCGGTAATCTTTGCCGCGATCTACATCGGGCGGTTCCCATCGCGCAACGATATGTTCGATTTCGATTACCCGACGCTGGACGAACAGATAGCCGCCGTCGAAACCGCCGCAGAAATCGCCAAAGAGAACAATCAAGAGTTACTCATCCTGACCGGCGCGGACAGCGACTTCCGCCAGTGGGGAGTGATCGAGCAGTGGGCGACGTTCGGGAGAGGGATCGATCTGCGGGTGATCTGGAGCGGGAAAGGGCTGCCACTGCCAGAGAATGGCGCGATGCTGCTTGCCCATGCAGATTACGACGATCGGCCACTGGTGTTCAATGACGGGGAGATGATCGGCGAATACCTGCGGATGGTCGAAATGGCACCGGCAGACAAGTTTGTGCCGACGCTGCAAGCGATCACGCCGATTCAATTTTCAAACGGGGCGACCCTTTTAGGATTCTTCCCAGCAGAAGCAGGCAGCCTGCCAGCGGCGGGCGAGACGTGGGTGGTCTACTCGCTGTGGCGGCTCGATCAGGAACCCGCCGAACGGCTGACAAGCTACGTCCACCTGGCTGATGGAAACGGCACCGAATACGCCATGCAAGATTTGGAAATGCTGCCGGGCGGCACGTGGCGATCCGGGGAACTGTTCATGCAGAGATGGGATCTCGAGGTGTTAAGCGGCTTGCCTGACGACGGCCAACTGTTCCTCAAAACGGGCATGTACAGCGCGTTGATCGGGGAGGATATCCAGCCGATCAGCGCCGAGGAGGAACCGGTTGGAACATATGCCGCGATTCAGATTCGGGGCAGTGGTGCATCACCGGTTCAACTGACCGACTCGATAGCACTCGACAGCATGCAGATCGCGGAGAGCCAGGAGCAGGGGCCGCCGGTACAGATATCGACAACGCTGTTGACGACCGGAACGATCGAGGATGATCTACGGGCGCGGTGGCGGGTCTTATCAGCGGGCGGGGAAACGGTTTACGAAAGCATCGATGAATTATCACCCCCTACCCCGACAGCAGCGTGGGCGGTGAATGCATTTAGCAGCAGGACTTACAGCCTGCGGATTCCGCCGGACATCGAGCCGGGACTGTATGATGTCGAACTACAACTGGTCGATGATCAGGGCGAGGCAGCAGGAGAAGCGTACCGGCAGGCTATCGAGATCAGCGAAAGAGAGAGAACGTTCGACGCGCCCGCGATGGCGAACGAGGTGGAAGTATCGTTCGCGGAAGTGATTCGATTGGCAGGATATGACATCGGCTTGACGGATCGCCAGCTTGACGTAGCTTTATACTGGCAGGCGGAGCAGGTGAGTAACATAGATTATACGTATTTCATTCACGTGATGGCGGGCGACAACATCGTCGCACAGGTGGACTCCGGACCACTGGGTTACACCTACCCGACATCGTGGTGGGCACCGGGCGAGTTTATCAGCAACCCGGTGACGCTTGATCTCAGCGTGCTGCCACCGGGGACATATTCGGTGTGGACGGGATTCTACGACCCGGCGACATTTGAACGGCTGACGGTAGACGAGACGGGCGAAGATCGAGTCTTGCTGGGGGAGATTGTGATCGAGTAGATTTGTTGCGTGTATGGCCGTCCCACCCCCTTCGACGAACCTACGGTTCGCCACTTCCCCCTTTCAGGGGGCAGGGATTGATCGATGGGCTGACATGCATTGTCAAGGTTTAGACGGATTGCGTATAATCTCAGCGGAAATTAGCTGTATAGCAAACAGGACAGTGAATGAAACAGAAAAACAGTGCCGAAATTCGTCAGGCATTCCTGGATTACTTCAATAAGCACGGCCACCAGATCGTGAGTTCGTCATCGCTGGTGCCAGGGAACGATCCGACTCTGCTGTTCACCAACGCGGGGATGGTTCAGTTCAAGGACGTATTCCTGGGGCATGACAAACGGCCCTATTCACGGGCGACGACTTCGCAGAAGTGCATGCGGATCAGCGGGAAACACAACGACCTGGAAAACGTGGGACCATCGCCGCGCCACCATACCTTCTTCGAAATGCTGGGGAACTTCAGCTTTGGGGATTACTTCAAGCGGGACGCGATCATCTTCGGATACGAACTGCTGACCGAGGTCTACGGGCTACCTGCCGACCGGCTGGCGTTTACCGTCTACGAGACGGACGAGGAAGCCTACAACGTGTGGATCAACGAGGTAGGGGTCGACCCGAAGCGGGTAGCGCGGATGGGACCGGCGACCAATTTTTGGCAAATGGCGGACACCGGCCCGTGCGGGCCGACCAGTGAAATTCACTGGGATAAGCAGCCGGAACTGGGCGAAGATGGGATCATCGACTCGCTGGTAGCAGAAGACGACCGGTTCCTCGAACTGTGGAACCTGGTGTTCATGCAGTACAACCGGACTCAGGCCGATCCGGCGCATTCGGGCAAGTTCGATGAACCGCTGCCATCACCCGGCGTGGACACAGGGATGGGATTCGAGCGAATCGTCTCGGTGCTGCAAGGGGTCGACAACAATTACGATACCGACCTGTTTACCGACATCATGGATGCCACGCAGGAAATCCTGGGGCACAGCGATCAATTCAGGCAGGACAACTTTGTCGCGTACCGTGTGATCGCTGATCACTGCCGGGCGGCAGCATTCCTGATCGCCGATGGAGTGAACCCCGGCACAACCGGGCGTGAATATATCACCCGGATGCTGATCCGGCGGGCGCTGCGCTTCGCACATGGGATGAATGTCGACAAGCCGTTCATGGTCGACGTTGCCAACGAAGTGATCAGCAAGATGGGCGGCGTTTACCCGGAACTGGTGCAGTTCCAGGAGGCGATCCGCTACCAGATCGGCACCGAAGAAGAACGATTCACCCGGACGCTTGATCAATCGCTCGCGGTGCTTGAAAGCGAAATCGAGCAGATGAAGGCAGACGACATCAAGGTAATGGATGGCAAAACAGCCTTCTTCCTGTTCGCCACACATGGACTACCGCTGGAGATCACCCGCGATCTGTTGAAAGAACACGGCCTCTCGGTCGACGATGTGGGTTTTGCGGAAGAAATGGCAAAACACCGGGAAGAATCGACAACGGTCAGGGACGATTTCGACAACGTAGAGATTTACCAAGACGTGGCACGTTTGCTGCGGGAAAGCGGTGCTCTGGGCGATGGGGTCAACTACGATCCATACGACTATGACAACCTGACATTCGACAGCACGGTGCTGGCGATCATCAAGGATGGCGAACGAGTCGAATCGGCAAAAAAGGGCGACCCGGTCGAGATCGTGCTGGCGAACACCGCATTCTACGTCGAATCGGGCGGGCAGGTCAGCGACACGGGCAGCATTCGCGGCGACAAGTGGGAAGTACGCATCGACGGGATGGGAATGCCGGTCGGCGGGTTGATCGTCCACCGGGGAGAGGTGATCAAAGGGACGCTGAAAGCAGGCGACACAGCCACCGGATCGGTCGATTCGGCGCGGCGCTGGGACATCATGCGAAATCATACGGCGACGCACCTGCTGCACGCCAGTTTGCGTAATGTATTAGGCGAACATGTCCGGCAGAAGGGTTCGCTGGTGGCACCTGACAGGCTGCGCTTCGACTTCACGCATAACGCACCGCTGACGGCGGAAGAAATCCGAGCGATCAGCGACGAGGTCAATGCGATGGTGCTGGCAAACGAGCCACTCGACATCGTACACAAGTCGCTGGACGAAGCGAAACGTGAAGGCGCGATGGCGCTGTTCGGCGAAAAGTACGGGCAAACGGTGCGAACGATCACCATCGAAGAGCCAGACGAACAAGATCAGCGATTCAGCTATGAATTGTGCGGCGGGACACACGTCGAGATGACGGCGGAAGTCGGGACAGTGGTGATCACACGCGAGGAGAGCAGCAGCGCCGGGGTGCGGCGGATCGAGGCGGTATCAGGGCGCGGGGCGCTGGCATTGATGCAGGAGCAGATGGACACGCTGGGCAGCGCGGCGGCGATCCTGGGCACCGATGTCGAGATGGTCGACAAGAAGGCCGACGAGTTAGTGGGCGAATTACGCGAGGCATACCGGCAGATCGAACGGATGAAGCAGGCTTCAGCGAAGGGTTCGCTGGACGATCTACTCGCGTCGGCAAAAGAAATCAACGGGGTGACGATCGTCGCGGCGCAGGTCGACGCGCCGGATGGCGATCTGCTGGGGCAGATGGCCGACTGGTGCCGGGACAGGATATCAAGCGGCGTGGTGATGCTCGGCAGCGAAATCGAGGGAAAGGTGAGGCTGGTGGCAAAAGTGACCCCCGATCTCGTCGAACGGGGGGTACACGCGGGGAAGATCGTCGGGGCGGCGGCAAAGATCGTCGGGGGCGGCGGCGGGGGCCGACCGGATTTCGCGACGGCAGGCGGGAAAGATATTTCGAAACTGCCGGAGGCGATGGCGAAGGTCGAGGAACTGGTTGCAGAAGCGGTGGGGTGATATTGCGTTTCATTCGTGAATAGAGCCTCCAACCCCCTTCGACGAACCTGCGGTTCGCCACTTCCCCCTTTCAGGGGGCAGGTAATTGGAACGCAGCTTTCGATTTTATGCGTGGTGTAGCACCCCCGCTGGCCCTACCCCCACAGGGGGTGATCAGGGTTGGATCATCTATCCCGGCGCTAAAGCACCGGGCTAAAAATATGAGACGGCATCGGGGTTTGCGATCAGTTCAACAAACTATCGTGATAGATAGGTCGACCGTTGGTTAACCCTGGGCGAAAGTTTCGTGATATTGCATTTTGCCCTACCCCGGTCAGTGGATAGAGATAAGCGGTGAAAGAACAAATCATACAACTGGAACCGCATGACGACATCGACACAGTGCGGGATCGGCTGGGCTGGGTGCGTGTTCCGCGCGTCCTGCTGGTTTTCCCTGACGCACGTCACCCGATCCTGCGCAACAAGGTCGATATGCGGCTGCTGCAACGGGAGATCACGCGACGGCGGGCACAGGTCGCGCTGATCACACGCGATCCAATCGTCACCGACAACGCAAAAGAAGTAGGGATCCCATGCTTTCCCAGCATCGAAGCGAGCCGCAGGCGGTACTGGCGAACGGCAAAAGCACGATTGAGGGTGCCGAGAAAAGCGCAGCCGACAAAACTCGATGCCGATCTGGTCGAAGGGGGAACACGGCTTCACCCGGAGAATCGCCGGATCAGACCTGAACTTCAACGGGCAGGAGCGTTCGGTGTGTTTGGCCTGACAATCATCCTGCTGCTGGCCGGAGCGTCGATTGTCTTACCGGGCGCAACGGTGCGGATATCCCCGGCGGCAAACCAGGTGACGGCTACGATCACGGTGACCGCCGATCCGGAAGCCGAGACGCTCAATACCGAACAGGGGGTGATACCAGCACGGATCATCGGGACGGAAGTCGAGGGATCAGCGACGGTGGAATCAACCGGAAGCGTGTTACAGGCTTCGCAAAAGGCAAGGGGGATCGTCAATTTTACAAACCTCGTCCCCGAACAGGTAACGATCCCCGCCGGAACCATCGTACGGACGAGCGCCGCACAGCCGGTGCGGTTCGTCACATTGATCGATACAACGCTGGCCGGGAAAGTCGGTGAGACGGTCGAAGTGCCGGTCGAGGCGATTGAAGCAGGTTTCGAAGGCAACCTGCCCAGCAGCCGGATCAACGAGGTCGAAGGGCCACTGTCGACACGGGTAGGGGTCACCAACCCGGAAACGACGCGCGGGGGCGACTCGATGGAGGTCAGGGCAATCTCAGAAGAGGATTACAACCGGGTGCGGGCGCTCCTGACCCAGCAGTTATTACAGCGAGCATACGCCGAAATGCAAACCGGGCTGCTGATCGATACCGAGTTCCTGCCGATTGAATCACTGTCGGTGGTTTTGACCCATTCCGAAACGTTCACCGGATATATCAATGAACCAACCGATACCGTCAGCCTGACGATGCGGGTGACCGTGCAGGGCGTGGCAATCGACGAGCGGCGCGCGCGGGAAATCGTCTATGATGAACTGGCGGACAAGGTTGGTGAGGGCTACCAGATCAGCTATGGGTCGCTGGTCTTCCGGCTTGGCGAGGTCATTTCGGTGGACGCCGACCGGCGGGTGACGTTCATCATGCAGGGAGCGGGAGACGTTTCGACCAGCATCGACGAAAACCGGATCAAAGACCTGATCCGGGGAGCGCGGATCAGCGAGGCGCAGGTGCGGCTGGAACGGGAACTGGCCCTGACTCAACCGGCAGATATCGAAGTGTGGCCGGGGTTCTGGCCCGCCGTACCAACACTGCCGCTGAGAATCCAGGTCGAGGTGATCGGCGGTGAGCCGTGACAGCGTTCAGGCGGGTGATGGGGATCGACTACGGCGAAGCACGGATCGGGATCGCACTGAGCGATCCATTCGGGTTGTTCGCCAGCCCGCACAGCATTATCCAGGCCACAGAACCGGACACAGTGATAAAAACGATCCGGGCGATTCTCGATGAGGAACAGATTACCAAGATCGTCGTCGGGCTACCAACCGACTCGGAAGGCAGACCGGGGCCACAGGCAGTGAAGGTCCTAGAATGGGCAAGGAAACTGGGAGAGACGATCACAACGCCGATTGTGTTCTGGGATGAGAGCTACTCATCGGAGAGCGCAAAGGAACTCAGGCCACGAAAGAAGACACGCCAACCTGGAAAACGCGGGCAGCCGGTCGACGATCTGGCGGCGGCGGTGATTCTTCAGGAGTACCTGGAAACAGCAGGAGGCAACGACTATGAACCGGGACAGCCACTCGAAGCGTTCAGAGACATCCCGTAAACCGCTGAGCGCCGCACAGATCGCCGTGCGGCTGCTGATCCTCTGTATCGTCGTCGGGCTGCTCGGCGTTTCCGGGGCGCTGCTGGTCAGGACATTCAACCAGAGCGGGCAGACGGCCAGCGTGCCGCTCGATCTGCCAATCAACCCGGACCTGGGCGCATTGGAAGCAATGGCATTGGGCGGCTACCTATCGTTGAACGAGGAGGCACTCAATACCCCGGTTAGCAACGACGAAACGCTCCAACAGTTCGAAATCGTAAGCGGCGAATCGGCGGGCCAGATCAGTGAACAACTGGCGGCCAAAAACCTGATCAGCGATGCAGACCTGTTTCGTAACTACCTGCGCTACTATGGGCTGGACGTTCAACTGGAGGCCGGGTTCTACGAACTTTCGGCGAGCATGACCATCTCCGAAATCGCAACGACACTCACCGACGCGCAGCCACCGGAGATCACGGTCAGGATCACGGAAGGATGGCGGCGGGAGCAGATCGCAGATTGGATCGACCAGGAGGGGACTTTGCCGTTTACCGGCGCGGAGTTCCTGGCGGTGACGGTAAACGCCAACGCGCTCCCCGCCGATTCGCCGGTTCGGACCGATCTGCCGGCCAATGTAACACTGGAAGGCTATCTCTTCCCCGACACCTACCGCCTGACCATCGACGCAACGGCGGCTGACCTGGTGACGCGGATGATCGAAAACTTCGACCGGCAGGTGACGATGCAAATGCGGGCCGACGCAGCCGGGCAGGGCTTTACAATGTTCGAGGTAGTGACGGTGGCGTCGATTGTGGAACGAGAAGCTGCAGTCGCCGAAGAACGCCCAACGATAGCAAGCGTGTACTTAAACCGGTTGGCAAGTGGGATGAAACTGGAAGCCGATCCAACCGTGCAGTACGCCATGGGCTACCAGTACGACAGCGGCGAGTGGTGGAATCTGAACCTGACTCAGGATGATTATTACACGGTCGACTCGGCATACAATCTGTATCTCCACGAGGGACTGCCGCCGGGTCCGATAGCCAACCCAGGGCTGTCGTCAATACAGGCGGTGATCTACCCGGCGGAGACAACCTATTTCTATTTCCGTGCGGCGTGCGACGGGAGCGGTCGGCACGTATTCGCGGAGACATTCGAAGAGCATCTCAACAATGCATGCCCGTAAAGACAACGACGTTTTCACCCCCTCCCAGCAGCCGCAAAACGGCTGCCCCCTCCCCCTCAAGGGGGCGGGAGCGGAATGTTGGGGTTTACCGAAGCTGGAGCCCCGGTTCCTGGGGCTAAAGCCCCAGGCTACAATCCGCGACCTGCGGTCGCGCCGTCGCTTTCGGCGACTTCCGGGCGCAGCACGCTGCGCCCCCACACTTGTATACTGTATGCTGCTGATCGTTTCCCTGACAGGGTGCATCAGGACAACGCCGGAGATCGTCAAGATCGGGTTGGTCGCGCCGTTCGAGGGACGCTACCGGGAGATCGGCTACGACGTAATCCCGGCAGCGCGGCTGGCGATCAGGGAGTACGCGGCAGAAAGCGCGGGGAGCGGATTGGCGGTCGAACTGGTGGCTTATGACGACGGCGGCGACCCGGACAAGGCCATCGAACAGGCCAAAAAGCTGGCACTCGACCCGGACGTGGTCGCCGTGATCGGGCACTGGCGGGAAGAAACGACACTCACCGCGCAGCCGATCTATGAGGCAGCAGGGCTGCCACTGATCACGTTCACAACGGGTGACATAGAGAATGCGCCGGGGGTGTACAACCTCGCCCCGTCGCTGGGGGAATTACGGACGGCGGTACAGGAACAGGAAGCAGTCTTCACGCTGAATATCGAGGCAGCGGGGGATGTGATCGAGGAGGCCAGCCAGTTAGATGCCATTCTCGAAGCCAATGACAGACAAGTGATCGGCGGGCCGGGGTATGGGCTGGGGCAGTTCGCAGCGCTGGTGGGCGATCAGATAGACGGGGCGGCGTATGTAACCGGGTCGGCATACCCGCAGGATTCAAGCGAGGCGTTCCTGACGCCGGAAACGCTGGAAACATTCACAGCCGGATATGAGGAAGGCAACCTGGGGATCGGTGCGGGGCCACTGGCGATCAATGCCTATCAGGCGACGTGGCTGGCAATCAAGATGGCGGTCGAGTCGGTAGGCGGGAATGTCGAAAATACGCCTGCAAGTGATCTACAGTTTGGCGCGGACGGGCGGCGGATCGATGCGCCGGTGTATGTGTATCGGTGGATTGATGGGAAAAGAGTGAAGGTTGATTGGTGAAGATCAACCCCCTCTGGCCGACTTCGTCGTCCATCTCCCCCAGACTTGGGGGCGATCATGAATCACCCGACTCTGCGCGTGAAGAATCACCCCCTCTGGGCCTACGGCCCATCGTCAATCCGCCTGCGGCGGATTACTGGGAGTTTTGGCTACGCCAAAACGTCCACCCCCGATAACGAACCGGAGGTTCGCCATCTCCCCCACAGGGGACGATCAGGGTTGGTCCTGCTTTGACACGATTTGTTCACCGGGTTATCTGCCTGCTTTTGCCGGGATCAGCGCCCTGAGTTGGCATCCGAGTCGGCGCAGCAGTCTTCGCGTTCAGCGTAATCGTGCAGGACAGGCTCAAGATCGGGATTATCACAGGCGACGCGGCCAATTTTACCCATGTCGATCCAGTCATTGTTGACTTTCACACGGACGACATCGGCGGTGAAATCGGTATTGGTCGCATCGTCATTCGCCATCAGACTCGACCCCACTCCATAGATATCAGCCGGAACGCCGAGGCGTTCAAATCGCTCGATCTTCTCCGGGTTGAACCCACCGCTGACCACAATTTTAACCTCACGGCAGTAGCTTTTCGCCTCTTCTTCCAGATCAGCCGGGATATCCCAACTTTCCCAGGCGCTGTCGAGCGCCTGGCGCACTGCGACGACCAGTCGGGGATTGACACCCAGATCGAGGGCCGGGGCGCCGATGGGGTCGAGTGACGCATCGCGCATGCTGCCGCTGGTATCGAGCCGGACGCCGTAGAGCCGGAACTTCTCGGCTTCCACATCGGAACCGGCCTGCTTCAATTCGCGGAAACGGGCAAACATAGCTTTCAGGACTCTGAGGGACGTTCCGACCGAATCGTTGTTGAAATCGACCAGGGCAATGCGGGGCACTTCGGGAGGCTGGGTATCGGCAAAGCAGAGCATAGCCTCGGTGGTATTCGCCAGGAAACAGGCAATCACCGAATGGGGGACGGTTCCACCGCCGAATCCGCCCCACCAGTCGCCCTGGGCGTCGGTGCTGACGAAACTCTTGACCTGCCCGTGAAAATCGAGATTGTAGCGATTGACGGCAATATCGTAGGCATAGCCATCGGCGGCCTGCACCTCGTGGACATCAAACCGGGCGGGGAAGAACAAAATCGGCTTGCCGCGCGCGGCCTTCAACGTGTTGTAGACATTGGTCGCGATGCGGCTGGCGCGGGAAAGAATGCCGAGGGTTGGCGTCTCAAGCACCGCGAAATGGCGATAGATTCCGCGAACACGGAGAACAGGCCGGACATTTCGGGGATCGCCGTCATAATCGGCAAATACGCCATCCTGCACCGCTTCGACTTCGAGGTTTTCCCAGGCCGACTGGAATCGCCCGGCAGAGTCGAAAGCACCCGCGCAGTAGGCGATCATCGAGAGGGCTTTGTCGACTCCGGCGACGAGCGCGTAGGGCTGACGACGGGTGAACCACTGAATCTCGACTTCGGTATCGCCGACCGGTATGCTCTTGATCTTAGAATCGGGCAGACGGGGACTTCCCCCGGTGAACGTATAGCCTTTTTCATTGAGCACGGCCAGCATATGGCCAATATTTTCGAAATATTTATCGGAATACCAGCCGCGCCGCATCCGCTCCACATCCAGCTTGAAGGTCGCATTGGTCAGCCGTTTGCCATTGAAAACACTCATGATATTAACCTCACATTATGGAAAAACATCACCCGAAAGAGGACAGGATCGAGAGGTTCAGGGGAACAACCGCCGGGCTTTAATTTCCGCCTGGGCGTCATCACGCAGGCGAAACAATTGGGCAGGCCGACCTTCGCCGCTGCGATAGCGGTTGGTGGGCATAAGAATGTTGGCGCGAAGGACTTTTCGGCGAAAGTTACGCTTGTCGAGGGATTCCTGAAGGATCACTTCGTAGACGATTTTCAGTTCGCTGAACGTAAACTCGACCGGCAGCAGACGAAAGCCTACGTCAGAATATTCCAGTTTATAACGCAGCCGTTCCAGTGCGTACTCCAGGATTTTCTCGTGATCAAAGGCAAGCGGAGGCAGATCATCGACCGGGCACCAGGCAGCATCTTCGGCGTCATCGGCCCCATGCGGATCACCAACATCGGGGCGAAGCAGGGCGAGATAAGCAACGGTGACAATACGCGAGCGGGGATCACGGCCCGGTTTGCCAAAGGTGTAGAGCTGCTCAAGATAGACATCGCGCAGGCCGGTTTCTTCTTCAAGTTCGCGCACGGCGGCGGATTCAATCGATTCGTCCGGTTCGACAAAGCCACCGGGAAACGCCCACATCCCCTGAAAAGGCTCGGATCGGCGCTTGATCAAAAGGAGTTGGAGTTGATCATCCCGAAAGACGAACGCCACCACGTCGGCGGTCAGCGATATCTGGCTGTCATAGGTTTCGGATTGTGATCTCTGCAGGGTGGGCATCGGCTTCTCCACGACTTGCCTGACAATAGTGTACCGATTACACAAATATAATGCCGGGCTGCGGTGAAGTCAAGGAGACCGGAATTCACCGCGAAGGACGCAAAGAGAGAAAAAAACGGTCGATCAGCCGCCGGGAGGAGACCCGGGGAGACGGCGAGACGGGAAAGGGATCAGCCAGGAAACGCGGCGCTTGTAATCGCGGTACTGCTGGCCGTAGATTCGTTCGAGGCGGCCTTCTTCGATCAGCGAGCCAACGACGAAGTAGACGGTCGAAAACATGTTGAAGATCAGGTGGTTGAGGGTCATCAGCGGCAGGAACCAGATCGCCAGAAGGCTGAAGAAATAGAGCGGATGGCGGGTATAGTGATACATACCGGTCACCTGCATGGGGGGATCCTGGGCAGGAAAAGGCTTATTGGTGATGAAGGCATAAAACTGTTTCAGCCCAGCGAAATGCAGCACGTCGGTGACAAACAGGGCACCAGCAAGGCCAACAAAACCAAGCACCTGGAACACAAACATCAGGATCGACCAGGGTGCGGGGACAAGATAGACAACGGGATTCGGCAGGACAGCGATCAGAACCAGCACCGGGGCGACGGTCACAAAGGAAAAGAGGTTATAGACCAGCCGGTACCAGCCTTCGACAACACGTTCCGGGAGAAAGCGTTTCAGGATGGTTTTGGGCCTGATCCCGGCGACAAGGCTGTGGATGGCGGCAAAGGCGACAAACGCCCCCCCGATCATCAAGGTGTTATTCAGCCAGGTTGAAAGCATGCATGATCCTCTCACCGATCAGAAAACTCTCATTGCATTCTATCGAAAGTACGGCGGCCATTTCATCAAACCGGTGGAATTGTTGAGAATCCGAACAAATTCGCGTATTCTTGAGTCACGCACATAGCAGCCACAGGTATAATACATGAATGCGGTCGAAATCATCGAGAAGAAGCGGGATGGGAAAGAACTTACCCGCGAGGAAATCAAGTATTTCATCGACGGGTTCACATCAGGCGAAATCCTCGACTACCAGGCGACAGCCCTGTGCATGGCGATCTACTTCCAGGGAATGACCCGCAGAGAAACATCTGATATAACGATGGCAATGGCCGAATCGGGGGAAATCCTCGACCTGTCGGATACACTGGGCTACGTGGTCGACAAGCACAGCTCGGGGGGCGTGGGCGACAAAACTTCGCTGGTCGTGCTGCCGCTGGTGGTCGCCTGCGGGGTGCCCGTTGCGAAAATGTCGGGGCGCGGACTCTCGTTCACCGGGGGAACGCTCGACAAGCTGGAAAGCATCGACGGGTACAACACTAAGCTGACACGGGAACAGTTCCTCTCGCAGGCAAAAGAATACGACATCGTGCTGACCGGCCAGACCGCCGATCTCGCACCAGCGGACGGCAAACTCTACGCGCTGCGGGATGTATCGGGGACGGTGCCAAGCGAACCGCTGATCGCCGCGTCGATTATGAGCAAGAAGATCGCCGGGGGCGCGGATGGGATCGTGCTGGATGTGAAGATGGGGCTGGGAGCATTCATGCAGACGGTCGAGGATGCCCGCGAACTGGCCCAGATTATGATCAATATCGGCAGGGACGCCGGACGTCAGGTCACTGCGCTGGTCTCTGACATGAATCAACCGCTTGGGTACGCGGTAGGCAACGCAGTAGAGGTGGTCGAGGCAATCGACGCACTGCACGGGCGCGGAGCGCAGGACCTGATCGACCACTGCATCGTCGTCGCCGGGCACATGCTGCGGCTGGCCGGAAAAGGCAAAGCAACTGATTTGTCGGACGTGCGGCCCATGCTTGAAGAAAAGCTGGCAAACGGCGAAGCCTGGGAAATGTTCCGCAAGCTAATCGAGGTGCAGGGGGGGAATGTCAAACAGGTCGACAACCCGGATTTGCTGCCAAAAGCACCGGTCATTGCCGAGGTCGAATCGCCACAAAGCGGATCGATCAAGATGATTCACGCAAAAGAAATCGGATTAACAGCGCTCAACCTGGGGGCCGGTCGACACAAAAAGACGGACCCGGTCGATTACGCGGTGGGGATCGTGCTGGATCGAAAGGTCGGCGACCGGGTGAAAAAGGGCGACCGACTGTGCACGATCCACGCCCGCACCGAAGAAGACGCACGGATCGCAGAGAAGCGAGTGCTGGGCGCGTGTGCATGGTCGGATGAAGATGTCAAGCCGCTGCCGCTGTTCTATGATGCGCTGTTCAGCGAATAGTCTCCGAACCAGCCCTCACCCCTAAGTCCCCTCTCCCTCATGGCGAGGGAACTTACCTGTCCCACAGAGAAAGAGAATCAATGGCAGTCATACTCGGCGAGTGGGATCAGCGCCCAATAGCGATCAGTGTAAAACGCAACTGCCTGACGATCAGCATCGACGGGCCGGTCGATGCTGACGTGTTCAGCTACGACATGGCCGGGCGGATGTGGACGGCCTACCTGGATCAAATCTCGTACCGGCGCGGGCTTGACGGGAAAATGATCGCAAAGTGGCGGCTGGAAGGGCAGCAGAGGGATCGGCGGTGGCTACCACAGGCGGAAGCGTTAGAAATCGAGGAGCAGGCCCGGCAGCAGATTCGGGGACTCTTCGAAGCGATCACCAGCGAACAAGCGACGTTGAATACCCCCCTTCCCCAGAATGCCACACCGTTATTTGACCGAGTCATCGCCTTTGACCGGGAGCGATCAATTCGAGATTCGGGACAATACTTCGAAATCTATAAGCCGGTCGGCATATTACCGCCCGATCAATACATGGCGGTGGTGCTGCAAGCGACCGAGGGCTGCTCGTTCAATGCCTGCACGTTCTGCGACTTCTACCGGGATCGGCGGTTCAGGATCAAGAGCGAGGCGGAGTTCCGGGAACACGTCGAGGCGGTGAAGGACTTTCTGGGCGAAGGGATGAGCCTGCGTCGGACAATCTTCCTGGGGGACGCCAATTCGCTGGTCGTGCCGACAAAACGACTGATCACACTTTTTGACGTGGTGGGAGATACGCTCGATGTCGAGGCACTGGGGGGCATCTACGCCTTCCTGGACGGGTTCAGCGGGGAGAAGAAAACCACCGACGATTACGCCGAACTCTACAAACGAGGGCTGACCCGCGTGTACATCGGGATGGAAAGCGGATCGGACAGGCTGCTCGAATTTCTGAACAAACCGGGCAGAACTGATCAGGCAGTCCAGGCGGTGCGGGCGATGAAATCGGCGGGGGTGGCGGTGGGGATCATCGTGCTACTGGGCGCGGGCGGGCACGAGTATTCAAAGGATCACATCAACGAGACGGCACGGGCGATCAACGCAATGAAGCTCGACCTGGACGACATCGTCTACTTCTCCGAGTTATTGATCAGCGAGGGGATGCAGTACGCACAGGACGCTTTCGCTGCCAACCTGCACCCAATGACCCACGAAGATCGGCTGGAACAGCAGAGGGCAATAGAGAAGCGGCTCAAGTTTTCACGAGGCGGTGGGACACCACACATCAGCCGGTACGACATCAGGGAGTTTGTTTACTGATGCTGTTCAACCAGGAAGATTTATCCGCGAATTACGCAGATTACGCGAATTTACAACTGCTCGCTACCGATCGCAATATCATTTCGGGCGGCGGTAGCCGCCCCGAAAACCCAATCAGCGGAGATGACCTTTCAGGGCGAAGTCAGCGGCAGCCTCGGCGTGAATCTGGGTGGTATCGAACAAGGGGACGGGGCTATCTTCCGGGCGGATGATCATCGGGAGTTCGGTGCAACCGAGGATCACGCCTTCCGCACCCTGATCGACAAGTGCCGCAATGATCGATTTCATCCGGGTACGCGACTCTTCTTTGACGACACCGTGAACCAGTTCGTCAAATATGGCAGAGTTTAGAAAAGCACGGTCATTCTGATCGGGGACAAGCACCTGTAATTTATACAGATCAGCAAGGCGTTCACGATAAAATGGCAGTTCCATCGTAAAGGCGGTGCCTAACAGGGCCACGCGATTCAATCCCATAGCCTTGACGCGGTCTGCCGCTGCGTCGGCAATATGCAGCAAGGGGATCGACAGGGCGACTTCAACATCGGGAGCAACCTGGTGAACCGTGTTGGTGCAGATCAGGATCACGTCGGCACCCGCATTTTCCAACCGCTGTGCCGCATCGATCATGGCATCGGCGACGGGCTGCCAATTGACATCACGCATGGGGCGCTCGATCTCAGCGAAATCGACCGAATACAGGATAATCTTCGCCGAATGATGCCCACCCAGTTCACGCTTGACGATCCTGTTAAGCGCCTGATAGTAGAGCACGGTCGACTCCCAACTCATTCCCCCAATCAAGCCGATGGTTTTCATTTCGCTCTCCTACTGGACACAAACCACCTGTACAGTCATACGGCGTAGCTTACCGTATGGTAACGGAGAAAGCGAACACCTCGTCACCACCCCTTCCAACCGGGTCAACTTTGACAGTAAAAAGACGGTAGGCTAAACTCGCCATAGAGCGCGATACACACCATAACTTCCTCAGGAGGCTCCATGCGTACTGTCGAATGGCATGAGGGAAAAGTCCGTATGATCGATCAGCGCCAACTGCCCTGGGAATTTGTGCTGATTGAGTTCGACAATTATACAGACGTGGCCCGCGCAATCAGCGAGATGGTCGTTCGCGGCGCACCGGCGATTGGCGCAGCAGCGGCGTTCGGGATGGCACTCGCGGCGCAGCGGTTCGACGCAACGAATCGCCTGGAACTGCTGCGCTACCTTGAGGAAGCCGCCGAACTGATGAAAAGCGCCCGCCCGACAGCAGTCAACCTGATGTGGGCAGTCGACAAGCTGGTTCAAGTTGCCAGCCATGAATCGCTGGCACGGGTCAAGGACATCCGCAAGGAGATGCTGCGTGCCGCCCAGAGAATCGCTGACGAGGACGTTCTGATCAACAAGCGAATGGGCGAATACGGCGCAACACTGGTGCGCGACGGCGATACGATCCTCCATCACTGCAACACCGGGTCGCTGGCGACGGTTGAGTGGGGGACAGCGCTGGGCGTGATCCGGTCGGCGCATGCACAGGGGAAGAAAATCCATGTGCTGCTGGACGAAACACGCCCAAGACTGCAAGGGGCAAGACTCTCGGCCTGGGAACTGACGCAGGAAAACATCCCGTTCGAGATCATCGTGGACAGCGCCGCAGGGCACATGATGCACACCGGGCAGGTCGATATCGTACTGGTCGGCTCGGATCGAACGGCGGCCAACGGCGATGTCGCCAACAAGATCGGCACCTATATGCTGGCAGTGCTGGCAAAGGAGAACGGCATCCCATTCTACCCGGTCGTCCCGACTTCAACAGTCGATCTCAACATCAAATCGGGCGACGACATCCCAATCGAAGAACGTTCGCCCGAAGAAGTGCGAGCGCCGTTCGGGAACGCGATCACACCGGACGAATACCCGGCCCGAAACCCGGCCTTCGACGTGACGCCGCACCGGTTGGTCACCGGCATCGTTACCGAAAACGGGATCGTCTACCCACCGTTCAACATAAACCTGAAACGCGCGGTAGAAGGGACGCTAATTGAAGAAGTAACCACCGTCAACGGAGAACCGGGTGACGGAACACAGCAGCTTTCGATGCTGGACGAGTTCTATCTGGACGATGGAGGAGAGATCGAGTGACGACCGATGCAGATCAGGCGATCTGGCTGGCGGGATTGATCGCCCGGTCGATAGCCTCCATAGAACTCTCACCCGGGTTGACCATCGAGGTGGAGGACGACCCGAAACAGTGGATACAAGTTATCATCGAGTCGGATGATATCACCCAGAACGTCAATGGCTACATCTTGAATTATCCTTACCGGCAGCACAGTATCGAGCCGTTGGAGAAGCTGACCGAAACCGGCCTGATTCCGCCCCCAGACACACGGATCGATGCGTGGGAAGCGGGCGGGTTCGCCCGGTTATGGATCAGACCGGATGTCCCGCTGGTAGGGCTGGCGCATTTTGCAATAGACATATTGAAAAAGATCATCGGCGCGGATGACAGCGCCGAACTGACCGTTCGCATCGAGTATGGGTTCTGACAACCAGACAGAGAACCGGCTATGGGAACAACGAAAAAACGCTACCTGCTGGGAAGTGGGTTAAACGCGGAGAAACTCGCTGATACGATACGCGAGATGATACTGGTCAATACGCAAAGCTGGACGTTAACCTGCAATGCTCCCCACAACCCGGCTGGCTGGGTGTACCTGTCAGCGCACCTTGAGCATCCAGCGAAACCAGATGAAGGGAAGCGTGTTTCCTCCTGGGTGATCGTTGCCGGTATTGGCGGGGACTCCGACCCGCGAGAGATGCTCTCCGAAGCAGCGAGTGAACTAGCGAGCGGATCATTGCTTTCGGAGTGGAAGCCGGGTATCTTCTTCACGCTTGAAATACCCGGACATGTATCTCCGGACGATATTGCCATACTGATTGTGTCGATCATGACGAACGTTCAATACGTGGACGATCCGAATGCCGTCGACATCACGCTTGAGCAAATCAGATAACGCAGTGGATTTCTGCACGCCAACTCCCGGGGCTGAGGCCATCGGGCTAAAATAGAGGGCAGTCACAAGGACTGCCCTTTCGGATGTCATAATCACGAGGGATATAATGAAAATTGCCATCACCGGCTCAATAGCCTATGACTACATCATGACTTATCCGGGCGAGTTCAAAGAAATGCTGCTCGCCGAAAGTCTGGATCACATCAGCGTCAGCTTTCTCGTCGACGAGATGAGCAAACACCGGGGCGGGATCGCGCCGAATATCGCCTATACGATGGCACTGCTGGGCGAACACCCGGTGCTGGTCGGCACCGCCGGGAAGGACTTCGCCGAATTCAAACAGGCGCTGGACAACATCGGTGTGGACACAAGCGGGGTCAGGACATACGACGACGTTTTTACCGCGTCGTGCTTCATCAGCACCGACCGGGAAAACAACCAGATCGTGACCTTCTATTCGGGCGCGATGATGCGCTCCGCCGAGTACAGCCTGCAAGAGGCCATCGGCGGAAAGGCCGACCTGGTCGTCATCTCACCGAATGACCCGGTCGCCTGGCAGAATTACATCACTGAGTGCAAAACGCTTGGGCTGCCGTACCTGTTCGATCCCAGCCAGCAGATCGCACGGGTGCCGGGCGACGAGTTGGCCGTCGGGGTGGAGAACGCAAAAATACTGATCTCCAACGAATATGAAAACGAGGCCCTGAAAAAGAAAACCGGATTCACCCATGCAGATTTGATGGAGCAGGTCGAAACCCTGATCATTACGCGCGGTGCGGACGGCACCGACATCTACATGCAGGATCGAACCATTCATATTCCCATCGTCCCGGCGAAAGAAATCAAAGACCCGACGGGGGTCGGCGATGCTTTCCGGGGCGGCCTGCTGAAAGGTCTGGCCGCCGGGTGGCCGTGGGAAATCTGCGGACGAGTCGGGGCGCTGGCCGCGACCTACTGCCTGGAACAGGTAGGCACTCAGAACCACACCTATACACGAGCAGAATTCGTTGCCCGATTCCGGGAACACTTCGACGACGAGGGTCTGCTCGACAGTATGCTCGGCTAGTGGTCATTCCTGAGGATAATGAAGATTTACAGATTAGTGAGGTATGAGAACGCAACGTTTTCACCCCCTCCCTGTCCCTCCCCCTCAAGGGAGAGGGAACAGAATCGTGTAATGTCTCACGCCGAATTCGGCTGCCTCATTCACTTGTAAAAGAACGATAGCCCCAGGCTACAAGCGATTCACCTAATCAATTTGGAGACGGCTTTGCAGTACGACTATTCCAATCAATTCACCGAAGATTCGCAGGTCGCACAGTACGAGCGCAAGTTCAAAGGAAAAATCGACATCGTCAGGCACCAGGTCGAATGCCGGGTCATCAAACGCCACGCAGCAGGCGACCTGTACGACTGCTCAATCGGTCACGGGCGATTCGTCACGGAGCTGCCAAAGGTCGAGACTTACTCGGCAATGGACTATTCCGAGGCGTTCATCCGATACATCGAAGGCCATTATCCCCAGGTGACTGTCAGGAAGGGCGATTTACTGAACGGGATCGAGGAGCCGGACGACCGCTACGATACGGTGTTGTGCATCCGCACACTCTCAGGACTGGGAGAAGCTGGATCGGTCATCGGCGAGATGATCCGCATCGCAAAACCGGGAGGCACGATCATCTTCGACTACGACCGGGAAGACGATCCCGGCATCAACGAGGTGCTTCAGGAAAACCCGGCCACGATCATTAAAACCGTGCGGGTCGACTCTCCCTTCGCGCTGGGCATCAAGCGCAATTCGCGACTCTCAAAACTGTTCAACCACCGGGTGAATGTGCTGCCGCTGGGAGTCTATACTCTGCTGGAAAGAGCCTGGGGAAGTGTGTCAGGAGAACGAATTCTCTATATCGCACAGAAAAATATTCCTACTACAGGCTAACGGGTACGACGACTATGCCTAACAAGAACAACTACACTATCAAAAAGACGACCGATACCGCGTTTGTCCGTGATTTTCTTTCGTCAGACGAGAGCTACACCGCCTACGCGCTCGGCGACCTGGAAGAACCTTATGCCAGCCAGGCCAACTGGTACACGGCTTCGGTCGACGAACAGGTCAAAGGGCTGGGGCTGATCTATACCGGGCTTTCTCCCACAGTGTTGTTTCTATTCGGGACGCTCCCGGCAGTCGAGGCGATCCTGCACAGCGACACGGCCCCACAGCAAATTTACCTGACGGCAAAGCCGGAAGCAGCAGACATAATCAAGACGGTATATGATGTCGAAGCGATCTATCATATGTTCCGGATGAGGCTGCACCCGAAACAATTCTCACCGATGCAACCAGACGCAAATACCCCCCTCCCCCGGCGGCTGGATGCGGACGATGTCGACGAGATCAACCGGCTGCAACGCGAGGCATCAGCACACGACTCCCGCGACATGCGCGATATCGCCTTCGACCCGGTGATGGTCGGCGATGGTTACTACTATGGCATTTTTGTCGACAACAGATTAAAAGCAGTGGCGGGGACGCATCTCACGGCAAAACGAGAAGCGGTGGCGGCAGTTGGCAACGTGGTCGTACACCCTGACTCACGCGGGAAGCACTGGGGGACGGTGGTCAGCCAGGCGGTGACTAAAGCCCTTATCGACGACGGGTTCCGACTGATCGTCCTCAACGTCCGGCAGGACAATATCGCCGCGATCAAAACTTACGAACGGCTGGGCTACCAGATTACCGGCGAGTTCATCGAGGGGTTGGCGTCGAGAGCGGAGTAAGGGCATGAGGTAATCGTCGAAAGCCCTCATCCCCAGAACAGGCAGATAACACGAGGGCAAAGAGTACATAACACGCTCTAGGAAAGTGTGAAAGACGCGGTATAATCTCGCCCCTGGGCGCTGTATGGGGACGCGATCAACGCCCAGACCTATTGAATATTTAGAATGCTTCCACGGCAAAAACCGAGAATGGAGTAAAGACAGACAATGGCAATCGACTTTGATATCAAAGACCCAGGGCTGGCCGAAGGTGGTCGATACCGGATCGAATGGGCGGCGAAGGAAATGCCCGTCCTGAAACTGATCCGCGAGCAGTTCGAGAAAGAACGCCCGCTCGACGGCGTCAGGGTTTCGGCCTGCCTGCACGTCACCACCGAGACGGCCAACCTGATGCATACGCTACAGGTCGGTGGGGCAGACATCGTGCTGACGGCGTCGAACCCGCTCAGCACCCAGGACGACGTCGCCGCCAGCCTGGTCACCCACTACGAAATCCCGGTGTACGCGATCAAGGGCGAAGACGACAAGACCTACTACCAGCACCTCGAAGCAGCCATCGCCCATCGACCGCACATCACAATGGACGACGGCGCGGACCTGGTGAGCGAAATCCACAAGAATCACACCGACCTGATCGACAACGTGATCGGCGGGACGGAAGAAACGACCACCGGCGTGATCCGGCTGCGAGCAATGGCAAACGACGGCGCACTGAAATTCCCCGTCGTGGCGGTCAACGACTCGATGACCAAGCACCTGTTCGACAATCGCTATGGCACCGGGCAGAGCACGCTCGACGGCGTCATCCGGGCAACCAACATCCTGATCGCCGGGAAAATAGTGGTAGTGGCCGGGTACGGCTGGTGCAGCCGGGGGATCGCGATGCGGGCGAAGGGCCTGGGGGCCAATGTAGTCGTCACCGAAGTGAACCACCTGAAGGCGCTCGAAGCGGTGATGGACGGGTTCCGGGTGATGCCGATGATCGACGCCGCACCTATCGGTGATATCTTCATCACCTCGACCGGGGATATCAACGTGGTCGATACACATCACATGGAAGTGATGAAAAACAACGCACTCGTTGCCAATTCAGGCCACTTCAACGTCGAGATCAACATCCCCGGCCTGCGCGAGATGTCAGTTGGCGACCCGGAACGGGTACGCCCGTACGTAGACAAATACACGCTTAAGAGCGGGAATGTCATCCATATCCTGGGCGAAGGCCGGTTGATCAATCTGGCCGCTGCCGAGGGTCACCCGGCGAGCGTGATGGACATGAGCTTTGCGAACCAGGCACTGGGTTCGAAGTTCATGAGAGAAAACTCTGAAACGCTTGAGAACAAGGTCTACACGATCCCCGAAGACATCGACATGGAAATCGCCCGGTTGAAGCTGGCCGCGATGGGCATCAAGATCGACGTGCTGACCGATCAGCAGGAAGCTTACCTGAACCAGTGGGAAGAAGGCACATAATCCCCTACTGCGGCATCGACACGGCTGCTCAATCGAGCAGCCGTTTTTATTCATACGATTTCGAGACACGATATCCAATACAATTGCCACGCCTGAAGCGCATACGGTATACTGACTCGTGTTGAATTATTGCTTTTCTACCAGTAATGAGGGTGGACTGTGAAAGCATTTATCACCGGAGCTGGCGGGTTCGTCGGACAACACCTGGTCAATCATCTCCTCAACCAGGGTGACACCGAAATATTCGGGACGACATTTTTCCCTGCAGAACGCTTTACTGCTCTCAGCGAGGCCGGAGCGACGCTCCAGCAGGTCAACCTGACCGACAGGGAAAAGATCGAGGCACTGCTGGCCGATGTACGGCCAAACCACATCTACCATCTCGCCGCACAGAGCTTCGTGCCGGAGTCATTCGATAATCCCTGGGACACGCTGAGGAACAACATCCAGAGCCAGTTGAACATCCTCCTCTCGATGATCAAGTTGAATCTCAACGCCAGAATTCTGATCGTCAGTTCGGCGGAGGTCTACGGCGCGGTATCACCGGACGATATCCCGATCTCCGAGCAGCAGCCGCTGCGCCCGCAGAACCCGTACAGTGTCAGCAAACTGACGCAGGACATGATGGGATTGCAATATCACCTGAGCCACAATGTAGACACGATCCGGGTCAGGCCCTTCAACCAGATCGGCCCAGGGCAAAGCGACCGGTTCGTCGCGCCAGCGTTCGCCAGCCAGATCGCGGCGATTGAGGCGGGCAAGCAGGAACCGGTCATACGCGTCGGGAATCTGACCGCGAAACGGGACTTCACAGACGTGAGGGACATGGTGCGGGCATTCGAAGCGGTGATGGAAAAGGGCGAATCCGGCGAAGTTTACAACATTGGGAATGGACAGGCGCACAGCATCCAGGAGCTACTCGATACGCTGCTGTATGAAACAGATGCGCCGGTCACCGTCGAAGAGGACTCGGCCCGGATGAGGCCGGTGGAAGTACCGATCTTTATGTGTGACAATCGAAAGATACAGTCGACAACCGGATGGGAACCGACTTTCACATTCAGACAAACATTGGTTGATGTGTTGAATGAATGGCGTAATCGAATCTGAAATACACCATCAACCGCCTCAGTAGGGGAATCACCAGGAGAAAAAGCATGCCAAAAGCACTGATCACAGGGATCACCGGCCAGGATGGTTCGTACCTGGCCGAGTTCTTGCTCAAAAAAGGCTACGAAGTCATCGGGCTGGTTCGCCGGACAAGCACAGTGAACTTCGAGCGGATCGGCCATATCCAGGACGACCTCACGCTGGTATCGGGCGACATGCTCGACCAGACATCGCTGCACAATATCATCGCCGATCACCGCCCGGACGAGGTGTATAACCTGGCTGCCCAGAGCTTCGTCGGGACATCGTGGGAACAGCCGGTATTCACCGGCCAGGTGACCGCGATAGGCGTGACCCGCATCCTGGATGCGATCCGGATGGTCGACCCGTCGATCCGGTTTTACCAGGCAAGCAGTTCGGAGATGTTCGGGAAGGTGCGGGAAGTCCCACAGAGCGAGAATACCCCGTTCTACCCGCGCAGCCCGTATGGTGTGGCAAAAGTCTACGGACACTGGATCACCGTCAACTACCGGGAAAGCTATAACATGCATGCCACGAGCGGTATCCTGTTCAACCATGAATCGCCGCGCCGGGGGCTGGAATTCGTCACGAGGAAGATCACCGACGGGGCGGCCCGGATCAAACTGGAATTGACCGACAAACTGGCGCTGGGAAATCTCGATGCACGCCGTGACTGGGGCTACGCCAAAGACTACGTGCGGGCGATGTGGCTGATGCTTCAGCAGGACGAACCTGACGATTACGTCGTGGCGACCGGGGAAACACACTCGGTCGAAGAACTGTGCGAAGCCGCCTTCGGTACGCTCAACCTGGACTGGCATGATTACGTAGTGCAGGACCCGCGCTACATGCGCCCGGCAGAAGTCGATCTGCTGGTGGGAGACCCAAGAAAAGCACAGAAAAAACTGGGCTGGGAACCGGAAGTCACCTTCAAGAAACTGGTTGAAATCATGGTCGAAGCGGATATGGAACGGCTACAAAAGGAGATTAGAAACAGTGAGTGACATCACCTTTGGAACTGACGGCTGGCGGGCCAGGATCGCCGAAGACTACACGTTCGACAACGTGCGGCGCTGCGCACAGGGATTCGCCACCTATATACTGAAGCATGGGGCGAAAGAAAAAGGCGTGGTGATCGGCTACGACCGGCGCTTCCAGTCGGAGAATTTCGCCAAAGCTGCCGCCGAAGTCCTGGCTGGGAACGGCATCAAAATCTGGCTGACGCATGACGCCACCCCTACCCCGACCATCTCATATGGCGTGGTCTACAAACAGGCCGCCGGGGGGATCAACATTACAGCGAGTCACAACCCGCCAACCGACAACGGGTTCAAGGTGCGTGATAAGAACGGCGGTGCAATCGACCCGGATGGGCTAAAAGAGATCGAAAAAGCGATCCCGGATATTGCGGACGTCAAGCGAGTCAACTTTGACGACGCGGTCGAGAGCGGGATGATCGAGATATTCAATGCCTACGAACCGTATCTCGAACAGGTCGCGAGACTGGTCGATGTCGAACCGATCAAGGCAGCGGGCTACAAGATCGTCGTCGAGCCAATGTGGGGCAACGGCATCGGCTGGATGCCGCGCATCCTCAAAGGCGGAAAATCGGAAGTAATCGAGATTCACAACATCCCCAACCCGGCCTTCCCGGAGATGAGCCGCCCGGAGCCGATCCCGCCGAACGTCAACAAGGGGCTTGAGAAAACGGTCGAGGTTGGGGCCGATGTCTGCATCATCTTCGACGGGGACGCCGACCGGGTCGGCGCGGGAACGGAAGACGGCGTATTCATCAACCAGCTACAGATGTACGCGCTGCTGGCACTCTACCTGCTCGAAGTGCGGGGCGAACGCGGCCCAATCGTCAAGACGCTGTCGACGACGGGAATGCTCAACAAGCTGGGCAAGAAATACGACATCCCGGTCTACGAGACAGGGGTCGGATTCAAATATGTGGCCCCGAAGATGCTCGAAACCGACGCGCTGATCGGCGGGGAAGAGAGCGGCGGATTTGCCTTCAAGGGTCACGTGCCGGAACGCGACGGGATCGTCGCGGGGCTGTTTCTGCTGGATTTCATGGTTCAGAAAAACATGAAACCCTCGGAGTTGATCGACTACCTGTACAGCATCGTCGGGGCGCATTACTACAAACGGATCGATACGCGGCTTGAGAGCCACGAGATGAGAGACAAAATCAAGGCGCGGGTCGATGCAGCGAGCCCGGAGCGGATCGCCGGGCTGGAAATGACCGGGATCAACACACTCGACGGGTACAAGTACAATATGGAGGACGGCGGCTGGCTGCTGATCAGGTTCTCAGGAACCGAGCCGCTGATCAGGGTGTACTGCGAAACCACCCATGAGGACAAGGTCGACGCGATCATTGAGGATGGACTGAGGATCGCCGGGTTAAAATAGATGCCTATGCCCCCTCATCGATGTGGTGAGGGGGCGTTTTTTTATATAGATGTCCAACATGGAATTAGTCGATACACACTGCCACCTGGATCATAATTTCTACGACGAAGATCGCGACGACGTCATCACACGGGCGCTGAAAGCAGGCGTCAGCCGCTTCGTCGTGCCGGGGCTGGACATCGCTACCAGCCAGGCAGCCATCGAACTGGCGGAGCAATACGAACCGATCTACGCGGCGGTGGGATTCCATCCGAACGAAATCGGCCCCAACCCCGGCCCACCCGAACCGGCGCTCAAAGAAATCTGGCAGTTGAGCAAACATCCGAAAGTGGTTGCCATCGGCGAGATCGGGCTGGATTATCACTGGGACAAGACGCCGCGTGCGAACCAGTGGAAGTGGCTCAAATTGCAGCTCAAGCTGGCCGCCGAGCGGTCGCTGCCGGTGATCCTTCACAACCGGAATTCGACCGCCGACATACTTGCCATACTGGAAGAATGGCATACAACACTGGAAGGCACACCTTTGGCCAAAAGACCGGGCGTGCTGCATTCTTTTTCGGGAACCTGGATCGATGCAGAAGAAGCGCTGGCGATGAACTTCTTCTTCGGCATTTCCGGGCCGGTGACCTTCAAGAAATCCGCCGATACGAAGACTGTCGCCGCACGGCTGCCGGGAGATCGCCTGCTGCTCGAAACCGATGCGCCATACCTCACGCCGGAGCCTTACCGGGGCAAACGCAACGAACCGGGCTACCTGCGCTACATCGCCGAAGAGATCGCCACGCTGCGTGAAGAATCCCCTAAAACGACAGCCGAAAACACCACGCGAAACGCCGCCGCGCTGTTCGAATTCGACCGATAGATTTGATCAAACCGATAAAACACTATATACTCGTCGCTCAGGAACCACCTAGAACATCGCCTTTCTGAGCTACTGCCGGCGTCCGCGAAGCCCTGAAGCAGAGAACAGGTACTGGCAGTTCGAAGCGGAATGACAGGATACCTACCAGGCAAAGCCGGTAGAATCGCCGTCGTTCCGCAACGACAGATCACCGCCACATGGCTCAACTGCGATCAACAAACGCGGTTCCTTCTGGCCCAACGGGGTTCAACCACCCACGATGAGGCCAGGAAAACTTTGAAAAGGGAGACCTATTAATAACCGCTATGACATCCGATGCACCAGCTACTTCAGTTGAAAATGTAGAAGAGGAAAACGAGCTAGATTTTTTGAGTTTTGAAGCTCTACTGGATTCCTACGACTATGACCAGCCCCGAAGAGGAGAGACTCTGGCCGGACTGGTACTAGAAATCACCGACGATCAAGTTATTCTTGATGTTGGCACAAAGAGAGACGCCATCGTGCCGCGTTCAGACCTGGACCGGCTCGATCCAAATACGCTCGACCGTATCAAACCAGGGGCGGAAATCTCAGTCGTCGTCCTCAGACCGCTCAGCAAAGACGGCGAACTACTGGTATCGATCAACAAGGCTTTGACAATAGAAGACTGGGACGAGGCAAGCAAACTGCACGAGTCTTCCGACGTGATCGAGGTCGAGGTGATTGGGCAGAACAAAGGTGGCGTACTGGTCGATTTCGGACGTCTGCGTGGTTTTATTCCAAACTCACAATTATGCGAAATCCCGCGAGGAGCATCCTCCGACCGCGCTACTGACATCAAGACAAAACTGATCAGCAGCAAGCTGATGGTGAAGGTGATCGAAGTCAACCAGCGCCGCAACCGCCTGGTGATGAGCGAAACAGCCGCCCAGCGCAGTGTTCGCAAGGAATGCCTGTCTGATCTGGAAATCGGCGAGATCGTGCAGGGCAAGGTCGTCGGGCTGGTCGATTATGGAGCCTTCGTCGATATCGGGAACGGCGTTCACGGACTCATCCATATTTCTAAACTTGACTGGCAGCATGTGAATCATCCCAGCGAAGTCCTGACGGTTGGCGATGACGTCGAAGTCCGGATCGACCAGATCGATATTGAGCGGGAGCGGATCAGCCTCAATCGCAAGGCAGTTGTGCCCGATCCCTGGGGAAGCATCGAGGAACAGTACGCGGTCGGCAGCCTGGTCACCGGAACGGTCAGCAGTGTGGCCGAATACGGTATCTTCCTTGACCTGCCGAACGGGGTAACCGGGCTGGCGCACGTCAGCGAAATGTCCAGCTACAACATCCAGGACCCGCGCAAATGGGCGCAGGAAGGCGAAGACCTGCTGGTGCGGGTGATCAACATCGACACCGAGCGCAAGCGGATCGGGTTGAGCCTTGACGCCGTCACCCACGACGAATTCACCGACTGGATGATCGCGCACGGGGATCAACCGTCAATGGTTCGGATAACCGAAGCCTCAGCGGAAGGCGACGATCAGCCAGAGGACGAGGCGTCAATCGAAGAGCCTGAGATAGTCGAAGAAGTGATGGAAGCAGAGGCCATGATCGAAGCGGAAGCCGAAGTCGAAGCGGAGGCCGAGGTTGAGGTCGAGGCGGAAGCAGAAGCCGAAGTAGAGATTGAGGCCGAGGTTGAGGTCGACATCGAAGCTGAGGTCGAGGTCGAGGAAGCAGAATAACCCTCCCGGTTGTTCGCTCAAGCCAAGAGATAGAAAACGACGATACCGGATGCACTCAAGGCATCCGGTATTTTTGATCGCCACTTAGCGCCGCCCTGCGGTTATTGTGCCTGAACCCGTCAGCGGTTATAATCGCCCGGCGAACAGGGAAAAGCAAAGCGGCGAAGCAGGAAGCCGCTCCTTTTTTTGAGGACTATGACACCCAAACTTTCGATAGTCATTGTAAGCTGGAACGTGTGCGACCTCTTACAGGGTTGCCTTGAATCGATTCAGGAGAGCCTGGACAACCAGGAAAACGCCCTGCCGGTTGAAGTCATCGTCGTCGACAATGCCTCGACGGACGGGACGGTCGAAATGATCGGCCAGCGCTTCCCCGATATACACCTGATTGAAACGGGGGAGAACCTCGGCTTCACAGGCGGAAACAACGTCGGGTTGAAAGCCGCCCAGGGCAACTATCTATTCTTGCTCAATCCCGACACCCGTATCACTGGCAGCGCGCTGCAAACACTGGTCGCTTATTTGGATGCGAATCCAACGGTTGGCGCAGTCGGCCCGAAACTGGTGACCGACGGCGGCTCCGTCCAACCCTCGCGCCGACGATTCCCCACATTGTGGACGGCGATCTTCGAAAGCACCTGGCTCCAACCCATTGCCCCAAAGCGGGTACTCGATCAATACTATATAGCCGATCAACCCGACGACGAGACACAGGCGGTGGACTGGGTCGAGGGGGCGGCACTGTTGATCAGACGCAGCGTATACGAATCGGTGGGTGAACTGGACAGCCGCTTCTTCATGTATTCGGAGGAACTGGACTGGCAGCGCCGGATCAAACAATCCGGCTGGGAAATTCACTACGTCCCGGATGCACAGATTTTGCATTACGGGGGCAAGAGCAGCGATCAGGTGATTGCGCAAAAGCACATCCACTTCCAGACCAGTAAAATCCGCTACTTTGCCAAGTATTACGGTCAATTCGCGGGCTTTTGTCTTCGTGTGTTTCTCCTGATCAGTTACATCTGGCAGCTTGTACTGGAAAGCATCAAATGGCTGTTCTGGAACAAACGCGACCTGCGCAAAAGCCGCATCGAGGCATATTATCAAGTGATCAAATCCGGATTACCGGCGAGGGTCTGACGTGCGCGTAGGGATGATTACAGGCGAATACCCGCCCCTTACCGGCGGGGTGGCAAACTTTACTAGGGACCTATCACGGGCGATGATCGATGCCGGGCATGAGGTGTTTGTCTTTACACGGGCAAAAGCAAAAGCCGACAGCCGCTACCCGATCAACGTAGAGGCACACGTCAAAGGCCGCTGGAACTGGCTGACCAACCGGGCGATCAAACGGTGGATCAAAGACAACCGGCTCGACATCATCAACATCCAGTTCCAGACCGCCGCGTTCAACATGCACCCGTCGATCCACTGGCTACCCAGCCGGGTGAAGGACATCCCGGTGATCGTCACCTGCCACGACCTGCGTGTCCCGTATCTGTTTCCAAAAGCAGGAAAGCTGCGCATATGGATAGTCAGGAAACTCACGCAGGACGTCGACGGTGTGATCACGACCAACGGAGAGGACGAAATCAGGCTGCGCGACGACTGGGGAATCCGCGAAGTAGCCTGGATACCGATCAGTAGCAACTTCAGCATCAACCCGCCGGAGGGTTTCGACCGGGCAGACTGGCGCGCACAGTACGGCGTAAAAAACGACGATCTGTTAATCAGCCACTTTGGATTTCTGAACCGCAGCAAAGGCGTAACAGTGCTGATCGATGCGCTGGCGAAACTCGTCAAACAGGGGCTGCCGGTCCACCTGATCATGATCGGCGGGCGGGCGGGAGCCAGTGACCCGACCAATCTGGTCTACGGGAAAGAGGTCGACAAGCAGATCAAACGGCTGGGGCTGGGCAATAGAATCCACTGGACGGGCTATGCCGAGCCGCCGACGATCAGCGCGGGCTTTTGCAGCAGTGACATCACCACCCTGCCCTACGTTGACGGTGTATCGCTGCGGCGCACCACGCTAATGACATCGCTGGCACATGGCAAGGCGATCATCACCACCGAGCCACAGATGCCGCTGCCGGAACTGGGCGAAGCGGTCGAGATGATCCCGGTCAACGACCCGAATGCACTGGTCGATGCGATTATCCGGCTGTGGGAATCGCCGGGACGCCGGAAAGAGCTGGAAACGGCGGCACTGAAGATCGCACAGAAATTCAGCTGGAAACAGATCGCGGCGCGGACGCTCGGCTTTTACGAGACGATCCGGGAGGAGTTCCAGAGCCGGAGGGAGTAGGAGAATCCGACGTTTGAGTATGATTATGATTCGGTGATGATCGCCCCCTGCATTTCGCAGAGCGAAATGCTTTTCCCCCTTAGCAAAGGGGGACGGCATATCTTTTTTTGTGATGAATTGTTGTAAGCGGGTTCTACACAGCCCCCAGGCTACAATCAGCGATCTCCGATCGTAATGTCGCCTATGACAACATGGGAAAGAGCAGATTAAAGCAAAGCAGATGGAGTATCAATGAGTTGGATCGAGACAGCACAGGGATGGCTTAAAGAAAAACCGAGACGTGCCGATTGGGCGGCGGTGCTTTTCCTGTCGGTCATCTGGCTGTTCTATTTCTGGCGGGCGATCACGGGCGATCCCCTGCACCAGGTATCTTACCCGGAGGGCGACTTCTCCGGGCAGTTCGTGGCGTTCAGCGCGTACCAGGCCGACCGGCTGCTGGGCGGTGAGATTCCTCTCTGGAACCCGTATAATTACGCCGGTCACCCGTTCATCGCCGATACACAGGCGGCGGTATTCTACCCGCCCCGGCTGATAGCGATTTTGATCAGCAACTTTACCGGCGGCTGGGGCTACGCGGCAGTGCAGGCCGAAGCAATCGCCCATTTCTGGCTGGTCTCGATCTGGATGTACCTGTTCGTGCGGACGGTGACAAAATCATCGCTGGGTGGGCTGATCAGCGCGATCACGCTGACCTACGGCGGCTACCTGACCGGGTATCCACCACTGCAACTGGCGCTACTCGAAGCGGGCACCTGGCTGCCGCTGTGCCTGCTCGGTGTCTACCGGGCGACCGAGGATCAACCGGGCCGGTTGACCGTTGGCTGGCTGGGGTTGAGCGCAGGGGGACTCGGCCTGAGCCTGCTGGCGGGCCATCCACAAACAACATGGTTCATCACCTTTTTGCTGGTTGCCTATATCATCCACCGGGTGGTACGGAAGGAATTAAAGTGGTGGCTGGCACCGATCATGATGGCGGCGATATTCGGGCTGGGATACGGACTGGCCGCCGTGCAGCTTCTCCCCGGCCTCGAATACCTGGGCCGGACGGTGCGGGCTGAACTGAGCTTCGATGCGCTGTCAAAGGGATTCCCACTGCGAGACCTGGTCATCTTTGTGATTCCCAACGTGGTGACCGTGTGGTCACCGCTGTATTCGGGGATCGCGGCACTGGCGCTGGTCGGGATCGCGATCTGGCGGAAACATGAGTCAGCACGGTTCTGGGGCGTGACGGTATTGATTGCGATCATCTACTCATTTGGCGGGGCGACAATCCTCTACCGGATCGCCTACCTGCTGCTGCCGGGATGCTCATGGTTTCACGGGCAGGAACGGGCGGCGTTTATCGTCGCCTATGGGATCGCGTTTCTGGCCGGAATGGGGATCGCAGCGCTCCAAAAAGAACAATTCGAACTCAAGATCGTCCGGCGCATACTGGCGATTTGCGCGATCATCGCCGCCGCCGCTGCGCTGGAATCATTCATCCTGAGCCGATTCTTCGAAGAGATCGACACATCGCGAACCTCTATTATCAGCGGGGCGATATTTCTGACCCTGCTGCTGGTGGCCACCTGGGCAGTGATCGGGCGGTGGGGGAATCAGGCTCAAAAGGGCTGGTGGGCAGCGGCGATTATGGCGCTGGTGGTGTTCGACGTGGTCAGCCTGACGTGGTACACCAACTGGGAAGCATTTCCGGCAGGCGAACGGGAACTGATCGTCCACGATTTAGTCGATCCGGTGCTGGAAGATCACAGCCTATTCCGGGTAGATGGCAGGCTGGGGCTGGCGGGAAACTATGGCAGCATGTTCGGCATCCAGGATATACGCGGGATCAGCCCGCTGCGCTTGCAGGCGCTCGACGACTACATCACAACACTGCCGGAGTATCGACTGTACCAACTGCTGGGCGTCAGGTATGTGTTCACCGACTGGGATCAACTGGAAGTGCCAAGTACGACCATCGCTGAGAAGCAAACTTTAGGCTACCCAACGACGTGGAAAGTCCACGAACTCGAACCGGATTACCCACGCGCCTGGATGACTTACCAGATATTGGAAGTCGCCGACGACAGCGCGGCGCTGGGCTGGCTAAACGAACCGGCGCTCGACCCGTTTACGACGGCAATATTAAACGAGACTCCCGCACTCGATCTGCCGGAAACGGCCCCAACTGACTGGTCGGTAACCATTACCGATTATCAACCGGAGTTGATCGAGATAGAGGTCGAGACGCCGGAGGACGGCATTCTGATCGTCAGCGAGTGGGATTACCCCGGCTGGCAGGCGTCGGTCGATGGCGAGAAGGTAGATATGCTGCGGGCCTTCGCAGGGCTGCGCGCGCTGCCCATCCGGACGGGTGATCACGAGATTACGTTCACGTATCGTCCGGTAAGCGTCAGGCTGGGGGCGGTGATCAGTGGGTTGGCACTGGTTATCATCGTGGGGATCACCGTCTTTTCGAAACGCCTGTCGGCCATTTTTGAAGGGCAAAAACATGCTGTTTGAACGGCAGTCACTTGAACACTTCTTCGCACATGGCGACCGTCGGCTGGTGGCGCTGGCAATCGGGGGAACGCTGGCGGTCTGTGCGGTGCTGATCGGGCTGTCGCTGGCGGCAATCGGGCCGATCTATACCGTCGGGCTGCTGATCGTGCTGGCCGGGGCAGTATGGATTTTCATGGGGATCGAAAACTCGCTGTGGGTGATGGTGGCGATCATTGCGCTGCTGCCTTACGCGGCAATGCCGGTCAAGATCGTGGTGACGCCGACCTTCCTCGACCTGGCAATGGGGGTGTTCTTCTTCCTGTATATCGGCGAATGGATGACTGGCTGGCGGCGGCGATTGACGACCACGCCTGTCCATGCATTCATCATCCTGTTCATGGTGTTGAGCGTCTTCAGCTTCGTGGCCGGGCTGCGCTACGCGGGATTGACCTCGACGATCATCCGGCGGTTTGCCGAATTCCTGCTCAGTATGTCGCTGGCAATGATCATGGTCGACGTGATCCAGAGCAAGAAATCGCTGAAACGGCTGGCGCTGGTCATCATCCTGGCGGGGGCACTGGCGGCGCTAATCGGGATCGTGCTGTGGCTGATGCCGGACATGATGACAGAAAACATCCTGCGGCGTTTTGCGGTGGTCGGGTACCCCAGTTCGGGGATCGTCCGCTACATCGAGGAAAATCCTGACCTGCCCGAACGAGCCATCGCCACCAGCGCCGATCCGAACGCGCTGGGGGGGATGCTGGTGATGATCGCCGGGTTCGTGACACCGCAGGCCATCGCCAAGAACCCGGTCACCGGGAAACGATGGCCTTCTTTCGTCGCACTGGGGCTACTGGTGGTGTGCCTGATACTGACCTTCTCACGCGGCTCGATGCTGGCCTTCGTCGCCGTGCTGGTGTTCGTCGCAGCGGTCTACCAACCCCGGCTGCTGGTGTACGGGGGGATCGCTGCGCTGATTTTCCTGGTTGTGCCCTGGACTCAGTTCTACATCATCCGGATGATCGAGGGTTTCCAGGGGGCTGACTTAGCGACACAGATGCGGTTCGGCGAATACGAAGATGCGCTGAGACTGATCACGCGTTACCCGGTGATCGGCGTGGGGTTCGGAGGCGCACCGGATGTCGATCTCTACCTGGGCGTGTCGATGGTTTACCTGGCGATTGCATCGAACATGGGGATTGTGGGATTGGTGGCATTCCTGGCACTGATCGCGGCGGTATCGCTCTACGCATTGCAAGCCTATCGACGCAAGGACGTCGCGCCGGGATTGAAGTCGATCCTGGTCGGGGCGATGGCGGGATTGATCGGGGCGCTGGCAAACGGGATATTCGATCATTACTTTTTCAACCTTGACTTTCACCCGGCGGTGACGATTCTATGGATATTCGTCGGGTTGACCCTGACCACCGCGCGGCTGATCCTCGCAGAACCGGAACCAGACCAGGCTTTGGAAATCAATGAGGGACACAGCTAACAACACAATGAACTCCGAGAAAACCAAAGCCGAACGGAGAAACCAACAGACGACCTGGATGATCCGGGTTGTACTGATAATTGCACTCCTCGTTCTGACATGGCCGATACCGGCGATGGTCGGCTATGAGAGCCGCACCGAGGGCCAGGTTTTCGGCAGGTATACTGTCAGATATTTCGCATTCATGGCCACCTATCTACTGAGTGCAGGTGGCTGGCTGCTGATCACTATCGGGGCACTGGTTGGGCTGAACAGGCGGCGGTTAGAGACAATCAGAACGTGGATCGAAAAACATGTCACGGCAGTGACAGTCATTACCGCTGCCACAATCGAGGGATTGATCGGCCTTAGAATCCTGCTTTTGCGGGGGATAATCCATTTTCCCCACGCGTTCGCCAGTAAGATGTCCCCCGTTGTGATGGCAATCTGGCTGGCAACAGCAGTCCTCGCTTCTCTGCTAGCCGATTCCCGGATCGTGCAGGCAATCGATGGGCAGATTGGCAAAAGCGTGGAATCGCTGCGGGCACGACCCCTGTTCAGACCAATTGCTGCAATCAAGCCCGGAATGTATACAACGATAGGACTTGTGGGTATCGCCGGGTTGTTAACACTCGTCGCAGTGAAGGGACACTTTGCCCAACAGCCACCTTTCGATCGGGACGTAGCAGCGCATATCTATCTGGGTCAGTTGATCATGAGGGGCGGCACGCCCTATGTCGACCTGATTTACTTTCACCCGCCGCTGCGCTTCGGCCTGAGCTGGCTGATCAACGTCATTGCCACAACGCTCCGACTGCCCTTGGTCCCGACGTTTCACATTTTTAGCTACCTGCTATCTATAGGAGTCATCGCCAGCGTTTACCTGATCGGCAAAGAACTACTTGGCAGCCGCAGTGGAGGATTATTCAGCGCAGTAGTGCTGCTAGGGATCGATCACCTTCAACTGCTGCTGCTAAATTTCAACCCAAACTTCATCCGCCTGACAACACTGCTCCTGATGCTGCTGGGAGTGTGGCTGGCGCAGCGAAAACGGTGGTTCTGGTCGACGGCGCTGATCACGCTGTCGGCGCTGACCTGGGCACCGGCGGCGGCAGGGATCGGCGCGGTGATCATTTCGGGGATCGTCAGCCGAGAGGAAAATAAGCGGCGGGCGATCCTGTCGGCTGTGGGCGGCGCCGGGTTGGTACTTGCACTGACTGCCGCCGTCCTGGCCGGGGCGGGAATACTTGAGACAACATTCATCCAGACGGTTAAATCGGTGTGGCGGTTTGGCATGATCCGTGCATCGACAAATACCGAGCTTGGAAGCGATCTCGGACCTCTGATGTACATCCTCCTCAATTTTATTTTCCGTAACAACTGGGAACTACTGATCTTCATAGCGGTTGGCCCGGTATTGATGACGATCAAGAGAGGATGCACGATTTTCCGAGAATCGACTTTCAGCATGCCACTTATCGGCGGGCTGATAATGTTAGTACTCTTTGCCATCGACAACCAGGGCAGCATAAGGGACGGGGTGATGTTCAGCGCGGTGCTGGTTCCCTTCGGGGCGGCGACAATCAGCACGATGATCCCGGCGAAAGCCGAGGGGCCAACACCACATGCCTATGGATTTTTTGCTTTGCTGGCATTGGTCTTTCTGCTCGTGTTAGGGTTGGCCGATAACAGCTTTACGGTCGAAGCAGCGCAGCCGTCCCTCGCCGAACGCGAATTTGCAGCGGCAGAAATCAATGCGATGCTTGAACCCAGCGACCAGGTTCAATATTTTTATAGCCCGGAATTCCTGATCTACAGCGGGCGGATCAATGCGCTACCAGTGTTTAGCTGGGGCGGCAAGACCGACGTTTACAAGCTCGTTGGGTGGACTGATGATCGGATCGCGGAGCAACTTGAGGCCATCGCTCCGGTGATCGTCGAAGGGCCGGAGGAGTCATATATTGCAACAGAATGGTTCAGCAACCATTATACGAAAGTGATCGACAGGGAAAACGGCGATATCTACGTCCGGTCAGACCGGGGCGATCTGATCGAGGCGCTCTCCGAGCAAGCTGAAACGTTCAAATAATATTGCGACTGCGTGTCGGATATGTTACACTGTGCGAAGCATCGGGGCGTGGCGCAGTTTGGCTAGCGCGCTACAATGGGGTTGTAGAGGCCGACGGTTCAAATCCGTCCGCCCCGACTGACAGAAATAAAGGTGGCTTGCAACAAGGCAGGCCACCTTTTTGTTTTCGCGTGGTTGTCGTTCAGACGCCCAGAAGCGCCTGTAATTTCATCGCCAGGGCCACATCACCGCTGACTTTGACTTTCCCCGTCATAAAAGCCCCGACCGCATTCAGATCGCCCCGGACAATTGCCATCAGGTCAGCAGCAGAAACATTGACAGTCATGTCTGCGCCCTGGATAGTGCCCTCGTCAATAGAGAGCATGCCGCCAATGATCTTGATCAACCACTGCCCCCCCCCCTCCCCCGATACGTCAAAGGCTATCTTTGCATCCGAATCACCCCATGCTTCGGGGTCGAAGTGCTCCGGCAATAAGTCAATAATTTCCTGTACAGTCTCCGGCATAGATTTTTTCTCCTGTGTTCACTCTTTGAATGCCTCTGGCCCAGAGTATACAATACATACGCGGCTCTCTCACAAAGGAATTTACCCTTGACCCTGATGCCCAAATTCAAACGAATACGGTTCACGTTCCAGATCGTTCTGGCCTTTTTGCTGTTCGCGGCACTGGCCTGCTCCGCCACACCGGACAGAACCACCGGCACCAGGGATCAAGCCCCGGAAACCACGCCAGCCGAAATACCACCGGCGGCGATCCAGTTGATTACCGATTTGCCATCAGCGGGCCGGTTGGCCGTCAGCGGGAACGACGGCAACCTGTACGTCATCGAGCGGGAACAGGAGCCTGTTCCGATCACTATCGACGCGGTGCCTTCCTTCAACGAGGAGTTGATTGGCCGCGAGTACCAGCATCCCACGTGGTCGCCGTCGGGCTGGCTGTCGTTCGTTCGGGTGGAGATTCTGCCCGACAACCCGCCCAGCCAGATTCTGCTGGCTGTCGCACCGGGGCAAACCGACTCGCACATCATCCATGAATCAACATGGGAGAGCTATATCTACGGATACTGGGCACCGGACAATCTGCCGGAGAACGAGCAGCTTGCATTCCTGACGAACGACGGAGAACAGTACAGCCTGCACCTGACCGACATTCAAACCGGGGACGATCTGACCATCTCCGATCAGGTCGTTGGGAAAGCCACACCGTATTACTTCTCGTGGTCGCCTGACGGAGGATCGATCTTCTGGCAGCAAAACGGCCTCTCGATGGCGGTTTACAACGTGGCCGAATCACGGGTGGTCAATCAACTCGACGATGAGCCGGGGAACTTCTCAGCACCGGTCTGGTCACCGGTCGATGATCGTCTGCTTTACGCACGCGAGGACAACGGGATGAGCCGGGTGACTGTACTTGACGACGACACCCATTATGACCTCGGCCTGCCCGTCGACGGATACACGACCTTCACATGGTCACCCGACGGGCAGACGATAGCCTACAGCAGCGGAGAGGGCCTGCTTGAGCCGATTACAGTGATCAGCGCCGACGGCAGCAACGGGCGCATCCTGGCCGGGGTAGACGACATCGCCGCGTTCTTCTGGTCACCGGACAGCACCCGGCTGGCGGTTGTGACAATGGAGGAGTACAAGCCGCCGCTGCCCGAAGTGTCGGCGGGGATGCGGGCGAGACCTGCCCGGCAAACCGGCACACCATCGATCATCCTGCAATGGTGGCTGATCGACGTTGGGAGCGGCGAGGTGACCGAACTGGATCAGTTCTTCCCGACTCCTGACCAGTTCACGATCTTCAATTTCTTCAGCCAGTACGCACAAAGCCACCGGATATGGTCGCCGGACAGCCGGTATATCGCCTATGCGGAAGTCGCCGACCTGAGCGGCAGCCCATCCGAGGGCATGATCAGGCTGATCGATACCGAACGCCCCGACGAGGAACCACTGGGCATCATGGAGGGGCGGCAGGCCGTCTATTCGTTCGATTAGTGCCGGAATCATCGGGGAAGCGGCAAACACTCAGAGGTTGCCAGCCAAGGGCCAAGTCGGTATATTCTACAGGCAATCGGGCGATTTCCAACGGCCACCCGCAACGGTGGTCGGTTTACGTCAGTATTGGATGACAGGCGGTTCACAGACCGGAAACCCATTGAAACTCAGCCAGCGACTTGCCAATCTTGCCCTGCACCGGCCCCTGGTCGCCGCAACAGCGACCGGGCTTTACCGGCTGACGCGCCCCCGGTTTACGTCGGGGGTGGTTGGGGTGATTTTCAACGACAGGGACGAAATCCTGTTCGTGAAACATGTCTATCACCCGGAAACGCCCTGGGGACTGCCAGGCGGCTGGCAGGACGCCAGAGAGAACCCCGTCGAGACGCTCAGGCGGGAACTTGATGAGGAACTGGGGTTAAAAGTCGACATCCTGTACCCGCTGATGATCGAGCGGCGGAAAAATCGCCGCCACCTAGATATCGCTTACCTGTGTCATGCAAAGAACAACGTTCAAGATTTATGCGTGGAGCTTACAGACTACCGATGGTGTACGCCTGATTCAAGGCCATCCATCCACCCCTATCAGGAACGGGTGGTCGAACTGGCTCTCGCTCCACGCGATGAAAAGGAACGTAACCAATGATGTTTCAATCCAACTCCAGACGCCGAGGGAGTTTCCCGATCTTAGAAATCGTTGGCCTGTTGATGATCCTGGGTGCCATCCTGATCTTCATGTCGCAGCTCAGCGCTTACAGCCAGGAACGTCAGCAGCTTCCGGAAGGGCTGCTGCTGGCCGGAGTTCCGGCGGACGGCTTGCGGGGTGAGCAGGCGTTAGCCTCAATTGAGCAGACCTACGGCGCCCCGGTAACCATCATCTACAAAGACCAGGAAATCCTACTCAGCCCCGAAGAAGTGGGATTCCGGGTAAACTCCGAGGCGATGATCTCAGCGGCGACCGAACTCCGGATGGACGGGACGTTCTGGTCGGGATTCTGGGATCACCTCTGGGAGCGGCCCCAACAGACCTATGATATCGACCTCAACGCAGAATATTCCGAAGAACAGTTGAAGGCATGGGTCGCCGATCTTGCGGCACGATACGAAAGCCCTCCCCGGCCCGCAACAATTGCCCTGGAAACGATGTCGGTGGCTCCTGGTCAGCCGGGGGAAACCATCGACCAGGAGAAGGCGGTTGAAGATATCGCCGAAGCATTGTTCCAGCCAACTGGTCGGACGGTCGTGCTGTCGATCAAGGAGACGGACGCGCCCGAACCATCAATGGACACGCTGCAATCGCTGTTAATCGAATACCTGATGAGTGAGAAATACGAGGGCGTCGCCTCGATCTATATCTACGACGAACGCAACGGAGATTCGCTGGCGCTGGATGTCGACCTGCGTCAGGGCGTCCCGACGCCGGTCAACTGCGACATCGCCTACGCCGGGTTGAGCACGATGAAAATTCCGCTCATGGTTGAGTATTTCCGGTACCTGGACTGGTTCCCCTACCCCTACGAGTATGACGTCGTCGAAGCGACGATGACACTGTCGAGCAACCTGAACGCCAACTTCATGCTGCGGGATGTCGGCGGTGATAATATCGAGCTTGGGCCACCAATCGTCACCGAATCGATGCACTACCTGGGCATGGAGAACTCGTTCATTGCCGCGCCGTATGATGACGAGGACGAGCCCGAATACTACTCTACTCCAGCCCGCGAAGCCGCCCGTGCCGGGGCGTGCATCGACACTAACGCCGACTACGCGATGCAGACGACTGCGGAAGACATCGCAATGATGCTCGACATGATCTACCAGTGCGCCGAGTACAACGGCGGCGATCTGATCGCCGCATACCCGGACGAGATCAACCAGACCGAGTGCCAGATGATGATCGATGTGATGTCAAAGAACGACGAGGGTAAGCTGATTCTGGCGGGCGTCCCGGAATACGTCGAGGTGGCACACAAACACGGTTATACCTACGACACAATCTCCGACGCGGGGATCGTCCTCAGCCCCGGAGGTGACTACGTGATGGTCGTCTTCCTGTGGGCCGACGTGGGCTGGCTGGCAAGCACCGCTTTCCCGATCATGGAGGGGCTGTCGACGGCAACGTTCAACTACTTTAACCCGGACCTGATCAACGAACCCCGGCAGGGTTATGGGGACGTGCTGCTGGGTGGGGAGTGATTTTTATCCGCGAATTGGCAATAAGAACATTGCGCGGATTTAGCTACTTGCTACAGCTCGTATAAAGACACAGGTTCAGGGATAGAGGGCAGAACGTAATCGGAAACTGGCAGACCGATCCGACCGGGCTACCGGGGCCATCATCAAAAGGAGCTGTACCGTGTCACGTAGACCTGGCATTCCAGAAGATATTAAGTACGAGAAAGACTACCTCAAGCGGGGCGAGAACCTGGATACAGACGTTTCGATGGTCGAGGGCCGGGGGGAAGTCAAAAATCAACTGGGCGAAGAGATACTGGGGCGTTTTTGCGATCCCGGCGCTCGAATGGCGCTGACGGCTGACCTGGAGCAGATCAAGGCCTTCAAAGAAACGGAACAGGGGATTCCTTCCTTCCTTGAGGCCGGCCCGAGGAAACTGCTGCGCTACAGCCCTGAAACAACCCGTGTTGCAATCGTTACGACGGGAGGATTATGCCCCGGCCTCCACCGGGTCATTCACAGCATCGTCACACGCCATCACCTTTACGGGGCAAGCAGCGTCTATGGTGTCTTCGACAGCTTTAAAGGGTTGGTCAACCTGGAAGACAACCTGATCGAACTCGATCCCATCATTACCGACGAGTGGGCGGACAGCGGGGGATCGAGGCTGGGCAACGTTCGATACTATCCTGACAGCAAAAAGGGTGAAGACCCTACCGAAAAAATGGTGGAGGACATCTCCAAGAAGCTCAAGAGCTTCAACATCGACATCCTGTATATCATCGGCGGGGACGGCTCTTTGCGGGTTGCGCATAAGATCGCCAAAGCCAATCCCGGTCTTGGCATCGTTGGCATCCCGAAGACAATGGACAATGACATCCTCTGGGTCTGGCAGTCGTTTGGCTTTCGGACGGTGGTGGAAAAGGCCACCAGCGTGATCAACACGCTCCACGTCGAGGCGGCATCGACCCGGAGAATCTGCCTGATAGAACTGTTCGGTGCAGAGTCGGGTTTTGTCGCCGCGAACGCTTCATTAGCCAGCGGGCATGTCGATCTGGTGCTTGTCCCGGAAGTGTTCAGCTATATGGAAATGCCTGATATCGAGGCTTATCTGGATAAATGCATTGATCATATCGCCAAAAGCTGGATGGGGATCGTGCCGGGCAACAAGCGCCCGCTGAAAAATCGCCACAATCGCCATGCCGTCGTGGTGTTGGCGGAAGGCGTCGGAACTGTACTGGAAGAACGGGGCTTTAAAATCGATGGGAACATCGTCAAAAAAGACGAGTTCATTGGCGCCTTTAAAAAGCTTATCGAATCAAGGGTAAAGGATGAGGACGGCCTCCCGGTTCAGACCTTCATCAATCAACCCAGGCACAATATCCGGGCCATCCCGCCCAACCCTCAAGACCAGATATACTGCGAACGATTGGGGGTGCTGGCCGTCGACAATGCCCTGGCGGGTTACACCGACTTCATGATTTCACAGTGGCTGGCGGAGTATGTCCTGGTGCCACTGGAAATGGTCATCAAAGGCCAGAAGGGTGTCAGCCTGAACGGGATGTTCTGGAAACAGGTCATATACAGCACCTGTCAGCCCCTATCGGCTGCCGAGCTGTCGATGGGTGACTGATGTTCTTGATCGGGCCAAAAGTATCATCAGATGGTTTTTGGATTACTTTGTGATTCTTACTCGCGTTTGAGTATCCAGAGGGTGAGATCGTCGCTGCGGGGCGCATCACCGACGAAATCAGCGATGGTCTTAAGCAGATGATCGATCATCTGCTGGGTGCTTTCGCCGCTCGACGCAAGCAGGGTTTCCTTGAAACGATCCATTCCCCACTCGGTATAGTCGGCCTGCATCGCCTCGTTGACCCCGTCGGTGTAGGCGACCAGTACATCGCCGGGCTGCATCTGAATTTCCCGCTCTTCCAGCTCGATATCGGGTAGGACACCCAATGCGATGCCATCGCAGCGCAGTTCGGTGATCGACGCACCCTGATCGTGGATCAGCAGTGCCGGGTTGTGCCCGCCGCTGGCATAGCTCAGTTTGCCGGCTGCCGGGTCCCAGACGGCGTAGAAGACGGTGACAAAGAGATCGGTGCGGGCCGTGCTAACCAACAGCTTGTTGACATGGATCAACGTCTCGGCGGGCGACCTGCGGGTGATCGCAGCGGCACGCAGAAGCGTCTGGCTGACGGCCATGAACAACGCGGCGGGCATCCCCTTATCGGCGACATCGGCGATCACCAGCCCCCAGCGGTCATCGGGCAGATGGATGAAGTCGTAGAAGTCGCCGCTCACCTGGCGGGCAGCCTTCCACTCCGCCGAGAACTGCCAGCCAGGGATTTCGGGGGCGTGTTCGGGAATGAAACGGGCCTGAATCTGTCGGGCGACCTCCAACTCCTGTTCGAGCTTCTCACGCACATCCGCAGTCGATTGCAGGTTGGCCGTCTCGATGACCGAGGTCGCCTGATGGGCAATGCCGGTCAAAATGCTCTTTGGCCGCGCCTGATCGGGCTGCTCCGGACAGTCGACAATCAGAACGCCGACCGTTCCGCTCAGGGTTCGCAGAGGAACACACTGAACTGTCGAAGCCGGAAGGATAGGGGCCAGCACACCGGGAACCGGCAGCGGGCGGCCCCTCCCGGCCTCCAGCGTGCGGTTTGACACGCGCAGGAGATCTAACAGGGGATCACTCTCCGCCCGGATCAGGCCGAGCTCCGCCACGTTCAGAACGTCGGGAGGCTGGCAGCACTGCGCCCCGATCACATACGCCTCTTCCTCCTGAACCCAGCGCAGGATCAGGCAGAAACGGAACCCAAACAAAAGCACCGACAACCGGGCGATGGTATCGAGGGCATCGGCGGCATCGCCCTGAATATTGACCGCCTCGGCGACCTGCAACAGGGCAGTCGTGATGTACGTCTCGGTTTTCTGGGATGCATACAGGCGGGCATTGCTGATCGCAACCGCGGCCTGGTTTGCAAAAGCGGCGACGATCTCATAGTCGCTGCCAGTGTAGGGCCAGCTCGGAGGCTGATCAGCGATGATGTAGCCGATCATCGAGCCGCCGACCGACAGATCCGCCGAAATCAGCGGGTGGTCAGCGGGAATTTCGAAGACCTGCCTGAACTTCTGGCGCACCCAACCGTCAATCGCTTCACCGGCTTCACGATCCAGTTCGGGCATCCCCATGTGAAAGCCTGAGAAACCGAGTAAATCCGGGCCAGTCGTCGCATAGACGGTCAGTAGTTTCGATGTTTCATCGGCAACGGCAATCGCTACCGTGTTGAGCGTTACAACCTGGCGCAGACCGCCCATCACCCCCATGATGACGCGGTCGAGGTCGAGTTCAGTGGCAAGTCTGGCACTGATCTCGCGCAGGGTATCGGCCAGGTTGCGGCGGTGACGTTCGTTGGCATAAAGCGCAGCGTTGCGGATGGCAATGGCGACCGAGTCGGCAAGAGACTGGGCCAATACCTGATCCTCGGCAGTAAAGGCGTTGGCTTCGGTGCTTTGAACGTCAAGCACGCCCAGCACGCGCCCACCGTACATGATCGGGATCGCCATCTCAGAGCGGGTCTCCTCGACATCATCACCGGGCGTGAAATCATAAGCCTCATCGATATCATTGACAACACGGGCCTTGCCGGTGCGTGCCGCCTCCGGGATCAGCCCCGGATCGTCAATCGACAGGGTCAGGTCATCGATCAACCAGCGGACGCCGTGCGAACCCGTACCGGATCGGAACACCAGCATCTCGCCCAGGCTGACAAAGATATGGACACGCTCAAATCCGAACGTCTCAGAGATCAACTGAACCTGGCGCTCCAGAAGGTCGTCGAGGCTGAGTTCGGAGACGACGGCCTGATTGACCTGCACCAGCGCTTCCAGTCGGCGGGCAAGTCGACGCTCCGCCGCGTAGGTCTTGGCCTGCTCAATTGCCAGCGCAATCTGAACAGCCAGCGATTCAAGGAGAGAAACGTCGTCGGGTTGAAAAGCGCCGACCCGGTCGCTCTGGACATCAAGCACACCCAGCACACGATCTTCCACACGCAGCGGCAGCGAAATCTCGCTGCGCGTATCGCCCAGCGCGGGCAGTTCGATATAGCGATCATCTGCCTGAACGTCGTTTGACAGCGCCGTACTGCCCCTGGCCGCCGCCCAACCGATCAGGCCCCTACCCAGGTCGAAGATCGCATCGGTATCCAGCGCATCGTCACTGCTGGCCCCGACGACAAGCCGGTCGTCCTGCAGAACGAAAATACTGACATTGTAGTAGCCAAAGGCCCGCATAACCGACGTGGTGATCTGCTTGAACAGGTCAGGGAGCGGCTGGATGGCCGAAACCTGGCCGCTGACCGAGTGGATCAGGTCAAGCTGATCGGCGCGGCGGCGGGCATGTTCATACAGTTGGGCATTTCGGATCGCCCAGGCAGCCTGGTTCGCCAGTGCGGTCAGCAAGCGCTGGTCGCCCTCGCCGAACCGCTCAGGCTGGTAGCTCTGGATGGCGATGATCCCAATGGTGGAAGTCCCGGCGATCAGGGGGACGAACAAACCAGACCGGGGCGGGGTATCGAGTTCGAAGCTGGGAAAAGTCGGGAGGTTCCTGCCCTCGATATCGAAGTCCCGGACGAGAAGCGCCTGCCCATGTTCGCGTACCCAGCCGACGATCCCGGTGCGCCCACCGCGCGGAAAAACCTGCTGCGGCTGGCGCTCGCCATCTTTGATCCAGACTTTGACGTGGTAAGCATCCTGCTCGAACAACCCGACCTGAAACAACGTGGTCGGAACGATATGCCGGGCACGCTGGTAGACCAGTTCGCAGAGATCGTCAACATCGAGCCTGGAACGCAGCAGTTGCAGACCGATTTCATTCAGGGTGACCAGTTCGGAGACGGCCTGCTGCTCGCGGCGTTTACCCAGATGGAAAGCCAGCCAACCGACGGCCCCGCCGATCAGGATAACGCCAATACTTACCGCAATGATCACCGGCAGCATCTGCATGACCGATTTGTCTTACCTTTGTCTGTTCAACGTGATAGAGGCGCGGCAGCTGACCGGAACGAGTTGGACAACTTGGTCATCACCAGGGAGTTGCCTTCAGCCCGGACAGTATAGTTGACCCGGTCCATCACCCTATGCATCAGGTACAGGCCCAGCCCGCCCGGACTGGCCTCATCCAGTGACTGGCAGTCGATATTCGGCGGGGTGACCAGCGCCGGATCATACGGTTCACCGAAATCGGTGAGGCTGATCTCGAAATGGCCGCGCCGGGCGATCATCTTCACCTCGATAACCCCGGATGGATTACCCGCGTATGAATGGGTAATGATATTCGCGCAGGCCTCATCGACGGCCAGCCGGCACTGGTGGACAGCCTCTTCGCTCAGGTTTGCATCAGATGCCAGAGTTTCGACCATTCCGGCCAGCCTCCTGATCTGATCCAGGCTGGCCGGAATGCTCACCTTCACGATCCGGCGGCGATCAACCAGGGAGAGCAGGGAAACTATAAGAACCAAGAGAAGGATCAAGCCGACGAGAATTGCCAGGATACTGAAACCATTCACTATTACAATCACCACAAGGAAACTATAGACTTATACGTCGAATGGCCGATTCCGTTTTTCAACGCCGCAATACGGAGAGCGCCTCCGGTATCGTTTCGACGATAGTAAAGACTTTCGTAAAACCAACCATCTGGAAGATATCAAATACAGCCAGTTTCATCGAGCAGAGGACGATATCACCGCCGTTCTCACGGGCAATTCGCCAGGCGGTGACCAGCGCCTTCAGCCCCCGGCTGGAAATATAAGTCACCGAGGACATATCAATCACCAGTCGGTATTTACCCTGGTGAAGACTATCGAGCATGGTGTTTTCGAATTCCGGGGCAGCGGTGGAATCCAACCGTCCATCGGGCGAAATGACGACAGCGCCATCTTCCACTTCGCGAATTTTGATGGTGGTTTCCCGCCCTACCCCGCCGGGTGGAGGTGCGGAACCTTCGTCCCTTGCTCGTTTTACCATTGTCAGGCGGTTCCCTTCACCGGAGAAGCTGAAATGCACTTCATCCATAAGCTGACGCATCAGGTGCAAACCAATGCCCCCCGGTCTGATCCTGTGTATATCAGAGTCAATGACCGGAACCGGGATGCTTTCGGGATCAAACGGTTGACCCTGATCGAGGAGCGTGACGCTGAAGACGTTTTCTGCTACCGTACAGGTAACTTCGATATCCCCCCGATCTTCCCCACCATAGGCATGCTCGACGATATTGGTGCAGGCCTCGTCAACCGACATCTGGCAGTGGTAGACCGTCGGCTCGTCAAACCCGGCATCGGCTGCCGCTTCTCTGACAAGATCAATGATCAACGGGATATTCTCATACCGTCCACTAACGACCAAGCGGCGTACGTCAGCCATGCGGATCAATCACCTATGCACTAAGCAGTATCAAGCTAAAAAGCTCTCTAGAGCAGAAGACTGGTCTTCGAAGACGTAAAAAATAGAGGAGAGTCCCGACAGTTCAAGAACTTCGTTGACCCTAGGTGGAACGCAGCAAAGCCGGATATCGCCACCGGCACTTTTAACCCGCTTCAAGGCTGATACCAGTTCCCGGAGACCGGCACTGCTCATGTAGTCTACCAAACTGAAATTAATAACCAGATAAAGGGAACCCTGATCAATCTGATGCGAGAGACAATCCCCCATCTCAGGAGCAGTGCGGCTGTCAACGCGGCCATTGATGGCAATGACATCAATATCCCCTGCCTGTTCAACCGATAGTTCTATTGTCACTTGCGCCTCCTTATCTGCCCCGGAATGCAATCAAAACCCGCAGAGCCGGTCAGCAGCAAAGCGATTATACAATGTGTGCAACCGGCATACAAAGCAAGCGCCGCCGAGCAAACGATCCCGGTGATAGCCACGCCGTCAGGCGTACGGTACAATCCGGTCACCCCGAAAACGAATGGGGAACAGCCAAGATCATAACTTACGAACACCACACAACGAAGACTCAGAGGTACGTCAGACGGCTATGAAAACAGAAAATACAACGAGCTTTGCACGGCATCCTTTCTGGCAGGCGCTGTTAAGAGGCGTTATAACCGGTGGGACGCTCAGCATCGCTTTTGGTGCCGGTTTCTTCTTCAACCAATACTATGTCAAGCCAGAGACCAGCCCGACATCGTTCGAACTATTGAACGAAGCCGACGCTGTCCTTGAAGACGACTATCTGTACGAACTACCGGAGGAATCGGATCGGATTCATGCCGCCGTCGCCGGGATGGTTGCCTCGGTAGGCAACCGGTACACCTATTTCGTCGAGCCGTCAAATGCAGAAGTCAACGAGGACAGCCTGGCCGGACGGTTCGGCGGCATCGGCGCGGAGCTTACCCGCGACGAACAGGGGCGATACATCATCGCAACGGTTTACCGCGACAACCCGGCCTACATCGCCGGTCTCAAAGAAGGCGATATTATCGTCGCGGTCGACGGGGAAGCCGTCGACGAGAGCGATCCCGATATGACCAACCTCCTGGCCGCGATCCGGGGGGATATCGGCGATATTGTGGCGATCACCGTCGAGCGGGACGGCGAACGGATCGATTTCGAGATCGAACGGGCAGAAGTGCTGCTCCCATCGGTGATCTGGTACGTGGTGGAAGACAGCCCGGAGATCGGCGTCATCCAGATCACACGGTTCACCGAACGGACGCCGGAGGAAATCGAACAGGCGCTGCAAGAACTCGGCGACAGCAACTGCCGGGCGCTCGTGCTCGATCTGCGCAACAACGGCGGCGGGCTGGTCAATTCGGCGGTGGGCGTCGCCAGTAAGTTCCTGAACGGCGGTGTGATCCTGTACGAACTCCAGAACGACGGCAGTGAAAGAGTGTTCAATGCCTCGGTGGGTGGCTCGTGGCTTGACGAGCCGCTGGCGGTGCTGGTCAATGAAAATACGGCCAGCGCCTCGGAAATCCTGGCCGGTGCATTCAGAGACAGGGAACGGGCGGTGATCATCGGTACGCAGACGTTTGGGAAAGGGTCTGTGCAGCATATCCATACACTTAGCGACGGCTCACAACTGCACGTCACAAGTGCCGAATGGTATACCCCCGATCATGAACGGATCGAGGAGATCGGGTTGACGCCCGATATCATCGTCGAGCCGACCGAGAACAGCGACGCCGCGCTGGACGCCGCCGTCGAGACACTGAGCGAGACGCTTGAAAATACATAAACCACGCTGACGGTTATCAGGTTTAAGGGTAAACAAATGTCTGAGATACAATCAAATAACGGGGAATTCAAAACCGCACTGCGGGCCGTCCTGCTGATCCTGGGATTGGTAATCGTTTCCCTGGTTATCTTCTCCGCTGGTTTCACCGCCGGGTCGATGTATACATCCTTGCAGGCGCCGGCCAGCAGTGGCGAGCAGGAACTCTCATACTCGCCGCTTCTGACTAACGACAACGACCAGCTTTCAGGCGATCAGGCCGACATGACCGTGTTCTGGGAAGCCTGGGATACCATCGAAGACCGGTTCTACTACGACATACCAAGCGAGGAAGAACGGGTTCAGGGCGCAATCTACGGGCTGGTCGGATCGCTGGGCGACCCGTATACCGCGTATATTCCTCCCGACGCAGCACAGATCATCAACGAGGACAGCACCGGCAGTTATGAAGGGATCGGCGCGTTCGTCGAGGATGCACCTGGTGGAGGTGTGTACATCTTCAGGGTCTTCGAAGGGGGACCGGCTGAAGAAGCAGGACTGCTGGCCGGTGACATCGTCATTGCCGTCGATGGGGTGGACATCAGCCAGAAATACCTGCGCGAGTCGCTGCTGCTCATTCGCGGCCCGGCAGATACCCAGGTCGTGTTGACAGTCTACCGGGAAGGGATCGAGGCCCCGTTCGATGTCGAGGTTACACGGGCAAGACTCGAAATACCGATCGTCGAGAGCCGCATGCTCGACGACAACATCGGCTACGTGGCACTCTACGAGTTCAACGCACGGGCCAGCAGCCGCCTTCGAGAAGAAGTCGAGGGGCTGATGGACAACGGTGCTGAGTCGATCATCTTCGACCTGCGCGACAATCCCGGCGGGTTCCTCGACGAATCGGTCAGCGTGGCCGATATGTTCCTGCAAGACGGTCTGATCCTGATCCAGCGCGACGTCGACGGGCAGGAACGCGAGTTCAGAGCCACAAACGGCGACTTCGCCGAATCGATTCCGCTGGTCGTGTTGATCAACAGGAACAGCGCCAGCGCATCAGAGATCGTCGCGGCGGCGATCAAGGATAACGATCGGGGGACGTTGATCGGAGAGACGTCTTTCGGGAAGGGGTCGGTTCAAATCCAGTACAACCTCTCGGACGGCTCGCTGCTCCGCGTGACCTATGCGAACTGGTATACCCCTAATGATGTGTCGATTACCGGTAACGGCGTCGAACCCGATATAATAGTCGAGTCGCCGTTGGAACCGACGGAGGATGACGTTCAACTCGAACGGGCAATCGAATTTTTAACGAACGAACAATAAGGTGATGGCAACAGAACACGTCAAAATAATCGCGACGAACCGCAAGGCTCGCCACCAATACTTCATCGAGGAATCGCTCGAAGCAGGCATCGTGCTGACTGGCACCGAAATTAAATCGATCCGGGCCGGGCATATCAGCATTCAGGAAGCGTATGTCGCCGAGAGGCAGGGGGAACTGTGGGTGCTGAACATGCACATCGCACAGTACGATCCGGCCCACCGGGATAACCATGATCCACTTCGACCGCGCAAGCTGCTGATGCACCGCCGCGAAATCGATAAATGGTCGGCGGACGTACAGCGAAAGGGTTATACCATCGTTGTGCTGCGTGTCTACCTGAGCCGGGGACGGGCCAAGATCGAAATCGGGCTGGCAAAGGGCCAGAAACAGCACGACAAGCGGCAGGCCATCGCCAAGCGGGAATCGGAGCGAAAAATCCGGCGCACCCTGCGCGAACAATCGAAGGGATATTGATTATCCCCCTACCCCCACAAAGCAAAACAGCCAGAGGCGATCCCCTGGCTGTTTTTGATTTTCAGACGAAACTTACTGAACGGTGATGGTCACCTCGCGACGGGTAGTCGAGCCATCACGCAGGACGACATCGAGAGAATAGGCCGAAGTCGACGACGGGCAGACTTCACGCGAGGAATGACCAACCACTCCCTCGCCGTTGAAGTACACCCTATCGATGTTCTCGACATCCCAGGCAACGGTCGCACACTGCCCACGCTTGACGGTAGTCGGCGAGGCGCGGAAGTCGATGACCGGCTGCGGGGCAGCGGAAACCGGCACACCAGTGATCGTCACCAGCCACCCAGCGACCCAACCCGTCTGCCCATTGTAGTCGATGGATACCCAGTCACCGGAACGACCAAGCACGGCGTATTTCGTCCCCGGGCTGATCTGCCCGACCGGTTGGTGCTCGGTGCCGGGGCCAGAGCGAACGTTGAGACTGTAGGAGATGGCTTCGGCGAACTCGCCAGCGGCGGCTGCAGCCGGGACAGCAGAAGGCACCGACGAAGACAGGGCACCGGAAGATTGTCGTACCAGCCACCCGGCCACCCAACCCGTCTGCCCATTGTAATTAATCGACAGCCAATCTCCCTGGCCGCCGGTTACCGCATACTGCGTGCCGGGGCTGATCTGGCCGACGGCAGTGTATTCGGTGCCCGGTCCTGATCGGACGTTCAGGTTGTAAGATGTGGCTTCGGCTACAATCCCGGCTGTGCCTGTGGCGGGCGGGCTGACCACTACAGGAGGAGCACTTGCAGGCGCACCGGCTTTCCAGGTGGCGATCAGCGAACGCAGCACATCGAGGCTCTGCGTGCCATAAACCTGACTTGGCTCGATATACGATCCTTCCATGAACTCGTTCCAACTAACAATGAGGATCACATCCGGGTTGACCGAGGTCGCACCGTTCCAACTGTTGATCAGGAACTGCCCACCGGCGCGATCCTTGCGCGCGGTTGGATTCGCACGGCCATCACGCGCAGCGATCCGGTCTTCATCCCAACCAGGGTGGACAGTCGGCACGTAGAGCGACCCGCCCTGCGCGTAGACCGAATTCTGCTCAAGCGAATAGCGGGCGGCGCTGCCACCGGCCCAGGCGATGTTGAAAGCATACATGCCGTCCATCGCGCCGCCGTACATACAGCACCCGTTGAGTCCTTCGGCAAGCCAGATGGTGTTCCGACCCGGATCGACTTCATTGCGGATCGCCAGCCAATCGGCGGTCGAAAAGCCGAGCGTATCCTGGAAGGCAAAGACGATCACCGGCTTCCCGTTGTAGCGCAGATAGCCGGGATGGTTAGCCCGATCATGGATCAGGTAATTCAGTGAAGAAACAATCTGGCCGCGATCACGCAGGAAATTGGGGTTGAAACAGTCAAGCACTGCTGCCACGTGAAAGCCGCGTTCGGCGGCGCGGTCGAGCATGTTGTTAAGAGTCGGGGTGGTGGTGAGTGTTTCACCGGTACCGTACCAGCTCACCAGAAACGCATCGATCCCGGCACTTTGCGCCTGTTCGATATGGGCCGCAGCCACGCCGGGGTCACGCGAGTCATACTTGCCCATCGAAGGCCAGTCGCCGAGCACGCTCGCCTGAGCATCCCAGGAGATGTTACCGGTCCAGTAGCCCATGTAGAACGTCCACACCTGATGGCCGGACTGGGCCAAAGCCGGTTGGGTTGGAACAGCAAATACAGTCAGAAGAACGACAAGGGTCACAAATCCGAGTATTACGCGCTTCATACGCATATTTCCTCCCTGTGGGATCATATCAGCGGTCGGTTTTAGTAGTATACGCAAACCATGATTTTAAAGTAGATTACCGTAGTCCTAAAAACCTATTCGCAAATTCGCCCAGCCCATTTCGGACAGGCACAAAACGACCCTGCCGGGGTAATTCTGGGATAGATTGTGAATAGAGGAAAACGGCCCTTAAAAAAACAGCGCCCCCGGCAGGACTCGAACCTGCGACCATCAGCTTAGAAGGCTGCCGCTCTATCCACTGAGCTACGAGGGCAAACAAAGATATGATTTTATCGCTCGATATGAAGCATTCTAGCCAACAGAAGGAAGCCCGTCAAGAAGTGCCGGGATACTAATCCAGATAAGGCCGGATACCCTTGAAAACTTTCCGCCCGGCCAGGGTCTTGTAGATGGTATCAGCCGGTCTGCCGATACGTGCGGACAGTTCAACGGGCGTCATCGGGACATTGGCAGCGGCGACCAGTGCGCGAAACACCGCCTCGATCAGCGTGGTACGCTCGGTGATGAAATCGGGGTGTACACAACAGGCCGTCAGGAAGTGATACATGGACGGATCAACCCTGACGACGCGGGCGGTCAGCGGGTCAACCCAGTCAATGGAGGGGTCACCGGCTTTTTCAGGCATTGGCTCCCCGGCGTACTCTTCGCAGAGCCGATTCAGTTCCAGGCGAAAATCTTTATCAGACTGCTTCCACCACTCTTCGTCAACAAAGAAACGAGTGGACATCGTTGGTTTGTTCAGTTGTGGCGGAGCAGGTGGTTTAACCACAGAGCGAAATCCCTTCGTATACTGCTAAAACATGCACAATTGACTCATTGCCAAGGTTGGCAGATAAAAAGCCACTTTGCAAGGTATAAAGAATCAATAACCCGATCTTGAGCGGCCTATTCGGCATCGCTTTTCGATAACTGCCAGTATGGTCCGCCGACCGGTTCGAACTGCGGAAGCGCGACAAGCAGCGAGAAGATCGGCCCCGGCGGGCAGCGCCTGACGACATTCACGGCGCTGTATAAGGTCTTGGCATGAATATTCCCCTGCGGGTTCAGGGCTGCCAGTTCGCGGGCGATGGATGAGACGAGTTCCTCAAATGACACTTTGCCACTTCGAACCTGCAACCACAACCTGTCGACCGCTTCATCGTCATCAACATCGATCATCATCAGTTCGTCATATTCACAGGCAATGTTCCGCTGGCGATTTTCGAATCGCAGCCGGGCATTCTCGACGCAGGCGGTCAGCACCCATTCTTTTCGAGGGCTGCGACCGGCATATTTAACCATTACCGTGCCATCGACATTCGTCCGCTCGATGGTCAGATAGCCGCCAGCAGGCACGTCGTGGGTTTCGAACCATTTCTTGAGTCCGTAAACATAACCACCTGACAACACCACCCAGGCAGGAATCTCTTCGCCGGTATCGCCATCAACAATGGTGAAACGAATCCGAGGAGCACGATAGGCTGTTGGGAACATGCGCCGCAGTTGATGCGACAGCGGCAAAGTCCCGGCACGGCGATGCGGGTAAGTCAGGGTGATCGTCACCGACTGTGGGGCGGGGCCACGCCGAACTGGAATATCGGAATGCTCATCGCCGATTTGCAGTTCCAATTCCTTCATCTCTTCGGTCAACAGGTCAGGATCATCCGGCAGGGAAACGTATTCCAGGCGCTCAGGGATATTACGTACTTCGTCCGGCTCCATCCGGTGCAGATACCAGAGCACCTGACCGGCAGCGCCAACCTCATCGAAGCGATTATCCTCTTGCAGGGCATAATTCATCGAAAATTCGGCGAGCCGCTGGTTGACGTCATCCATCATACCAATCTGTTCGAGGATTTCAGGAGTGGTCAACGGGCCGCCGCCATGCATATCGAGGACGGCTTCAGCCAGGTTCAAATGGCCGATATTGACATCGGCAAGCAGTGACTTTGGGAACCAGCGGCCTGCCAGACGGACCAGATCGTCGTGATCGGAGAAAGTCTCCTCCAACCGTTCGGAGACATATCCACCGTACTCGATGAATATCTCCTCTGGCACCAGTTCGCTGTCTTCGGCTTGCTCATCAACTTCGGGATCAACATTCAGGGGATGCTCTAACTCGTACTCGGAAGCCAGTTCGACGACTTCACCAGAATCAAGCTCAACCGATATCACCGAAAAACTGCCATAGTCAGGATTTTCGCCGGGACGAACAGCCTTCACCTTCGCCTGAACATCAGAAAACTGCGGCAGGGTGATAATATCACCTTCCTGATATTCTTTGCGTGGGAGGTAAATATCACCCGGCGAAACCTGCGATGCCCGTTTCTCAGCCTCAATCCTTACCCGGTTCCGGACAAGGATCAAAGCCATTTGATCGGTAGATAGCGGGGTTTCGATTTCCAATAAGACGTTGTAGAGGTGATCGATATCAGCTTGTACTAACTGGAAGTCTTCAACCCAGTATTTGTCGGTCTGGGTTTTTCGCTGCTGCACTTGGGCACGCCTCCGTACTGTGGACAGTATGTATCAAACACACTTAGCCACGTTGCCCCTGTAAAATGCGGGGATTTCAAGCGGGCGTCATTATACCCTTGCCTGCTCACAATAGCAATCCAGTTTAAAAAGTCCTACCTGTACATTCGTTCCGTTCCCTGGCAGATAGAGACTTCACAGAAGAGTGGGCGAATTGATTTTCGCCGGCGTGTCGGGTATTATCCGGCGCGACAGGCGTTTTTTACTCCCAACCGGTCGCCAATCACGGCATCGAGGGCACAAAACCAGTCACCATTATTCTCGGAGATATCTATGAAGACATTTCTGGACTGCTACCCCTGCCTGCTGAAGGTCGGGCTTACGGCAGGACGCAAAGCCAGCGCCAGTGAAGCACAGCAGATCGCGATCATGCACCAGTCCCTTGAGGTGCTGCATTCGATAGACCCGGCACTGACACCGCCTGAAATCGCATATCTGATCCTGAAGATCGCCGCCGAAGTGACGGGAGACGGCGATCCGTATCGTGAAGACAAACATAGAAGCACCGAACAGGCGCTTGATCTTTACCCGCACATGCAGGCGCTGATTGCCAAAGCCGAGGATCCGCTCGACACGGCGATCCGGATCAGCATTGCCGGGAATATCATCGATTTTGCCGCCGCTGATGACTTTGACCTTTGGGGAACGGTCGAGCGGGTGCTGGCTGCACCTTACGCAGTGGATGATCGCCCGGCGTTTATGGAGACGCTCGATCAGGCAAAGGATATCCTCTACCTGGCCGACAATGCCGGGGAGACGGTGTTCGACCGGCTGCTGATTGAGACGATCAATGCGGAGTATGGTAAACCGGTGACCTACGTGATCAAGAGCGGACCAATTCTCAACGATGCCACACTTGAAGACGCTGTTCAGGCAGACCTGGACAAGATCGCCACGGCCATAATCGAGACCGGTTCAGACACACAAGGAACAATCTTGAGCCGATGCAGCAAGGCGTTCCGCGAGCGCTTCGACCGGGCCGATATGGTCATTGCCAAAGGGCAGGCCAACTACGAAACGCTGAACGAGGCCGGGAGTAAGGTGTTTCTGCTGCTGCAGGCCAAGTGCCCGGTGCTGGGGCGCGATGCCGGTGCTCCGGTGGGCGGCGTGATACTGAGCCAGGCGAGCGAAAGGCAGCCCGGCGGCTGACTGCGGAAGTCCTGCGCCGAAGCACCGGGCTAAAACTCGACGGGCGCAGCATTCCCAAACGACGAGCGCCCCCTTTATGGTGGTGGCAGTGACACCCTCACGCTATAATCGCCGATGATACTTCAAATTTAAACTAATATCCTGGAGATAATGTCAGCATGATCGACGTCAACGAGCTTCGCCGAGGTGTAACATACACACAAGAGAGCGAGCTATACAAAGTCATTGAATATCACCACCATAAACCGGGCCGAGGAAAAGCGACCATCCGGGTAATGGTACGCAACCTGCGCACCGGCACCACCCGCGAAATCACCTACAACTCAGGCGACCGCGTGCAGGATGTCCGGCTTGAAACGGCGGTCGTCGAATACCTGTACAGCGACGACGAGTTCCTGCATTTCATGAATGTCGAAACTTTCGAACAGCCCCAGATCAGCGCGGAAGTGTTCGGCGACGACATTCTCTACCTGACCGAGAACCAGCAGTTGAAGCTGTCTTCATTCGAGAACGAAATCATCGACTTCGAGCTTCCGGCAACGGTCGAACAGGAGGTTGCCGAGTCAGAGATGGCGGTCGCGGGTGACACGGCGACAGGGGCGACCAAACAGGTGATCACCATTACCGGGTTGAAGGTCACCGTCCCCCTGTTCGTCAACGTAGGCGACGTGATCCGGATCGATACGCGCAGCGGCGATTATGTTACCCGTGTTTAGGCGGCACCCCCATCGCTAAAATGTGTTTTTGCGAAGGATCAAAACGCCCCTGCAAGGTCACACAGGGGCGTTCGGTTCGATGAATGGAGAAATCGCATGATAACGCCTGCCGGGAAAGAATGCCGGTACTATTATGAGGATTTCCATCGCGGCAGGAACGTACAGGAATGCAGGCTGATCAAGCAGTCGGCGAAAACGCAGCACTGGAAGCCAAACGACTGCGAGCACTGCCCCGTACCGGCGATCTTATGGGCTAATGCCAGCGAACACCTAGACCTGAAAGCGCGGGTGACAGCCGGGTTCATCGGACTGGGGCGTAAGGTCGAGGTCACGGCATGGTGTAGAAAGCACGATATGCGGATAGACGATCCCTATGTGGGCTGCGAACAATGCCGGGCCGAGAAACCCCAGCTATCCGATTTCCTGTCCCCGGAGGACGATCAATGATCAAGGCGGTGCTGCTCGACCTCGACGACACGTTGATAACTACTCATACCAGCGCCATATACTCCGCCTATCTTTCCGAACTGGGCGTGTTTTCTGCAAAGCTGGCCGATCCCCAGGTGTTTGTCGACCAGATGCTGCAAACCTTTTACCACATTCTCGACGAGTACAACCCCACAAAAACACTGGAGACTCGCTTCTTCGACCATTTCAGCCAGATGGTACAGCACCCAAGAGAGGCGATGATCGATCACTTCAACGAGTTCTATCTGAAGTGCTACCCGGCGCTAAAATCCTTCGTTGGGCCAAGACCTGAAACCCCGGCACTGCTGCAAATGCTGTTCGATGGTGGCTATCAGGTGGTGGTTGCGACCAACCCCGGCCTGCCAATGATGGCGACGGGCCAGCGGATGGCATGGGGAGAGGTATTTCAACCTGATTACAGGTTCGAAACGGTAACGTCGCTCGAAACGATGCACTTCGGGAAACCGCACGCCGAGTATTATGCTGAGATCGCCGCCGGGCTGGGCGTCAAGCCATCCGAGGCAATCATGGTCGGCGATTCGTGGGATGACGACATGATCGGGGCGGCGGCGGCAGGGCTGCACACATACTGGGTCACCGAAAATGGCGATCCCCCACCCGACGAAACGGTTAGGCTGGACGGCTGCGGCTCTTATTCTCAATTCACCGAACTGACCCACGATGGGTGGCTGCAAACGCTCGACGAGCAGGACGAGTCGATTGATTCGCTGCTGGCGTTACTAGCCGCACACCCGGCGGTATTCGATACGATGGCGGGAACACACGACGAAAATACCATTTGCCGCTGCCCAAAATCAAAGGAGTGGTCGGCGCGGGATATCATCTGCCATCTGCGGGACCATGAAGCGTGGGATCAGGAACGATTGCAAACAGTGGTCGAAGAAGATGATCCCTTCCTGACCTCGAACCTCGATCCCTGGGCAAATTACGAAACATACTGCGGGGTAACCTTCTCCGAAGCACTGAACGAGTTCGCCGAGGCACGCAGGCAAACCATCGAATATTTGAGGAGTCTGTCAGCGGAGGATTGGCAGAGCCCGGCCCGCGATTCGGTTTTCGGGCCGACCTCGCTTGAGGAACTGGTCAGGTTCATGGTCAAACATGACCGGATTCACCTGTGCCAGCTTCCCGACACATTGAAGAAGGTCGCAGGGAAAGCGGCAGCGCGATCCTGATCACTCGAAGCCGGTATGCTGGATGGGGATGTAGATCATCGCCGTCGTTCCTTCCCCTTCCAGACTATCTATCGAAAAGGCGATCTCGTGTGCATCGAATATTGCCTTGGCAAACGCCAACCCGATCCCCATCCCACCGTAGCGACGGGTGTCACTATTATCACCGGATTCAAGCGGTGAAAACAGGTTCGGTTTGACCTCCTCCGAAATGCCGGTTCCGTGATCTTCGATACAGACACATACATATGTCCGATCCGAATAGGTGGAAATCGAGATCGGCTTGCCTTCCCCAAACTTATTGGCGTTGTCAATGAGATGAGCCACAGCCCGCGTGATCCGTTTGGGATCGACATATACCGGCGGCAGGTGGCTTTCGAGGTTGAGCTGGATCAATTCCTCGTCAATGCCAGAAAGCTTCTGCACCTGGACGATGGCAGCGGTGATCACTGCATTGATCGAGCTGTCGGTACACTTCAAATCGGTGGGATCGCTCAACTGCTCGATCTCGTCCAGACGATATTCAAGACCGGTAAATGCGGACTGGATGTTCCTGGCTAATTCCCGCTTTTCATCATGATCGATGTCTTCCTGCAAGGCAAGGTTTACGGCCAGCTTCACCTGGTGAATGGGCGTCCGCAGTTCGTGGGCAACCACCGAAAGCACTTTGCTCTTGACCTGCCCAAGCTCCTCAAGACGCCGGTTTGCCCGGCTAAGTTCCTGGGTGCGCTCGTCGACCCGTCTTTCCAGGTCACGGCGGCTGGCCTCGACTTCGTCATAGAGCAGCTTGGTTCTCAGGGACGACCGGACACGCGCGGTCAGTTCAAGGGGATCAATCGGCTTGTTGAGGAAATCGTCTGCACGAACGTTCAACCCTTCGAGGCGGCGGCTTCGCGTATCCAGGCCGGTGATGAGGATCACCGGGACAAACCGGGTCGAAGGGTTCTCTTTCACCCTCCGACAGACTTCAATGCCGTCGATGTCGGGCAGAACCACATCCAGGACGATCACGTCCGGGTGTACCTCACCGATCAGTTCGAGCGCAGGTTTTCCATTCTGCGTCGAATAGACCCGGTACCCATGCCGCGATAAGATCGTCGTAAAAACGTCGAGGATACGTTCGTCGTCGTCGACAATCAAAATAGAACAGTCCTCGGCTGGTTTCAGCAGAGGCATTTCAACAGGAGATTCCTGAAACTGATTATCCATTGACAGTTGTTCTCACAATAAACTACGGACAACCGACCCTGTTTTGGGGAAATCCATAGCATTGATCCGAATTTTGAGATATACATTTCATCACATAGCATAATACAGGACGAGTCGTTCAAACTGCAAACAAGAGACAGCTATTCAAGCAAGACGATCATAAATAAACAGTGAAAACTCGTACGGAACTGGTCGGAAAAACTTTATCAACTCACCGATTCACCAGGCCGCGTATCCGGTTGTGGCTCCCGGTGGTTATGATAGGGGTCGTCTTGTTGTGCGGCTGGGTGATTACACCCAGGGTGCGGGTCGTTGAGTTTCTTGCACTGCTTTTCCTGGTCTATGTCGCGATCAGTGCGTTAGTCTCGGTCTGTGAAATCTCGGTGACGGAGTACGGCCTGCTCATCAACCGTCTGCTGTTGCCAACACGATTCGTCCCCTGGGACGCCGTCAACCGGGTGCTGGTGTTCACACACGAATCAGGAGACACGGATACCCATATCGAGGTCGCCAGCATCAGCGTCCATGAAGGGCTGTCTCCCCTGAACCGACTGCCCGGCCTCGTATATGGACAGGGCTTCCGACAGACGATCATCGTTACACCGGAGGCAATCGAAGGCTACGAGGAACTGCTGGTTGCGCTGGAAGAACACTGCCATATCAACTGGCAGTCGACCCGGTAAACATCCCGGAGATCGCTGCCCGGATCGGTTTGCATCTACCGGACTGCTTCGTTACGATTGTACATTCCTTTAAACCCGCTTTACGAGAAAGGCTCTTCCGTGCGCGACACACTCGTCGCAGTTGACCTGGAAACGACCGGCTTAGACCCTGCGTACGATCGAATTATCGAGATTGCCGCCGTCAAATTTCATGACGACAAAATCATCGACGAGTGGCAGACATTCGTCGACCCGAAGTGTCCCATTCCGCAGAACATCTCTCAAATAACCGGAATATTCGATGCGGATGTCGCCGACGCACCATCGATCCGAACCGTCTTGCCGAAACTCGAACAGTTCATCGGCCACCACCCGGTCATCGGGCATAACATCAGCTTCGATGCGGCTTTCATTCGGAGTGCCGGGCTGAACCTTGCCAATCCGCTGCTCGATACCTATTCTCTCGCTTCGGTGATGATGCCCTCAGCCGCACGCTATTCTCTGTTTTCACTCTCATCCCATCTCGACATCGACACGGAAGGCGCACACCGCGCCCTCAACGACGTGCATATGACCATCGCCCTGTATCGAGAACTATGGGCAAGAATATTGACCCTCCCCCTGGAAACGCTGGCCGAGATCGCCCGGCACAGCCGGAACATGCACTGGGATGGCGCGCTGGCATTCGAAGCGGCAATGGAAGAACGATACAAAGAGAACCCGTCAGCGGGGGAAGCCTCATCGGGTGGGTTTGCGCTGGTATTCGAGGAAGCCGAAGCGGGTTACAAGCGACTGCGGCCAGCCGATTCCCCACAGCGACTTGATGCTGATCAACTGGCGGCCCTGCTGGAGCCGGAGGGCCTGTTCGACCGGTCTTTCGACGCCTACGAATACCGGCCACAGCAGGTTGAAATGCTGAAACAGGTCGCGCGGGCTTTTTCGGACGGGCGGCACCTGCTGATCGAAGCACCGACCGGTGTCGGAAAGTCGATTGCGTATCTGGTTCCGGCGATCAAATACGCGGTTGAGAACGACGACCGGGTCGTGATCAGCACGAATACGATCAACCTCCAGGAACAGTTAGATCAAAAAGATATCCCGATGCTGATGGAACTCCTCGATCTGCCGTTCCGGGCGGCGATCCTCAAGGGGCGAGGCAACTACCTGTGCCCGCGCAGGCTGGCAGTCCTCCGGCGGCGCGGCCCGACTTCCCCGGCAGAGATGCACATGCTGGCAAAACTGCTGGTCTGGATGCTCGAAGTTCGAACCGGCAACCGCAGCGATATTACCCTTCGAGGCCCCGCCGAATCGAGCGTATGGCGGCGGCTGAGCGCGGAAGATGAAGGCTGCACCGCCGAACGCTGCTCGATCCAGATGCTGGGCACCTGCCCATTCTTCCATGCCCGACAGCAGGCCGAAGCCGCCCATATCCTGATCGTCAATCACTCGCTGCTGCTTTCGGATATTGCCACAGAGGGACGGGTTCTGCCTGACTACCGGCACCTGATCATCGACGAGGCGCACCAGCTTGAAGGGGCGGTAACTAACAGCCTGTCATTCAGAACCGACCCGGATCATATCGCGCGGCTGATCGCCGATCTGGGAACGGGAAAGACTGGGCTGCTGGGCGAACTTCTCAGCCAGACAAGAGACGTGATCCCGGCGGGCTATTATCAAACCCTGCACGATTACGTCGACGTGATCGTCAATGCTGCCAGCACGATGAACGTGCATGTCGACCGATTCTTCTCGACGCTGTGGAACTTCATAGAGAACCACGTCGCCATCCGGCGGAACGAATATACGCAGCAGATACGCCTGATCAATGCGATGCGCCATCAGCCCGCCTGGGCCGACGTGGAAATTGCCTGGGATAACCTCTCGAAATTCACCGACACGATTGCCTACGCGATGCAGAAGCTGGTTCAGGGGCTTTCCGAGCTTCAGGAATTCGATATTCCCGACTTCGAGGACACCATCGCCGGGGCAAGTGCCACCGCCCGGCGTTTGACGGAACTGCACCTAAGGCTTCATGAACTGGTTGCCGAACCCGACGGCAACACCGTCTACTGGGCGGCGATCCGCCCGGATGGTGGGCAGATGTCAGTTCAAGCCGCGCCGCTCGACGTCGGCCCGCTGGTGAGGGATCACCTGTGGATGAAAAAAGAGACGCTGGTCATGACCAGCGCAACGATGCGAACCGAGGGCAATTTCGCCTATATCCGAGAGCGCCTTGCAGCCGAAGACGCCGATGAGGTCGTGATTGATTCGCCGTTCGATTACAAGTCGAACACGCTGCTGTACCTCGTCAACGACATCCCCGAACCAACAGACAAAAACGCCTATCAGAAAGCGGTCGAGAACGGGTTGATCGAACTGTGCCGGGCGACCCAGGGGCAGACAATGGTGCTTTTCACCAGCTACGCCCAACTGAGAGCGACTGCGAATGCCATCGGCGAGCCGCTTTCACGGGATGGGATTGCGATTTACGATCAGAGCGCCGGGTCGAGCCGGTCGCAGTTGTTGGAAGGCTTCGTGCACAGCGAAAAAGCGGTGCTGATGGGCACCCGGTCGTTCTGGGAAGGGGTAGACGTGCCCGGAACCGATCTGAGCATCCTGGTGATCGTCCGGCTGCCGTTCAGCGTGCCCAGCGAACCGATTTTCGCCGCCCGCAGCGAACTGTTCGACGATCCATTCCACCAGTACGCGCTGCCTGAAACGATCCTCCGCTTCCGGCAGGGGTTCGGGCGGCTGATCAGGCGCAAGGACGACCGGGGCGTGGTCGCCATTTTCGACCGCAGAATACTCAGCAAACGGTATGGCGCAATGATTCTTGATTCGCTGCCGCGCTGTACGGTGCTCCGCAAGAGCATGGCAAGTCTGCCGGAGGCCGCTGTCAGGTGGCTTGAACTAAAAGAATAATCATGATAGAGTTTTGGAGAATGTGAATCCCATCATTGACCGGTGCGCCAACCTCGAAATGAGCGGGCTGATATTTATCGAGCAAACTTGTATATTACAATTCAATTGAAGTACAATACTGGTGATTGACCGGCTTACACATTCTCAATTGTTAATTGAAGACACTTTTCCGTAATCGGGGGAACTATGTCCGAGCAGCCAGACAAACAGCGTGTTGTGGTATGCATCGAAGATGAACCTGCGATGATCGATCTGGTTACCCTAATCCTCAAAAACAGAGGATTTGAGGTAGTTGGAGCGCTCGGCGGTAGGGAAGGACTGGAATCGATCCAGAAGCTCAAACCAGACCTGGTACTGCTGGACCTGATGATGCCAGATATGAATGGTTGGGACGTCTACCAGCAGATGAAGGCTGATGAGTATATGCAAGAAATCCCGGTCATCGTCATCACCGCAAAAGCTCAAAACATCGACAAGGTGCTGGGACTGCATATCGCAAAGGTTCAGGATTACATCACCAAGCCATTCAGCCCGGCAGAATTGATCAAGAGCATCGAGCGCGTTCTCGGCGACGAATCCAAATCGGAAAGCAGCGACTGATAGCAACCGCCGATAACGAGGGCAGTTTCGATATTTGGGGGCGCATTGCGCCCTTTCTTTTTTACTGAGTCGAGATCGATATACGATGAACAAAACAGGACGGCTGATCAAACAATCGACGGGTGAGGTATTACTCGACAACGCACGCTGGTGCAGCAGCTATTTCTGCAAGCTGCGCGGGCTGATGTTCAGGCGGCGGCTTGAACCGGGCGAGGGGCTGATACTTGTCGAAACCGGCGAAAGCAAAATGGCAACCGCGATCCATATGCTGTTCATGGCCTTCCCTATCGCAACGATCTGGTTGAACACCGATTTCGAGGTAGTAGACAAGATCGAAGCGCTTCCCTGGCGACTGTACTACGCACCTTCAAAACCCGCACAGTATACGCTTGAGGCATCGCCCGACCTGCTGGAACGAGTTGAGATCGGTGATAGACTGGCTTTTGAATCCCCTTCATAAATACAACCCACTGCGCATTTTCACCCTGGCGGCCATTCTGATCACCAGTATGCTGGTCACCGTGCCGACCCTGGCTGCGCCACCAGATCAACAGAACGGCGATCAAACCGGGGCGACCATCCACGTGGTGCAGGCCGGTGAAACACTGGAATCTATCGCCGAACGGTATGGCAGCACCGTATACGCCTTGAAAAGCGCCAATTCGATGAGCGGCTATGACGACATCGCCGTCGGACAGCACCTCGTTGTACCGCTCGGCCAGTACGAACGATTCCACGCACCCGACGAGACTATAGTCGTGAACTTCGGAGAAACACTGACCGAGATCGCCGCTGCCACCTCCGCATCGCTCGACGAACTTGCCAGGATCAATCACATCGTCAACCCGGCGCTGATCTTCTCCGGGCAGGAACTACGGCTGCCGGATGACGCATTGAACAGCCCGCAGCAGATCATCGCGCCAGAACGCAGCAGCATCTGGCGCAGCGCCATCGCCAGCGAACTCAGCATCCAGGCTATACTGAGCCAGAATCAGGAATACAACCCGGTGATGCTGCCCCGGCATTCGCTGATCAGGCTCCCAGTCGACGAGCCAACCCATCAGGTCGAAGCTGCGAACATCCTATCCGTGAGCCTTTCCCCCCTACCCCTGGAGCGGGGTCGGACGGCGGCGCTGCATATCGAAATCGATCAGGCCGCCAATATTCAGGTTACGTTTATGGGGATCGATATACCGGCGGCGTCCGAATCGGCGAATCACTACACGGCGCTGATCCCGACCGACCGGTTTGTTGCTCCGGGACACTATCCGCTGACGGTGATCGTCACGACCGGGGACGGGATAAGTGATACCATCACACGCGATGTCCTGGTTACCGAGGGCAACTACAGCTACGAGGTCATCAACGTAACGGACGAGGTATATTCAGTATTGACCGATCAAGAAGCAGTCGATGCAGAGCTGGCTTACCTCGATGAAGCGATGACCGGTTATACGCCTGAAAAGCACTGGGATGGGATATTCCGGCTCCCGGCTCCCGGGGCCTTTACATCGGGGTTTGGTACCGTGCGATCATACAACGGCGGCAGCTATGATTCTTATCACTCCGGCGCCGACCTTGCCGCGCCATCCGGCACGCCGGTCTACGCCCCGGCAGCGGGGGTGGTGGTCGATGCCATTATTTTGCCGGTTCGCGGACAGGTGGTGATCATCGATCACGGGTGGGGGGTCTATACCGGCTACTGGCACCAATCGAACATGCTGGTCGAACCCGGCGAATTTGTGACCGCCGGGCAGCGGATCGGGACGGTGGGCAGCACGGGGCTTTCGACCGCCGCCCACCTGCACTGGGAGATGCGCGTCAACGGTGTACGTGTCGACCCGATGCAGTGGGTACGATATGAGTTCCCATAGGGATTGGAGCGTATCCCCGGCGCTGAAGCATTGGGCTAAAGCCCTCGCATATTACATTACTGTTGCATCTGGCGTTCCAGGTAAGCTATACTATCCGCGCCCTGGGGGAGTGTCGGAACTGGCAGACGAGCATGACTTAGGATCATGTGCCGCAAGGCGTGCGGGTTCGAGTCCCGCCTTCCCCATCCAGTGACAACGAGGCTCTAGGCTAGAGCCTCGTTCTTTGTGCAGAACCGGGGCAGCGATCTGCAAGCAGGCAGGTCGATGGCACCGCAAATCTGCCCATGATATAATCGAAAAATTGTAACCATTTGAAGGAAATAACTGTGTCAAAAGTCGAAACCGAACTCTTAGATAACCACCAGATCAAACTGGTCGTAGAAGTTGAACCAGAACTCGTTCAGCAGGAAATGCAGGCCGCCGCACGCCGGATCAGCAAGCACGTCAATATTCCCGGCTTCCGGAAGGGAAAAGTTCCTTACCGGGTCATCGCCCAGCACTACGGCGAAGAAATGATCTTCGAGGAAGCTATCGAAACGCTTGGGCAATCGGTGTATGTCGAGGCACTGAAAGAGAGCGAGATCGAACCCTACGCGCCCGGTTCACTCGATGACGTTACACGCGACCCGGTCGTACTGACATTCACCATACCGCTCATCCCCGAAGTAGAGCTAAACGACTATCGTGAAGTCCGGCTCCCGTTCGAGACCGAAGAAGTCACCGACGAAATGGTCGAGGAGACGATTGAAGGCTGGCGCGAGCAAGCGGCCACACTCGACCCGGTTGAACGGGCAATCCAGATGGGCGACGTCGTCATGATGGACATTGTCGGGACGCTGGTTCGAGACGAAGAGCAGGAAAACAACGAAGCAGAAGACGACAAAGAAAACGACGAAGAAATGCCCTCAACGTGGGTGAATCGAAAAGGCGTCAGGGTAAAGATCGACGAAGAGACAACCTACCCCGTCCCCGGTTTCTCGGAGAAGGTAGCCGGGATGGAAGCAGGCGAATCGCGCAGCTTCGATATGAGCTTCGAAGAAGACGACGAGGAGATGCCGGAGGCGCTCCGGGGCAAGACGGTTCACTTCGAGGTGACCTGCGACACGGTCTATGTACAGAATATGCCCGAGCTGAATGACGAGTTCGCCAAAGATGTCGACGAAGATTATGAAGACCTGGCGGCGATGCGCGCGGATGTGCGCTCTCAGCTTGAAAAACATGCAGAAGATGCTGCCCGCGACCGTTATGTCGCCGAGATATTTGAACACCTCCTCGAATCAGTTGTGGAGATCAAGCATCCCCCGGTTATGGTCGAAGACCAGATCGATCATATGATGGAACGCTACGATCAGGAACTGCGACAGCAGGGGCTGAATCTCGAAGAGTATCTGCGCATCCGGAATATCGACGAGAACCAGATGCGGGAAGACCTAGAAGAACAGGCCGAGCAGCAGGTCAAGCAAATGCTCATCCTGGGCAAACTCGTCGAAGTTGAAAAGCTTTCGATCCGCGACAAAGACATCACCGAGGAGATCAAAAACGCGAGCCTGTCCTTTGGTGCCCAGGCAGCAGTCGCGCAGCAGATTCTCTCCACACCTGAGTCGAAGCGGAATATCTCCAACCGGCTGATTGTCGACAAGGCCATTGACCGGCTGGTGCTGATCGCGAAGGGGGAAGCCCCTGAGATCGGCGCCGAAGAGCCGGAAGAAGAACCGGTGGAAGAAGAAGCACCGGTAGACACAGTGGAAGCCGTCGAGGAACCTGAGATCGAGGCTGAAGCATCGCCGGAAGTAGAAGAACCCGAAGTTGAAGCAGAAGAAATGCCAGAAGAAGAAAGCACCGAAAGTGAAGACGACAAAAATACTGATGAGAGTCTAACAGACAATCCCGACCAGTCTGAGATATAGTCAAGGACGGACACTTGCGAAAGGAGTGCGTCAGGATATGACCCTATCTATTCCGAACAACCTTGTACCCATGGTAGTTGAAACGACTGGCCGTGGTGAGCGAGCCTATGATATCTACTCGCTGCTGTTGAAAGAACGCATTATATTTGTCGGCACCCCGATTTCAGACCAGATTTCAAATATTGTCGTCGCCCAACTGCTTTTCCTCGACCGCGAAGACCCGGATAAAGAAATCCAGATGTTCGTCAATTCACCCGGAGGGCAGATTTACGCCGGGCTGGGAATCTACGATACGATGCAGCAGATCAATGCCCCGATCAGCACGGTAGCAGTAGGATTCACCGCCAGTTTCGGCACCGTCCTACTTACCGCCGGTGCGCCGGGCCGCCGCTATGCCTTACCCAATGCCACCATCCACCTGCACCAGCCGCTGGGCGGGGCACAGGGACAGGCTTCGGATATCGAAATCCAGGCGAAAGAAATCCTGCGGCTGAGAGAACGGCTTAACCACATCCTCTCTGCTCATACCGGACAGACAGTCGAAAAAATCGCTGAAGACACCGACCGCGATATCTTCCTAACGGCTGAACAGGCTGTCGATTACGGCCTGATCGATGGCGTATTGGAACCACCCAACAAAGAAAGCTAGGCTGCCATATGCATACCGGTCAAGCAGGTCCACAATACTGTTCATTCTGCCGCCGCCCGCAGGGCGAAGTCCGACGGCTGATCTCCGGGCCAGAGGGCGTGTTTATCTGTGATGAATGCGTCGATCTGTGCTGTGAAATCCTCGAACAGGAGGAAATGACAACACAGTTCACCGATGATGCGGGGGCAAACAAGCCGCTCCCTTCGCCGCACAAGATATTCGAGCATCTGAACGAATACGTGATCGGGCAAGATCGCGCGAAACGGGTTCTTTCAGTTGCCGTATACAACCACTACAAACGAGTCCGGGCCGGTGGTCACCTGGATGACGTGGAGCTTGACAAAAGCAACATCCTCATCGTCGGGCCGACAGGAGTCGGCAAAACGCTGCTTGCCCAGACACTCGCACGCACTCTGGACGTGCCTTTCTGCATCACCGATGCAACCGCACTGACCGAGGCTGGCTATGTCGGAGAGGATGTCGAAAATATTCTGCTCCGGTTGATCCAGGCTGCTGACTTTGACATCAAGCGGGCACAGCATGGGATCATCTATATCGACGAGATCGACAAAACAGCCCGAAAAAGCGGCGATAACCCATCGCTGACCCGCGATGTGAGCGGCGAAGGTGTACAGCAGGCGCTGTTGAAAATCATTGAGGGGACGGTTGCCAATGTGCCGCCGCAGGGTGGCAGGAAACACCCGCACCAGGAGTTCATCCAGCTCGACACGACGAATATCCTCTTTATCTGTGGAGGGACGTTCTTCGGCCTGGACGAGATCATCGGGAAGCGAGTTGGATCGAAAGGATCGATGGGGTTCTACGGCACGTCCGACCGGCAGGACTATTCTGCCGCCGAACTACTCCATAGAGTCTCACCGGAAGACCTGATCGATTTTGGCATGATCCCCGAACTGGTCGGGCGTCTGCCGGTTTCAGTGGCCGTCGACCCGCTCGACGAGGACTCACTGATCAAGGTGCTGATCCAGCCCAAGAACGCGCTGGTTCGCCAGTATAAAGCCATGTTCGGCCTGGACAACGTCGAACTGGTCTTTACCGACGACGCCTTACAAGAAGCCGCAAAGCTGGCTATGGCACGCGAAACCGGCGCACGAGGGCTGCGTTCGATCATCGAACAGAGCTTGCTCGACGTGATGTTTGAAATTCCATCGAGGGACGATATCAAGACGGTGGTGGTCAACAGAGAGGCGATCAACGGGGAAAGCCGCCCGCTGATTCTCTCCGAGAACGAGAAACCGCTCCATTGGACGGATGAAGAGAAAGTAGCCTGACAACCTATCCGTAAATTCACTTCGTTTATTTCGGATAGGTACAAAAACGCACCTGCCGAAGCAATTTCCGGATAGAATGCAGACCTTCCAAACCAAAAGCCGGGATGTTTAACCGCATCCCGGCTTTTTTGTTTCTCGTTATTGCATGAGTTATACGAATACTTTTTCGTTCTCGATTGGCAGTTCGACCGCCCGCGCCCCACCGTTGACCATCTGGACAAATCGATGGCCGTTGTCGCGGCTGCCGGGAATCTCCCGGCCAAAATGCATAGGAACGGCGATGCTCGGCTTGAGCAGTTTGACCGCTTCAACCGCATCTTCGTCGCCCATCGTATAAGCGCCGCCCACCGGCAGCAGGGCGATATCACAGCAGATATGAGCCATTTCGGGAATCAGATCGGTATCGCCCGCGAAATAGATATCCTTTCGCTGCCACGAAACGACAAACCCCAGGCCCTCATAGGCCTGATCATGATAGGCATGATCCAGTGTGTAGGCCGGCACGGTTCTGACCGAAACACCTTTTGGCAGCTTCGCAGCGACCTGCCAGGGACGCATGGCGTGAACATCGCCGCCGATCACGTCGGCAGCGCGGCGGCTGGCAATGATCACCGTCTGTTTCTTTGTGATCTGCTCGATATCTTCAGGGGAACAATGATCGTGATGGTCATGGCTGACCAGGATGATATCCGCTTTAGGAGAACGCGGGGGTAAACGCCAAGGGTCGATATAAATCACAGGTCCATCCGAATGAGGCGGCCCATTAATTCTGAAGCTGGCGTGCCCCAGCCAGTGAATGCGATCTATCATACCTGTCTCCTGCGAGGGAATTCCTCGCTCACCCCGAACGTTTCAAAGCCTATACATGAAAATGCGGGCACAGGCCCACACTTTATACCAGTATCCGCTTATCACATTTATCATTCTATCGCATGTATACCAAGCAAACCCTACGGAATCCCTACTGTCTGTTGGCTCAATGATTAGATTTCTTTAACCTTACAAACCTTTGAACCGGCTGTTTCAAGCTTGTATCGCTTCTTTGGGCAATGATATAATCGCATCAGGAACGACCTGCGTCATCGGCGGATTAATCATTTTCAGCAGGCTGGACTCACTGACATTATCGAAAGACAGAACCGTCACGCTATCGGCAAGGGAAGTGATCAATGAGCAGTAATATCAAGCCCTCGGCGGCCCAAATTGCACAGCAGCAGGCCGCACAACGAAAAACCACCCAGGAGCAACTTGCCCAGCAGGTTGCTCAGGACCAGGAAGATCGCTATGGGATCGGTACCGGCGAACACTGGATGCCGCCCCCGATCAAGAGCATCAGTGATACCGGGCTGAATATCTTCTATTTATCGGAGCTGGTGCTTAAAGTTCTGTATTTCAGTGGACTTAAGTCGGGGTATGGAGTCGCCGAAGCAGTCGCCCTGCCTTTCGCCGGAGTGATTGACGAGGTGATGGAATTCCTCAAGCGAGAACGCTTTGTGGAAGTCAGGGGCAGCGGCGGTTTTGGCGAAGGCGCATACCAGTTCATGATCACCGGCGCGGGGATCGCCAAAGCACGCGAAGCGCTCGAACGATCCCAGTATGCCGGTGCCGCCCCGGTATCGCTCGACGTGTACTGCAAATCGGTGCTTGAACAGCACAAACGAGTCGTCGTCACCAAAGAAATCATGGATAACGCACTCTCGCACCTGATTGTCAGCCAGCATGTGATGGAAAAGGTCGGCCCGGCAGTCAACTCTGGCAGGTCGATCTTCCTGTACGGGCCTCCCGGCAACGGTAAAACGACCATCAGCGAATCGGTTGGACGGGTAGTTCTGGGCGCAACGATGTACATCCCCTATGCCATCGACGTGGATGGGCAGATTGTCCGGATGTACGACAGCGTCAACCACGAGGCGGTCGAGGATGAGACTTACTCCGGAACCGGCTCAGGTGCACAGCGACCCGACCCGCGCTGGATCAAAATCAAGCGCCCGATGATCATGGTCGGCGGCGAACTGACGCTCGAAACACTCGACCTCGTCTACGACCCGATCAACAAGTACTACGAAGCCCCGTTCCAGGCGAAATCGAACGGCGGCATGCTGCTGATCGACGACTTTGGCCGCCAGCAGGTGCGCCCGCGTGACCTGCTGAACCGCTGGATCGTCCCACTCGAAAAGCGGGTAGACTTCCTGACACTCGCCAACGGGCGGAAGATCGAAGTACCGTTCGACGTGCTGATCGTATTCTCGACCAACCTCGAACCCAGCGACCTGGTCGACGAGGCGTTCCTGCGCCGCATCCGTCACAAGATCGAGATCATCGACCCGACGTTCGAGGAATACCGGGAAATCTTCAAGATGATGGCCGGAAGAAGGGGCCTGCCCTATGACGACCAGATGCTGGCCTATCTCCTGCAGGAATGGTACATCAAACTCGACAGGCCGCTGCGTGGCAGCCAGCCCCGCGACCTGATCGACCAGATGAAGGACATCGCCGGTTATCTCGAAGTCCCGTTCAAAATGACTAAAGACCTGATCGACCGCGCCTGCGAGGCGTATTTCGTCGAGCTTTAGTATCAATTTTCCGGGCAGGTCAGAACACTGGCCTGCCCTTTTTTGTTGTCTGCCTGTATCCAACTGCGAGGTTTTCCATGCTCCGCCGATTGATCGTCAACGCCGATGATTTTGGACTCACACCGGGTGTTTCGCACGGGATCATCAAGGCACACCGGGAAGGGATCGTCACCTCGACCAGTGTGATGATCAATATGCCGTACGCGGAACAGTCGCTCAGGCTGGTGCAGCAGGAAGCGCCCAACCTCGGCATTGGCCTTCACCTGAACCTCACCGCCGGGAAACCGGTCAGCCCACCCGAAGAGATTCCCGACCTGATCACACCAACCGGCGAATTTCTCGACGCAGACGTGTTGATCGACAGGCTGGCATCAGTTGAACTCGCACAGGTGAAACAAGAATTGACGGCGCAAATCGACCGGTTTGAGGCAATCATGGGCCAGCCGCCCGATCACCTTGACAATCACCACTACATCTCCACAAGAAGCCTGCAAACAGCGACATTATTCATCGAACTGGCACGTGAGTCTGGCTGCCCGATTCGCAACGCTGCCGCGCGAAAGGACATCCTCAACGGCGATCTCGCGGGGAGTTATTCAAGGATTCATGGTAAGGAGAAGATGCCGCATCTCATCGATGAACTAAGTGCGATCCTGAACGGCGGAGGGGTTTCCACACCCGATCACTTCATCGGCGGTTTCTACGGAGACGGCGCGACACTCGGCAATCTGCTGCTGATCATCCTCGATCTGGAGGAAGGGATCAGCGAATTGATGTGCCACCCGGCAGAGGTTGACGACGAACTACGAAGTGCATCGTCATACAACGAACGCCGGGGCGACGAACTGGCTGCGCTGGTTCACCCCAGCACCAGGGAAGTGATCAACTCGTCGTTTGTGCAGCTTATCAATTTCAGCGATATAACATAGCCCCATGAAAACACTGTCAAGCATCTGGTGGGGATTGATCCGGTTTGGGTTCCGGCTGCTGTACAACGAACTGGCCTGGACGTATGATCTGGTCAGCCGGATCGTGTCGCTGGGCCAATGGCATGACTGGCAAAAGACCGCGCTCAAGCACATCGACGCTGCGCCGGGTGAACCCATTCTCGAACTGGCTCACGGGACAGCCGTCTTTCATCACGATCTGATCGAGGCCGGGTACATGACCATTGGCCTTGATCGCTCGCCCTATATGGGCCGGATTGCCCGGAGACGGCTGAAGAAATCTGGCGTCAATCCACTGCTGGTGCGGGCTGATGCGAAATCGATCCCCCTGCCCCCGGAGTCGGTCAGCACGGTGGTCAGCACCTTCCCGACAGAATTCATCGTCCACCCTAAGACACTGCACGAGATTCGCCGGGTGCTCACGCCAGACGGACGGCTGATCGTCGTCTTCAATGGTATACTCACCTCAAAGCGGCCCTCTGCCGAAGCACTTGAATGGCTGTACCGGATCACCGGGCAGAGAGGCCCCTGGCCCGGCGACATCGAGGATCAGATCAAAAAGGCGGGTTTCACTCTCCGGCTGGTGACCGAAAACCTGGATCGCAGCCAGGTGCTGCTGTTCATTGCAACAAAGCAGGCCGCATCGCAGGAACAGGAAAACGACCGCAAAGGACGCAAAGATCGCTAAGGGTTGTTATTGCTAACCCACGCAGTGTGGAGGAGAACTCGTGTCTTCGATACCCTCAACAACTTTCAGCCTGCTGCTAGCCATTCTGTACGGTGCCCTTGCTCACCTGATCACCGGGGGGCCGGGACGCCAGCTGGTAGTGTATATCATCGCTTCGTGTGTGGGATTCGCCATCGGACAGGGCGTTGGCGTGGTGATGAATATCAAAATCCTGGCGATTGGCCCGGCAAACCTACTCCCCGCAACATTCGGATCGGTGATCGCACTGGCAACGACCGTCCTGCTATCGTCAAGAAAAACGGTAGAAAAAGACGAGTGATTTCGAGTACGGTTTTTTCTACAGGTACCATATGCTATAATCAGATCAGTGTACGGGACTGAGCATACCAGGTTGCCAGATTTGATGTATAGCCAGCACGGCTGATCAGCGTAGGGAATTGAACCAACGACATGAGCACAGAACAGAACGAACAAAAAAACCAATCCGGCGATCAACAGGATGCCCAGGCGTTGTTCATCGGTATCGGCATTGGAATAGTGGTCATTACCATCATCGTCGTCGTTGGGGGCGTTCTGCTGGCGGTTTTCGCAGACCAGACATCGGCGGCGGTTGAGGTTATCCGCGATTTTCTGATCATCGTCATGGCGCTGGAACTCGTCATCATCGCCACAGCAATAACCGTATTCCTCATCCAGACAGCCAGATTTATCAACCTGCTCAACAACGAAATCCAGCCGATTATCACCTCTACGCAAGACACCGTTAACACCGTACGCGGAACGGCAGCGTTTCTCAGTAAAAACCTGACCGAACCGGTCATGAAGGCCAGCAGTACCATGCAGGCCATCGGTAAAACGATGAAAGATATTGACGCGATCCGCAAGGTTACTGAGATAGCTTTTTCGGCGGCTTCAATGCCGGTAAGCGAGGAAAATACCGAAGAACCGCTGGCTCAGCACAAAGAACCAACAGCAGTAACCGGGGAAAGCATTGAAAAAGGCTCTATTGACAGTATTAATAATGGACAAATTGATAGTAAAGGAGACTAGCATATCATGTCAGACAACGGTGGTGGAGAAATTGGCGCATTCTTCTCTGGATTCTTCATTGGCGGGTTAATCGGCGCGGTAACCGCCCTGCTTCTGGCCCCACAATCAGGTGAGGAAACACGGAAACAGATCGGGGAAAAGGGGATCGAACTGCGCGACCGGGCCGACGAGGAGTTCAAGAAGATCAAGGAACAGACCGACGCAACATTGCAGGACGTCCGCAAGCAGAGCGAGGAACTTCAGCGCAAAGCGGCAGAAAGTCTCCGCGAAGCAAGCACGCGGATCAAGAGCGCAGTCGAGTCGATGCAAAAAGGTGAGGGCGAAAAAGCTGCAGCCGAAGTATCAGCAGAGTAAGAACGCCTAACCGCAACTATCTATCCGTAAATTCACCTCGTTCATTTCGGATAGATCAAAAATCGAATCATCCAAAGCGATTTTTGGATTGATTGTAAGCTTTGGCAGGATAATCGTGCCGGGTGCTTTTCTGCACCCGGTTTTCGCTTATATCGGAGATAGGATTTCCAGCGCAAGCGGAACCGCCGCCAGCACATCGGAAGCAAGCACACTGGCCGATGCCATTTCCGAGGCAGCAATCTGCCCGGCCAACCCGTGAACGTATGCCCCGGCAACTGCCGCATCGAAGGGATTCAATCCCTGCGCGGCAAAGCCGGTAATGCAGCCTGCCAGCACATCACCCGTACCCGCCGTCGCCAGTGCGTCGATGGCAAAGGGCAGCATCACCACCCGCCCACCGGGTTCGGCAATGACCGTAAACGCGCCCTTCAACACGACCACACAGTTCCATTCGGCGGCCCTCTCACGCGCAATTGATGCCCGGTCGGCCTGGATCGCAGCGCGTTCGAGGCCGGTTAATCGCGACATCTCGCCGGGATGGGGAGTCAGAATCGAGTTAGCCGGGAGCAGCGTCCACCACTGATCGATTCCAGCCAGCAGGTTTAACCCGTCAGCGTCGATCACCAGCGGGCAGGGGATTTCGAGGCGCTGCCCGCCGCCGGAGCGATCAGGCGAAACGAACCCGATATTCCCCTTCTTCGCCTGGCGCTCTCCCTGGAAAATGCCGCGAATGAACTCGGCGGTTGATTCCTCTCTACCCAGGCCGGGGCCGATGCACAACGCGTCAATGCTGCCGAGTTCCTCCGCGATCACCTCAATGGCATCCCGACTGATCACACCCATATCGTGCGGCAGAAGCAGCCAGGTCACCTCGCGGAGTTGGGCAGCGAGAATCGGGTAGATCGGCTGGGGCACCGAAAGGGTCACCAGCCCGGTCCCGACCCGGTAGGCGGCTTCACCGGCCAGCGAGACAGCACCGGTATAGTTGATCGACCCGGCGGCGATCAGCGCCCGACCAAACGTCCCCTTGTGGCTGTCACGCAGGCGGCGCGGCAGCAGCGGTGTGACATCGTCCCCGGTCACCAGATCGAGCGGCACGGCGTCCAGTTCGGCGAGATTATCCGGCGTGCCGATAGGGGCCACGACCAGTTCGCCGACCGCTTCGGCACCGGGGAAAAGCATCTGCCCGGTCTTCGCGGCGGCAAAAGTGACGGTGATATCGGCGGGGATGGCAGCAGGATCGAGTTCGCCGGTATCGCAGTCGAGGCCAGAGGGACAATCGACGGCGATCACCGCCGGGCGGCTGTCTGAACGAGGAAGAGGCATGGCAGGCCATACAAGGCTGTCTTTGTCCTTATCACGCTTAGAAACCCGTTCCAGCGAGCCTGAGACGGTTTTCAGCAGCTTCTGCAGGTCGCCCTCCATCGGGAGACGCGCACCGGTGCCCAGCAATGCATCGACGACGACATCGGCGCTTTCGACCAGATTGCGAAGCACCCTGCTGCGCTGATCATCTTCCATCACGGCAATGAACACCCCGGCATCGACCGCATCACGATAGACAGGATCGTCATCGCTGCGATGGGTAAGGAGGTAGCAACTGATCTCGGCTGCGGTTGTCTCTTTCAGGATGCGGGCGGCGACAAGCCCATCGCCGCCATTGTTGCCCGGCCCGACCAGCACGACAACGCGCCCCTCGTCTGGATCGTCGCCAAGCGTCTGCAAAACAATCTCAGCGACAGTTCTCCCAGCATGCTGCATCATTTCGTCATACGAAACGCCAGCCGCGTCAGTAGCGGCTTCGATATCGCGCATTTGTTGAACGGTCACGACCTTTATCATGGCTTACTCCTGAATACGGGTAAAACGTTGTTGAAATATTTTTGCTGATCATTCCAGCTCAATGATCACCCCCCTGATTCTCGCTCAAGCGAGAATCTGCCCCCTTAGCAAGAGGGGCGACATAACTCTATTTTTGAAGGAGGCTTGATTTCGTCAAACAGCAAGAACCTTACGGGATGGATGGGTTTGTAATCTCATTTACCTATCCGAATGCCGCGAAGCGGATTTACGGATAGGTTCCTCGCCCTACCCCCGCCGCTCTATCGCCTGATGGATGACATGGTAGAGCACGACTCCCGCGCTGACATGCACATTCAGCGATTTGCCCTTGCCGTACATCGGGACAAAGACTGACGAATCACAGAGGGCAAGCGCCCCGCGAGTGACTCCGTGATCCTCGTTGCCGACGACCAGGCACAGCCGGTCGGGGTAGCTGACTTCGAAATACGGCACGGCGGTATCGGTGATCTCCAGGGCACAGATGTGGTAGCCTTCCTGACGCAGAACGGGAAGAATATCTTCAACCCGTTCCTCATAATACCAGTCAACATCATGATCGCGATTGCGGCCCACTTTCGAGATTGTCTTGTTGGGAGGAACCGGCGTGATGCCACACAAAAACATCTTGCTCACGCCGACGGCATCGACGATACGAAAAAACGATCCGACATTGACCGGGTAGGCGACGCTCTGAAGCACCAGAACCAAATTGACCGGCTGGGGATGCCCACGCCGGTAGTCGCGTAGAAATCGCTTGAGCGGCGTCCCTCTAAGCTGTTCCATCGTCTCGATCACCGAACTGGCGGGAACGAAGATTCAGAACCCGCACAACAATAAACAGAGCCACCGTCCCAATGATCGGGCCACCGGCAACGGCGAAGAACAGGCGAATGTTCTCAGAAATATCGAACAGGCTCAACAGGCCGTAGATCAGCCCCCCAATCACCAGAAACCCCAACGCTACACCGATCCCGGCGAGGCAACCTTTAACCAGCGCCTGTCCGAGGATGCCCTTGACATCCGGGTCAGGCGACGTCATAGACTTCCACCGACAGGTCATCAGAATCGATGATCACATACGTGCTCCGCCCATCCCGTCCCATGATTTCGCCGGGATTGAGCAGTAGCGTATCACCGATTCGTTCTTCGTGCAGGGTGTGATCATGGCCATAGCAGACGATATCGTACAGGCCGCTCGAAGCCAGCCCGCGTGCAATCTCAGGATAGTGGCTGACAGCAATCGACAGCCCGCCGAGTTCCAGTTCGGCCAACTGCCCATGCAGGGTGATATTCCCCGCTTCCCCGGCCATCTTCAGCAGCAGCCATTGATCGCCGTCGTTGTTGCCAAAAACGGCATGCACCGGGCCTTCGAAGCCGCGTGCCAACTGGGTCAGGGTGAAGGGCGCGCAGAAGTCGCCGCAAAAAACCAGGGCGTTGGCATCATTCATGCCCGGCAGGGCCGCTTCCAGCTTCCAGATGTTGTCATGAATATCAGAACACACCGCGATACGCATCGATTCCTCCCTAATCGCCGGGCGACAGGTTCATCGTACTGACTGCTTCAGAGACATCGTCCGGCCAGATAAACAGGCGATTGTACGGGGCCACACGCACATACCGCTGGGGATAGTATATCTCGCGGGTCGTCAGGTCGACGCAGTAGCGTTCGATCCAGGAGTTACGCTGGTAGTCCGACAACTGCTCGCCATCAACCAGCCGCTTGGTCACACCGAACAGCTTGATCGCCATCCGGAACTCGTAGCCGGTCAGGGTGAGCGGATTGCTCCATATCCCCCGCCCTGCCAGGTATGCCTCACGCGCCGAATCGCGCAGCATGACCAGGTCGCTGTACTTGGGCAGACTGGGATAGATAATCATGGTTGCAGCCCAACCGGCGCGCACCATCAACAGATTAAAGGTCGAGCGCTCCCATACGGAAAGCTCGGCCCGCTCGGCGGCAGAATAGTTCGGCGCGATATAGGCAAGCAGACGCCCGTAGCTATCGAAGGCTTCGTCGGCGGTGCGGATATAGAGACTACGCTTCGATCCGCTTTCTTTGGTGAGCATCTGGTCGAGCATCTGCTTGAATACCGCCGTTGCCTGCTCGCCCTGCTTCTCATGCTCAGTTCCGGCCTTACCGGTCGCCAGTCTGGGATGCAGATAAGCAGACAGATCGTCGTCGACCGGCGCTTTGCCCTGTTCGAGCCAGTAAGCGAGCGTCGCCAGGTCTTCATCGCTCTTTGACGGTTTTGTATTCCCCGGATAATGCACTTCCGGCGCATCGATGCTCAACATCCGGATCGACATCGATACATACGGCGTATCGCCATCGGTTGCCCGGATAAAGGCTTTACTGCCCAGCGAGTCAACGGAAATGCCCTGTGGATCCCAAAAGATTTTTACATCCGGCATGCGCGCACCTCCTGGCGGTAAAAACACATAGACTCAACGACCACACTTAATAATTGCAAATCTATTCAGATACCGACTCGATAGAGTCCTTTTTACGGATTGATTTTATGACCATTCCTGCGCCGATGACAAGCGCGCCGATCACAATATAGACAATAACCGGAACCACCCGGCACAGCGGCGCTTCGATCTTGTCGAGCGGTTCGTATGAACTGATCAACGGCAGCGAACCCGGATCGAGAGGGAGATCGGCGGCGTCCACATTTTCGACAATGTAAACTGGCGGGCCGCCGATCATGCAGTAGTCACCGGTTGTTTGCAGACACTCCCCGGCGTAGAGCGTCAGGTGATAGTGACCATTCTCGGCCTCGATCTCCTGCCGGTTCCCCCACATATCGACCAGTTCGGCGGATTCGGCAAGCGCCGGGATTTCGACCGATTGCGCGACCGGGACTCTTGACCACAGCAGCCGGACGACCTGATCACTTTTCTCGACGACAACCTGAGAGACGATATGACGCTCGTTCCAGGTCAGGCAGTCGGCGGCGGAGAGCAGATCAATCGCGACCTGGGCGGTCTTGAATGCCGGGCGCGGGGAATGATCGGCGCGAACGAGGCCAAACGGCTCCGGGTTCGCCACGACATCGCCGGGGGTGTCGATCAGCTTGTAGATCGCCACACGGTCGGCACCGGCGGCAAGGGCCAGTGCCAATCCCTGCGGCATGTAGGCAGCCTGTTCGAGAAGAGTGACGTTCAGGTTAGGGTCAGCGACCGGCCAGGCGGGGTCGGTGGTTGGGGCGGCGTTGGTTTCCAGCAACCAGATCGGTTTATCCAGCCCACACTCGGACTGGTAACCCCGATACTCCTCGATGATCTCGTAGACAGTGGCCGGATTGAAATAGAGTTGAAGCGTAGCGGCATCGTAAAAATAATCGTTCTGCGCCGCATCAGGGTCGGCAAGGATGGCGTCGAGCAGTCGAGGGAAATACAGTTCGCGGCCATATTCCACGTCCCACCAGTGGCTCATCGCAGCAAGGTGGATCACAGAATCGGGGTTAGCTTCGTTGGCGACCAGATAGGCGACTTTCAGCAGGTGGACATAGTCATCGACATCGCCGGGCCAGGTGTAAGCAGGATGGGAGACGTCCCAGACATCGGGTTCGTTCCAGATGATCCAGTGGTTGATCTGCCCGGCATAGCGCGTCACTGCTTCGCGGACGAAATTCGCCCACAGGTTGCCGGGATCACCTGGAGCCAGATATAGACCCTGCGGCAGCCCGGCGTCGTCCTTTGCCCATTCGGGGATGCCAATCAGCAGGCCGACGACTTCACGCCCTGCATCAATCTCACCGGCCAGTTCGTCGGAGGTCAGTTCGTCTACCTGCCATTGATCGGGGCCATCGGGCTGGATCAACGCCCAGTGGAAACGCGCCCGCCCCCAGGCCGCGCCCAGTTCGGCGGCCTGATCAGGCGCATGCTGCGGCTCGATCACCCCAAAGCGGAGATCGGGGGGATGACCGGGTTGAGCCTTAACAGGGGCGGGGAAGGGTTGAAAGACGACGATGCCAATCAACAGTACAACTAACAACTTTAACCACAGGGATAATATGCGCTGCGTTCTGCCCTCACCCCTAAATCCCCTCTCCCTCAGGGCGAGGGGATTTGAGTCCTGATGAATATGAACCAGGGACAAGAGATAAACTGAATGATTCAAGCTTTCTTTCGGCACTGTTTGCCCTATATTGGGATACAGCCTCATTCTGACCGCGCTCCTGAAAGCCAGGACGGTGCCTTCCTGCCAATCAGATGGATCAGCGACGCAAAATCGGCGGGCTGCATCTCGGCACCGCCCTGCCAGCGATTCCGCTCGGCTTTCCACAACTCTGCCTGCGGGCCTTCATCGATGGCTTGTTTTGCCTGCTTCTGCCCATTCGTTTCGCGGCGCGAGATGAGTTCTTCGAACAGTTTATTGGCCGGGAGCATCTCGAAATCAGCGGGGGCCATGAACGCATAAACGGTGATCAGTCGATCGGACTGGGCCAGTTGAAGCGATGTGCAGTGCCAGCCCTTTGGCACGGAAGCCCGGCGGCTGTCGATGGTAAAATGCCAGGTCTTGATCTCTGGCTCACCGTCCCAGGCAATTTCGACGGACTCGCCACTCTTCTTGCGCAGAACCAGCCCTTCCATCCCGCCGATCAATTCCCGGCCACTGGGCCACACCTTCCGCAAATAACGTTCGGCGAACCAGGCGAGGCCAATCGATACGCCTAGGCCAATCACGAGCAGCCCGATCGTCTTCCAGGGAACGGCGACATTACGCAGCAGGACCGGCAGCAGCGAAATCGAAAGGCAGGCACCGACAAACAGTGCGGCAAGCGTGGCAACCCGCACGCCAAGATGATTGTGATCAAGCCGGAAGGTGAGCACCGGGGTTTGTTCGTTGTCAGTCATAAATATGAAACTTTCAATTCAGGCCAGCCGCGCTTTACCGGCGGATTCCGAACGGACAGGCAGACCGGTTTGAGAAGACCAGAGGGTACATCCCAGCATTTCCTGAACAGTTTTCCGGATGGCGCCAGCGTCGAACGGTTTGGTGATATAGGCATCAATAGGGCTATTGGCAAATTCTTTGATGATCTTGTAGCGATGGAGTATCCCGGTCAGCATAATGATCGGCGTTTCACGCAGTTCCCCATCAGCGCGAACATGCATATAGACCCACCAGCCGTCGTTGTCGGGCATGATCACGTCAAGGATGAGCAGATCGGGCTTCTGCTGGCGCGTCCGTTTCAGGCCATCTTCACAGTTGTAAGCCGCCAGGAGATGAATATCGGGATGTTCCAGCACCGCTTGAAGCAGTTCGACGATACGAGGCTCGTCTTCGACACATAGAATCGTATAGGGCATGTGATGATACTCCCATCAGGCAGGGCAGTTGGATTGTATCACCAGCCCTGTGGACTGTCGAGAAAGACAAAGATGGGAATCGCCACAAACCGGTAGTGTATGAACGGCCAATAATTGTGTAGAATAGCGGATGGCGACAGCCGGAAAAGTGAGAGACAGCTATGATCGAAACCATTCCGCTCGACATAGGCATCGAAGAAGAGTACCAGATCATCGATCCGGAAACACGGGAACTGACTTCCTATGTGCAGCAGTTCCTGGATCACAACCGGATTCTGGGTGACCGGATCAAGACTGAGTTCATGAAATCGCAGGTTGAAGTCGGTACGAGAATCTGCAACAACGTCGATGAAGCGCGGGAAGATATCCGCGATCTCAGGGCAAAAATGACGGAGATCGCGGACAAAGAAGGGCTACTGCTCGCGGCGGCAGGCACACACCCATTCTCGCACTGGCAAAGCCAGGTGATCTCGGAGAGCGAACGGTATATCGAATTCCTCGATGACATGCAGCAGGTGGTCAGGAGCCTGCTGATCTTCGGCACGCATGTTCACATCGGGTTTGGCCCCGACCCGGCCAACCGGGAATTGATGCTCACCGTGATGAACCAGGCCCGCTATTTCCTGCCGCACCTGCTGGCACTGTCGAGCAGTTCGCCGTTCTGGATGGGATCGAACACCGGGTTGAAGAGCTACCGGAGCATCGTTTTCGAATCGATGCCCCGCACCGGTCTGCCGATGGAGTTCCGTTCGTGGGACGAATACGAAAAGGTGATCCGGCTGCTGGCGAAAGTCGGAGCGCTTGGACAGGGTGTGACAGAGATGGCCGACGCGACCCGAATCTGGTGGGATATTCGCCCACACCCACGTTACAGCACCCTCGAATTTCGCGTCTGCGACTCAGCGACGACGCTTGACGAAGTGATCTGCATCGCCGCGCTGTTCCAGGCGATTGTCGCCAAGCTGCTCAAACTCTACGAAAACAACCTGACCTGGCGCATCTACCGGCGCGACCTGATCAAAGAGAATAAATGGCGGGCGGTGCGCTACGGCGTGAGTGGCAAACTGATCAACTTCGACAAAGAGGCGGAGATCACCTTCGGCGAGGCAATCGAGCAACTGCTGACGTTCGTCGACGATGTAGTCGACGACCTGTGCAGCAGAGAAGCGGTCGAGTATGCGCGGACAATCGTCAGGGATGGCAGCAGCGCCGACCGCCAGATCAGGACGTACCAGCAGGCTGTTTCTGACGGCGCGGAGACTCACGAAGCCCTGATCGCGGTCGTCGACCAGTTGGTGAGAGAAACACGAGGCAGCAAAGAATGAATACCCAACGCTGGATAGCGGTCGGCATGGTGGCACTGCTCGTCATGTGTATCCTGAGCAGCAACCTGTGGCTGACTCCCCTGCTTGAACGCGAGGATGAAGACCCAACCCCGACTCCTACTGCCACCCTGTCGGCAGAGTCGGAGTTGTTCACCGCCACGCCAACAGTCGACGTCATCCTGACACTGACGCCGGAGCCGACACTCGACCCAATCGTCGCGGAAATCCTAGAAGAGCTGGAGTTCGAAGAGGATGTCGTGGGCATCGATCCCTACGTTGTCCTGCACGGGGATTTCACGATTGTCGACTCGATGCACCGAGGCGAGGGGACAGCGTCGATCTACAAGATCAGCGAACAGCAGTACGTCCTGCGCCTCGATCCATTCAATGTGACAAACGGGCCAGACCTGCGGGTGATCCTCTCTCAGCACGAAATGCCCCGGACAAGCACCGAGGCACTGCTCCCCGACTATCTTGACCTGGGAGCGCTGCAAAATGCGCTGGGCGCGCAAAACTACGAGATTCCTGAAACGGAGAGCATCGACAAGTACAACAGCGTGGTGATCTACAGCATGTCGCTGAATGTCGTCTATACTTCAGCGACACTGGAAGATGTGAGAGGGCAATAGCCCCCTACTCTGAACGGTTATGCAAGATCGGGGAATGATTCAGACAGCGCGGCGGACTTTGCCCGCAGATCATCGATCTCTGCCTGGGCTGCACCTTTGTCTCCACGACGCTGGCGGGCATATTTCTTGTAGGCCAGTTTGGTCAACACCTGAAAGTACTGTCCCAATCCCCACCAGGATTTGACCCCGCCGGAAAACAGGGTGTTCATTCGGATAGCAAACCGGCGGGCCGGTGACACGACGATATCGTACTGCGGCTGAGTCAATGTGCCGGATTCGATTTCGCCCTGAAGCTGCTCGGTGATCCACTGACGCTCCTGCCTGGCAGTCAAAACAACCACCCCAAGGACAAACGCGATCCCGCCGTAATCGGCGAGAAGGCCAAAACAGCAAAGAGCGGGCGCAGTCTCGGCAAAGGTCACCGTAGTGTTGTGTACGGCATGCGCCGCAATCGCCATGATCAACCCGGCTACCGGCGCAAAGAACCGGACAAATCCTTTCCGTGAATGGCGAGCAATCCCGAAGCCGATCCCGGTCAGGCTGGTATAAAAGGCATGATTCAAACCAAACACAATCGTCCTCATCACGATGACGGCGGCATCGACTTCAAGGAAGTAGAGCACATTCTCTATTGCCGCAAACCCGAACCCGACCAGCCCGCCGTATACGACTCCATCCAGAACACCGTCGAACTCACGCCGCCAGATCAGGTAAACCGCGAGGACGGCAATCGCCTTGAAGCATTCTTCGGATACCGGCGCGACGGCTACCGCCAGCACCTGATCGGCCAGCAGGCCCGTTTCGTCGAGCATGAGCAGCGGAATCCCAATGATCAACTGCGAGATGAGTGAGAGCACTGCGGCGGGAACAAATCCCCAGAGAAAAACAGCCAGGAGCAGGGGCAGTGGTTCTTTTTCGTAGCGATCCAGGAAATAGAGCGCCACCGGGTAAACCAACATCGGGATGATACCAGCGGCAACGGCAATCAGGAACGCGCCCATATGACGCCTCAGACGGTAGGGTTGAGAGACTTGATGAACGGTTTTGCCATCTTGACGAATTTTGTCCAGAGATGGACGGTCAGGCTGCTGAGCTTCTCCCGGCGGGTGGCCGATTCAATCGCTGCTTTCAGGCCCTCGGCAGAATTAGCGAAAGGTTCGGACTGCATCACCGACTGCCCAAACTCCGAACGCATGTGTGCATCACTGCCGCAGGTCATCAACTTGCCGTGTTCTTCGGCGAACGCCAGTGCTTTATCGTTATCGGCCTGATGAATACAGCGCGAGTTAAACACCTCGATGATATCGACAAGATCGACAATTTCGAGAAGATCATCGAGCTCCCAGGCCCCGGAACGATAGCGATCAAAGGGATGGGGAATCCCGATCAGGGCTTCCTGATCCCGCAGGCGCGATATCGTTTCCTGCGGTGACAGGCCCGCCGGGACATCTTCGGAAATATACCAGGCGAGGATTTCGCCTCTGGTGGTTTTGACTTCAAGACCGGGGATAACCAGCATGGGATACAGTCGCGCCGCAGTGAGCGCCCCGTCAACGCGGTCGTGGTCGGTGATTGCAAGTTTGTCTATGCCTTTTGCCCGGCAGAGGTCTTGCAGTTCGTCAAGGCGAACCACACCATCTTTCGAATAATTCGAGTGAGCATGCAGCTCAATAGTCCACAATGGAATGCTCATAAGTCGTTATCCATACGCCCGGAATCTGAATATATTATGATCGCCACTATAATTTCTCCGTTCAGTATACACGTTCGTTCCAGTCTGTAAAGAGCCTGCTGCCGGGGGAGCCGTTTTTCGCCGATATCTGGCCTGTAATCTCGCTCGATTTGCGAACCTACCCCGAAATGCCAATAATAAAGACACTTACTTAATTATCGCCAGAGTTGCAAATTAAATCCGGAAAACGTGAAAAATACCAGAGGTCTAATCAACAGAATTGACAGGCAGATAAAAGCCGCAGCGAGATCGTGGCCGATTGGTCGCCGATTCCTGATTGCCTGCGTCATCGGGCAGTTCACGATATTCATCGCCACGATTGCTTTTCTCTACAAATTTGGCAGCAGCCAGATGGCAAAAACAGTTGTCATTACGCTCACCAGCTTCGCGGCATTGATGGTTCTGGCTACTATTTTATTTTCATGGGCTTACACGCGCGAGTTTGCCAGGCAGCTCACTAACCTGAAGGAATCGATCAGGGACCAGGTTACCCATAGCAAACTTCACATCAGCCTGGAAACAGACAGTCGTGACGAACTCTGGGAACTGATCGTCGAAATTAACGAGTTATTGTCGGCCTATCAGAATGCGCTGGTTGACCTCGCGAAACGTACCGACCGATTCTCGCTGCTGAACATGGCGGCGGCAGCCATCAACCGCAGCTACGACCTGGAAGAGCTGTCAACACTGCTGGTCGAAGACGTCATCAGGGGTATTAACTGGGGGATGGGGGCAGTCTACCTGTGGGACAGCGATGAAGAAATACTGAAACTCGTTTGTTCCAGCGGGATCGACGAAGACCTTATCCGCCGATCAGAAAAGTTAAAACTCGGCAACGGGTTAGCCGGTCAGGCGGCGAAAACACAGCAGATCATCATTACAGAAGACATCCGGGAACATCCTGCGTACAGTTACCTGGAACCAGGCCCTGGGATACCGATCACACAGGTCAGCATACCGATGGTCGCCGAATCCGGCGAACTGCTGGGCGTTTTCCAGGTTGGAAACCCGGAAAAAACATACCCAACCGAGGACGATCTCAATCTCCTGGCGACCATATCGAACCAACTGGCGGTGGCAATCGTCAAGCTTAACCTTTATGAACAGGTCAGCCTCCACGCCGAGCAGCTCGAGCAGCAGGTCGAACTGCGGACACGGGAACTGGCCGAGGCCATCGATGAACTATCAGTTGCACTCGAAAAAGCTAAAGAAGCCGACAAAGTCAAAACGCTGCTGCTTTCGACCGTCTCGCATGAACTCAGAACACCGCTGGCTACGATAAAGGGAAATACATCCCTGATCCTGGAACATCTCGAAAAACTCGAACCAGCCAAACTTCGTGAACACCTGACAGATATCGAAGAGGAAACTGACAAGCTCACCGAACTGATCAATAACCTGCTAGAAATGAACCGGATCGAAGCCGGGGTTCTCCACATCCGGAGAGACCCGGTCAACCTGGTCGACGTAATGTCGAGCGTGATCAGTGCAGCCAGGCTCAGAATGTCGGATAGAGAGATCAATTTCGATTCCCCACGCCATCTCCCAATTGCCTATGTCGACCCCAGAAGGATCGAGCAGATCGTGGCGAATCTGCTTGACAACGCGGCGAAATACTCGGCAAAAGGCACGCCGATTGACGTCATCCTTAGAGAAGAAAACGATGCCCTCACCGTATCGGTGAGAGATTACGGGCAGGGAATACCGGCGGCGCATATCGACCACATTTTTGAACGGTTCTACCAGATACCACGCAGTACCACCAATCCCAGCGCAGATTCGGTACGCAAAGGTATTGGTCTTGGCCTGGCAATATGCCGGGGTCTGGTCGAAGCCCATCAGGGGAAAATTTGGGTAGAGAGTCAAGTGGATGAAGGGTCTACCTTCACATTTTGCTTACCAATTGCCACACCAGATGTATTGGCTAAGGGAGATTGACATGAGCGATACTGACATTCTAATCATCGACGATGAACCTAAAATCATCAAATTTGTCGAAGCTTCGTTGAGCCTGGCGGGGTATAACATCCTGACGGCGCTCACCGGCAACGAGGCAAAAATGGTGATCAGCAGCAGTCTTCCCGACCTCATCATCCTTGATTTAGGGCTGCCCGATGTCGACGGATTCCAGATTCTCGAAGAACTGCGTTCCTATTCGACGGTGCCGATCATCATTCTGACCGCCAGGGACAACGAATCGGACAAGGTCAAGGGATTGGAACTCGGCGCCGATGATTACCTGACCAAACCGTTCGGCACGCAGGAATTGAAGGCACGGATCGAAGCGGTGCTGCGCCGGGTCAGGTGGTCACCCCAACCCAGCGACATGATCGAGTTCCAGCGTTACAGTCTGCACGTCGATTTCCAGAGACGGCGTGTGACGGTCAACGACGAGATCGTCCACCTGACACCAACCGAATACGATCTACTGCGGGTGCTGATTCAGAATTCGGGGCATGTATTGACGCACGGTGACCTGTTGAGCCGTGTATGGGGCGACGAATACCGGAACGACCTGGCGATCTTGCGCGTCAATATCTCGCGCCTGCGGCAGAAACTCGAAGAAGACCCCAGGCAGCCGCGCTACATTGTGACCGTTCCGGGGGTTGGTTACACGCTGCCATCGGATTGATGGTCATTTTGTTCTTTCAGATTGGTGCAAAACAAAAACAGGCTGCGTGTGCGGCCTGTTTTTGTATCAACAGATAATCGGCCAGATCAACCGCCGAGAAACCGGAATCGCCTGCCCCGCATCGGGCGCTCATTTGCCGGTTGAGAGACATCAGCATCCTGCGGGGACTGGACGACACGTAAAACCATTCGCAGCGCCCCCAATTCGATGATGTCGTTATCGGAAAGACGGAATTCGCGCCCCGGCATCAACCGCTGTCCGTTCACCCACGTTCCATTTGTGCTGTTCTGATCGATAAGATAAAGGGCCTGTTCACCGGGGCGGACCAGCGCATGCCTGCGTGACACGCCATGACGCATCGCGCCATAGGGTGCATAATCCATATCGGGCCGGAAAGCGCTCATCGGGTCGGCACGCCCCAGGACGGTGACACGCCAGATGTCCAACCCGACCTGCGTCGGCTGTGGCCCGGTGATATTGAACAATACCCGCCAGGCGGGGCCAGACTGTTCAGGTGTGATATCTGGCGGCGGCGGCGATGGCTCCGTATCGTGCGGAATCGGAACCTCACGGGCTGCACTTATTTGTGGGTCTTCATCGATAGGCAGCGGTTGTCTTGGTTCGAGTGGTTTAGTGACCACTATACTGACCTCTCTATGTGGAGCGTACGCCATTCCCTCTTTTGAATACGCCCCTATAATATCGCGAAACACGTCAATAAATCAACCAATCACATACCCTATATTTACAATATTACAACTTTATCAGCAAGACCGGCCCAGGATTCCAGGACACGCTGCCAGATCGCCACGAGGTCGATCAGGGATTGTCTTCGCCCCTTCCTGATCCTGTTTTTCCTGATCACCCCAGTTGACTCCAGGTAGGATGACATCTATAATGCCGACGAGGCAGTTGGTACAAACACAGGTAGATTAATCCAGAAAGCAGGCAACTGACATGGGGCGAAAACTAGAAGATATCCGACGCCTCAGAGAGAAAATCTCAGAGGGGAAGCTGTCAGAAAAAGAGGCCGATCTCGAACGCTCGGTAATAAAAGGCCGAATAGTGGGAACGCTGCTCACCGATGCGCGAAACGCGGCGGGCAGAACACCGGAGAAATGCGCCGAATACCTGGGTGTTACCGTCGATGAGTATCTTGAATTTGAGGAAGGCGAAGCCTCCCCCACCCTCCCCCAGTTAGAGGTGCTGGCGTTTCTGTTCAATGTACCGATCTCCCAGTTATGGAGCGGCGATACACTGGCAGTGATCCGCCAGGAGAAAGCCGTTCAGGAACGTGTGCCGGAGATCATGCTGCTCCGGCAGCGGATCATCGGAGTCAGGCTGCGCCAACTGCGAGAAGAGGCGGGGATTCCGGTGGAACAGGCCGCCGAAGAGACCGGCATCAGCGCCGAACTGATCGAGCAAACCGAAGCCGGGCTTACTTCGCTCACATTGAGCCAGCTCGAAAGACTCACACTTTCATTCAGGGCCAGTCTGGACGGACTGATCGATGCGCATGGGCCGGTAGGGGAGTGGCTTCAAAGTCGCAGTGACTACGACGCGTTTGCCCAACTTCCAGCCGACATGAGATCATTCATTCTGAGACCAATCAATCGCAGCTATCTCGAGTTGGCGATGGAACTCAGCGAAATGGAAGTCGGGAAACTCAGGACAATCGCCGAGAGTATTCTTGACATCACATTATAATTTTCATCGAGAGGTAAGATGACCAACCAGGCAGAAAACTTAAGCAAGGAAGGCCAGCGTCTATTCCATGAAGGCGCTTATATCGAGGCGCTCGAAAAATTCGAAGCCGCTTATGAAGCATACCAGGCAGCAGGGGACGCGATCAACGCCGGGGAGATGTTGAACAATCTGGGTGTCGTTTACCGGATGGATGGGAATCTCGACACCGCCACCGAAAAGCTGGAACAGGCCAGGGAGATATTCAATAAAGCCGGGGATAAAGGACGCGAGGCCCAGGCTCTGGGAAACCTGGCACCCCTGTTCAGCAGCCGGGGAGACACCGAAGCGGCGATCAAAGCCTACCGGCAGGCCATCGAGATATTCGAGGAGTTGGGCGAGAAAAACCTGCTCGGCGAAACACAGATGGCGCTGGGACTGCTTCAATTCCGCAGAGGTGATCGGGCGATTGGACTGGCAAGCTACGAAGCCGGTCTGCTCAATATCGAGAAACCGACAGGCGCTCAGAAACGCACCCGCGCCCTGCTGAAACTGCGCCAGCGGCTGATGGGTGGATAGCCTAATATTGGTTTGACAGAGGATCATAAAAGCCACCCCGCCGGGTGGCTTTTGATTCCTGCTGGAAGACCTAAAAACCGGGTTATTCTTCTTCCTCTTTCTGGGATTTCGCGATGATCTCTTCAGCGATATGCGAAGGCACTGGCTGGAAATGCGAGAGTTCCATCGTGTATACACCGCGACCCTGGGTGAAGGAACGCAGGTCGTTGCTGTAGCGCTGCACTTCGGCCAGCGGAACGGTCGCGTGGACGATTGCCTTGCCGACCAAGGAATCGGTTCCCTGTACCTGACCACGCCGTGAACTCAGGTCGCCAATGACATCACCCATATTCGAATCGGGCACGGTGATGTGAATGTTGACAATCGGCTCAAGAAGGACGGGACTCGCGCCTTTAAACGCCAGCTTGAAGACCTCGCGACCGGCAATCTGGAAGGCGATGTCTTTGGAGTCAACCGGGTGTTCCTTTCCGTCGAATACGACGGCCTTGACATCGACAACCGGATACCCGGCGATGACGCCGGTCTGCATCACACCTTTGATCCCCTTCTCGATGGAGGGAATATAGGAACCGGAGATTGCGCCGCCAAAGACCTCGTTCGCAAACTCAAACCCTGCACCTGTTTCCAGGGGTTCGACACGCAGGTGAACTTCGGCAAACTGCCCGGCCCCACCGGACTGTTTCTTGTGCCGGTACTGGGTTGCGAAGGTTTTTGTGACGGTTTCTTTATAGGGCACCTTCGGGATAGCGGTTTCGAGGTTTGCGCCCAACTGGGCGGCACGCTTGATCGCCACATCCACGTGAACATCACCCATACCTTCCAGAACGGCTTCCCTGGTGGCCGGGTCCTGCCGCCAGACCAGGGTCGGGTCCTCATCGCAGAGACGGGTCAGCGTCGGCCCCATCTTGGCCGAGTCGGCCTGGGTCGCTGGAGTAACAGCCACGCCATAGATCGGCTGGGGGAATTCCAACTCTGGCAGGGTAACGGCCTTGCCTTTGTCACCTAATGTGTCCCCGGTGACCGTATGGTTCAGCTTTGCCACCGCACCGACATCACCGGCATGCATGGTATCGAGCGTGATCTGCTCTTTGCCTCGCAGCACCAACAGAGAACCAACGCGCTCCTCTTCGCCTTTGTTGTGGTTGAAGTAGCGACTGTCTGCTTTAAGCGTTCCGGACACGACACGGAAATAGGTCAACCGTCCGACGAAGGGGTCGGCGGTTGTTTTGAAAACATAGACGACAAGCGGGCCGCCATCGGCTGCCGGCAATTCGATTTCCTCACCGTTTTGCTCACCCTTGATGGCTACGGGCCGTTCGTCCGGGGCCGGGGATATCCGCGCAAGCAGATCGACCAGGGCGGAGACTCCAACATTGGCCTTGCCCGCCGAATACATTACCGGGACGAAGCTTTGAGTCTTCACGCCAGCTATAACACCCTGCAAAACTTCTTCGTCGGTGAGTTCGCCGGTATCGAAATATTTCTCCAGCAGAGTATCATCCGATTCGGCTGCCGCTTCGACCAGTTCAAAGCGGGCTTCTTCCGCCTGATCAGCCAGCGCAGCCGGGATATCCTGTGGCTTCGATTCCGCACCGATAAATGCCTTCATCGAGAGCAGGTCGACCACGCCAGCGAAATTGCCAGCTTCCATGATCGGAAGCTGGAGCCGCACAAAGCGGGCATCAAATATTTCGCCCAACTGCTGAAGAACCGCATCGGGTTGAATGTTTTCGCGATCCATCTTGTTGATCACGACAGCACGCGGCAGGTTGAATTCGTCAGCGTAGCTCCAATACAACTCCGAACCAACCTCGACGCCGGAGCTGACATCAATGACCAGCAGTGCCAGGTCACTAATACGCAGCGCGTTCTTCACTTCTCCCTGAAAGTCAACGTATCCCGGCGTATCGAGGATATTCAGCTTGAGGTCATGCGTCTCAACTGCGACCAGCGCCGTGCTGAGTGATAGACCGCGCCGAATTTCTTCCTCGTCAAAGTCGGCTACGGTCGAACCTTCCTGCACATCACCCAGGCGGTTAATTGCACCGGTATTAAACAGCATGGCTTCGACCAATGAGGTCTTACCTGCTCCCTGATGCGACATAAGCGCAATGTTACGCAGTGATTTTGTCGGATAAACTTTCATAACGGGTAGCCCTCCAGCAGTGGGGATAGAAAAAAATCTGCATTACGGCAATCACCGTAATACATATGGCTCTTTCGATGGTCTTCTTTAAATTTTCCGAAAGCAGGTGGATTTTAAGTCGGTTTGTGACGATTGTCAATGTATACTGTCACTAGGTAACATTGCCTGTATCGTGTATGCTGAGTGTGTCGTCAAGTAGTCTATCAACTCGACCATCGTATCACCTGATAGTCGAACTAATCACCTTTATGGAGCTAAGAAATGCCCATCTACCCCATCGAACCTTTCCGGATCAAAGCCATCGAATCCACACGGCAAACCACAAAAGAAGAACGTGAACAGTTACTCGAAAAAGCCGGGTACAATCTGTTCAAGCTTCGCGCCGAGGATGTGATGATCGATCTGCTGACCGACAGCGGTACAGCGGCGATGAGCGACAACCAGTGGGCCGGGATCATGCTAGGCGACGAGTCGTATGCCGGGGCGAAAAGTTTCTACAACTTAAAAGAGGTCATCAGCACGATCTTCGGGTTCAGGCACTTCGTGCCCACCCACCAGGGCCGGGCGGCAGAAAACATCCTGTGCAATGTGCTGCTCGAATCCGGCGAATCGATTCCCAGTAACATGCATTTCGACACCACCGGGGCGAATATCCGCGCGGTGGGCGGCAGGCCAATTGACCTGCTGATTGACGAAGGTAACGACCCGAAATCGCGGCACCCGTTCAAGGGGAATCTGGATATCGAAAAACTGCGCCAGTTCATCGAAGCGACAGGCAAGGAAAATATCCCCTTTGGGATGATCACGATCACCAACAACGCGGGCGGCGGTCAGCCAGTTTCGATGGCGAACATCAAAGCGGTTTCAGAGGTTTATCACGAGTACAGTATCCCGTTCTTCATCGACGCCTGCCGGTATGCCGAGAACGCTTATTTCATCAAACTGCGCGAGGAAGGATACGCCAACAGGACACCGCTGGAGATCGCCCAGGAGATGTTCAGCTATGCCGACGGCTGCACGATGAGCGCCAAAAAAGACGGGCTGGTCAACATCGGCGGGTTCCTGTGCATGAACGACGACAACCTGTTCGAGTCGGTGCAGCAGGAATTGATCCTGCGAGAAGGCTTCCCGACCTACGGCGGGCTGGCCGGGCGCGATCTTGAAGCGCTGGCACGCGGCCTATGGGAAGGATTGGATGAACGCTACCTCGACTACCGGCTCGCACAGACGGCCTATTTCGGTGAGTCGCTGATCGAAGCCGGTATCCCGATTGTCGAGCCGCCGGGCGGCCATGCCATCTATATCGACGCGGGCAGTTTCCTGCCGCATATCCCCGCCGATCAATTTCCGGGGCAGGCACTCTCGATTGAGATGTACATCGCCGGGGGAATCCGGACAGTGGAACTGGGAAGCGTTGCCTTTGCTTACCCAGACCCGGACACGGGCGAGATCAAGCACCCGCCGCTCGAACTCGTCCGGCTGGCGATACCAAGGCGCGTCTACACACGCAGCCATTTCGACTACGTAATCGCAGTGATGGCCGATATCGCAGCCAGGAAATCGACCCTGAGAGGGATAGAGATCGTCACGCAGCCAGAACTGCTGCGGCACTTCACTGCGACGTTTAAGATCATAGCCGAATCGTAGGCTTAACACGGATCAATGCACAAATCGGCGCGCTAAACTGAATTGTCGACGGGCACGTTTGAGTTTGTAAGCGCAGCACTCAGCACGTTATACTCACAAATTGCGAAAGAGAAGCCCTGCCGGTGGGTTGATGGCATAGTATTATTCCGGCGGTGTAATTGGTGGCAGGGAATCTGAATAAAATGGTTTTCAAAAGTCGCAGGCAGCTTCCTCGACTTCGAAATACACGGTCAGTCCAAAGAAAGAAGGCTCGTACACAGCGCGGGAATCGATACCCAAGCCTGTCGAGCCAGATTTCCCGATCGAAAGTGAATCGCGGCATCCAATCGTGGCAGATCATTGTTGCGCTGTCGGCTGCTGCGGCGATCCTGATCTCGGCCCCGGCCTGGCTACCAGCGATCCGGTGGTTCGTTCCTGACCGGTATATCATGGCCTATGCCCCACCCAGACTACAAAAAACCATCTTTCGCATCAATCTCGACGAGCAGGTGCCCACGCCCGAAGCGTACGACGAGGCACTAGCTCAAAGCCTGCTGACCTCTGTTGCGCCGACCCCCACCCCGACTCTCTCACCGGAAGAAGAGAGTGCTACGGCTGTCGCTGCTCCGGCTGAGGGTTACATCCAGCCCACGCCGGTGCCGGGTATCCCGACACCGACAGTCACACCGGCTGCGGCGATGGCGATCAGTACGAGTGCAGTTGACCTGGAACATCAAGCTGATCTCAGCCACGCCGATACACTGCTGACCGGGTTCACGTTCCATCAGCAGACAGGAAGCAACAACTGCGGTCCGGCCTCGTTTGCAACGATGATCAGCTATTGGGGCACAGAAATGACAATGGAAGAGGCCGCCGCCACCCTGAAACCAAACCCCAAAGACCCCAACGTCAGACCTGACGAGATGGCCGCCCTGGCCGAAAGCCTCGGCTATCACATGATCATCCGCGAGGGCGGGAGCTTCGATACAATCAAGCGGTTCCTTCTGGCCGGATACCCGGTGCTGATCGAGACGGGCTACGACCCCGAACCGGAAACAATCGGCTGGACTTCCCACTACCTGACGCTGGTCGGTTATTCTGATAGGGACCAGGGGTTCATTGCGATGGATACCTACCGCCGCCCGAACTGGTTCTACAGCTACGAAGCCCTCGACCATTACTGGCGGCAGTTCAACCGGCGCTATCTGATCGCCTACCGGCCCGATCAGGCCATCGCGGTCGCCTCGATCATCGGCGAGAACATGGACGACGAGACTATGTATCTCAACGCCATCGAGACGGCCCAGGCAGAGATCAACATCAACCGGAATGATGCGTTCGCCTGGTTCAACCTGGGGACGAACCTGGTCGGGCTTGAGCGCTACGAGGACGCAGCAGTCGCCTTCGACGAGGCGCGGCGGCTGGGACTCCCCTGGCGCTTTACCTGGTACCAGTTCGCCCCCTTCGAAGCCTACATGCATGTTGGCCGCTACGACGCCGTCGTCGACATGGCAAACGCGGTGATCGCCAAGATCGGCTCCGAGGAACCGTATTATTACCTGGGACTGGCTCAGCGAGAACAGGGTAAAATCGAAGACGCGTTGAAGTCGCTCGATCTGGCATTGTATTACAACGAGAACTTCAAACCGGCCAGAGAAGCCTACCTAGCCCTCAACGCCCAACAGGAATAACGTCCAGTGTCGTTTCTTAAGGATGACAAGACCTACCGCAAAAGGCCGATCAACCGGAGGAAACTGGGGCCCTGGCTGATCATTGGCGGGTCGCTGCTCTTTCTGACACTGGCGATATCGGCTCCGCTCTGGCTGCGCTTTGCTATACGGACATTCATCCCCGACCGATATGCTGCCGCCTATCTGCCTGAACCACTCTACGAAATGGTGTTTGATACCGATCCATTCGAAACGCTGCCGACCGCAGTTCCGGCTGATGCCAGCGCCGAAGCAGCACTACTCGAACAGCTATCTGCCATTGAGCAGCCGCAAACAACCCCGCTCCCGACAATCAGCGTCGATGTGCCTTCGATCAGCCCATCAGACGAAATCCTTACGCCTGCATTTGAAGCCGAGGAACTGCCCCCTATCCCCTCTGAGGAGGATACAGAGGCAGCGCTGAACGAACCTGACAGTGTCATGCTGCAACCGTTCGATCACAATTACCAGATGTGGAACAACTGCGGCCCGGCGACGCTTGCCACGTATCTCAGCTACTGGGAACTGGGCGTGACTCAGGAGGACATCCAGCAGTTCGTCAAGCCGAATATCGAGGATCGCAACGTCAGGCCCGACGAACTGCAAGCTTACGTCGAATCACTCGGCTATAACATGATCGTGCGAGTCGATGGCGATCTCGATCTGATCCAGCGACTGATCGACGCTGGCTACCCGGTGATGATCGAGAAGGGATTCGACCCCGAACCCGACCGGTTGGGCTGGATGGGCCATTACCTGCTGATCTACGGTTACTCGAAAACCGACCGCACTTTCTGGACGATGGACTCCTACCTGGGGCCGGGCCAGCAGGAACCTTACGACTACATCAACCGGATGTGGCAGCATTTCAACCGGACGTACCTCGTCGTCTACCCACCCGATCAGTATGCCGAAGTCGCGGCGATCATCGGGCAGGACATCGACACGCAAACGATGTATACCGGGGCGCTCGCAACAGCCCAGATAGAAGCGCAGGCCGACCCGGACAATCCTTACGCATGGTTCAACATCGGCAGTTCGCTCGTCGCACTGGGCGATTCGGCCAACGCTGCATCGGCATTCGACATCGCCCGCAGCAAAGGGACACCCTGGCGGATGCTGTGGTACCAGTTTGGCCCCTACGAAGCCTATCTCAACGTGGGCGGTGATCGGCTAAACGATGTGATCACGCTGGCCGATACCGTACTCGCCAATAACGAGTACTCGGAAGAAGCCTACTACTACAAAGGCCGGGCACTCGAAGCAATGGGCTATCACGACGAGGCTATCGAATGCTACGAGAAAGCATCCACGCTGAACCCGCATTTTGAACTGGCGGAAATCGCGCTGGCCGAACAATGATCCCCCTCCCCCAAAGGTAGATCGACAATGGAAAATCAACAGCAGGCCCCGGTAAACAGTCAACGCACCGCCAGCGTTACCCGCTCGACGCTGATCGTTATGGGCGGGATGGCGGTGGCGCTCGTCGCGGGGTTGATCCGCCAGCCAATCATCGCCAGCCGGTTTGGAACCAGTGCGGCGCTCGATGCATACGGCGCGGCCAACGGAATCCCCGAACTGCTGGTGATGATGCTCTCCGGCGGGGCGCTGGCCTTCGCCTTCATCCCGATCTACTCAGAGAAGATCAAGCAGGCGGAAAACGCCGACGCGAACCGTTTATTCAGTCAGGTGGTCAACAACGTCTTCCTGCTGACGGCGGCGGCTTCGCTGGTCGTGGTGCTGCTGGCTCCGCTGTTTGTCCGTTCGTGGTGGGGGATCGGCCCGAACTTCGATCCGGAAACGCAGCGGTTGACCGTGCAATTGATGCGCATCCTGCTGATCTCAACGCTGATCTTTTCGGTAAGCAGTTTGATCACCGGTACGCTTCAGACTCACCAGCACTTTCTACTTCCGGCGATCGCCCCGGTGCTGTACACCGGCGGGATCATCTTTGGAGCGGTGGTGTTGTCCCCTGCGATGGGGGTTCACGGGCTGGCCTGGGGCGCGGTGATTGGCGCGCTGATGCATCTGCTGGTTCAGGTTCCGGGGCTGTTGATCTACAGAGTCAGATGGTCGCCAGGCCTGGGATGGAAAAACCCGGCACTGCAAAAAGTAGGCATATTGATGCTTCCACGTGCAATCGACCTGTTGATGGCACGGGCGAGCATAGACTGGATCAATTCCAATCTCGGATCGGGCATGGGCACGGGGCGGATCGCCGCGCTGCGCTACGGCTACCAGTTGATGAACATGCCCTGGACATTGATCGGGACAGCAATCGGGATCGCCGTTTTTCCGACACTGGCGCAGATCGCCGCTGGCGAGGATACCAAATCGCAGCGCAGGGCATTGAGCGGTTCGCTGCGGGCGGTGCTGGTGCTGGCGCTCCCGGCAGCCGCCGGACTGCTCGTGCTGGGCAGGCCGATCATCCAACTGCTGTTCGAACGGGGTGAATTCACTGCGCAAAGCACCGAACTGGTCTTCTATGCCCTCCAGTTTTACGTTGTGGCTTTGATCAGCCAGTCGGTGCTAGAAGTGGTGGTCAGGGCGTTTGCCGCCCAGAAAGACACGCTGACCCCGTTGATCGTTTCGTTCTTCACGACAACGCTCAACGTCATCCTGGCGATCTGGCTCTCGTCACCGAAGCGGCTGTCACACGGCGGGCTGGCACTGGCGAACGGCATCGCGGTGGGGATCGAGGCGACGATTGGATTGATCATCATCCATTTACGGTGGAATCTGCTTGACGGCAGACAGATCGGGCTGGATACGCTGCGGGCGCTGGCGGCAAGTGTGCTGATGGGCATAACCGTGATTCTATACCTCTGGCTGGTATCGCCTGACCCGTTTGTCGCGGTAGTGGGCGGCGGGATGATCGGACTGGCGGTGTATTTCGGAGCGGCGCTGCTGCTGGGGATCGACGATATTCGAACCATCCCAGCCACCGTGATCGCCGGGGTATTTTCCAAACGCACAGACTAAGACATTCGTCACTGTTCAAACTCGCATTATTACGTATAATGGGACTGCGGCTGGCAATATGCTCAAACAGATTCTATACTGGATTCGCTACCTCACGGCAGATACGCCCTGGGATACAGGGATCGTGCCGCCCGAAATCATCGAATTGATCGAGGGTGAGCAAATCCCGGCAGGCCAGGCCATCGACCTGGGATGTGGAACAGGGACAACGTCGATCTATCTCGCCCGAAACGGCTGGCAGGCAACCGGCATCGACCTTGTGGGGCGGGCGATCCGCGAAGCGAGGCGAAAAGCCCGGCGGGAAAGGGTCGAGGGGAAAACAACGTTCCGGCGCGGTGACGTGATCAAAGAAAGCTGCCGCCTCGATGATCGCTCCTTCGATCTCGCCGTCGATATCGGCTGTTTTCACAGCCTTTCGGCGCAGGAGAGTCGAGACTATGCTGCGATGCTCAAACGGATCATGCGCCCAGGGGGAACGTTCATGCTTTACAGCTTCTCCCCCACCGCGCCGGACGAGTTCGGGTATACGCCAGAGCAGATCATCGACCTGTTTACACCCGAGTTCGGCCTGAATCACAAGGCACTCGGTATCGATACCGCCGGAGGGCGGCAATCAGGCTGGTATCGCTTTACTCGAAAGTAGAATTACACGTGCGAATCTTCTTCCTCTTCCTCGACGGCGTCGGGTTAGGTGAAAACGACCCCGACCGCAACCCATTTCTCAGCGCAGACTTCCCGGCGCTCACTTCATTGACTGGCGGCGAGCGCTGGCACAAAGACTTACCGCGTATCGATGGGGAACGGTCGATATTCGTGCCGACCGATGCTTGCCTGGGCGTCGCCGGAACGCCGCAAAGCGCCACCGGGCAGGCAGCGATCATGACCGGGATCAACGTCCCGCTTATCATCGAGGAGCATTACGGACCAAAACCGACCGCCCAGATCGGTACGATCATCCGGCGGGAGAGCGTGGTCAAGAAGCTGACGGCACGCGGCATCAACGCGGGATTCCTCAACGCTTACCCACCCGGTTTCTTCGAAAGCGTTCGCTCAGGCAAACGGCTGCTGTCCTCAAACCAGCTTGCGCTGCAAGTTGCAGGCGTCGAAATGCGCGGGGCGACTGCACTGTATTCGGGCAGGGCGCTCTCACCCGATTTCACCGGGGAGAACTGGCGCACGCACCTCGGCTATTCAGACACGCCGATATATGAGCCATACGAAGCCGGTAAGCGACTGGCGGAACTCGCGGCGGAACACGATTTCGCATTCTTCGATCACTGGCCAACCGACTACTACGGCCACCGGGGGAGCCGGAAAGAAATCGGTGAGCAGCTGCGAAATTTCGACCGGGTGATCCAGGGATTACTTGACAACTGGGACGACAAAACGGGCCTGATCGTCATCACCAGCGATCACGGCAACATTGAAGACCTTTCCGTTCGCGGCCACACCCGGAACCCGGTGCCCACGTTCGTGATCGGAGAAGGCCGCCATGCCTTCACCGACGGGCTGATCGACCTCACTGATTTCGCCGAACGTATCCTTGCCTTCTACAATTCGTAGACTGGCCCTTCCGTTTTTCCCCATTTGACCTTACCATATATGTGCAATATATACGGATTCAATCAGCTTAACTTGGTGACAGGTTTACCCAAAAAAAATGAGCCATACGCAACCTTCCCCCCTCACAGAACAGGAAAAGCGCCTGGGGCTTCAACTGGCACGGCAATCGATCACGGCTGCGGTCAACAGGCAGGCACCCCCTCGATTCAAACTGGAGGAAATGCCCGATAATCTAAAAGCGGCTGGAGCCTGCTTCGTAACGCTGAGAAAACGCGATACAAAGGCGCTTCGAGGCTGCACCGGCGTGCTGGTCGCGCGGTCGCCCCTGGCCGAAGAGATCGTCAAAACCGCATCACAGTCGGCGATGTTCGATCCACGCTTCGAACCGGTCCAGCCCAGCGAACTGGACAATATAGAGATCGAGATATCGATCCTCACCCCACCCCGGAAGCTGAGCATCCTCGATCCGGCGGAACTACCCAGCCTGATCAGACCGGGAATCGACGGTGTCACCCTGTACCGAGGGCCGCACAGAGCCACATTCCTCCCGCAGGTATGGGAGCGCATTCCTGAGCCGGTGCTCTTTCTGGAGATGTTAAGCCAGAAAATGGGTCTTGACCGTAACGCGTGGAAAAAGCCGGGGATCGAAGCGGAAGTCTACCAGGTAGAAGAATTTTCAGAATAAACAAAAACCCCAGGCTTTTCAACCTGGGGTTTTACGCTGTCTATCGAAGTGATTATTCTTCAGGCGGGATATAGAACACCATCTGGCTGATCTCGTCGAAGAAGAACTGCTCGCCACCCAGCGCTTCAATCCGGTGAACGCCGGGGCGGGACACAAATTCGCCATCCTCATCCAGATACCCACCGGGATCGTAGCGGTACGTCGTCGAAAACTGGAATTCAGGGGCATTGGCCCAGCCGAGTTCCTCCTGACGATCTTCGGTCAACCCTTCACGCCAGACTTTCCCAAAGCCGCGCGTCGGCTGAATGAGATCGTCATCAGGCGGCTCTAAATCCGGATCGAATTCGATGTCGGTATCTTCGTCCCAATCATCGACAAAGATCAACCAATCCCCGACGTTCGAGTCTTCATCAAAGACGACCACCCAGATTTCACCTGAGCCGGGTTCGTAAGTGTGGTTGGTCGTGCAGCGTTCGTCGGTCGACGCACCGATCCAGAACATAAAACCATTCTCGTAGGTCTGCTCAACAACTTCGGCCTTGCACATAAACGGGGCCGGGAGATCGACGATCTCGGATGGCTGCGGTTCCGAGGTGGATAGATTTCCTGCTTCTTCGGGATCACTCTCTTCCTCTGATTCTGAGGAGGTGATGACAGGCGTGTCGGTAACGACAACGTAGATTGGCGTCTGAGTTGGTAATGGGGTGGATGGCTCCCTCCCACCGCATGCCGATAACAAAGCGATCAACATGACGCCGATTAGCAGCAAAATCCAACGTGACCAGGTTCTCATAGATGAACTTTCTCCATTCTGCCTCATCATTCAAGGCGGAGGGATTGTAGCAAGGTTGAGAGCAGGCCGCCAATACTTTAGCAAGGTCAACTGCCGGTCATTCCTGTCTCGGGAAACTGATTTTGACTCCGGTTGCGGATGTTCAGCCCAACCGATACACTTGTCCACCGGAGTAGTAAAAACAAGGTTCCGTTGAAGCAGCATGAACACAATTGGTTGGATCGGCCTGATCATTACGATTATCGCGGCAGTGGCAGCACTGGGTATCTACCACCTCGTCATTACCGAAGGGGCATACCTGGGACAGTGGATGGTCACTTGGTTGTATGACATCACGGCACATGAATACGATTCGATCAAGCAGTTCAGCCCTGAAGCGGAACAGGTTTTCCTCGGCGAGCCGTTGAGCGCGATACTGAGTACGCAATCGACAGCACTCGTCCTGGATGTTGCGACCGGAACTGCCCGGCTGCCGATCACGCTGTTCGAACAACCGGTATTCCAGGGCCGGATCGTGGGGCTGGATGATTCGCGGCGGATGCTGACCTTCGCCAGCGAGAAAGTGGAACCCTACCGGGATCGAATCAACCTGATCTGGCGGAACGCGATCAGCCTCCCATTCCCCGACGGTGTTTTCGACGCCGTCTGCTGCCTGGAGATGCTGGAATTCACCCCCGATCCGGAAGCGCAGTTAGCCGAAACGATTCGTGTTCTCAGGCCGGGCGGCTGCCTGATCACAACGCGCAGGCGAGGATGGAACGCCGCCGCGATGCCAGGGAAAACTCATTCGAAGGAGGCATTCGAAGCACTGCTGACGGAGTTGGGTATCGTCAATATCAATATCCTTTCGTGGCAGGTGGAATACGATCTCGTGTGGGGAATCCGCGAGGGGTATGCCGAACCAGCGGCATCGCATCTTGAAGAGGTGCTGGCCTGCCCAGCGTGCGAATCGATTGGGTGGGATAAATCACCCAAAGAACTCATTTGCGACGCCTGCGGCGCAATCTACGCCGTTTCAGATGGTATCATCGACATGCACAGGGTAAAAACACGCTAAAACGCAAAGAGACATTTTGCTTCGATTAATCATCAGGAGAGATTCATATGTTGATCGCCCGCTATGAAAGTGAGCAGGAAGCCGGATACGGTATCGTCACCGATGAAAAGGTGTTTGAATACATCGGCGATCCATTCGATCCCCAATCCGCCCGGCAGGGTGAATTGATCGGGACGCTTGACGAGGTCAGGCTGCTGGCGCCGGTCATGCCGGGGAAGATACTGGCAATCGGAAAGAACTACGCCGCCCATGCCGCCGAGTTTGGCGGAGATGTCCCGGCGGAGCCACTGGTATTCATGAAGCCGCCCAGTGCGGTGATCAATCCCGGCGACGAGATCGAGATTCTGCCGGAAATGGGGCGCGTCGATTATGAGGCGGAACTGGTGGTCGTGATCGGACGGCGGGGTCGATTCGTCAAGGTGGAAAACGCGCTCGACCATGTACTGGGCTATACCTGCGCCAACGACGTGACCGAGCGGGATTATCAGAAAGCTGACGGGCAGTGGACGCGGGCCAAAGGCTTCGACACCTTTTGCCCGTTAGGGCCGTGGATCAACACCGATCTCGACCCGTTCGACGTGGTGGTTTCGCTGCGATTGAACGGCGAGGTCAAGCAGAGCGCAAGCACGGCCAACATGGTCTTCGACGTGCCACATTTGATCGCCCACCTGTCACGGGTGATGACGCTCGAACCGGGCGATATCATCATGACCGGCACACCCGAAGGCGTGGGGCGGATCACCCCCGGCGATGAGGTCGAAGTCGAGGTCGAGGGAATTGGCGTGTTGAAGAATCACGTGGTGCTGCGTCAGGCTTAAAATTGGTGCGGGCATCACCGCGTGATACAATGGCCCCGCGAAACAGGACGAGGAGAAAAGTGTGATCCGAATATCACAAGCCTTGAAGATTGAAACATCAAAAGCGATAGAGACCGCTCAGAGTGCGGGCGATCTGCCTGCATTCGAGATACCGGAGATCTCGATCAACCGGCCCAAGCAGGCCGATCATGGCGATTATGCCACCCCCGCCGCGATGCAGCTTGCACGGCTGGCGCGGATGAAGCCAGACACCATCGCCGAGATGATCATCAACCATTTCCCAGATACAGATTACCTCAGAGCGATTGAACGCACCAGTGGATTCATCAACTTCCGGCTGGCCGATCACTGGCTCCAACAGCAGGTCGAAGAGATTCTCGCCGCTGGCAGCGACTTCGCAAAGATGGACGATTACGCTGGGAAGCGGCTGCAGGTGGAATGCGTCAGCGCCAATCCGACCGGGCCGATCACCGTCGGGCGGGTGCGCGGCGGCGTGATGGGCGACACGCTGGCACGGCTCCACCGGGCGATGGGCTACGACGTGGAGATGGAATATTACTTCAACAACGCCGGTAAGCAGATGCGGCTGCTGGGCGAAAGCCTCAAGGCGCGCTACCTGGAACGGCTCGGACAGGAAAGCGACTTCCCCGAAGACGGCTACCAGGGCGATTATCTCTACGACATCGCCGATCAACTGATCGAGGAGCAGGGCAATTCACTGGCCGACGCCGACTGGGAAACCTTCAAGGATTATGCAGAAGCGTCGATCTTCGTGATGATCAAAGCCTCGTTGAAGCGGATCGGGATCGAGTTCGACGTGTTCTTCAACGAGAACTCGCTCTACGACGACGGATCGGTGTGGGAAACGCTCGACGCGCTGCGCGAGAAGGGGCTGATCTACGAGGCGCTTCACCCCGAACAGGATGAAGACCTGGACGAACGGCCTGACCAGGAAGAACTCGATGCGACGCAGGGCGAACCGGCCACATGGATCAGAATGCGGCAGTTACGCGACGTAAAAAAGGACTGCGTGGTCGTCAAATCGACCGGGGAGCCGACCTACCGGCTACCCGATACAGCCTACCACATCAACAAACTGGATCGTGGGTTCGACCTGTTGATCAACATCCTGGGAACGGATCATATCGAGGAAGCGAAAGACGTCGCGGCGATGGTCGGGGCGCTGGGGTACGACTCCAGCAAGATCAAAGTGCCGCTGCACCAATTTGTGACGATCACCGAAGGTGGCAAGACGGTGCGAATGAGCACCCGCAAGGGCGAGTTCGTGACGCTCGACGAGTTGGTCAACGACGTCGGCCCGAACGCGGTGCGCTATTTCATGCTGGCCCGCAGCCCGGAAAGTCACATGGATTTCGACCTGGAACTGGCACGCAAGCAGTCAAACGAAAACCCGGTCTATTATATCCAGAACGCACACGTGCGCTGTGCGAGTATCGAGCGGGTAGCCGCCGAACGAGGCGTCTTCGCCGACGATGGGGATGTCAGCCTGCTCGCCGATCCACGTGAATTGGCGCTAATCCGCAAGCTGCTCGAACTGCCGGAGATCATCGATCTGGCAGTTGACGAACTGGCCCCACACAAGATCGCGTTCTGGGCACACGAGGAACTGGCAAGGACGTTCCACCCGATCTACGAAGAAATCCGGGCGCTGTACAGCGACGTACCGGAAGACCTGGCAAAAGCCCGCCTGAAGCTATACGCGGCGGCGCGGATCGTGATCAGGCGGACGCTCGAACTGATGGGAATGAGCGCCCCCGATCAGATGTAGACATACCTTCAACAACAAACCGGAGAAACCACCTTATGGGGCTGAAAGCTGATACCTGGATCAAAGAGATGGCGCAGAATCACGGCTTGCTTGAGCCGTTCGTCGAGGGGCAGACACGCAACGGCGTGATCTCGTATGGATTGTCGTCCTACGGCTACGATATCCGCGTGGCGAACGAGTTCAAGGTCTTTACGAATGTCCACTCGACCATCGTCGATCCGAAAAACTTCGATCCGAGCGCCTACGTCGACTATACAGGCGATATATGTGTCATCCCGCCGAACTCTTTCGTACTGGCCCGGTCGGTGGAACGGGTCAGGATGCCGCGCAACGTCAGCGGGATCGTGCTGTGCAAATCGACTTACATCCGGGCGGGCGTATTGATTCCTACGACGGTGCTCGAAGCCGGTTGGGAGGGGATCATCACACTGGAGATCAGCAACGTGACTCCGCTCCCGGCGAAAGTCTATGCGAACGAGGGGATCGCACAGGTCTTGTTCTTCGAAGGTGACGAGGAATGCCTGACGAGTTACGCGGATCGGGATGGCAAGTACCAGGATCAGAAGGGCGTTGTGCTGCCCCGCATCTAAGAAGCGGATATGACGACCAAACAAGGCAGTCAAGATAAACCAAGTTTATGGTTGATATTAGTAGTAATCGCTTTGGTCGTGATCATCCTGTCTGTATTGCTAGTTCTCGCACATCAGGGCTTTGATCGTTTTGTTGACGTCAACTACAAAGCTGAAGTAGCGAAGGAAAGCTTTCAAAAGGGAGCGATTTCCCTTGCAGCACGGCAATACATTCAAGCAGTCGGAATGTCCCTAGAAGGCCAAATTCGTTGGTCGATTGCCATGATCCCCTATAAAAAAGCGAAATCACTGCAAGAAGAAGAGCAGTACGAAGCTGCTTTAGACAAGTATGTTAGAGCCGTTCGGATACTTGGCACCTACGACAACGAGGGCACAATGGGTTACGAATGCTCGGTCATGGACATACAGTTGTTCTTCCATGACTCTGATGAAAATCCATTTGAGCAGCCATTTGAACCGTAATATCAACTACAGTTGACACTCCCTACCCCCGGTGGCTATAATCCCCCGTATTCGGGCGGTTAGCTCAGTTGGATAGAGCACCTCCCTTACAAGGAGGGGGTCACAAGTTCGAGTCTTGTACCGCCCACAGGAACACAAAACCCCGGCAAAATGGTCGGGGTTTGCCGTTTATCACAAGATTGATCGATCAGTCGACATCGGTGCGGGGCAGCAGAATATCGTAGACAAAGCCGTTCATCTCGATCTGGTCGACCAGCCCGTAGTTTTCTTCGATGGCCTGCAAGACCGGGATCGGGTAGAAGCGGGCGCGATAGACCACGATACCAAATTCCTGCGCGTCGATCATGCGGATCATCTCGCTCACGTCGAGGTTGCCATTCTGATACAGATTGTAGAGCACCAACGGATCGGTGACAACTTCATCTTTCCCGGCAAGGAGCGAAAGCATCGCCTCCTCCGTCCAGGCCGGGCCGGGGGTGCTTTCCACCCATTCGACGATCTGGTAACCCGCCTCGATATCGGCGTCGGTGGTCAGGTGACCCAACTGGGTATAGCCCACCGTATCGAAATAGTCCTGGCGGAAGCGGTTGGGCGATTCGGAGGGAATGTTGAGCAGCGCGGCGACGGGCCGTGTCAGGGGCAGATCGAGCGGCATATGGAGATTCGCCCGGAACTGCACAAGCAGCAGGATCGGGACGACGATTCCGTAGGCAGTCAGCCCGATCGACTTCCAGCAGGGCTGATCTGGTCGGCGCTTGCGAGGCCGGGATTGCAGCCAGCGGCGCAAAACCGCCAGCCCGATTCCCGTCCCAATGCAGGCGGCGACAATCGCATCGACGAAATATGACAGGCCCGCCCCCCATTTGCCGCTTAAGGCTCCAAAGGCAACCGCCGCGAGATAATACAGGCTGTAGACGCTGATCCTATCGAGGTAGATGGTGTAAAGCACATAGCCGAACCCCAAAATGGTGATCACCGGGTGGAGGCTGAACCACTGCCGGTAGAACAGTTCCGCCTGCCCAGTGACGAAGGGATTGGTGTTGGCGGTGATCATGTTGGTGACCCAGTACCCACCGGTCGCTACGTTGAGCAGCCAGAAAACGAGGCCAACCACAAGCCCAAAGCCAATGCCGTATAAAATCGCCCATTTTGGCCGCCGGAGGAACAAAAACGCGAATACGGCCAGAACCGCCGCCAGCGCTAGAGGTTTCGTGAAACCGGCCAGCATCAGGCAGAGCAGAGACAGGACGATGTAACGATGAGCGCGGCGATTGTCGGATTCTTCGACGGCGCGGGCGATCAGCGCCACACCGAGCAGATCGAACATCACCATCGTCATGTGCTGGCGGCACAGCGCCCCGATCTGATAGACGAAGTTCGAAGCAAAGAACAGCAGGGCGGCGATCACCGCCATCAACCGGTCGTGGGTTTCACGATAGACGATGCTGTAGATCACGCCACCGCAGATCAGCGTCACGGCGAAGGTCAGTGCCCGGCCAACGGCGATATGGGGGCCGAACAGCGCGACCAGTGGAGTCATCAGAAGCGGGTAGACCGGGCCGTAGAGCGATGAATAAAAGGGGTAGACCTCGTTGTCGGTATAAATCCAGCGCCCCTGGCTGAACAGCACCGCGTTCCACAGCTCGAAGCCCTCGCCCTGATCGTAATCAAAAGGGAACTGGATCAGGTTGATAGCCAGAATCACAAAGACGACAAACAGGAAAACGAGCGCAAGCACGGCGAGGCCCATCAGGATGCGGCCAAGCCAGAGGAGGATCAGATCGAGTGGGTTAGGTTTCGCGTTTCCGGCTGAAATACTCATAAGCTGGGAGTGAACTTTCTGTTGATTCGGCGGGCGTCAGGCAGGGCGATCACCGAGCGGGATGAGTGTCACACCAACCAGCGCAATCAGAACTCCCCCGGCAATCGCCAATCGCTGCGACGGGCCGATCCCGCCCCACTTGCCGACTCCAAACAGATCGACAGCAAACGTCCCGATTACAATCACCATACCCAGCGCGATCAAGGCGATGCCAAGCATGCGCTTGGTGATGATCAGGTTGTCGAGCCAGCCGGTTTTCCGATCTTTTGCCGATTCCTCACCTGACATTTTCTACTCACAATCGAATTCAATAGGATTATCGAGTGACATAGTATAGCAGGCCGCGATGAAGAGACAACAAAAGCGGCCCGCACTCGGCGAACCGCTTTCATACATCTGAATATCAGAATTTAGCCAGTACGCTGCCCGACCACCCAGGGGATCGGACTATCGCGCCAGGTTTCGTGCGGGTACCCGTAAGAGGACGAGAGCACAAACGAGAACAGGGCACCGACATTCGACGGAAGCTGTCGTTTAGCCTGCGTGTAAAACTTGATGTACTCGCGGCCTTTGTCAGCTTTGTCGACATCAGGATTGTTGTTGCTGAACTCGGTGACGAAGATTTCCTTGTCGGGGAACTGATCGGCGTAGCGCTTGACATCGTTCAGCGAATCCTGATAGGTCAGGCCGAAGTGCCCCCAGTAGGTGTGCATGCAGATAAAATCGGCTTTCTGCATGGCGAAGTCGGCTTCTTTTCTGAAACGCGCGCCTTCATAGCGAACCGGGGTGCCATCCGGGTAAGAGGCATCCGGCCCATCGGAAACACCGGGCCAACCGAACAGGGCGTCGGGGAAGTGGCGCTTGAGCTGGACGCGGGCCTTGACGAAGAAATCGCCGAACTCGCGGCCATTCTGCCAGGCGATCCACATCCCTTCGTCCTGGCGGATGTTCGGCTCGTTGTGGACTTCGAAGTAACGAACTCCGGCTCCGTAAAGCTGGCTGACAGAGCGAAGCACTTCATCGACGAAACTCTCAACCGTTCGGTTTTCGTGGAACTTGGCGTAGAGCCGGGCCAGGATGAACCTCACGCCGAGTGAACGCAGGGGATTGACGATATTGGCCCCCACGTCCCCGCCGCCCATCAGCTTGACCGCTTCCATCCGCGAATCACGGACAATGCTGAAGGCCGTCCCATCCCAGGCCCAGGCATCGGGATCGGCGGGGCCGTGAATTCCGGCCAGTGCATGGCCGACCGGTGACGTCATGTAGGTGATCGGTTCTTCGATTGGCGTGTATTCTGGCTCGGTGCCAGCCGGGGCAGTGGTGACCTTCTGCACGAACTGCGCATTGATGAAACCTGAAACGCCATCCCGCGTGCGGATTTCTATCCACAGATCCTGCCGCCCGATTTTACCCAGCGCCTTGTCCTTCGGCTCGATGACAACCAGATTGTCGCCAATATAGACGGTTGTCATAACGGCATGCTGTGTTCCCGGCCCACTCATGACCTGAAGGCCGTCACTTTTGATCGGCATTACCAGCAGCAAATCTTCATCAGACATGTGCTCCCACTCCTACTGATCGGTTGGCACCGGCAAACGCTCTTCTCGGACGGGTCGTTTTTCTGTTTTAACACAGTTTACCCAGAAGGCAAGTCAGCAAACACAGAGCTTCTGGCTACTTACCTTCATCGACATTGAACACAGGTCGGCAGCAGAGAATCAGGTTCTTGGCCGCCGCCACCTCATCGAGACGTTTAACCGGTGCCGAATGCGGCGCGTCGTGGAGCAGTTCCGGCTGCTCGCGGGCTTCGCGGGCAATGGCCAGCATCGCCTCGGCGAAAGCATCGAGCGTCTCGATGCTTTCCGTCTCAGTCGGCTCGATCATCAGCGCCTCAGGGACGATCAGCGGAAAGTAGTTGGTCGGTGGGTGGAAGCCGTAGTCGATCAGCCGCTTGGAAATATCGAGCGCGTGAATGTCCGGCGCGTCGGCAAAATGACCCTCGGCAACGAACTCATGCATCGAGACGCGATCATAGGGCACATGATAGGTATCGCGCAGGCGCACACGAAGGTAGTTGGCGGCGAGGACAGCCATCTCGCTGGCATGCCTGAGACCATCGCTGCCACAGACGAGCACGTAGGCAAATGCACGGACGATCACGCCAAATTGGCCATAGAACGCCTTGACACGACCTATCGTCTTTTGGGGCATCGTCAGATAGTAGTCACCCGGCATATGTTCGCCGTTCTCGTCGAGGTTCGCCCCAACAATCGGGCCGGGCAGATAAGGCGACAGGTGCGCGAGGCAGCCAACCGGCCCCGAACCCGGCCCCCCTCCCCCGTGCGGTGTGGCGAAGGTCTTGTGCAGGTTGAAGTGCATAACGTCGAAACCGAGATCGCCCGGCCTGACGATTCCCATAAGCGCGTTGAAATTCGCACCGTCCCCATAAACCAGGCCACCGCAGTCATGAATCATGGCAATGACGGCTTCGAGGTTTTCATCGAACAGGCCCAGCGTGGAGGGATTGGTGATCATGATCCCGGCAACAGTGTTGTCACATTCGGCCCGTAGCGCACCAAGATCGATGTTGCCGCGATCATCTGACGGGATTTCAACGACATTGAGGCCGCTCATGGTCGTGCTGGCGGGGTTGGTACCATGCGCCGAATCGGGGATCAGGATTTTGGTCCGCTTCTCATCGCCCCGGTCGAGGTGATAGCGACGCATCATCAGGACACCGGTCAGCTCGCCATGCGCACCGGCAGCGGGCTGTAAGGAGATACCGTCGAAGCCGCTCAGCTCGCCCAGCCACTGCTGAACTTCGTACATCACCGCAAGGGCACCCTGGATCGTCTCAAGGGGCTGATAGGGATGCACCGCCGCGAAGCCCGGCAGTCGGGCCATGTCTTCGTTCAGCTTGGGATTGTATTTCATGGTACAGGAGCCAAGCGGGTAGAATCCCCGGTCAACGGCGTAATTCCGCTGGGACAACCGGAGATAGTGGCGCACCACGTCGATCTCGCTGACCTCCGGGAGGTCGAGATCGTCGCGGAGAAGATCGGCGGGCAGTTCGGTTAACGGAACGTCCGGTTCCGGCATCGTAACACCATGCCGTCCTGGAGAACTCAGGTCGTAGATCAAAGGCTCTTTCATCCGGACACCTCCGACAACCCCTGAACAAGGTCATCTATTTCCAGTTTTGAGTTCATTTCGGTGACAGCGACCAGCATCTGGTTTACCCGATCCGGGTAAATCTGTTCGAGATCGAAGCCACCAACGATGTCGTATTCATGCAGCAGGTGATGGTTGATCTCCTCAACCGGGATCGGGCACTGGATCACAAACTCTTTGACGAATGGATTCCTTGAAAGCAGTTCGTAACCAGCCAGCTTGTCGATCTCCCCAGCGGCGTAGTGAGATTTGTGATAACAGAGTTCAGCGACTTCACGCAGGCCGTACTTGCCCATCACACTCAGATAGACTGCCGCTGCCAGCGCCATCAGGCCCTGGTTGGTACAAATATTGCTCGATGCCCGGTCACGCTTGATGTGCTGCTCGCGGGTAGAAAGCGTCAGGACGTAGCCGGGTTCGCCGTCACGGTCGGTGGTTTCACCGACCAGCCGCCCGGCCATCCGGCGGACATATTTCTCACGCGTGGTAAAAAACCCAAGATACGGCCCACCAAAACTGAGTGGGATGCCCAATCCCTGGCCTTCACCGACGACGATATCGACCCCGTACCAGCCGGGCGGCTTCAACATGCCCAGGCTGATGGGGTCGGCGACGACACAAACGAGCGCACCATGCGCGTGAGCAGCATCGACGACCGGGGTTAGCGGATTGACTTCGCCGAAGAAATCGGGAACCTGCACGGCGACCAATGCCGTGTTTTCGTCGATGCTGCCGGTGATGCGGCCTACATCAACATAGCAATCCGACTCGCCGACGATAACAAGGCCCATACCCTGTGTATAAGTGTGAACCACCTGCCGGTATTCGGGATGAACGCCGGGGCACAGGACGATCTTCCTGCGTTTGCCCCGGAACTGGTTGAGGGCGAGAATGACCGCTTCGGCGAGGGCAGTGGCCCCGTCATAGTGGCTGGCATTCGAGACTTCCATGCCGGTCAGGGCGCAGATCATGCTTTGATACTCAAAAACAGCTTGAAGCGTCCCCTGGCTGACTTCCGGCTGGTAAGGCGTGTAGGCTGTGTAGAACTCTCCACGACTCAGGACGTGATCGACGACCGGCGGCACAAAATGATTGTAAGCCCCGGCCCCCAGGAAATTGGCCGTCTTCGCACCCGGCACATTCTCCTGGCTCACGGCTTCAAGCAGCCCGGCAACCTCCATCTGGGAAAGGCCGTCGGGAAGTAAGATCGACGGGTAGCGAACCGATTCGGGAACATCCTCGAATAAATCTTCAACACGTTCCACCCCAACAGCATCCAACATCTTTTTTATATCCTGGACTGTGTGTGGCAGATACCCCATGTCATGACCTCCATTGCCAGCGATGGCACTTTGCCATTAAAAACCACAAAACCGGGCTATGCCATCAGCCCGGCATGATGAGAGAAGTGTTAGAATACAGAAACCGTGCCTGCTGCGATCAGCCGACTCGCTCGTATGACCAGCGGATCACGCCACGCTATTCACGCCCGGCGCAGTAAGCTTCATAGGCGGCAGCATCCATCAAATCGGATAATTCTGAAGGATCGGACAGCCTGATGCGCACCAGCCACCCTTCACCGTAAGGGTCTTCGTTGATCGTTTCCGGCGTATCGCTCAACTGCTCGTTGACGGCGATCACTTCACCGGAGGCCGGAGCCGCCACTTCGGACGTGGCCTTGACCGATTCCACTTCGGCAAAAGCGCTGCCCCTGGCTATCGAAGCGCCAATTTCCGAGTCATCCAGATCAACATAAACCAGATCGGAAAGCTGATCCTGGGCGTAATCGGTAATACCGATTACAGCTTCGTCACCTTCAACCCTGATCCATTCATCGGTTCTGGTATATTTACAATCATCTGGAGTTTTCCATTCACCCATGTGACCTGCCTCACTTTCACTGAGATAAAACTGGTAGTCAATCAAAAATCTAAATCAGTTAGAAGAGTTAACAGCTAAATGGCTTATGCTTAATCAGGGGCCAAGCATTCGTACACGAATGGTCTTCAACCCAATTGTAGCATACCGGTAATTGTAGTCAATGCCATTCTGTACTATGCAGTAATGACATTTTTCATCGTTCACAGGCTGCTATTTTACCTGATAGGAATTGCTGCCCTTTTCGTAGCCGACAGGATATGCTATTCTAAGACAGCACAACTTTGATGCGCATCACCAGCCGTAATTTGAGGATAGCAGAAGATGGATCGAGAAGAAAAATTCTATAATATGTGCATCAGTCTTCCCTTTGAGGAGATCAAGGATAACCGGGACGAACGGAGTATCCCTGAGCTTGTCCACATCGCCGAACTGCGAGACACCGGCAATGTGATGGATGCCATTGAATACGCCAAGTCGCTGATGAAGATGTACCCGGATAACGATCTTATCCCATTCATGATCGCCTATATCTATTATCAGCGGAAATTCGCCGACGAAGCGCTTGAGGTCGCGGTAGAAGCCATCCCCAAGTGCCCCAGGAAATACCGCCTCTACTCCGTTGCCGGGTTAGCTGAGTTCGACCGGGGACGGATACCAGAATCACTGGTGTGGTGGTCCCGCAGCACAATCGCTCAATGTAAGATCACCGACTTCCAGGAACATGATCCATTTCTATACCTGGCCCATGTCGCAGAGATACTGGACGCACAAAAAGCAGCGCAGGCACTCTTTACCATGTCGGATGCCATTGAGCCGGGTAAGCTGCGGCTAGACGAACCGTCACTCGAAAAACTGAGTAAAATCAGTCAGTTGTGGGCAGCCAAACCTGCCAGACGGGTCATCGACTATATCGACGATACCTATTTGCATGCATAAATGGCGGTTCTGTCACCGTTCATAAGAAACCAGATCAATAAACACAGATTTTGTCCCCGTATCGCTTCCTCAAGCAGGGCAGTGGTATAATCATTCCCTGTGCCTATGAAAAAACATGCTTTTGAGTTAATCGCAAAGGACGGAGAGGCGCGCGCGGGTGCCTTTCACACTTCACACGGGGTGCTCGAAACCCCGGTTTTTGCGCCGGTCGGGACGCAGGCAACGGTCAAGGGCGTCACCCCCGATCAACTGCGCGACCTGGGCGCATCGCTGGTACTGGCAAACACCTATCACCTGTACCTGCGGCCCGGCGACGAGGTGATCGGCGGCCTGGGCGGACTGCACCCGTTCATGGGATGGGACGGCCCGATCCTGACCGACAGCGGCGGCTTCCAGGTGTGGAGCCTGGGTGATATCAACCGAATCGACGACGAGGGCGTTACGTTCCGTTCGCACATCGATGGGTCAGAACACCTTTTTACCCCGGAACGCTCGATATGCATCCAGCAAAACCTGGGGGCCGACATCATCATGTGCTTCGACGAATTGAGCGATCCCGACGATCACGAAACCTGCCGCACATCAATGAAACGCACCACCCAATGGGCCGAACGGTGTTTAAATGCCTGGACAAACCGTGACAAGCAGGCGTTGTTCGGGATTGTACAGGGTGGCATCTTCGACGATCTGCGGAAAGAATCGGCGGAACAACTCACCGGAATGGATTTCCCCGGCTATGCCATCGGCGGGCTGTCGGTCGGGGAGAGTAAAGCCGATATGTACCGGACGCTGGAGATCGTCAATCCCTGCCTGCCGGAGAACAAGCCCCGGTATTTGATGGGGGTCGGCACCATCGAAGACCTGATACAGGGCGTCAAACGGGGAATCGACATCTTCGACTGCGTGCTGCCGACCCGGCTGGCGCGGCACGGCGCAGCGATGACCAGAACCGGCAGGATCAACATCAAGAACGCGGAAAACACGACCGACGAAGCGCCAATCGACGCCGACTGCGACTGCATCACCTGCCAGAACTTCAGCCGTGCCTATCTCAGGCATCTGGTTCAAAGCAAGGAGATGCTCGGTGCGACGCTGCTGTCGATCCACAATCTGAGGACACTGATCCGGCTGGCAAAGGAAATGCGCCAGGCAATCATCGAGAAACGATTCGATACGTATGCACGTAATTACTACCATCTATCGACAGACTGAGACGACATAAGGAATCTACAACTTGACTATCATTCAATCCATCATCCTCGGACTCATTCAAGGAGCAACCGAATTCATCCCGGTTTCAAGCTCAGGGCACCTTATCCTGATACCCTGGCTGCTCGGATGGGAATCACCAGGACTGACCTTCACGGTCATCGTCCATATCGGTACGGTCAGCGGTATACTGATCTTTTTCTACAGGGAATGGCTCGATATGATCACCAGCCTGCTGCGCTGGATCGGCGGACTGTTCAGCCCGGAAAAACGCGTATCCATTGACGAAGATGAAAACCTGCGGCTGATCATGTTGATCATCCTGGGAACGATCCCCGCCGCCGTTATTGGAGGGCTTTTCCAGAGCTTCTTCGAAGAAGTGTTCCAGGTTCCGCTTGTCGCTGCACTGATGCTGCTCGTCACAGCCGCACTGTTGTTCAGTAGCGAACGAATCGGCAAACAGATGCGCCGCATCCCGGAGATGATCTGGAAAGACGGAGCGATCATCGGGTTGATGCAGGTACTGGCGATCTTCCCCGGCGTCAGTCGATCAGGGGCAACGATTGCCGCCGCAAGATTCCGGAACATCCGCCGGGAAGACGCGGCACGGTTCAGCTTCCTGCTATCTGCCCCTTTGATCATCGGAACCGGGATCGTGCTGATCATCGAACTGGCAGCGAATGGAATCGAGCCGGTGGCGGTTGGTTCGCTGGTGGCCGGTTTCATCACAGCGTTGGCCAGCACCTACTTCGTGATCAAATGGCTGTTGAACTATCTCAGGACGCGGTCTACAAACCCGTTTGCCATCTACTGCATTGTCGCATCCTTGATCAGTCTGGCTGTCTACTTTTTCAGGAGGTGATGTGGAACATTCGAGGCCGGGAAGCATCATTATACTGTTGGCAATACTAATTGTATCGGGCTGTTCAACCCTGGCCGATCCACAGGTAACAACGACGAGTATCAGCCTGGCGACGGACGGATCGACTCAGCAGCTTGGCGAGCGGCTGCTGAACGCCTACGAAACAGAAAGACCCGATGCCGTGCTTGCGCTGATCCCCAGCAGCAGAAGCACCGCCATTGAAGCTGTAAAAAGCGGCGAGGTCGACGCCGCCCTGCTTTTCCACCCATCGACGGACCCGGAACTATATCAAGTCGTCATTGGATACGAGTATCTTGTATTCATTACCCATCCCAGCAGCGAGTTGATCGATATCGATCGGCAAACAGCGCGGGCGATCTTTGGCGATCAGCCAGTTCAGAACGAAACAGTCCAATATCTGCCGGTCGTACGGGAAGGCAACAGTTCAGCGCAGATCGCTTTCGAGGAACTGATATTGAGGGGATCAGGCATATCATCGACCGCGCAGATAGCGACCAGTGATTCAAACGAGCTTCATGTCGTGGGCAATACACCGGGGGCAATCGGCTACATTCCGCATCACGCTCTGAACGAAGACGTGAAGGTACTCGCCTATAAGGGCGTCTCCCCTACCCTGGAGAACGTCTCAACGAATCACTACCCACTGACAACATCGGTGGTTTTTGTGTGTCAGAGTGAACCAGAAGATGATCTGGCGTCGCTGCTCGACTGGATTCTCAGCAGGGATGGGCAGAACGTGGTGAAGTTGATGATGCCAGGGACCAGCGACAATTAGTTGTTTACCTGACGGTTCTGCCCTCACCCCTAAATCCCCTCTCCCTATGGCGAGGGATCTTATAAAATCCAAGTTTACAGCGTACCTATTGTATTGTCAGAGCCAGGGGTTGTTCAGGCGCTCATCACCGATGGTGGTTTCGGAGCCGTGGCCGGAATAGACGGTGACATCATCGGGGAGGGTAAGCAGTTCGTTTCGAATCGATGCGAGCAGGGTCGGGGTGCTGCCGCCGGGGAGATCGGTGCGACCAACGCCATCCCGGAACAGCGCGTCGCCGACAAACACGACTTTGTGATCGGGTTCGTACAGGGCGATATGACCGGGCGTATGGCCGGGAACGAAAAGAACCTTTAGATTGAGACTGCCGATCTTCAACACCTCGCCGGGTTCGAGGAGACGATCAGGGGGCGGGCTGGGGTCGATGTGGAGATCGAACACCGATGCCGCGCCGCCGCTTTCGAGCAACGGAACTTCCAATTCGTGAATCGCCAGCGGTGCCCCGGTAGACTCAACGAAGGCGGCGTTTCCACCGATATGGTCGAAATGAGCATGGGTGTTGACAATCAATTTAACCTGCGCCTGCCGTTCGGCTATACGGTGCGCGATCGAATCATCCGGCCAGCCGGGGTCGATCAGGATGGCCTCGCGGGTTTCCCCGCAGGTGACGAGATAGCAGTTGGTTTCGATCCACCCAACCGGAAGAACATCGATCTTCATCGGAGCCTCATCAATTCAGCACTACATCTTCAAACAGATCGCGCTCACGAACACGGGAACCGTTCACAGGCGGATAGGCCCGCATATAGGTATCGACGTGTTGATTCTGGAAAAGCACCATCAATCGCTGTAACAGCCCTGGTCGGGTCAGCCCGCCCAACTGGCTGGCATGACACTCCCGTGCCTGCTGTGCCTGCTCCTCGACCATACGGGTATTGATGCGGGCGTGGATCGGATAGGAGTGAGCGGTAATTTCCCGGAAGTTGATATCGCCATTTTTGCCCATCCGTTCGGGGTCGGTGCCAAAGAGAGGCATCAGGTTGATGGTCAGGCTCACCAACCGACGGTCAAATGTATGATAATAGAGCTTCTGCGGCTGATAAGGGAGCAGGCCATCATTTAACTGGTCGGGATACTGATCTGGATCACCGGCGGCGTCGAATGCCTGAACAGTGGCGTCATGAACCACAATATGGTCGGGATGACCGTACCCGCCGTAGGGATCGAAGGTCACGACGACCTGAGGGCGCAGTTCGCGGATGACATGAGTGATACGCCCGGAAACCTCATCGAGGCTGGCCGAACAGAGACTGTCGGGGTGACGATTATCTTCTGTACCTGCCATGCCCGAATCGCGGTAACCAAGAAGGGTCAGACCGGAAAGGCCAAGTGTTTCGGCAGCGCAGGAGAGTTCGGCGAGACGAAGTTCGGCGACCGTGTCGAAGCCTTCCATAAACACCGGGGCGACTTCCCCGACATCGCCGTTTGTGGCACAGATCAGGTATACGCTAACGCCTTCGTTGACATACCGAGCTATCGAACCTGCCATTGCAAATGACTCGTCATCGGGATGCGCGGTGACGATCAGCATTCTTTTGTTTTTGCTCAATTCAACCATCGATTATCCAGTTATCAGGCGCGCTGGGCCTGCGTCTCCAATATTTCTTTCAAGAATTGACCCGTGTAGCTCTCCGGCACGGCGGCGACTTCTTCGGGGGTGCCTTCCGCCACAACCTCTCCACCGGCCTCGCCACCTTCCGGGCCGAGGTCAATGATATAATCAGCCACTTTGATGATATCAGGCTGGTGCTCAATTATCAGCACTGTGTTGCCCTGGTCGACCAACTGCTGCAAGACATCGATCAGGCGGGCGACATCGGCGGCATGCAGGCCAACTGACGGCTCATCGAGCACATAGAGGGTCTGGCCGGTCGAACGTTTCGCCAATTCGCGGCTCAATTTGACACGCTGCGCCTCACCGCCGGAGAGGGTCGTCGCCGACTGGCCAAGACGAATATAACCCAGCCCAACGGCACCGAGGGTTTCCAGCTTGCTCATAATACTCGGAAAAGCGTCGAAGAACTCCAGTCCTTCACTGACCGTCATCGACAGAACATCAGCGATACTGCGCCCTTTGAGGCGCACCTGGAGCGTCTCCCGATTGTAACGTTTACCGTGACAGACATCACAGGGAACATAGACATCGGGGAGGAACTGCATCTCGACTTTGATCATCCCATGCCCGGCACAGGCTTCGCAGCGACCACCCTTGACATTGAAGCTAAAACGACCGGTTTTGTATCCCCTGATCTTGCTTTCGGGGAGTTCGGCAAACAGGTCGCGGATTGGATCGAAGAGCTTGGTATAGGTAGCCGGGTTGCTGCGCGGAGTCCGGCCAATGGGGGACTGGTCGATATTGATGATCTTGTCGATGTATTCGACCCCCTCGATGGAATCGTGATCACCGGCCCGGATACGACTTCCATTGACTATCTGGGCGAGCCGGTTGTAGAGCACTTCGATGAGCAGGCTGCTCTTTCCACTCCCGGATACACCGGTGATGCAGACCAGACGACCGAGGGGGATACGAACGTCGATACTCTTAAGATTGTTCTCACGCGCACCCCTGACGGTGATCGCCTGGCCGTTGCCATTTCGACGCTTTTCGGGGACAGGAATACAGCGCCGACCGGAGAGATAAGCACCGGTAAGCGATTCGGGATGGTTGAGGATATCTTCAACTGTCCCTTCGGCAACGATTTCACCGCCGTGCTCCCCTGCCCCAGGCCCCAGGTCAATGATCCAGTCGGCATGCTGGATAGTTTCCTCGTCGTGTTCGACGACGAGGAGCGTGTTACCCAGATCGCGCATGCCTTCAAGGGTCTGGATCAGGCGCAGGTTATCGCGCTGATGCAGGCCGATACTGGGTTCGTCAAGTACATAGAGGACGCCCATCAAGCGGGAGCCGATCTGCGTGGCAAGACGGATTCGCTGCCCTTCACCACCGGACAGTGACCCGGCGGATCGATCCAGGGTGAGGTAATCCAAACCGACATTGACCATGAATTGCAAGCGGGACTCGATCTCTTTCAAGACCTGGTGGGCAATGGTCAGGTCTCGTTCGGAGAGGAGGGACGGACCGCCGTTCAAGCCTTTCAGTGCGGAAACCCAATCGAGAAGACGGTTGACCGGCAGTTTCGTGATCTGGGTGATATTCTGATCAGCAATCGTCACAGCACGGGCAACCGGGTTGACACGCTCACCCTCACAGACCGGGCAGGGACGCTCGGACATGAATTCTTCGATTGACTGGCGAATATAATCAGACGTGGTTTCGCGGTAGCGGCGTTCGAGGTTGCGGACAATCCCTTCGTAACGGGTGCTGTGCCGGAGCTGCCGTCCATCGGAGCCGATATAATCGACCGGGATGTACTGATCACCCGATCCATACAGCAAAATCTGGCGGGCTTCCTCGGACAGGTCACGCCAGGGTGCATCCAAATCCATCTGATAGAAATCGGCGAGGGAGATCACGATCTGGCGTGCCCAGCCATTGCTATCCCAGGTGTTCCAACCGGAGGCACTGAACGGCCCTTCGCGGAGCGTCACATCCCGATCGGGAACGACAAGTTCGGGGTCGATCTCCTGCTGGAAACCCAATCCTTCACAGCCGGGGCAGGCCCCGTGGGGGCTGTTGAACGAAAACGACCGGGGTTCCAATTCGGGGAAACTCAGGCCACAGTGAGCACAGGATAGATGCTCCGAATAGAGCGTGTCTTCCTCTTTTTCGGGCAGGTTGACGATGACGATTCCATCACCCATTTCGAGAGCGGTTTCGACACTGTCGGTGAGGCGGTAGACGGCTGAAGTCGATTCTTCAGAGACTTCATCAGCATAATGGCGGACAACTAAACGGTCGACCACCACTTCTATTGTGTGGGTTTCGTAACGCGCTAATTCAACCTGGGTGTCGGCGTCATAGACCTCGCCATCAATGCGAACGCGGACAAACCCGGCCTTCTGCACATCTTCCAGAACTCGCTGATGATGGCCCTTACGATCTTTGACCAGCGGGGCAAGAATCTGGATGCGGGTGCCATCAGGCAATTCGCGGATCAAATCGACGATCTGCTGGGCACTCTGGCGGCCTACTTCGCGGCCACATTCGGGGCAGTGAGGAGTCCCAACCCGCGCAAAGAGCAGACGCAGATAGTCATAAACCTCGGTGACAGTGCCTACCGTCGAACGCGGGTTTCGGCTGACTCCCTTCTGGTCGATGGAGACTGCCGGGCTTAGCCCTTCGATCTGGTCGACATCGGGTTTGTCCATGCGGCCAAGAAACTGGCGGGCGTAGGCCGAAAGGGATTCGACATAACGACGCTGGCCTTCGGCAAAAATGGTATCGAAGGCCAGAGACGATTTCCCCGAACCGGACAGCCCGGTGATAACAACCAGTTGATCACGCGGAATCTCGACATCAATGTTCTTCAGGTTATGCTCACGGGCACCACGCACAACGATCTTGTCCTGCGCCATAATTCCAAAAACCCTCGCTTAAAATAGTCTGAACTACCGCTTTTCACGTCAAAATGACCGTCTGAGTTCGATAAATAACCGAACATTTATTCTACCTCGCATTACAGGCTCGATCAACTTTTTTGTCTTAAAAAATCAGGAAATCCTGCCGATAAAACAGCCGGAGGTAAAAATCGATGATAAAGAGTCTTTGTGTAGGGAAGAAACTGAAGCCATACGTTCAACTGCCGAACGCTTGGCTCCAGGAAAAAGGAGACAAAAGGATCAAAGCCAAACCGGATTATTGGGTGTCGAGATACTCCTGGGCTACCTCATAACGGCTGTAGACGTGGTCAATCAACTCGGCCAGCGCGGTATCGAATTCATCTTCGGTGGTGAGATAGGTATACCCATCAATTTCGCCATTTTCGCCAATCACATACGGAGCGATCATATCGTGGAGCGCGGTGTATCGCTCGACCATATCGTCCGGCACAAAAACACTAGTGATCGTGTTCTCTACATATCCAACATAGCGTTCATGATAGACCGGATCATCGAGCAGATAGCGGATCAGGGGCCAGTTTTCACCCACATCATCCTGATCAAGAGAGGAGGAACCAGCGTTCTCCCGTCCGCCTCTACCACCGTCACGATCAGTCAATGCCTCGTTGTTATCCCAGGGCATCCAGGTCAACTGCCCTGTTGCAGGATCATTGTAGAGATAGTAGTTGTGGGCCATCTGTCCATAGGTATCCCAGTTCTGAATGATGGAATTGACCGCCAGCCAGTTCAGAAAATCATCAACGTCGAACACGGCTTCCAGGTCGCTGCGCCACGTTTCCGGATCGGTGGTACGGGTATCTGCATTCAGTGCTTCATAGAGCGCGAGAACATCGCTGTAATCGGCTTCGTCCTGATTGGTTTCTTTATCGAAGTCCGTCTCATCATAGGTGCCTTCGGCAAAGGAAGCGGCATTGCCCTCCGGCTTGTAGACATTCCCACTATCATCGTCGAACTGGGTTTCAATGACAGTATCATCAATCATTTCAAGGACTGTATACAACCCAAAGTAGACCGGGCCTTCGCCATAATCAATGTAAACGGCATAGAACGCGGTATTCGCCGACGGCACACCCGCCTCGCGGAAAATATCGGCGGCAACCTTCTCCCACAGCAGTGAGGAGTCATTGAAATTGCTGGAAAAACTCAACTGTTGGAAGCCATAGAAGCGCTGATCCTCAATTTCCGGGTAGTCATCTTCAAACTCATCGAAATCCAGTTTAAAACCCATCTTGAGGATGCCGCTGCCCCAGGCACCGGTCAGGCTAGAATTGCCCTTGAAGCGCATTCCCACGTTCGCCCAGGATTGGCCGTCAAACTCAATGTCGGCGGTCACCCAGATGGGATTTTCAGCAAGCATATCAAGCCCACCACCGCCCGGCCCACCAGCTCCATCCGGTCTCCCACCCATACCCTCTCCATCAGCGGGAGGTTCAAAACCTTCGGGCGGTTCACCCTCCGGCCTTTCGCCACCAGCGACACCCTGACCGGGCCTACCGCCGCCACCCTGACGGGTTCCAAATTCGCCTATAAGCTCGATCAGGTTATCCTGCATCAACTGCCAGTTCTCCGGACTAATAGCAATGGTGATAGAGTTCACCTCGTCCTGAGGAAAGACCACATCGTAATCCGGTTCGGTGGACTTCCCGTGAGAATAGTCGTCCCATTCATCTGATCTGACGGTCTCATCTGATGTGTCCACCGACTGTTCTGTATCTGCTTGAACAACGACTGTTTCACTAACTTCCTGTATCTCAGCCCCGGTTTGAACGGATATATCCTGCACCTGACTGCAACCCGACAGGGTGATTATCACAGCCAGACCGACGATCCACAGCAGGCCAGAGGATTTCTTTACTCCCATAGTGATTACTTTCTCAAAAGTCCTTGAGTCACTTATCTTCAACATACTCATCATTGTCGTTTGCCGTAAACCTGACTTGATCGGAATCGAGCAGGCTCGCATCATAGTAGATATGGATCACTGCCGAATCGCGGAGGAAGTTCAGCTTACCGATCTCGATTCGCTGGATTGGCAGGCCGGTACGCTGCTGTAAATCTTCAAGCAAAAGTGGCCAATTCTCAGGGCGGATCATATCAATACGTTCGTAGTTGATCGTTTTGCGGGTTTCATATTTGAATCCCCAGCCGCGCTCCAACACATACAGCACCCCGATCACGACGAGGTTGGTGACAGCGAGTTCTGCGAACTGCTGATTGTCAAGCAGGACGGCATTGAGCACCGGGAGCGCCGTCACAATGAACAGGTAGGTCATCTCCCGGATCGGGATTGTATCGGTGCGGTAGCGCAGGATAGAGAAAATGGCGAACAGGCCAAATCCCACCCCGATGCTGATATCGGTGCTGTTCAACAACCCCATCACAAAGAAGATGATCGTATTGAATGCGATGAACGTAAAGACATAGCTTTTATCCCGCCGCTGCGGGTAGTAGATGAATCTCACGATCACAAAGACAACGATAAAGTTGATCGCGAACCTCACCAGTGGATCAATGAACGAAGTCATGCACTAATTCTCCTTGTAACACTTTCTGCACCTGCCGCAGATTTGGTTTAAAGTTGTTGCTCTTCAGATCGTCATAGAGCATACAGGCTCCCATACAATACTTGCTGAAGGAGGTCGGGTGGATACCCAGCGCCCGCATCTGCTGGATGAATTCAGAGTCCATCGAGAGGCGTTCCTGCTTCACTTCGGCAATGACAATACCGGGCAGTTCCATGCACATATTTCCCCAGCCGAAGGCAAGATTTATATCAATGGTCAGACGCTCCTGGCGGTGCTTGCTGACGAGCGTTGTCCGCATATATTGATTCCACAGCTTTGGCTCCAATTGATCCCCTTTAAGGGGGGTATGCGAAACAACAAACTCATCGGCATCTCTATCCAGTTCCAGCTTCATTTTTGGAATCTGGAAGCGCGTTTTAACCGTCCGGAACCCGGTCTTATGCTTGATCTCGAAGAAGTTCAAATCCGAATCGACATACCTGCGAGTACGAACCTTGTAACGAGTATTCGAACCATTATGATGCTGCCGGTAAAGCCAGAAATCGGAGGTATCAAAATAGACCGTTTGATACCGGTTCAGGCTCATCCCCTCGATCTCCAATACGCGATAGTGCCCCGCAAGCCGAGGTAATACTTCATAGAGCTGGCTCACCCCGAAGATATACTTCGTATCAACCCGGTCGAGAAGCGACACGCGGGCCATCTCGGACAGAGAGATCGGGTCGCAGCCATCGACCAGATACTTCGTGCGCCATGCCGGATTCTCGAATACGCTGGCAGGCTGACGTTGTGTTGTTAGCTGTCTATCCACTGTTACCATAGAATTTCCATTCTGTACGATTGTTGATGTCTCATGCCTGTACAGCCAAGACTTGCCCAAAGAATAGCCAAGAGATGTTCACAAACTATAAATGACTTATTAATGAATCATGTGTCTTTTACCACATCGCTTTGTAAAGCCTGGGCGACCGCGAGGGTTGCCCCTTACGAGATCGAAATAGTCAATGAGTTTCACAAGGATCAGCCAATTTCATAACCTGCTAAAAAGAGGTGTGTTCCCAGGAGTGGAATGACTTCACCTTTCAGGTTGATAGTCACCATACGAAATCCGGGTTTTAGGCCGAAGAGCATTGACATGGGAAACAACATCCAGTAGGCTTACCCGGCAGTTCATTTATCATCATGTTCAGAAAGCCATTCAAGATGACAGAAGCCAGCCCAAACAGGCCGCAGTTGGACGAGAGAGACTACCATGTAGATCGTCGCAGGTATCGAAAAGTGATGACGTTTTTTGCCGGGATCGCTTTGAACGTCATCTGGCGAGAGGTAATCATCCGGTACCTGCTTGGCAGGCGGTTTGCCGGGCGCGGACGAGATCGACGGTTACAACGCTATGCAACACGCTTCCGCACGCTGGCTATCGACATGGGCGGGGTGATGATCAAACTGGGGCAGTTCATCAGCGCCAGGGTCGATGTGATGCCGGAGGCGATCACCAGCGAGCTGGCCGGACTTCAAGACGAAGTACCTCCGGAGGACACCGCCGACATCATCAAGGTGATCGAGGACGAACTGGGCGCACCACTCGGCGAGACTTTTAGCGAGTTTTCAAGAGATACACAGGCCGCTGCGTCGCTGGGACAGGTTCACCGGGGGCAGTTGAAGAGCGGCGAAATGGTCGCGGTGAAAGTGCTGCGGCCCGGGATCGAGACGGTCGTCGCAACAGACTTGAAGGCGCTGGCGGTCGTTGCACGGTGGACGATGTACTGGAAAGTGATAAGGAAACGGGCCGACGTACCGGCACTGATGGACGAGTTTGGCAGGACGCTGTGGGAAGAGGTGGACTACATCAAAGAGGCTGAAAACGCGAAGCGTTTCGCCGAACTGTTTGCCGACGATCCACGAGTTTATGTCCCGGATATCTATGACGCGTATTCCACCCAACGCGTGCTGACGATGGAGGATGTGACAAGCATCAAGATCGCCGATCACGAGGCGATAGATGCGGCAGGGATCGACCGATCGGAGGTGGCATACCGGCTGTTTGATCTTTACTTGCAGATGATATTTATATTCGGGTTCTTCCACGCCGACCCGCATCCCGGGAACCTGTTCGTCCACCCGCTGGGAGAGTCCACAGATTCGGCAGAAGGCGGCGTTCCTTACTACCTCGTATTCGTCGATTTTGGGATGGTGGGGCGGATCACACCGCAGGTAAAAGCAGGGCTGAGAGAAGCGCTGATTGCCGCCGGGACACGTGATTCGGCGCGGATCATCAAGTCATACCAGATGCTGGGAATCCTGCTGCCGGGGGCCGATCTCGAACGCATAGAGGAGGCAGAATCAGAGATGCTGGACTTCATCTGGGGGAAGAGCGTGCCGGAACTTGCCCAGATGAAGCATTCAGATATGCTGGCGATGACTGGTAAATACCGCGACCTGCTCTATGAACTGCCTTTCCAGGTGCCGCAGGATTTCATCTACCTGGGGCGAGCGATTGGGATTCTGTCGGGGATGTGCATCCAACTCGATGCCGAATTCAACCCCTGGGCGCAGATCGCCGAGTATGCGCAAAAGCTGGTCGCCGACGAAGCAACCGAACAACTCGAAAGCTGGGTGCAGGAAGCGATCCGGTTGACGCAGACGGCGATCTCGATCCCCACCCAGTTAAAAGACGTGTTAGGCCGGTTCCAGCACGGCAACGTCGAAATACGACTGCGCACGAGCGACGACCTGGAACGCGGCATCGGGACTATCGTATCGACACTCAACAGCGTCGTGCGCGCGGTGTTCTTTGCCAGCTTTCTGGCGGCGGGAACCTATCTCTACGTCAACGGATACACCGTTCCGGGGATCGTCGGCTGGAGTCTGGCGGGTATAGCGTGGCTGACAGTTGTATTTCGCAAACGAAAACCATAAAATCACTGTGCGCCATCCGGCACTGTGTGATATTTACCTCGTCAAGAACGCGGTTTTAGAGCAGGCCCTATGACACAAAAGAAAGACCTTCCATTCGACCGGAAAGAGCTGGAACCCTCAGCAAGAGAACGAATCAAACTTGAAGCCATTCCGTACAGCTACCGCGATCCAGAGGAACGGATCGACGACTGGAACGAATGCCGTGTGGCGATGACACCGGAACAGGCAATGGCAGAGGCAACTCGCTGCATTCACTGCCCCGATCCGCCCTGCGAAAAAGCCTGCCCGATCAACAACCCGATCTCCGAGGCGCTGTGGCATATCGAACAGGGCGATTTCCTGACGGCGGCGGCGCTTTACAAAGAGTCGAATACACTGCCTGCTATCTGTGGGCGGGTGTGCCCCGCAGAATTGACCTGCGCGAGTGGATGCGTGCTGGCGAAACAGGGCAAAGGCATCAACACACGCGGACTGGAATTGTTCGTCGCCGACTATCAACGCGCATCGGGACATCACTGGCTGCCGGAAATCGCACCATCAACCGGCAAGAAGGTGGGGGTGATCGGCGCAGGCCCGGCAGGATTAACCGTTGCCGAAGTGCTTGCCCGGTTGGGCCACGAAGTGGTCGTCTATGAAGCCTGGCCCTACCCCGGTGGGCTACTCGTCTACGGCATTCCAACCTTCAAACTGGAAAAGGAAACCGTCTTCTGGAAAATCGACCAGTTGAAGGAAATGGGGATCAGGTTCGTGACGAACACACGAGTCGGCGAAGCGGTCACCATCGACGACTTGATCGAGACGGAGCAGTTCGACGCGGTTTTTCTGGGCACCGGGGCAGGGGTCGAGGCACGGATGAACATCCCCGGCGAAAACCTGGGGCGTGTTTACGGATCGACGCAGTTCCTGGTCAGGGCAAACCTGCCGCCCGATATGCTGCCCGAATCGCTGCGGGAACCGCTGACTATCGGGAAGCGGATAGGCGTGATCGGCGGGGGGGACACAGCAACCGACTGCATCCGGTCGGCACTGCGGATGGGAGCCGACGAGGTCACCTGCTACTACCGGCGGACAGAGGCGGAAATGCCGGGTAGCACAGTCGAGCGGAGACTCGGTATTGAAGAAGGGGCGATCATCGAATATCTCACCGCGCCGGTCGAGATACTCGACCAGAACGGGGACGGCAATGTCGACGCGATGAAGATGATCCGGATGGAACTGGGCGAACCGGACACATCAGGACGACGGCGACCGGTGCCGATTGAGGGATCAGAGTATATCGTCGAGGTGGATGACGTGATCCTGGCAATCGGCTACTGGCCCGATCCGAGCGTGAGTGAGGGGACGAAAGACCTGAAAACACACAAGTACGGGCTGATCGAGGTTCACCGGGATACCGGGCAGACGAGCCGGAAAGAAATCTATGCGGGCGGGGACAATGTGACCGGGCCAGCATTGGTGAACGTGGCGATTGCGTCGGCGAAGGTGGCGGCGCGGGCGATCCATGAATCGCTGATGGGTGAGGGATAGATCCTTTAACCCCCTTCGACGGGGCTGCGCCCCGCCACTTCCCCCCCAAGGGGCAGGTGGGGCACGAATCGTAAGCCCCGGATACAAACAGGCCCCCCGTCATGTTCCCTAGAGTTGAGGGAATCAGACCAACTTTGTTTGATACGGTTTGTTTAAGCATCACCATCGACTTTGTTTATGGGGCGGGCAATATCAAGGCCCACCCGATTGATTTATGGCAATGATCAACGGCACCGGGCAGAGAATCATCGAGAGGGCACATAGACTGGGGTTCGAACTGGCGGGGATCGCCCCGGCGGTGGCAAGCCCGACGCTCGATGCTTACCTGCGGTGGATCGAGGCGGGGTATCACGGGGAGATGGGCTACATGGCACGCCCCGACCGCGTCGCACGGCGAAAGGACTTGAACGTCATCCTGCCGGGGGCGAAATCGCTGGTGGTGGTCGGGATGAACTACTACACCGGCGGAGTCGATCAGGCGGTTGGGAACGAATCACGCGGGCGGATATCGAATTACGCATGGGAGCAGGATTATCATGACGTGATGCTGCCAAAGCTCGAAGAACTGGGACAGTTCATAGAGCAAGAGGTGGCGGCGGGAGAGGTCAGGACACGGGCCTACGTCGATACGGGGGCGATACTGGAACGGGGTCACGGGGAACAGGCCGGGCTGGGATTTATTGGAAAGAACACGATGTTGATCAATCCACGAATGGGAAGCTTCTTTTTCCTGGGAGTGGCGATCACAACGGCGGAACTGGTCGACCATCAGGGGATCGACAAAAAGCAAATGCCGGACTGCGGCACATGCACGCGGTGCACCGATCAATGCCCAACGGGGGCGATCATCGCGCCGTACGTGATCGATGCGCGGCGGTGCATCTCGTACCTGACCATCGAGTTGAAAGGATCGATTCCGCGTGAACTTCGGCCATCAATGGGCAGATGGGTATACGGGTGCGACATCTGTCAGATGGTTTGCCCCTGGCAGCGGTTCGCGGAGGGAACGCCACAACAGGAGACTTTCGCTGCTGCCGATATCGACCGGGCGCTGCCGCCCCTCCCTGCCCTGCTGAGACTGTCAGCGGGGGAGTTCGAGGCGATGTTCAGAGGATCGGCGATCTACCGGATCAAACGAGAGCGGCTGGTGCGGAATGCGTGTGTCGCGGCGGGCAACAGCGAGGATCGAGCACTGGGGGAATATTTGATTGCACTGCTGAGTGATGAAAGTCCGATTGTGCGGGGGCACGCAGTGTGGGCACTGGGCAGGCTGGGGATCGGGCAGGAAGCGCTTCGGAAGGCGCTGGCGGGGGAGATTGATCAGGGTGTGCGGGAGGAAATATCGCTGGTATTGGAAGGATAGCCTTCCCCGGTGCTGTTGAAGATTCACGAAATAGTGAGGCAATAGGAAGCGATCTTTTTCACCCCCTACCTGTCCCTCCCCCTCAAGGTGGAGGGAACAGAATCGTATGGTGATTCGCTTACCTTGTTTATTCGTAAAAGAACAAAAGCACCGGGCTAAATGACCTACATGCAGCCCCAGAGGGCGGGGACAAGCCCTGCCCCTACCGCCGGTATCCCTGCTTGACATCGTTCCGTATCAATGAAGTCTGCAATTTATTAACATGACATCCCAACGGCAAGAAGTTTGTGGTATCATTGCGCGCATGACTCAAGAAAACAAACGACTGGTTCAAAATCAATTCGGGGCGCATGCCGAGAAATATGTCAGCAGCAAGGTACACGCCAAAGGGTACAGCCTACAACGGCTGATCGAGTTGATACAACCCGAATCGGATTGGCGCGTACTGGATATTGCGACAGGCGGCGGGCACACGGCGCTGGCCTTCGCGCAGATCGCGGAGTGGGTAACTGCATCTGATCTGACTCACAGGATGCTGATCGCGGCGGGGAAGTTCTGCGAGGAGCAGGGGCGGCGGAACGTGTCGATGTGCCAGCATGACGCCGAGCATCTGCCGTTCGCCGACGGGACTTTCGACTGCGTAACGTGCCGGATCGCCCCGCATCACTTTTCGAGCGTCCCGGCGTTCGTCGCGGAGGCGGTGCGAGTTCTCAAGCCGGGCGGCGTGCTGGGGGTCGCCGACAACGTCGTCAGCGGGGAACCGAAAATCGCGCAGTACGTCAACACGTTCGAGAAACTGCGCGATCCATCGCATCAATGGGCGTATGCGCCAGCCGATTGGGAGACTTTCTTCCAGTCAGCCGGGTTGACGATCACGGCAATCGAGACGTTTGACAAAGAGATGGACTTCAACGATTGGGCGGTGAGGATGGGCATAACAAGCGACGACCTGACTCGTTTGCAAGCGCTGCTCGTGCAGGCACCGGAAAATGTGCAGGAATGGCTTTCACCCAAAACGGTGGGATCAAGACTGGTATTCAGGTTGTTCGAGGGGGTCATTATCGGCAGGAAGGAAATTTCCTGAATCCCCTCTTGATCTCTTGTAATTGCCTTATTATTCATATGACAGCTACGATCAATAACAAAGGCTTATACAACCAGCCGGGCTATTGATCGCCCACCCGATGCACGGTAGAATCCGCCAAACGCCGATGGTGAATCGGCCAGAACAAAGAGGCACAATGGACTTTGAAAATTTGAAACGGTGGGGGCTGATGCTCTCGATCCTGGAAGAAATGAGCGATGTCGAACTCCAGGTGGTTGCACAGGTCAGCCAGCCCACACAGTTTGTTCCCGACAACCTGCTAGACCGTTGGGACAATACCTTCCAGGGCGGCGTTGGGTTGCTCAATACCGGACTATCGAACGATATTCTGTCGATTGTGATTGAGTTCGATATTCAACTGGACAACCTGATCGACGTTGTGCCTGGAGATATAATCGATAAAGAAGATTACATCCGGCATGATTCGGTGTGGCAGATCATCTGCGAGATGGCAGAATTCACGCTGGTGCAGATCGTCTCGCACACGGTACCCGAAGACCCTGTATTCAGCGAGAATTAATCATCAGCCCGGCGCTAAAGCACCGGGCTAAGTACCTAACGGGCGCAGCACGCTGCGCCCTTACGACATCCGATCAGGTAATGCGGTAAGTCAAGACAAAGTGACGAACGATCGGTCAGGTTTTAACAGAGTCGCGGACAGGCGAGGGGAAAAAATAACTCTCGCCGTTCTTTTTTGCCTCGACCGTTCGTCCGACAAAGACAATATTCAGACCGAAGTTTTACGAGAAGTTGTGAATGACACACAATTCCAAACATACCTATCATATCCGCACGTGGGGATGCCAGATGAACGAGGCGGATTCGCAGCGGCTGGCAAGCACGCTGGAACAGATCGGGCTGCGGCATACGGACGATGCCGACGACGCCGACGTGATCGTTCTGAATACGTGCGTGGTCAGGCAGAGCGCGGAAGACCGGGTTTACGGTCGGCTTGGACAGCTAAAAGTATTGAAAGAACAGCACCCTGATAAGGTAATCGGGTTGATGGGGTGCCTGGTCGGGCAGCGCAGTCCGCTGCCGCTTCAGCGACGGTTCCCATTCGTCGACGTGTTCATGCCGCCCAGCGAACCCGGCCCACTGGTCGACTACCTGGAAGAGCGGAAAGACCTTGAAGCACGGGTGATCGACGATCAGGCGGTCAGGGAGCGATATGCGCTGCAAGACGGCGATCTTGTTCTGCCCACCTACGAACGGGGCGAACTGATCAGCGCACACATTCCAATCGTGCATGGCTGCTCGTTTGCCTGCTCATACTGCGTGATCCCGTTCAGGCGGGGGCCGGAGCGAAGCCGGGACGCGGACGAGATCGTCAAGGACGCGCAAGCATTGTCGGCGCAGGGCGTGAAAGAAGTCACACTGCTGGGGCAGATCGTCGACCGGTACGGCTGCGATTTCGAGGATGGACCAGACCTGGCCGACCTGCTGCACCAGATTCACGAGATCGACGATATCGAACGAATACGGTTCCTGACGTCACACCCGAACTGGATGACGGTCAAACTGATGGAGACGGTAGCGTCACTGCCGAAAGTGATGCCGCACATCGAGGTGCCGTTCCAGGCAGGGGATGACGAAGTGCTGGAGAGAATGCGGCGCGGGTATACGCAGGCAGACTACCGGCGGTTGATTGCGGAGATACGGGATCACATCCCGGAGGTGGCGATCCACACGGACGTGATCGTCGGGTTTCCGGGTGAGACGGACGAGCAGTTCATGGAATCGCACCGGCTGCTGGAAGAACTGCGGTTCGACAAGGCACACCTGGCGATGTACAGCCCGCGGCCCAAGACGGTATCGGCGCGAAAAATGATCGATGACGTTCCACACGACGAGAAAAAACGGCGGCTCCGCCTGCTGGAAGAACTGCAACAGCGGATCGTGGGCGAGATCAACCAGCAGTATGTCGGGCAGAGGATTGAAATCCTCATCGAAGGGAAGAATCGGGAGAAGTGGCGGGGGCGAACCCCACAAAACAAGCTGGTATTCTTCGAAAGCGACGAGGACTGGCTGGGACGGATCGCCAGCACAAAAATCACCTGGACCGGGCCGTTCAGCATGCAGGGAGAACTGGTTTCCGGTTGACCAAACATCATAATTGCGGATAATAATACACGACTAACTTATCCTATCAGCTGTGGAGAAAAAACATGATTGTTACCACCGATGATCTATTCAAAGTAGCTTACGGCAAGTTTGCTGTGGGTGCATACAACATCAACAATATGGAGCAGGCACTGGGTTTGTTCCAGGGCAACGTCGACTCACAGGCTCCATTCATTGTCCAGATTTCGAAAGGTTCACGGAAGTACGCACACGTCTCGATGATTGAGGCGATCATTCGCGCCGCCGAAGCAGACTTCCCCGAAGCCATCTTCGCCGTCCACATCGATCACGGCGATGAGCCGACCTGCTATGACGCTATCGAATCAGGGTTCTACAGCTCGGTGATGATCGACGCTTCGCACGAGGACTTTGACGAGAACGTGGCGATCACCAAGCGGGTGGTCGATGCCGCTCACGCCAAAGGCATCAGCGTCGAGGCAGAGCTGGGCCGCCTGGGTGGGGTCGAGGAAGACATCAAGGTCGACGAAGCCAATGCCAACCTCACCGACCCAGGCCAGGCGAAAGAGTTCGTCGAACTGACCGGCTGCGATTCACTGGCCGTTGCAATCGGCACCAGCCACGGCGCATTCAAATTCTCCGGTACGCAGGGACTGCACTTCGACCGGATCGCCGAGATTCAAAAGCTGCTGCCAAAGTTCCCACTGGTGATGCACGGCTCATCGAGCGTTCCGGCAGAAGAAGTTGCCCGGATCAACGCGGCAGGTGGGGCAATCGACCCATCAGCGAAGGGCGTCGACGAGAACGAATTTATCAAGGCCGTGCCGCTGGGCGTGACCAAGGTCAACATCGACACCGATGGCCGCCTGGTGTGGACGCGTGTCCACCGGGAATTCTTCCGCGATCATCCAGAAGCATTCGACTTCCGTAAGCCCGGCGTCATCTTCGTGCAGGAATACGCGAAGTTCATTGCCCACAAGAACGAGAAGCTGGGTTCGGCGGGTCAACTGGCTGAAGTCAAGAAGGTGCTTGGAATCTAGCTTCCTGGCGGAATACTGCCCTGTATCAGCCAAGTGAAAGCACATTATCGTCGGGTGACCTGTTGATCGTGGTCACCCGACATCGTTGTAGTCAGGGAGAAGAGTTCTGGGGTTAAACGTCAACAAGGCAGGTAGATATCAATTTTTGTGCGTGGCGGAGCACCCCCTCTGTCTCCTACGGAGACATCTCCCCCACAGGGGGCGATCAGGGTTGGCTTTGCTGGAGGAACGATCATCGAGGATGGACGTGTGGTAGAACTTTTATTGATACGGCATGCACAAAACGACTGGGTGAAAAGCGGACGACTAGCGGGCAGGACTCCGGGAGTGCATCTGAACGAGGAAGGTAAAAAACAGGCAGAAGCGCTCGGCACGCGGCTTGAACCGGTTAAACTCCAGGCGATATACTCAAGTCCACTGGAGAGGGCACGTGAAACCGCAGAGGCAATCGCCGACCATCACCCGGAATTGACGGTAGCAATCGAGGAAGGGTTGACCGAGGTCGATTTTGGCGCGTGGTCAGGGCAAAGGTTGAGAAAACTCAGCCGACGACGGTTGTGGCAAACCGTCCAGCACACCCCCAGCCGGGCGATTTTCCCCGGCGGTGAAGCGTTCCGCGATATGCAGAACCGCCTGATCAATACGTTGGAAAGCATCGCCAGCAGACACGGCAGCGGCAAGATCGCGGTCGTCTCGCATTCGGATGTCATCAAAGCGGCTATCGCGTATTATGCCGGAATGCACCTGGACATGTTCCAGCGATTGATCATCTCACCCGCATCGATATCGACAGTGTACCTGGGACAACACGGCCCGATGATCCTGCAAATAAACGATACGAGCCACTATACATATCAACGTCCAGACGAAGGATAGAGCATTATGGCAGATGAGAAGGGACTGCTGGAAGTAGATTTCATAACCATCGGAACGATTGGCGCTCCGGGCAAACGCGTTTTCCACCTGCAAGCGAAGGAGGACGAACTCCTGGTGACGGTGATCATCGAAAAGGTGCAGGCAATCGCGATCTCGGAAGGGATCGTAACGCTGCTCGACACGATCACCGAGGAGTTCGGCAAGATAACACCCGAAGTCGACCTGACCAATTTTGATTTCGAGTTGAAAGAACCGATCCTGCCAATGTTCCGGGTCGGGCAGATCGGCCTTGGATACGACGAGGCCAATGACGGGGTTTTGATGCTGCTCAGCGAACTCCTGCTCGAAGAACAGGAAGACGATCCACAGGTGCTTCGACTGCTGGCATCACGAGAAATGATGCGGGCACTGTCCGAGAACACCGGGATAGTTGTCGAGCAGGGACGACCGATCTGCCCGCACTGCGATCAGCCAATCGATGAGGAAGGACATTTCTGTCCGAAAAGCAACGGCAACCGGAAACCGGTGCCCTGGGCGTAGTCGCCACTACCGATCACATGCCTGCCGATAATCAAAACGACGACACCGCAGCACTCAAGATCGAACAGCCGGAACTCACCCATCAGGAGGCGCTCGAACTGCTGACTGAGGGGGAGGTCACCGAACTATTCGGGTATTTCTCGTGGGGATCGAACTACACGTTCCTGGTCAAAGTCAGCCGGGGCGAACAGGCCGCGTATGCAGTCTACAAGCCGATCAAGGGAGAGCGCACCCTGTGGGACTTCGCCAGGGGGACGCTGGCACTGCGCGAACGGGCCGCTTTTCTGATCGATGAGGCGCTGGGGTGGCACCTGGTTCCGGCAACTGTCCTGACCAATGGACCGCTGGGACTTGGAAGCGTTCAGGTTTATATCGAACACGATCCCGAAGAAAACACTTTCACTTTCGGCGATGCTCAGGCGGAACAACTCCGGCGCGTTGTGCTGCTCGACCTGATCATCAACAATGCCGACCGGAAAGGCGGGCACTGCCTGCTCGATTCAAACGGGAAAATCTGGGCAATCGATCACGGGATATGTTTCCACGAGGAGCCAAAACTGCGGACGGTGATCTGGGATTTCGCGGGGCAGGCTATCCCGGAGGAGTTAATCGACGCGATCAAGGGGCTGGAGACAAAGCTGGGGGATCAACAGGGGCTGCGCAAGCAATTGGACGAACTGCTGTGCGCGGAAGAGATCGAGGCACTGATAAAGCGAGTCGGGGAGATCGGAGAGATGGAACGATTCCCGTTCCCCGGCCCCGATCATATTCTCCCCTGGCCGCCGGTATAATAAAAAAAACAATTCTGCAAGCAATGTTTTCACCCCCACCCCAACCCTCCCCCTCAAGGTGGAGGGAGCGATTAGGAGTTTATAGCTGCCCCATCAAGTTGACCAAATATCCCTTAGTTGAGCCAGTGAAGAAGTCAGCCGGGCTCGCCTTCACGCTCGCGGCGGACTTCCCAATAGAGCACCTCAGCGTTGGTTCGGTGCAATTGCTGGACAAGGCCGTTCAAAGCAATACGGCTTTTGCCACAGTCCTCGATATCGATGGTATCGACTGACTCCGGCCCAAGATTGCGATCAACGAGCGCCTCAACTTTTTCACGCAGTGCATAAAGATATGCCAGATCATTGTCAATTCTGACCGGCACTTCACCGCGCAAGATGACCTCGCCATGCCCCTGGACAATACTCTCAATTGGCACATCACGCAGTGCCTCAAGAGAGTTGATAAAATCCTGCCAGCTGCCATCGGCGAAGAAGGGAACCGGCATCATCGTGTCAGCAGCGAGGAGTATCCCCTCATTCTCGACAAGGCAGACAATTGAATCGGGGCTGTGGCCGGGCGTATGCCACAATCGGAGACTGACTCCGCCCAAAAGGATGCTTATCTCGCCTTCGTCGAACACGATATCAGGAAGGATGAGATCGATGGATGAGAGTTCACGAGAGGAACGTTTGACATTTTCAAGCCCGTCACGACCGGGACCGTCAAGATGTTCTCTGCACAGGCGATGACCGACAACGAGTGCCTTTGGGAAGAAGCATGTCCCGTAGGTATGGTCAGCATGATAGTGTGAATTGATGACATACTTCACCGGGACAGCCTGCCGCTCTTCAACGAACTGGGCAACCTGCCGCGACTCAAGGGGAAACGGAAGGGTATCAAACACAACTGCCCCGGCAGACGTGATCACAGCGCTGGCAGTCACCTGGGCATAATACTCACTTGAGAAGACAAATATATTGTTGGCAACAAGCTCACGGAGCATAGGATGGGAGTCTCTTCACGCGGGCAATTGGCGGTCACCAGACTGCACTCTTCGTTATCATCAGCCCACCGGATGATCAATACATTTGCAGACAAATCGTGCTGAAACGAGAATAGCACATACACCGGTCAAGGCGCAACTATTAGTGTGCTTTTAACACAATCTTTCCACAAAGACCGTGCCATGTGGTGTGGAACCGGTTTGAGAGTCCCGTTTTCACAGGTGGGTTCGATGCTACCGGGGCAACGGTGGCTGAAAAGCCTCGCATAAACCGGTAAACATTTGAACCCTTCTCACAAACTGTTGGCTCTCAAGCGTTGTACCAACACACACATGGCAAGGCAACCCGTTTTTACCATATGGACAGCAAGGCTGCAAAAAGATACCCCCATCAGGGGGTATACAAAGGTTATCAGAAACCCGGGACTAAACCTTTAGCCCGGCGGTTTTTGGCCGCATGGTACAACACCAGGGAGCGACCGGCAACCTTCAGTCGCATAGGGCCGCCCCCACCGGGGGCGAATGTTCCCGTCCGATACGGCGACGATCCACCCCCTTTGTCCCTTCGGGACATTTCCCCCTTAGAGGGGGCAAGCGATTGGCTTTGTTTGATACGCCCAGCGATCAGTCCGGCTTGATATCGTCGGCCAATTTGATGTGAAGATCGTCGAGCTGCTGCTGATCGACCTCGCTGGGCGCACCGGCCATCAGATCGGCGGCACGCTGGCTCTTTGGGAAGGCGATCACTTCACGAATATTCGGCTCACCGGCCATCAACATCACCAGACGGTCAATGCCAGGAGCGATGCCGCCGTGCGGCGGCGCACCGTACTCGAAGGCTTCAAGCATGTGACCAAAGCGCTCTTTCGCCTGCTCGACATCCAATCCGATCAGGGCGAATATCTTCTCCTGGACATTCCGATCATGGATACGGATGCTACCACCGGCGACTTCGTAGCCGTTGCAGACAAGGTCGTACTGCTGGCTCAGGACTTTTCCGGGGTCGGTATCGAGCAGAGCGACATGCTCCGGCTTTGGCGACGTAAACATGTGATGGGAAGGGTCCCAGCGATCTTCGTCGGCATTCCACTCAAAGAGGGGGAAGTCGATCACCCAGCAGAAGCTCAGATCACCGTTGGCGACAAGATTCAGACGCTTGCCAAACTCGGTACGAAGCGCGGACAGTGCCTCGTTGACGACCGAGGGGACATCGGCAACCATCAGGATCAGATCGCCGGGCGAGGCTCCAACCGCTGCAATGAGTTCCTGCATCAGATCGTCGGCGAAGAACTTGGCAATCGATGATTTAGGAGTGCCATCTTCCTGAACGGCAATGGTCGCCAACCCTTTGGCGCCAGCATCTTTGACGATTTCTTCGAGGTCGGCGATGTCTTTGCGGGAATAGCCAGCACAGTTGGGGGCGACAATCGCACGAACTTTGTTACCGACTTCGATGGTGCTGGTAAAAACCTTGAAATCGCTGCGGGCGACAATTTTACCAATGTCGGTCAGTTCGAGGCCAAAACGAATGTCGGGACGGTCGGTGCCAAAACGGTCAATCACCTCAGCATAGCTCAAACGGGGGAAGGGCTTCTTCGCCACCCCCCTACCCGACACTTCCTCGATCATCGCGGTCATCAGGCTCTCGATCAAATCGAGGACATCGTCGCGTTCGACGAAGCTCATCTCCATGTCAAGCTGGGTGAACTCAGGCTGGCGGTCGCCGCGCTGGTCTTCATCACGGAAGCAGCGGGCGATCTGGAAATACTTTTCATAACCGGCGACCATGAGAAGCTGCTTCAACTGCTGCGGACTTTGAGGAAGCGCGTAGAACTTGCCAGGATGGACACGAGACGGCACCAGATAGTCGCGGGCACCTTCAGGGGTGCTCTTGAAAAGGATGGGCGTTTCGATCTCGACAAACCCGCGCTCGTTGAGATAGCGCCTGATGAACCAGATCGCATTGTGGCGGAGAATGATGTTGCGCTGCATCCGCTCACGGCGAAGATCAAGATAGCGCCAACGCATCCGGGTTTCTTCACCCGGTTCGATATCACCAGAAATTTCGAAGGGCGGCGTCTTGGCCGGGTTCAGTATGCGTACCTGTCTGGCCTGGATTTCGATCTCGCCGGTTGCCAGTTTATCGTTGACGCTTTCCGGCGAACGGGCGACGACTTCGCCCTCGATCTGGAGGACATATTCATGCCCGATACGGGCGACGGTTTCCTTAGCTTCCGGCGAACGGCCTGCATCGACAACAACCTGGGTGACCCCCCAACGGTCACGCAGGTCGACGAAGACGAGGCTGCCATAATCACGACGGCGGTTGACCCACCCGGCCAACTTCACTTCCTGGCCGATATGTTCGGCCCGCAGTTCTCCACAGGTGTGAGACTTGAGCATAGAATTGGTACTCCCCTTTAATATCGCGCTATTCCAGGGGCTCCACCTCTGGAACCCCGCAAACTTTCGAAAAAGCTTGATCAAAACTCAGGATAAGTGAAAAAAACGCCCTGCGTATGAACGCGGGCGATATGGTATTTGGTCAGGTCGGCGCGATTGTAGCATAGCGCCCGGACAGCGTCAATCAAATCGGCATTTCGTAGACACGATAGCGGCGCAGCGGTTTGACTTCCAGGCGTTTGAGCGCGTTGATCATGTTGTAGTTATCTTCCAGAACGTAGTTGATTTCGATCCGCAGACCTTTGTCATACAGCACTTCGTAGAGCCGACGATACATCAGCGCATCGACGGCCTTGCCCTGATATTCAGGAACGACGCCCAGCGCCCACAGACGGTACTGGGTGAGCTTTTTGACCCCCCACAGCAAGCGAGGCAGCGCGAACGGGAGCAGCCGACCATTCAGACCACGTAAAAGCAGGTTGATATCAGGAAGGGGGATGATAAAGCCGATGGGATTACCGTCGGAGTCATCGGCAATGAGGACGATATCGGGTCTGACCAGCAATTTGAGATCAGCCGCCACCTGATCAGCTTCCGCCTCGGTCACTTCATAATAGCCCCAGTTGTGGATCAGGGAACTATTGATCACATCAATAATACGCTGGACTTCCGCTTCAAAATCACCCATGTCTATCGCACGAATCGTGACACCGTAGCGCTCCCGCACCGCGTCGGTGATGGTCAGGAAGCGTTCGGGGAACTCGTATCCCTCGTCGACATCAACATAGTAGACCAGCAGGTCTTTGACTTTCTCAAGACCATAAGCGTCGAACTGGTCGTTGTAGTAGGATGGATTGTAGGGAGCGAGGATCACCGGGGGCGGCTCGAAGCCCTCCAGGACGGCTCCCCACTCCTGGGAAGCAAAACTCCAGGGGCCGCGCATGGCGGTCATGCCCCGGCTCTTGAGCCAGTCCGCAGAGGCATCGAGCAGCAGACGAGAGGCAGCGGGATCGTCAATGCATTCATAGGCACCGAAAAGGCCAATCGGCGCACCCCAGTTCTTGATCGCCAGGTGATCAAAGAAAGCGGTCACACGGCCTATGACTTCCTTGCCATCCACCAGCAGAAAGAGATCATATTCGCAGTGTTCGAGCATCGGGTTGGTGCGGGGTTTGTAAAGGCCGCGCTGTTCGGCCCGGAGGGGCGGAACCCAGACAGGGTCATTCTGGTAGTGCTTATATGGAAAATTAAGAAATCGGCGAAGGTCAGCTTTAGTTTCTACTTTTTGGATTTGCATGTGAATTCACCAGGTACAAGATAAGGGCTGCCGACCAGGATCGGCAGCCCAGATACAGGAAACAGCGAAAATCAAGACGAACTACCGTGACTGCCGCGCATCAGTTAAATGTCATCTCAATCGCCCCAAGATCGGCATCAACGGCATCGGCGGGCACTTCAAGCCAGTTCTCTTCACAGATGTAACCCATGTCGTGAATGAAGAAGGCGGTATACGTATTTCCACGAGGTACGCCGTTCAGGGTAAACACGCCTCGCGAATTGGTTTCGCCACTGGTAGAAACCAGACTCATATCCGGGGCAGAACCGGCAAAGAACTGGGAACAGGTCGACCCCGGACTGAGGATACCGAACAGGCCACCGCTGAGGGGCTGCCCGTTGTAGGCATCAACAGCCTGGCCGGTGAGCGTGACTCCCCCGGCGGTCGATGTGCCGCCTTCGCCGCCATCGTAGACAATCGACAGCGTATAGGGCGACGAGGTACTGGCACCATAGTAGGAGACGACAGCGACGTAGAAATCGCCCGACGAGGTTGGATTATAGGTTATGGCTTCTTCAGATGAATCATTCTCGGAATAGGCCAGCAGTTCGCCGTACCAGTCGACCAGATAGAGATCGTAGTCAGCACCAAAGGGGCCGGACAGATCGATCTCAATCGGGTGGGTTGTATTTGCAGTGAACCAGAACACATCGACATCTTCGATCCAGGAGATATAGGCGGAGATAGTCTCACCGGGGCTAATCGGGCCATAGGCATAGTCAAGATCGTCATTCGGTTCATAGGGATCGGGATCATCGGCGGGCGGCAGGCCCTCCTCGGCGAGAGAGGGCGGCGTGCCGGGATGATTGCGGATGATATTGACCAGGTTGACCGGCCTGAGGATTCCCAGCTCGGCAAGGGTGATCCCTTCGCGGACATCGGGATTGACGGCGGTCGGGACGGCAACCAGATTTCCCCACAGGTCGACGGCGGTGCCGCCGCTGTTGCCGCTCGCAATCTCGGCATCGGTCTTGACGATCACGCGCTGGCTGCCTCCTTCGATCTCGGCGCTTTCGAAGCCACTGACCGCCCCGGTGGTAAAGGTGATCGTACTGCCCCCTACCCCCGGATAGCCAAAGATGTAAATGGCGTCTCCCAGCATGAGATCGTTGGAATTGCCCATTTCGAGATAAGGCAGATCGGTGGGACTGACCGGGTTGCCGTCGATGTCTTTCCTGATTTGAATGATCGCCAGGTCAAGAAGCTCGTCGTAGTGGGTCACCTCACCGATGTAGCGATCTTCGGGCGGCTGGTCGGCTGATTCGGTCATCGAGATGACCAGCACGGGCGCACCACAGGCGACATGACAGTTAGTAAGGATTTCGCCGGTCGGCGAGATCAGCGTGCCCGATCCGCTCCAATACGGTTCAAAGGTCGAACCGATGCCCTCCCCGGCCCAAATCTGCACAGAGGCCTTGGTGATCTGGGCGATGCGTTCGGCTGAAAGTGCAGTGGGACGCTCAACCGTATCGATGGGCGGCGTTTCTTCTTCGACACCGGTATCTTCCTCCGGTGGCACATCGGTCGGCTGCGCTGTGGGCAGCGGCTCAACAGATGACCTGGTGGGTTCTACCGGGTTCAAATCCGGCGACGGCGACCCACCGGCATTGCAGGCCAACGCGGATAAAACCAGCACCAGCAATACAACAATAACACGACGACCATGCGAGTACCTCATTATTCTCCGCTGCATGCTTACTGCCCACCTTCAAAACTAACGGATCGTAAGAGTCGATCATACCGGCTTGTCTGACGATCAAATTCCTCATCCCCGGCTTCGTAGGTAAATACATACAACCTGGATTCGGCCAGAACGTATGTATCGACACCATGAACGACGGCGAGACCGGCGGCTGTTTCGTCAGAATACTGGTATTCGGAGCGGATCGCCGGGTAGCCACCGACCTCAACACCCGACTGGCGGTCCAACTCGATGAACAGGTCATCCTGCAAGGCGTGCCGGGTGACACGCTCGGCAACCAGCAGATCGAGGTTGGTTTCATCGCGTATTTTCTCATCGATGATGGAAATCTGCGTGTTGAATATCCCGGCAGACGACAAATCCCGCGCGGAGAACCCACCGATCTGCCCGCCCTCCACTGCCCACCGCGCCGGATAATCGAAGGACAGGGCAAGGGCATCACCCTGATAGGGCACCATACGAGCATCGAATATTGCCCCAACGCCCAGCCCAACCACCAGCGAGAGAAGCAGCGCACCGAGCAGAACATAATCGTAGCGTGTCTTGATATCCCAGGGCATTTTCAGAGAACGGGCATGCGCCTGGATGGAGATGGTGGTGAGGTCGCCTACTGCGCGAAGCAGCGCACGGCGGAAGAAGTAGAACAGCACCAGGACGACCAGAATCGAGAGAACGACGGCGATAATCAGACCATACCAGGGATTGAATACGAGGCGGCTTGAGAATTCATTGCTGACGACCTGATAAATCGCATTGACGGCGGTCACAAGGCCAAGCCCTTCGAACAGCCAGGGCAGCTTTTTGCCATCGATCTTGATGCGGCCTATGTAGTATCCACTCACTGCGCCCAGGGCACCCTGTATCAGGGCGTTGTCAACGGCGCGAATGGCCCCGGCTAACGGGATGACACCGCCGGATTGGAGGACGAAAGCGATGGTCAGAACGGTCGAGAAGCCAAGCCCGGAGGCCATGCCATAGACGATACCATCAGGATGACGGTCGAATTCGTTGGTTCCCAGAACTACATAGCGAACCATCATCACTTTGAGGGTTTCCTGCATCAGGGAAACGGTCAGCAAAGTCAGAATACCCGACAGAATGATGCCCTGAAACAGCTTGAGGGTCTGGGAGACGAATGCATGCTCCAGGATCACTGCCAGTACAGCCGCCAGCGAGCCGAAGAGGAACATCCGGATCACCAACTGCTTGGGTTCTGGCTCATCACGATCCTGCTGGTAGAAAAAAACCATCCAGACCAGGGCCGGGATCAAGGCCAGAAAAAGACTCAACAACAGCAGACCGGTCGGGGCACCGGGCTGGGGGATCAGCGCAGAAATGCCGATGTAGACCGCCAGCACGACGAGCGTGATCAGGCTGGATCGCCAGACACTTCTACGGATGGATAAATCTTCCACGTAAGTCCTCCTGGATACAACTTGAGACAGGCTGCAAAGGCACCTGATGGCAAGCTTACACCACTCACAAATGGCGTGCAACACAGGAGAAAGGGGAAAAAATATTCCCGGCGCTGAAGCACCGGGCTAAAAACGACATGATGTTTGCGGCGACCTGTGGGCGCAGCAGGCTGGCAATTGGTTGCCTGATGGGGTGGTTTCTGCGGTATGCTTGTAGGTATGCCAGAACAAACCGGAAAACAGATTATATCCAAGCTGAAGGGATTGACAGGATGTGTAGTCGCCGTGATGGGGATCGCAGCATGTGCATCACCGGCCCCAATCACGCCGACGGACACACGGACGCCCTCACCAAGCCCGGTGGTATCCTCGTCGATGCCATCACCGCAACCGCCAGCCGCGACCGCAGTGACCAGTTCGACACCCGCACCGACGGTCACGACCTCGCCGATGCCATTAGATGGGCCTACTCCAACAGCCACCTACACAGACGTGATTGTCCTCTATCTTGAGGCCGGATGGGGCAACTACGAAGAGGGTGATTACGTCGCCGCGCTGAACGACTTTTCATACGCAGTTGTGGTCGACAAGCAGTGCTCGGAATGCTATTACCTGCGAGGGCTGTCGTTCATTGGGTATGGGGATATCGAGTCGGCACTCGATGATCTCAACGAGAGCATCAGGCTTTACCCGTACAGACCGGGCTCATACCTGGCCCGGGCGCAGATACTATTCGAGGAGGGCGAGTTCGATGCGGCACTGTCGGATTTAGCACAGGCCGAAACGCTGGATGTGAACATCGGCGGGATTTACCTGCTGCGGGGACGGCTCTACGAGGCAATTGACGGCGTGGGGAATCCATCACCGAGGGCGCTGGAAGAGTATCACAAAGCGGCACTGCTGATGCCGGACAACGCGGAAGTCTATCACTACCGGGGGGCGTATCACTTCGCACAGGGGAATTTCGATTTTGCACTGACGGATATGAACATCGCGCTGACAATCGACCCGCAGCGGGGTGACACGTACGCCCTCAGAGCGCGATACCATGCCCTGACCGGCGCATACGAACTGGCCGCCGAGGATTACCAGGCGGCGATTGAGAACGGGGTCACCGATACCGGCCTCCTGTTGGAACTGGGGCAGGTGTACCTGATCAGGGATGAGGCGGAAAAGGCGTTGGAAGTCTTCGAACAGGCCGTCGAACAGTCACCGGATCAGTACCAGACTCATTACTGGAAAAGCGCCGCGCTGCTTGAGACGGATCAGGTATATTTTGCGCTGGTCGAGGCCAACACCGCGCTGGACTATTCACCGGGAAACGTCCGGGTGCGACTGCTCCGGGCAACGCTTTACCTGAACCTCCAGCGGTACGATGATGCCATTGCGGATTACGAGGCATATCGAGAAGTGAATCCGGATGAATACCGGGTTTTGCTGGGACTGGCAGAAGCAAAATACCGGAAAGGCGATTTAAACGGTGCTGAGGAAGTGCTCTATGCCTATCTCGACGCGTCCCCAGAGAACGATCCGTACCGCCCGCAGATCGAGGCGATGGTCGAATTGATCGCGCGGAGCGGGGAAGATCAGCCGACTCCGACACCGAACGTCGAGGGGGCACCGTACGAATTCGATGCGGGGGTTGGGACGCCGGAGGCGGAGGAGTGAAGCGGGGCGAGGTAAACAACCAGATTAGACAGGTGCTGGTTCCACTCTACCCTGGCCCTCCATCCTTCGGGAATTAGCCCGTATCGGGTTTCCGCAGGGTTACATATTCCGGTTAGCGATGATCTGCTTTGCCTGGGTGATGTCGGTGCGAATCTGAGTGGTGAGAGCATCGACCGAGTCAAATTTACGCTCTTCACGCAGGCGGGCCAGGAAATGCAGGTAGACCGTTTCGTCATAGAGCGAACCGGAGTAATCGAGGAGATGGGCTTCGACCGTCTGTTCCTGATCGCTATCAAAAGTCGGGCGCGTCCCAATATTGACCACCGCTGTATAGCGTGAATCGGCGACATCGGCCCAGGCAACGTACACTCCCCGCGAAGGCAGACACAGTTCAGGCGAGATCGACAGGTTGGCGGTCGGGAAGCCAAGGGTGCGGCCCCGCCCATCGCCGGGAACGACCTCGCCAAAGATGGAATACTTTCGCCCAAGCAGCCGGGCCGCCTCAGCGACATGGCCCAGCTCAAGCGCGTGGCGAATGCGGCTGCTGCTAACTCGCTCATCACCGGCATCCATGAGGTCGACTACTTTAAGCGAGAAGCCCTTCTCTTCTCCCTGTTTGCGGAGAAACTCGACATCGCCTTCGCGCTGATAACCCAGGGCAAAATCCGCGCCAACCCACAGGGCACGCATCGAAAGGTGGGTGAGCAGTTGATCAACGAAGTAAGCGGCGCGGATCCGGCGAAACTCCTCGGTGAAAGGCTGGGTGATGACCAGTTCAACACCCATCTGGGTAAACAGGCGGGCCTTGTCATCGGGAAGGGTCAGGTAGAACCCAGGGCCGACATCACCGAGGACGGTTCGGGGATGAGGGTAGAACGTAAATACAACAGGCAGGTGGCCGGTTTCACGCGCATGTTTGACCAGATGCCTGACCAAGTACTGATGACCGCGATGCACACCATCGAAAGAGCCAATGGTGACAACCGATGGCCGGGTGAGGTTCACATTGTCGAGCGAGGTGATGTGCTGCATGGGTCTCCTGGCTGCTTTATATAATTGTCGGGAGTCCGATAGCTATTCTACCTGAGTAAACACCTTTTTGGGCTTCCAGATTTGCCGATCCGGGTCACCGACCATCACAGCAATGAATCTGCCTTCCGACGAATAGGCGCGGGCGATACCGGTCGATACACGGTCATCACCAACAGGGCCGCCGTTCATCACCACCTTAACCTGATCGGCGGTCAGGTCGAGGCGCGGGAAACCATCAAGGGCAGCATCGGCAGGGAGCAGGTGTTTCATCCAGGTTCGATCCTCAAACGACTGCTGCAATTCCTCCCAGGATACCGCATCCTCCTGTGAAAAACCGCCGCTGGCGGTGCGCACCAGGCCGGACAGCATCGCACCGCAGCCCAACGCTTTACCGATATCACTTGCCAGACTGCGAATGTAGGTTCCCGGCGAACAATCGACCGAAATACGCAGTATTGGCGGATCAAATTCTATCAAGTCAAGGCGTTTAATTTCAACAGAACGGGGGGGGAGATCAACCCGTTCGCCTTTTCGGACACGGGCATAGGCCGCCTTGCCCTGGATTTTTATGGCTGAATATACGGGGGGAACCTGTTCGATCTGACCGGTAAAACGTTGGAGAATCGGCCTGAAGGCTTCTATCGACAGATCATCAGGCAGCGGATACTGGGCGACAACATCGCCCTCCGCGTCGTAGGTGGCGGTTTCGATGCCGAGGGTTATTTCGGCAAGATAGGATTTTTGCGAGGCGACGAGATATTCGACGAGGCGGGTGGCCTGCCCCAACGCCAGAACGAGAACTCCCCTGGCGAGAGGATCGAGGGTACCGGCGTGGCCGATTCGCTTTTCGCCGGTTCCCCGGCGAACCGCCAGCACGATATCATGAGAAGTTGGGCCAGATGGCTTGTCGACATTTAGCAGTCCAAAGACCAATCAACTTACCCCTGTCGACTTAGATACTTTGATGACATGTTTGCGGAGCCGGTAGACAACATCGTGGACGGCCTGATCGAGCGGCCCGGCGATGGTGCAGCCCGAAGCGAGGGCATGGCCACCGCCGCCAAGCGAAAGGGCGATATCGGCGACGTTGTAGCCAGGACGGGCGCGAAAGCTGATCTCGATCTGCCCACCATCCTTCTCGATGAAAGAAGCAGATACACAGGCCTCTTTTGCATTCAGCAGCAAACTCGAGAGGCCGTTCTCGGTCAGGCGATTCACCCCCAGCATCTCCCTACCCTGCTGCGGAACAGACACCCAGATGACACCATCCTGTAAATGGAGATCGGCAAGAGCCAGTCCCCACAGCCTCAACTGATCAAACGACATGCGCGTATGCACCCGGTCAACGATATCGGCAATGTCGACGCCAACCTCAACCAGCCGCGCTGCAATGGCAAAGGTCTTCGGGGTGACACTGGGGGTTGAGAAAGCACGGGTATCACCGACCAGACCGGCCATCAGACAGCGGGCAATATCGAGGGTAATTTCGACACCCAAAGCGTCAATCAGAGAGACCAGCAGTTCCGCCGTTGCCGAGGATTCGACATTGACGATATTGATCGAGCCATATTGCAGATTCGTGACGTGGTGATCGATATTGATGATCGGGATACCGGCTTCCAATAAGGGTGCGGCAGCGACCCCCAGACGCTCACGGTCGCTCGAATCGAGGGCGACGAGCAGTTCAGGCTCAAAACCGGATGGGACAGCGGTGGTTATCTCATTGGCGAGGGGAAGAAACCAGGATCGGGGCGATGGTGGGCCATCGCATAGAAGAACGATGTCCTTACCCATCGCACGCAGGGCCAACCCGAGCGCCGTCGCCGAGCCAATCGCGTCCGGGTCGGGATCGACATGGGTGGCAATGGCTATCCGTTGTACGTTGTCGAGGGCCTCACGAAGTTCAGTCGTATTCGTCATCATCCAGTTCATCTTCAGGCTGGGACAGGTCATCTTCGGCCTGGGACAGATCGAGGGAATCGAGAAGCGCATCAATACGCGCAGCATAGGCGACCGTCTCGTCCCACTTGAAACGCAGTTCGGGCACATGGCGCAGGTCGACACGCCCCGCCAGTTCTCGGCGAAGAAACCCGGAAGCCGATTCTAAGCCAGCAAGGACTTCTTCACGGTCGTCTTCACCACCATACGAGGTGACATAGATCGTGGCGTACATCAACTCCCGGTCGATATCGACATCGATAATCGTCACTCCTCCCAAACGCGGATCGGATGTTTCGAATTGAAGGATATCGCTCAGGTTTTTCTGGATCAGATCGGCGACACGCCCCTGTTTCTTTGATCGCATGATTGTTCTCCAACCTGTAATTGTATCAACTCACCCGTTCACGAACGGTGAACTGGATCAGATCTCCCACTTCGAAATCATCGAAACCGGTGACGTTGATGCCACATTCGAAGCCGGTGCGCACTTCCCTGACGTCTTCCTGGAAACGCTTCAACGAAGAGACGCTTCCCTGATGGATAATCTTACGGTCACGAACAACCCTGGCCTGGGCATCGCGGCGCGCTTCGCCTTCACGGATAAAGCTGCCTGCAACCGGCCCCAGCTTCGGGATGTGGAACACCTGGCGAACTTCGGCGACACCGATCACTTTGTCCTCATAGACCGGTTCAAGGAGACCTTCAAGGGCCTGCTGAACATCTTCGATCAGCTTGTAGATGATCTTGTACAGGCGGATTTCGATGACTTCGCTATCGGCACGCCGCCGTGCAGCCGGTTCGATGCCTACATGGAAGCCAACAATAATCGCCCCGGAAGCCGAGGCCAGCATCACGTCAGAATCGGAGATATTGCCGATATCGGAGTGGAGAATTCTGACTTTCAACTCGCGCTCATTCTCTTCGATTGCCAGTTTTTCCAGCGAAGAAATGATCGGTTCAAGCGATCCCTGAACATCGGCCTTGATAATAAGGTTGAGTTCTTTGGCTTCACCGGCCTGAAAGCGTGCATACAAGTCTTCGAGGGTGAAGGGACGGCTTTCAACGCTGGTTTGCGTTTGGGCTACTTTTATTTCTTCAACAATTGCCCGCGCTTCCTTCTCGCTCTTGACAACTTCGAATAACTGCCCGGCATGCGGGGCCTCGTTCAAGCCCATTACCTGCACCGGTTTGGATGGCTCGGCCTCCTGAACTTCCTCGCCCCACTCGTTGAACATGGCTTTGATCCGGCCATAGGCTTCTCCAGCCAAAACGGTATCGCCCAGCCGGAGGGTTCCATTCTGTACCAGGAGGGTAGTCATGACGCCCCGGGCACGGTCAATCTCGGCGTCAAGAACGGTGCCGCCAATCGCGCCATTCGGGTTGGCTTTGATCTCGATATCGTCGGCAACCAGAAGAATCGCCTGGAGGAGGTCGTCGAGACCTTCACCGGTTTTCGCAGAGACAGGTACAACAATCGTGTCGCCATCCCATTCGTCAGGAACCAGTTCAAGGTCGGCAAGCTGCTGTTTCGCCTGTTCAGGATTGGCCTGCTTGCGATCCATTTTGTTCAAAGCAACGATGATCGGGACATTGGCGGCCTTGACATGCGAGATGGCTTCACGGGTCTGGGGCATCACGCCGTCATCGGCGGCGACGACCAGGACGGCAATGTCGGCTCCCTGCGCGCCACGGGCGCGCATGGCGGTAAATGCCTCGTGACCGGGGGTATCGAGGAAGGTAATCTTGCCGCCTTCGAGTTCAATCTGATAAGCACCGATGTGCTGGGTGATTCCACCAGCCTCGCCGCCCTGCACATTCGTTTCACGTATGGCATCGAGCAGACTGGTCTTTCCGTGATCAACGTGGCCTAAAAAGGTTACTACCGGGGGACGATCAACGAGGTTCTTGGGGTCTTCACCAGCGTAAAGCTGACGCCAGCGCTGGACGTCTTCCTGCCGCGTGGCCTCTTCTTCGACCTCGACAACTATGGCGCGGGGTTCAAACCCCATCTCACTGGCAACGATGGCCGCCGTCTCGTAGTCAATCTGCTGGTTGATGCTGGCCATGATGCCATTCCCCATCAACTCTTTGATGACGTCGATCGGGCTGGCATTCATTTTATCAGCCAGTTCACGGACGGTTAGAAACTCCGGCAACTCCAGTGCTTTTTGATCGGTTGCTTCGGGCAATGTACACCTCCACTGCAATATTGACAGCCTGTGAAAGAGTGTGCCCGGCAGCGAACGATACAGTACTGGTTAGGCCAAGCACCCTCCTCGAAAAACGAACAGGCGGGGGGTCATGGATTATTCTCGTTTAAGGGCACAAGAGCTGTGCCAAACTCAGCAATCATCTCACGATCTTCTTTAGTGAGTACGGTATGTAACGCATGGTTCAACATATCGTTTTCCGACGCCTGCTGCCAGCAGTGAGGGTCATCACAAAGATAAGCCCCGCGCCCGGCGGCTTTGCCGGTGCGATCCACTGCTATTCCATCAGCCGTTCGCACCAGGCGGATCAGCGAACGTTTACCGGCAACCCGCCGACAAATGACACAGGTTCTTTGCGGGATATGCTTCTTTTTCACGGTTACCTGTACCACTCAAATCCAACGTCCACCGGCGAATTGGGCTGCAAATGCATTCACGGAGCCCAAATTTACAGCAGTCTACTCAATAAAATGCCGGTATAGCTACTTATCCAAATAGTCGTCGACTTCGTCTTCCCAGTCGTGACGACTTTGCTTACGACGCCGTTTGGCAATCACGCGGCCAGCATCCTCATCGTAGACCAACTGGCGGCGACGCGCCTTGGCCCGCTTCCGGGCCAGTTCTTCCTTCTCTTCATCGGTCATCCCCTCGTAGTCATAGGGGCTTTCTTCTGCGAAATCAACGTCAAGCCAGTCTGGGCGAACCTGCGGTGCGCCTTCTGCCGCTTCAGCGAGAACGGGGGCCTCGCCCTCGACGGCTTCAGCAGCAGGCAGTTCAGCAGAAGGTGTCTCCACCGCTTCAGCACCCAGCGCGCTGTCGAGTTCTGCGATCAACTGAGCACGCCTTGCCCGCGCCTCTGCTTCTTCATCTACCCAACCATCGGCGGCGGATTCGGCGACCGGCTCCGCAGCCAGTTCACCCTCAGCGACCGGCTCACCAGCTTCATCCAGTTCTTCAATCGCTTCGAGTTCAACTTCATCACCCACGGCAGCGGCGACTTCTTCGACCGGCTCCGGCTCTTCAAACTCGATTGAATTAATGACCGATTCGACCTCTTCGAGCGCGGAAGGCCCAAAGCCGTCGATTGCCAGCAGTTCATCGGGATTGTAGTAATAGAGTTCCATCATTTCGCCGACCGTTGTCAAGCCCGCATCGGCCAGCAGATTATAGACACGCAGCGGCAGGTCGGTATCTTCCAGTGGATGCAGATAGGCAGCACCGGGTACCTGTTCGCGGGCGGCCTGGAGCTGCTGGCGCATCTCTGCACGTTCAACATCACGCTGCCGATGCCGGAATCCTTCAGTCAGTTTAACGAAATCGACCAGCAGTTGATAATCTTCGGGCATGATCGGACGCCCGGCAGTTTTCTTTTCAATGATCAGGCCGACCTTCTCGACCATCTCCTGATTGGCTTCGATTATTTCGGCAATTTCGTCATCGCCGGGGAGGTTTTCGAATATTTCCTGGGCGGCCTCAGAGACGCTCTTGATATCGATCCGCCAGCCGGTCAGCTTGGCTCCAAGCCGGGCATTCTGACCTTCACGCCCGATTGCCAGAGACAATTGATCGTCGGGAACCATCACCGTTGCGGTTCGACTGCCTGCCAGGTCTTCATCAAGAAAGACAGCGCTCACACGTGCCGGACTGAGGGCTTTCGAAATGAATACGGCGTCGTCTTCGTTCCATTCGATCACGTCGATTTTTTCGTTATTCAACTCGCGGACAATCGACTGGATGCGGACGCCACGCATACCGACACAGGCACCAACCGGGTCAGCGCCCGGCTGAAGGGCAGCGACGGCAACTTTCGATCGCGCACCTGGCTCACGGGCGATGCTCTTTATCTCGACCGTCCCGTTGTAAATCTCCGGCACTTCGTATTCCAACAATCGACGGAGCATGTTGCGGTGTGTGCGGCTGACAACAATCTGCGGGCCGCGATTGGTTCGGCGCACTTCCATGACGTAAGCGCGGACCTTGTCATGCGTCTTGTAACGCTCACCGGGAACCTGCTGACTGCGTGGAAGGATAGCCTCGGTACGGCCCAGGCCAATGGTAACCACATCGCTGGTTGCGCTCTGAACAGTACCGGTGACCAGGTCGCCAACGCGATCCTGGTATTCCTGGTACTGCGCCTCGCGCTCCGCTTCGCGCATACGCTGGAGGATCACCTGTTTTGCCGTTTGCGCGGCAATTCGCCCGAAGTCTTCGGGGGTGTCCTCAACCAGCGCCATATCACCCAGTTCGACATCGGGATCGACTTTACGCGCATCGGCCAGAATGACTTCCGTCTGTGGACTTTGCACGTCTTCGACAACCTCTTTTTCGACCCAAATAGTTGGATCTCCGGTCAGGTCATCGACGCGGGCTTCGACGTACTGGGCAGAGCTGATGCCAGCGTTCCGGCGGTAAGCCGAAACAAGCGCTGCTTTCAGCGCCTCGATGATGACATCACGCGGGAGCTTACGCATTTCCGCGATTTCGTTAAATGCCAGAATTAATTCACTTTTCGCCATGATACAGCGGTTCTCCGAGATTCTTATACTATCGCCGCAAGCATTTACGCATCACACCCAACCAGCATGTTAAAAATGAAACGTGGGACTTGCCCACGTTTCGAGGTGTCATCTATCACAATACTTACAGGCGTAAATAGTATAGCATGGTGCTTACAAATTAGCAACCAATTTTTGGCAACTTTGAACCGAATTTACCGGACCTGTTCGCCACCGATCAGAGGGCGAGAGAGCAACCAACGAAAGGATCATGTGTTGTAAACGGCTGGATGCCCCTCCCCCCCTCATCACACCCACCAGACGTTTGCCACCCCGTACAATGACAACTGGCATGCCGGGTTGGGAAATTTTGCACTTAAAATACCCTACCTGATCAACGTACGATCAATACACACGAATACCTATCACGGCGGACAACGGCTATCAGATCAGATTTTCAAAGGGAGACCTTTCATGGCAAGAGGTACAATAATCATCGATCAGGATCGGTGTAAGGGGTGCGGCTTATGCCCTGAAGTTTGCCCGAAACAAATCATCGTTATGGAAGAGACACTACTCAACGCCAAAGGCTACCACCCTGCCGTACTCGCCGACCCCGATGGTGAATGCACCGGCTGCGCGATATGCGCGGTCATCTGCCCCGATATATGTATTACTGTTTTCAGAGAAATTCCAGATAAAAAGCGTGCCCCGGCACCAGCGTGATGGCACTTTAGACGGGTACCACTGTAACCACACCATACAGCAGGATAGTCGACAAGAATGCCTGTCGACAAGGATGTTGGAGTAAACGACACGATGGCTAAACAAATGCTAAAAGGCAATATCGCCATTGCCGAAGCCGCTCTTCGAGCCGGACTTGAGGCATACTTCGGCTACCCGATCACCCCACAAACGGAACTCCTCGAACACCTATCAAAACGGATGGTCGACGAAGGCAGGGTTTTTCTACAGGCGGAAAGCGAAGTCGCTGCGATCAATATGGTCTATGGAGCGGCGTCAACAGGGGCACGGGTGATGACCTCCTCATCCAGCCCCGGAATCAGCCTGATGCAGGAGGGGATGTCGTACATTGCCGGGTCAGAACTGCCGGTCGTGATCGTCGACGTCATGCGGGGCGGACCCGGCCTGGGGAACATCCTCCCGGCACAAGGCGACTATTTCCAGGTCACCCGGTCGGCGGGACACGGCGACTTTCACCCAATCGTCCTGGCCCCGGCATCGGTACAGGAAGCGATCGACTTCACGGTGCTGGCTTTCGACCTGGCGGAAAAATACCGGCACATGGTGATCATCGCCGCCGACGGGCAGATCGGGCAGATGATGGAACCGGCAGAACTGCCGGAGATGAAACCAATCAACAAAGTTCGCCCGGATTGGGCACTGACAGGCGCGAATGGCCGCGGAAAACGGATCATCACCTCGATCTACCTGAGCGGCGAAGAAATGGAAACCTTCAACCAGAAAATCCAGGACCGGCTGGTGGAGATCAAACTCAACGAGCAGCGCTGGGCAGAACTCTATACCGATGACTGCGTGCTGCTGGTGATCGGTTATGGGACAGCGGGGCGCATCGCCCGGTCGGCGGTGGAAGCGGCGCGAGAGAAGGGACTGAAGGTCGGGCTGCTGCGCCCGCAAACCCTTTACCCATTCCCAGATGACCGCATCTCTGAGCTGGCCGACTACACCGAGGGCTGTCTGGTGGTCGAAATGAACGCCGGACAGATGGTCGACGACGTGCGGCTGGCAGTCGGCGGACAGATTCCGGTAAGTTTCTATGGCCGGATGGGGGGGATTGTCCCCCTGCCGGATGAAATCCTGGAAGCGATTGAAGATACCTACGAGAAGTTAACGATACACACGCCCAAGTAAGAAGCGGTCGACAACCAGAGACAGACGACCCCTTTCAACGGAGATTGTGATGACTATTCAAGCGCCCGAAGGTATGGAACTGATCTACTCACGGCCAGAATCACTGGCCGAGATGCATACACATTACTGCCCCGGCTGCACACACGGAATCGCGCACCGGCTACTCGGCGAAGCACTGGACGAACTCGGCATGCGGGAACGAACGATCCTGGTTGCCCCGGTCGGCTGCTCGGTGTTTGCCTACAACTATTTCGATACCGATGCGTGCGAAGCCGCACATGGACGCGCCCCGGCAATGGCAACCGGGGTAAAACGCACCCGCCCGGACAACATTGTAGTCACCTACCAGGGCGATGGCGACCTGGCGGCAATCGGCACGGCGGAGATCATCCACGCGGCGGCACGCGGCGAACAGATCACGACGATATTTATCAATAATGCGATCTACGGCATGACCGGCGGGCAGATGGCCCCGACAACCCTTCCCGGACAGAAAACACGGTCATCACCGGATGGGCGAGATGTCGAGATCGCCGGTTTCCCGATCAGAATGAGCGAGGTTCTGGCGACTCTGCCGGGGGCAGCCTATATCGTCCGGCGGTCGATGCACGACGTCAAGAATATCCGCAAGGCGAAAAAGGCGATCATCACGGCGCTGAAAGTGCAGGAAGCCGGGTTGGGCTTCAGCATGGTCGAACTGCTGTCATCGTGTCCGACCAACTGGGGAATCCAGCCGAACGAAGCGCTGCAATGGATCGAGGAACACATGGTTCCCTACTACCCACTTGAAGACTACAAAGTCATCGAGGCTGTTAAGAATCTATAGACGACAACAAAAAGGGCAAAATCATGCAGGAAGAGTTTGTGTTTTCCGGCTTTGGTGGTCAGGGTGTGATGTTCCTCGGACAGCTGCTCGCGTATGCGGCGATGGACGAAGGGCTTGAAGTGACCTGGATTCCCAGCTATGGGCCAGAAATGCGCGGCGGAACGGCGCACTGCACGGTCGTCATCGCCGACCAGCCGATCGGATCGCCAATCGTGAGGAATCCAAAAACGGCGGTGGTGTTCAACCTTCCATCATTCGAGAAATACGAATCGTTGGTGAAACCGGATGGGCTGATAGCGATCAACTCGGCGCTGATCGAGGATAAATGCACCCGAACCGATATCAACGCGCTGGAAGTCCCGGCAACCAGCCTGGCGGAAGAAGTCGGATCGGTGCGGGTAGCGAATATCGTGATGCTGGGGGCACTGCTAACGGCGCTGCCGGTCATACCAATCGAGCGGGTCAAGGCCGCGCTGGAGGGGCACCTGCCTAAACACCGACGGAACCTGCTGGAGATCAACTTCTCCGCGCTGGCACGCGGCGCGGAGTACGTCAACGCGATGGGATAGCCGCAGCCTGTTTCCGTTTTGAGTTGTTCAGTTATATTGCCGATCACCCCCCGGCATCTCGCTCAATGGTGATACCCTGGATAAGGTATGACTGTCTTTCCCGGCGCTAAAGCACCGGGCTAAAATCGGGAATATAGTTTACGTTTTCAGATAAATTGAGGCATTCTGCCCCAGCAAAACACGACAGGAAAAACGAGGGATATGCCAGACAGCGACAATCAGGGTGCAAACCCAAGACAGCCCGACCCCGCCAGCCTTGCGATCAAAGATAACATTCTCGGAGACGGGAAATCCTGGGTGGAACTCCAGGACATGCTGCCGCACCCATCGAGCGGCATATCGCCGGATATCAGCGTGATCAATGCAGCGCGGGTATCGTTTCTAGGGCACAGCAAGGGGGATGATCAGGACAAAAAACTGCTGATGTACCTGATGGAACATCGACACACCTCGCCTTTCGAGCAGGTGGAATTCAAGTTCCGGGTGCGCGCCCCGGTGGTGGTGTGGTGGCAGTGGGTGCGACATCGCACGTGGCACTATAATTTCCAGTCGGGGCGCTACCTGCCCTTCGAAGCCGGGGATTTCTACATCCCAACAGAGTGGCGCGAGCAAAGCGAGTCGAACAAACAGGGCAGCGCCGGATCGATGCTGCCCGATCAAAGCCGTGATTATGAAAACAAACTGCGGGCCGTGATCGGGGAGGCGTATCAAACCTACCAGGAGGCGCTCGACGACGGGGTGGCGAAAGAACTGGCACGATTCTTCCTTCCCGGCTGGTGCTGCTACTATATCGCCGTGTGCAAGGTCGATGCGTGGAACCTGATGCACTTCCTGCGGCTCCGGATGGCCGACGATGCACAATTCGAAATTCGACAGTATGCTAATGCAATGCACAGTATCTTTAGAGAATACATGCCCTGGACTGCTGGGGCATTCGACAAGTATGTGCGTCGATGATTTCACTATCTATCCGCAAATTCACTTCGTTCATTTCGGATAGATACATAATCGAATCATCCGAAGTGATTTTTGGATAGACTGAGAATAAGACATTCACGATCAAAAAGGAGTCTCATACTACATGGAAACCGTATCATACCGAGGATGGCCAAACTGTGTCAGGCTGGCAAACAAAAAGGCAGAACTGATCGTTACAACCGACGTCGGGCCGCGTGTTATCCACTTCAGCCTGCTGGATGGCGAGAATGTTTTCTGCGTTCTGGAAGGGGACGCGGGACAGACAGGCGGCGACGAATGGCGGAATTACGGGGGTCACCGGCTGTGGCACGCGCCCGAAATGATTCCGCGTACGTATTTCCCCGACAATACACCGGTGGAAGCATCCGAGAAGAATGGCGTTGTGACGATCTCACAGCCGACCGAAACGACAACCGGAATCAAGAAAGAAATCGAGATCAGCCTGAGCAAGAAAGACGCGCATGTCGTCATCAAGCACCGGCTGACGAACACGAATCTATGGGCGGTCGAGTTTGCTCCCTGGGCACTGTCGGTGATGACCACCGGCGGCGTAGCCGTCGCCCCCCTGCCCCCACGCGGCACTCATCCCGAAAACATGCTGCCGGTATCGGCGCTGGCGACGTGGGCCTACACCGACATGAGCGATCCACGCTGGACGTGGGGAAAAGAATACATCCTGCTGCGGCAGGACCCGGCAGCGACGACCCCGCAGAAGATCGGGATCAGCGACACGAAGGGCTGGGCAGCTTACGTCGTGGCAAACACGATGTTCGTGAAGACCTTCAAGAAGATCGAAGGGGTCACCTACCCCGACATGGGCGCGTCGGTGGAAATGTTCACAAATGCGGACATTCTCGAAGTAGAGACAGTTGGGCCACTGGCTCCGGTTGGCGCGGGCGAGACAGTCGAGCACGTCGAGAACTGGTACCTATTCGGCGATATGGACGCGCCGCAAAGCGAAGCGGATGTCGAAAAGAACATCCTGCCGATCATCCGAAAGATCAGCGGCTGATCAAGACCCGGTCGCGGGCGGCATAGCCCGTTCAAGCGCGTCGATCAGCGCGGCCTGGGAAATACCCAGATCGGCGAGGGTATCGAGGGCCGGGTTTCGCTCCGACCGGGCAAGGCCCATCGCGAGGTGCATCGGGGTGACGGATAGATGCCCCCGGTTCCAGGCTTCGCCGATGGCATAACCTAAAATCATCTGGACGTCTTCCGCCAGCGGAAGGCGTCCTTTTTTATGGCCGGGCAGTGAGCCGGAGGGGATCAAAGGCCAGAGGGCATCGACCGACAGGCCAAGCGTATCGACCAGAACATCGCGCGAGGGATTGGGCAGCGAGACAAGCGCAGCGAGAACGTGAAGGCCAGTCACCCGGCTGGCGGCATGACGGCGGGCAATATCGGTGGAGAGGCTGAGGAGCCAGGCACTTTCCAGGGCAAAACGGTAAGCGTGGGTCGCCTCCTCGCGGATTTCAGTAGAGGGGGCCGACTGCTGATATGCGTAAAGCTGGTTGAGAATGTCGCCGGGGTCGATCTGCAAGGCAGATAGAATGTCGTCAGCCGAGGTCGGGACGGCGATCACACCGTAGAGCAGGTGCTCGGTATCCAGAACACGATGCTTCCACTCAGCAGCGGCGGAGACGGCCCTTTCAATGGCATCGCGGGCTTCGTCAGCGAGATCGATACGTCCAAACGAGGTGCGATCATGGCTCGCATCCTCATCGATCAGAAACGTATGGAGAACGTCGGGGGTGATCGACAGCTTCTCCAACACGGCGGAAGCAAGCCCCTTACTCTCGCGGGAGAGAGCATAGAGCAAATGCTGGCAGGTCACGAAGCCGTGCCCCAACCCATCAGCCTCATCTGAGGCGAAGGCCAGAACGCGCTGAAAACGCTCGGTGGGCAGCGGCGCGGGTGCCGATTCTTCCCCTGATTTCTGCGATTCGGTCATTGGTTTGATCCGAAATCAAGCATGAAGACCCAACCGAGCCTGCGCTTCTTCGATTTGAGCACGCAGGGCGGCACGCTGTTCAAGTGCGTTATCAATGGGCGTGACGAGCTTGTCCAGATACGTATCCTCGAAATCCGAGACGCCCGTGACGACTTCATCACTCGGTTCAACGACTTTCTTCTCGACGGGGTTGATCAGAATACCAACCAGACTGACTTTCTCATCGTCACCGAACCAGTCAGCGAGAGGATCAAGTACCGAGTCGTTGACTCCTTCGACCAGGTCGGGGAGGTCAGAGATCAGGTCCTGCATGGCCTCAAGGCCGTCCTTAGCCTTAGCGCCGATGCCAAAGGGCAGGCGATCCAGCACCCAGACGACGAAGTTGGCAATCTGCCTGGCGACAGGCTGCACCGGGTCAACGGCTTTTTGAACCTGCTCGACGACCCAATCGATGCTTTCGGCCAGTGCGGTGACCTGGGTTTTCAGCCACTTGATCCCGTCACTGGGGCCAGGGAGGGAGGCCAGGAAATTGTCGATCACTTCACGACCGGATTCCAGACCGGCGCTGAGCAGGGAGATCAGGCTCATCACGTTGGAGAGGGTGAGGCTAACAGAGGCAAGACCAGCAGCGATCAGCGAATCGATGCCAATATCGTCAAGCTGCTGCCACAGGTCGATCAAACCGGCATATTCACTCAAAGTGGCCTGAGCCGCATTAAGATCAGCCTGAGCCGCGTCAAGCTCTTTCTGCTTCTGATCGAGGTCAGAGATCAGTTGATCGCGCTCGGCGGTCATGGCAATGAGATCGTAATCAAGCACGCCAAGCTGCTCGAGCAGTTCGGCGGACGGTTCGCCACCTTCCTCGTTGGGAAGGATCACGACCTGAGGTTCTTCATCACGGCGTTTGCGGTCGTAGATCAGCGCGGCGCTGCCGCCAACAGCGAGAGCCGCCGCGCTGCCCAGCACGAGGCGGGTGATAAACTGGCGGCGTTTGGGATCAGGCGGCGATCCATCTCTACCGTGCAACTCCAGCGTTGCGTCATCGACTTCCGGGAGATTCAACATTGTATCGCTGTATTCAGCGAGGACTTCACCTTCTACGATCTGTTTGGGTTGTTCGTTCGATTCGTCTGACATTTCAGCACCCCGGTAACACTATACGGTTTAGAAAATAACAAGACAATAATAGAAAACAACGTTTTGCCCCCCACCCCAGCCCTCCCCCTTCCAGGTGGAGAGAGCAGAATATGGATATGGTTGAGGTTGAGGTTGAATATGATTGCCTTATTAAATCCCAAAGATTCAACATAACGAGATGATCGACTGAAACACAATCAGCGCCGCCGGTCTTTGTACCCCAACCGGCGCAGGGCGGCTTCGTTTTTACGCCAGTCCTTCAGCACCTTTACCCATAACTCAAGATAGACTTTCGAACCTAATAAATCCTCGATCTCATGGCGGGCATCCTGGCCCAACTGTTTCAGGGCCGATCCCTGCTTGCCGATGATGATCCCTTTCTGGCTGTCGCGCTCGACGTAAATCGTCGCGGAGATATAGGTGATATCTTCCTGCTCCTTGAACTGTTCGACCTGAACCGCAACCGAATGCGGCACTTCGTGCTCATACTGGCGCAAAACGTGCTCGCGGATAATCTCGGTGACGTTATCGCGCACATGGGTTTCAGTAAGCTGATCTTCGGGATAGTAGCGCGGACCGAGCGGCAGGGATTGGACAACCTGATCGAGCAGTTCGTCGCAATTGTCGCCGCACGTGGCGCTGATCACCATCGGGGTCGCTGCAGGAACCAGCGCTTCATATGCCGTACGATGTTCGGCAAGCTGCGGCTCATCGATCAGATCGGATTTGTTCAGCACCAGAAAGGCGGTGACATCTTCGTGACTGTTCACCAGCCGGGAAATGATCTCATCGGCCTTGGTTGGCAGTTCGGAGACATCGACCAGGAAGAGGATCACATCGGCATCGGGGATGGACTCTCTGGCGACATCGACCATGAATTCGCCAAGCTTGTTGCGAGCCTTATGAATACCCGGCGTATCGACAAATACGATCTGAACGTCGGGGCGGGTCAGGATGCCAAGCTGACGGGCGCGGGTGGTCTGGGGTTTGGGAGAAACAATCGCCAGCTTCTCGCCCAGATAAGCGTTCATCAAGGTGGACTTGCCGACATTTGGCTTGCCGACGACTGCGACAAACCCCGACCGGTGATCGGGCGGCACTTCCTCTTTAACGAGGGGCGCTTCGGCATCGCCTTTAGCTAAAAACTCGGCGAGCAGGCGCTCATTTTCAGCCCTGATCTGCTCAGGGGTTTCCTCCTGCTTGTCAAGATCAACATCCTGCATGGATTCAGACAGATTTTCGTCTCGTTCAGTCATTCAACACCCAATCGGAAAGGATTAAAGTCCGTGTCAATATCATAATAATCTTCATTCTCAACTTTTTTCAAGGCTCTTACAACCTGATAGGTAAGAGGGGTCATCAAGGCTTCGATTCCAACTTTGAAAATGTAATTGGAAACAATCAGAGTGACGGCAAGCGACCAGGGAAAAACTCCAAACAGGCAGGCAATCACAATAAAGAGGATGGTATCGACGCCCTCGCCGACAAGCGTGGAACCAATCGTCCGCGTCCAGAGGTAGCGACCCTGCGTCCAGATTTTCATCTTCGCCATGACGTAGCTGTTCGAAAATTCACCGGCGAAGTAGGCGAGAAGACTGGCAACAATGATCCCACCGCTGGATACACCTCCCAGGATGGCGTCGTAGGCTCCCTGACCGGCATAGGACTGCCATTCGGCCTCACCGGGCATGATGGCGATGAGCTTCAACATGATCGCCAGCAGTGCCGATGCGCCAAACCCGGCCCAGATCACACGGCGGGATCGACGGTAGCCGTAGACCTCAGTGAGAACGTCGCCGAAGATATAGCTGATCGGGAAAAGGAGCGTACCACCATCGAAAGCGAGGGCAAGTGGGCCGAGACTGATCCCCCAGTCGATGATTTTAGCCGACGACGCGATATTGCTGATCAGAAGAACGGTGACAAACAGCACCATGATCAGGTCAAGGTATTTATATGCTCTGCGGGTTACCTCGTTTTGATTCATCGGATTACTAACCAACGCTTTGTAAAGTATATTTTTCGATTCTGCCCTCACCCCTAAATCCCCCCTCCCTCAGGGCGAGGGGACTTAAAGAAATTGCAGAATTATTCTTTACGGCAAAGGACAAAGCACGATCATTTCTCGAAATTGGGGTGCGGGCCAAGACCAAACCGGCGGACTTCGAAGGTAAAATTCTGCGTGTCGCGCTTACCTATCCGAACCCGCATGAACTCGACATAGCCGTACATTTCGTTGAAGGCGAGTTCAATCGACTCCAGGCCGCCATCAATATCAGGCAGAACCTTCACCAGCATGTCACGCGCCCAACTGAGGGCACCCGGCACAGAAAACAGCCAGAAATCGGAGCCGTTGGCGATTTCCCGCCAGCGACCTTCCCAACTGTGCCACAGCTTGCCATCGATGAAGGTCAGGTCATGATCGCCAAAGCGATTGACCGCCGGTCCCATGTAACTGACACTTATCCAATATTCGTCAACATCCTGAGATCGCCAGCGTTCAACAGCGGCGATCAGCGAACGAGTCTTTTCATCCATACATCATCTCTCCCTGGGCCTTCACAGATCGGAATGAAGCGGTTATAATTCGCGCTTCCTGTATTCTACCAGCTTATCACCAAGCAGGCAGCAAAACATAAGGATTCATCTTCATGGAGAAACAATCAACGGGGCGCACCTACCTGGCACTGATCATAACGATGCTGCTGTGGTCGTCGGCGTTTGCGGGGATTCGTGCGGGATTAGCCGCCTATTCGCCGGGGCACGTCGCACTGCTCCGGTTCCTGGTCGCATCGGCAGTGTTGATCATCTACGCGACGATCACCCGGCTGGGTTTGCCAGAATGGAAAGACGTGCCCCAGATAGCGCTGCTCGGATTCCTGGGGATCACAGTCTATCACGTGGCGTTGAACTACGGCGAGGTCAGCGTGACGGCGGGAGCCGCGAGCCTGTTGATCGGGGCAGTACCGGCGATCACGGCGCTGATTGCAACGATTTTTCTCAAAGAGCGGCTCAAGGTATGGGGCTGGGTTGGGATTGCGGTCAGCTTTTCGGGCGTGGCATTGATCGCACTCGGCGAGGGCGAGGGCTTTCAATTCGATCCGGGCGCAGGGCTGATACTGATCGCGGCGATTGCGACCAGCATCTACTTCGTCGGGCAGAAACCGCTCTTCGAACGGTACAGCGCGATGCAAATGACGTGCTACACGCTCTGGGCGGGGACGCTGTTCATGCTGGTATTCCTGCCCGGACTGCCGCAGGCGATCAGCACAGCACCGATCAATGCGACGCTGGCGATTGTATACCTGGGGATATTCCCGGCGGCGATAGCCTACCTGACGTGGACGATTGCGCTGTCACGGATACCGGCTTCGGTCGTGACGAGCTTTCTTTACGTGAACCCGGTGCTGGCGATCCTGATCGCGTGGGTGTGGATCAAAGAGGTGCCGGACCCGCTGTCGCTGGTCGGGGGTGGGCTGGCGATTGCGGGCGTGGTGATTGTCAACCGGCTGGGGAGGTAATCCCGGGGTTATTGAAAGTGTGGCAATAGAAGCCGACGTTTTCACCCCCTCCCTGTCCCTCCCCTCAAGGTGGAGGGAACAGAACTGTGTGGTATTTTGCACGACATTCGATTACCTCATCAATTTGTTAAAAAGCAAAAGCCGCCGGCTATGATCTGTGTTGACCGGCGGTCACCCGTACATCGGGAGTATTATCAGTCCTCGCGAACTTTATCCCAGAGACGGCAGAAGGCACAGTAACCGGCGGCGGTGGTCGGCTGGCCGCATTTCGAACAGGGGGTGAGTTCGACACTGTCATCAGCGGCCTGGAAAATGCCCTGCTCTTTCGCCTGGAGAAAAGTCAGGTAAAACTGGAGCTTGGCCCCCCGGCTGTGTTCCTCCATCTGGTTGAGAATTTCTTTGTGATAGATCGTCCGCGCGCCAACAGCATAGGGACACTCGTCCTCGACATAGTCAATGCCGGACAGGAGCGAATAGGCCGCCGTCTCGCGTTCGTAGAATCGACAGAAGGGCTTGACCTTGCGCACAAGGCCATCCTCTGAAGCCGGAAGGACAGGCCCCTGACGGGTCAGATAGCCGATCTGCCAGCGGAGGGTATTGCCAAGAAGAACCGCCGCTTCGTCGTCAAGATTGTGACCGGTGGCGACAACATCGTAGCCCCCTTCCCTGGCAACACGGTTCATGATATGGCGCTTGGTCAGGCCGCAGATGGAGCAAGGCTTGCCAGCGCCATGTGACGTTGCTTCGGCGGCGACGTTGACTGGTGCACCATAGACGGCGGGAACGTCGACAACTTCAAGGTGAAGATCGGAGCGGGTGGACATAAACTGCTCGATCTTTTGCAGAGAGGTTTTGGAATAACCGAAGCCGCCGTCAATGCCAAGATTGATGTACAGGCCGTCGGCGTGATAGCCTAACTTATAAAGGACATCCCAGAGCGCAAGGCTGTCCTTGCCGCCAGAGACGGCGACAAGCACCCGGTCATCGAGGGTGAACATATCGTATTTTTCGATGAAACGGGCAGTTGACTCGACAATCCACTCGATAAAATGATCACGGCAAAGCGCCAGCCTGTGCTGGCGCATGTTGATCACGGCTTTTGCATCACATTTGCGACATTTCATAGACGAAGCTTTTTATTCACCATACCGTTCGAGGTTAGCCGCCAGAAATCACAGGGACGAGTTTGATGACATCATCCGGCTTGAGATACCGATCGTCGGTGACGAGTTCGCCATTGATCACGGGCAGAACGGCTTCGGGCGAGAGATCACACTTGATGATCGCATCGCGGATGGTCATCCCATGCTTGACGGTGAATTCTTTATCGCGGAAGGTCAGTTTAGCAGTCATGGGCGATAGTGTATCCGGTGACATCAACTACTGCGAGAAATAGGCGAGGGCCAGACGGAGACGCTCCTCGATGTCGTCGGGGGCATCGGCGGGGATGGATTGTAAAGCCGCCTGCGCCTCGACAATGCTGAAACCCATCGTGGTCATGGCTTCGATAATCTCGGTATCGAGGGAGGAAATCGCAGCCAGACCAGGGGGGAGATCGACGGGAAGGAGCTTGCCCTTCAACTCCAACACGATTTTTTGAGCGGTCTTCTTCCCGACTCCGGGCACACTGGCGATCACATCGGGTTCGTCGCGTTGAATGGCCCCGGCCAGCAAATCAGGCGAGAGGGTGTTGAGGACAGCCAGCCCCAGACGCGGGCCGATGCCGGAGACACCTTTCAGCAACTCAAAAATCCGCTTCTCTTCCTCGGTGAGAAAGCCATACAGGGTGAAACTATCCTCCCGGACGATCAGGCTGGTGTGGAGATCAACATGATGACCAACCGATCCAACCGAGTTGATCACACTGATCGGGACAAAAACCCGCAAACCGATCCCGTTGACATTGATCACCACTGCGTTTTCTTCGACTTTTTGGAGCGAACCTGAGATTGACGCGATCATCGTTTCTCCCCGCATGTTTTCCTTATGATAACCGTTTTTTCTATTCCTGCCCTACGAAGGGCATATTAACGGTTGTCGGGGCCGGACTTGCAGGCTACAATGCCTGAGAGTTTTATCCGTGAAAGGTGCCGGTTGTCAATGGTTGCTTTGCTCGGCAGTATCGTATCGCTGGAATACCAATCAGAAGTGCTCAAAAACAACGCACCGGGCGATCCACATCAGCGGACGCTGCCGATCTACCTGCCGCCGGGCTATGATGATCAGGCCGAACAGCGGTACCCGGTCATATGGGTGCTGGCCCCATATGGAAGCTGGGGCGAACGGCTCTTCAACCTGCAAGCCTGGGACGAGAACATCGTCCAGCGGATGGATCGACTGGTCAGCGAAGGGAAAGCACGCCCGGCTATTCTCGCCTTTCCCGACTGCTTCACAAGTTTCGGCGGAAGCCAGTACGTCAACTCACCAGCGGTGGGGAACTACAAAGACTACATCCTCACGGAACTGATCCCGCTGGTCGACAATACGTTTCGCACGACCAGCCAACGCGATCAGCGAGGGGTGATGGGACACAGCAGCGGCGGGTACGGCGCGCTGATGCTGGCGATGAAGCACCCCGATATTTTTGGAGCGGCAGTGAGCCACAGCGGTGATATGTTCTTCGAACAGGGCTACTGGATGGACTTCAGCAGCGCAGTCAGGGAGTTGGAACGGTCAGGCGGGGTAAGCGCGTTTCTCGCCAGCCTGAAAGAGATAGATCGACCGCAGGAGAAAAGCCGGGACTGGTTCAATACGCTCGACATTTCGGCGATGAGCGCCTGCTACTCGCCAAACCCGGACAGCCCGCACGGTTTCGATCTGCCGTTCGACCTGTACACAGGAATGATCAAAGAGGATGTGTGGAAACAGTGGCAGGAAAAAGACCCGATCAGGATTGTGGAAGATCACCTGGATGCGCTGCGGTCGATGAAGGCTGTTTACTTCGACTGCGGCATCCGCGATGAGTATAATCTGTTCCTGGGCGCACGGCGTCTGCACCAGATACTCGACCAGCACGGGGTCGACCATACCTATTTCGAACATGATGGCGGACACCGGAATATCAACTGGCGCTACGACACTTCGCTGCCGATCATCACGCAGGCTCTGTGGAATTAGACTGAATAATGACCTCCCAATTACGCAATACCCTATTGGCACTCCTGATCGTGACGATATTGTCCGGCTGCTCGCGAAACGCCAGCTATATCATCCTGGTGACAGCAACCCCGTCGGGATATATCTACCAGCCGGACAGCCCGACAGCGGAAGTATCAGAAGGTGAACCGGCCTCGGCCCCTGAGGTCGCAGTGGAGATCAACCTCCCTACCCCAACATATATTCCAACACCCGATCCAACACGGACAGCAGTGATCGACCCGACCGAAAATCAGGTACATATCGTGCAGACGGGGGATACGCTGGCACAGATCGGGATCAGATACGGGGTCAGCATCGAGGCAATCGTGGTAACAAACGGATTGTCCAACGAGAACATCCTGTCGGTGGGACAGTCGCTGATCATTCCAACGGCAATTGAGACTATCGGCCCCGATTTCAAAATCCTCCCCGACAGCGAACTGGTCTACGGGCCAGCACTGAAAGACTTCAGCACCGAGGAGTTCGTCGCGCTGCGCCCGAATTCTTTTCTGGCAAGCTACCAGGAAGAGTTCAACGGTATGATGTTGAGCGGCGCGGAGATCATCGAACGGGTGGCGCTGGAACAGAGCATCAATCCCCGGCTGCTGCTGGCACTGCTCGAATATGAAAGCCAGTGGTTGAGCCAGCCCACGTTGAGCGATGAGGCGATCTCCTACCCAATGGGCTATCTTGAGCTGCCTGGTCAGGTTTACGGCCTGTACAAACAACTGGACTGGGCAGGGAAGGTGCTCGCAGTCGGGTATTACGGTTGGCGCGAACGTGGACTGTCGGCAACACTGCTGGCCGACGGGATGCGGGTGGGCCTTGATCCGACGATCAACGCGGGAACCGCCGGGGTTCAGGTGCTGCTGGCGCAAACGCGGACAAACTACGACTGGCAGGTCGCCAGCGATCACAACGGATTCTTCGTGACCTACAACAATCTATTCGGCGATCCATTCCAGTATGCGGTCGAACCACTGATCCCCAACGATCTCACACAGCCGGAGATGAGTATGCCCTGGGATACCGAGAACGAGACGTGGTATTTCACGGGTGGGCCACACGGCGGCTGGGGATCGAGCAGCGGATGGGCGGCGCTGGACTTCGTACCGACAGATACGGTCGACCTGGGCTGCACGATCTCACCGATGTGGGCAAGGGCAGTGGCCGATGGGGTGATCGCACGCAGCGAATACGGGATCGTGATCCTCGACCTGGATGGTGACGGCTTTGAGGGGACGGGCTGGACGGTATTCTACCTGCACCTGACGAGCGTCGACCGACCGGTCAAAGAAGGCGACGTCGTCAAACAGGGCGACCCGGTCGGGCACCCGGAGTGCGAGGGCGGAGTCAGCTATGCGACACACCTACACATCGCCCGGCGCTACAACGGAGAGTGGATTCCAGCCGACTGCACAAGCTGCCCGCTGACGATCACCGCGCCGCCGCTGGTCTTCGACGGGTGGCAGGCATACACCTTCAACAACGAGTACGACGGATCGATGATGCTCAACCAGGAATACCGGGAAGCCTGCACCTGCCGGGAGGCGTTCAATACATTCGGGCCGGAAGCGTTCAAATAATCTACTAAAACAGCCGGTGGACATGCGGTTTCAAATCTGAGGCGGACTGCACCGGTTCGGCGACGTCAAAGAGCAGATAGGAACCGGCTTCATGGGGCCGGGCATGCGCCCAGCTTGCCAGACGGAGTTGTTGATCGGTGACAATTTCGTAGCCCCCCTTGACGACGATATGACCGGATACAAGCACCTGCTGGGGTACTTCGGGAGCTGAATAGACTTCAAGGAAACGTTCGAGTATCTTTCCGTACATCAACCGACCGGGAACGGCACCCTCGCACTGGGAGAAGAAGAACTCCCACAGGATCGGCCACTCCGGTTCCAGGTTCGAGGCAATAATCCCGCGCAGCATATCCAGATAGCGGGGATCGTCGGGGTTCTGAACAGCAAGATAATACCAGGATTGACGCAGGTATTCCTCCTGCGACATGTTAAAGGTGGACTGCAACAGCCTGCCGATGTCATCTCGGGCGATCAGTTTATCAACCTCGGCAATAAAATCGTCATGCGAAAAAGTCTTCACCAGATCGGCGGCGGAAGCAACCGCTGTTCTCGCTGAAGCCCCGGCGTGGATCAGCATGACTCCAGCAGTGGTTCTGACCATGAACGGAAGCGATTTCAAAAAGTCGACAATGGCTTCACGATAGCTGCCGAGAGCATGTTCAAAACGGGGGGTAAAGGCCAGTTCACCTTTCGAGAGAGGGACCCCGTAGATATGAGGCAATTCGTGATTCCCTAACAGTGCCAGCACCCGATCATGCCCCAGTTCCGCCTGCAAACGCATGATATCGAGCAGAATCTGGACAGAGTAATCTTTCTGATCCGCATCGTAGCGATGGATGAGATCACCCAGGAAGATCAGATAATCCGCTTCACCCTGATGGTACAGTTCAAGAAAACGATCACAGATTCTCTGATAGGGTTCCCATTCCCCGTGCAAATCCGTGACCACAAACGCTTTCCCAGACGTCAAGTCTACAAATCGGTCCATTGTCTTCCTTGATACAAAATTAAGCCGCCGTTTATAGTTGACGGCGGCGATGATCAGGCGATCAACACTTCAAACCGCTCTTACTCCACTCAATTCATCAATCAGGTTTTTCATCTGACCGGGCAAAGCGGGTCAGCATGGGTTCGGCTCCCTCCGGCCAGCGGGACGAGGGAGTTTTTCGAGCGCCGGGGACGAAGATCAGCAGAAACAGCGCGACGACGAATGCCAATATCGCGAGTACGACCCCGACAAGGCCAGCCAGCCCCCCCAGATCACTGAGAGGATATACCACCCCAACGATCAGGAGAACGGCACCCAGGAATGACAGGTAGGTAAGGAAGTTCGCCCCGCCGGTTTTACCGGCAGCGCGGCGGCGGGCCACGATCCACAGGGTCAGCCCAACAGCACACAAACCAATGCCAAAGGCGCGAACCGCCGAACTTACCAGATCGACCGCAAACGGCGAAGCCATCAACATGGCAGACAGGGCAAAGGAACCCAGAAAGGCGATAAGGCCAACCAGAAAGATGAGGCTATAGCGATACTTAAGGGAACTCACCAGTTCCTCCTACCCAGGAACAGAGCCGGGACAAAAAACCGGCACCAATAACCTAATCGGTGCCGGGCGCGGGAAGCTGTTCGGATTGCAGGACACTGTTCAAAGCGGCGATGCTGACTTCGAGCATGTCGGCGCTCGGCTCACGGGTGGTCAACTGCTGAAGCCAGAGTTGCGGGGCAACCAGCGCACGAACGATGGGTTTGTCGAGATGATTCGACATCAGCTTGATATATTCGTAGGCAATCCCAGCGATGACCGGAATAAGAATGATCCGGGTTCCAAGGCGAACGAGCAGAGACGGTCGGCCTACCAGGGCAAAAATAAGAATGGAGATCACGACGACAACCAGGAGAAAGCCGGTGCCGCAGCGGGCGTGTTCGCGGGGATACGCCGCCACCTGATCGGGGGTCAGCGAGGCGCCACTCTCGTAGGCGTTGATCGTTTTGTGCTCGGCACCGTGATAAGCAAAAACACGCTGGATATCCTCAAGTTTACCAATCGCCCAGATATAACCGACGATAAGGAAGAGGCGGATCACGCCTTCGATGATATTGCCCATCAAGGGCGATTCCAGGCCGGTCAGCTTGTGGATGCCGTCGGCGATTCCTGCCGGGAGTAAGAAGAACAACCCGATCCCAAATACCAGCGAAAAGGCAATCGTTCCCCAGGCGACCGGGCCGCTGAACTCAGCTTCATCACCTACAGCGACATCGGCGGAGAAGGTCAGGGCACGCATACCGAGGCCAAGCGAATCCCAGAGCAGGCCCAGGCCACGAACAAAGGGAACGCGGCTCCAGAAGCCATTATAGAGAGAGGATTTGATCTCCTCTTCCTTGACGACGATCTCACCATCGGGATTGCGGACGGCAACGGCTACGTGCTTGCTTCCACGCATCATGACACCTTCGAGAACCGCCTGACCGCCATAGTTAAACCTGGGTTTTGACATCGATTGAGCACCTCGCTTGTTTAGGCGGATTGTATCGACTGGTGGGGAGGGGTGCAAACTGGCGCTTAATGCACAGCCCTTTCTACAGATACTTTAAAGTGGGCAGGGACAAGCCCAGCCCCTACCGCCGGATTCTTTGTTCGACAGCGACTCGAATCGGTGGCGACGAGGCAGAAAATGCAATGACAAGGGGATTTAGGATTGATCATAGAGCTGCTGGTAGCGGGCAGAATGCAGATGAGTGATAGCAACGGCGAGCGCGTCGGCGGCGTCGTCGGGACGGGGGATTTCGTCGAGGTTGAGCAGCAGGCGAACCATTTCCTGCATCTGCGCTTTGGGCGCATTACCGTACCCGGCCACCGCCTGCTTGATCGATGCAGGGGTGTATTCAGTGATCGGGACGCCGCAGTCAGCGATGGCAAGCAGGGTCACACCACGCGCCTGCCCGACAGCCATCGCAGTCGTGACGTTTTTGCCAAACAATAACTTCTCGACGGCGGCGCTCTCCGGCTGATAGGTCTCAACCATTTCTTTCACATCACGATAGACTTTCTGCAACCGGGTTGGCAGATCGTCCTTCGAGGGGGTAGTGATCACCCCATAGGCGACAAGCTCGGCATCAGCGCCACCCTGATCACGAACCAAACCGTAACCAGTAATCGCGATTCCAGGGTCGATACCCAATACCAGCACGGCTATGCTCCTGACTGAAATAAGAACGCGGGGAGACACATTGTCGATCCCCGCGTATGGACTGACGGAACTACAGGAAATCAGCTATCTGCTTCAAAGGACATCATCAACTCGTCGGTGATGTTGAGGTTCGAGAATACCATCTGGGTGTCGTCGAGTTCTTCCAGGTCTTCGATCAAGTTCATCACCTTGATCGCCGCGTCGGTATCGAGATCGAGGCTGATCTTGGGTACCCAATCCAGGCGCGTTTCCTCTGGATGAATCCCGGCCTCTTTGAGCGCATCCATCACCGCATGGAGAAGCTCACGCGGGGTGAAGACCTCGATCAACTCTTCATCATCGACGACATCCTCGGCACCAGCATCGGCGGCGATCATGAATATCTCATCGAAATCATGTTCGCCCGCCGGGATGGTCATATAGCCTTTTTGCTCAAACTGCCAGCCGACCGAACCCGGTTCGGCCATACTGCCGCCCGCCCGGCTGATCCGATGCTTGATCTCGGCCAGCGTACGGTTTCGATTGTCGGTAGCGACTTCGACAATCAGCGCGACACCACTGGGGCCATATACCTCGTACATCATCTCGACGATCTCTTCGGCATCCTTCAACTCACCGGTGCCGCGTTTGATCGCCCGCTCGATGTTGTCCTTGGGCATGTTGGCCGCTTTTGCACGGTCGACGACAAGGCGCAGCGCGAAGTTATTATCCGGGTCACCCCCACCGCGTGCCGCGATCGTGATTTCGCGCCCAAGCCGCGTGAAAACTTTGCCGCGTTTTGCGTCAGCCGCCGCTTTTTTATGTTTAATAGTTGACCACTTACTGTGACCAGACATTATAGCACCCTCGTGTGGAACTCCATGCTATGCGACACAACTCACAATCGCCCCGATTCTACGGTTCATACAGGTGATCGATTATAACACGCGCGAGATTCCATAGACAATAGTCGAAAGCGGGGGAAACGGGAGCGGCACTGCCCGAATCCTACGCAGTGCCGCCTCAATGCGCCAATTGATCAACCGGGGTCAGACCGGCTCAAGCCCAGCTTCCTCGCGGGCTTTCGCCGCGACTTTCCGGAGCACCGCCGCGATTCCCGCCGTCGGGTTGACAAGCGTTGCCGTTACCACGTCGAGAATATCCGGCCCCATCCGGGCGATATTGCGGAACTGCCGAGCCAGGAATTTCTCGTCGGCCTCTTCACCTTTTTCCGCCTCGGTGCGGACTTCCTCAACGACCGCAATCGCATCTTCGATATCTTCCGGTGCCACCTGTGGAGCCTCTACCGACGGTACCACCTGCGGAATATCCTCCGGCATCACCTCTGGTATATCCTGCGGCATTTCCTCAAACGCGGCCTGGGGCATTTCTTCCGGCGCTGCCTGCGGTATCTCCTGCGGGGCAGGCCGGGCAAGGGCTTCAAGCTTCGCGATGATTTCGTCAAAGGCCGCAGCCAATGCCGCAGCGTCACCGCCCGTCGTCACCGTGGCCGACGCGCCGCTGCCGATGGCAACACCGGTGCTGCCAGAGATATCGCCGACGGTGATCTTGTCGCCGCCGACCTGATCACCATGAACGACTTTATCACCGCCAACATAGTCGCCCTGCACGCTGTCAACTTCAGTCTTTTTGATATCGCGCCCGGAGACGTTAACCTCGCCGCCGACATTGCCACCAATATTCACATTGATCTTCTGGTCTTTATCGTCCGCCATCGTCCGATCCTCCAATGAATGCTAAATGATGCAGCCTACCAGCGACATGTAATAACGATCAGGCCGCCGCGATGCCAAAGGTCAGCGAAAGGCTGAAAGCAGCGATCCTGAGAGACAGATTCAGTCCCTGCGGCTTTTTCTGTACGGCAAATACCGCCGCTTCGACGGTCAGTTCCTTGATCAGATGCCCTTCCTGGGAAATCTCGATCAGGACCTGCTGAGGGCCCTCTTCCTCGGCGCGAACCAGGAACCAGCGCTTGGTCGTCTGTCCGTCGGGTTGGACGGTGAGCACCTTCGTCGCTTCGCCGAGCACTTCGAAACCGTCGCCAGTAATAGTGACATCCAATTTAGCCGGGATGAGATCGCCGGTTTTTGGATCGACTTCAAAACCGACAGGGGCAGCATCTTTGCTCGTGTCATCGGACAGCACGGCTTTTTCTTCCGCAGAAAACGGTGAGGGGGCATCAGGAAGCATGACTGCCACCCAGAGTTTGTATTCCTTGCCCTGGTGAACTTCGTGCGGGAAAGCAGCTTCGAAACGACGATCCTGCTGCTTCTTCTCTTTTTCCTGAAAAGTGTTGATTTTAGTAATGTTGATATCACGTCCGGCGACGTTGACTTCACCGCCATCTTTGACATCGCCACCCACAGAGACATCGAGGAACGGTGAGCCAGCCAATCCCGCTCCTGCGGGGGCGGCTGCACTGGGTGTGGCAGTAGGCGGCGGTGCCATCTCCCGGCGGGCGCGCGGTTCTTCACCCTCTTTGGCAAATTTACGCTTCGCCTCCTCCGCCGGAGCCTCGGCCCCGGTCGAAGGCTGCATATCGCCCCTTTCAACCGCCGGGGGTTCCTCATCTGCCGCCGGTGCAGGGGCCGCCTTAGACGACGGAGCAGGTTGAGCAGGTAGTTCCGGTTCGGCAGACTCCTCCATCAGTTCCTCGGACTCTTTCATCAACTCCTCGGCATCGCCAATCGACTCCCGAAACGCCTGCTGCAAATCCGCGTCAATATCGACAAGCGATTCAAAAGGAACGGGCACGGGAACGGTGTCGAAAGCATCAGGTGCAGACGGGGGAGTCAGTTTCTCGATGAGTTTGTCCAGCGACGGCTTAGACATGTCGACCGCACCACGGGTAGCGGACAGGCTAAGAACGCCGATGACGTTGAGCGGACTCAGCGACCCGGTAGGGGTTCGGCGGCGCTCTTTTGCCATTTCAACCACCACGACCAACCCATTCGGATTCTCCGATGCAAGATTCAAAGCATAGGGAAGATTGGTGCCGAGATCAACAAGATGGACGGAAAAGAGCGGCGGGCCGACATCGCGCAGCATGGTATTGAGGAGCAGCGAGCCTTCGGATTCAACCCGATCTCGAAGATCGCTAAAACGCGTGGCCAAGAAACGGAATCGCGCACCAATATCGACGATCAGATACCACCAGTCCTGTCCCCCCTGCTCTTTCAGAAGCTGTACGGCATCATACAAAGTCTGATTTCCGTGAGCGACCACGAAATTCGAATCAATACTACTCAGTAACTCATCACGATTTGGAGCCATCCGTACAGTTCCTCCGGTAGAGACATGAACCGTCCACACCCACGCATACTATCTATATAGCACCAAGCGGAGCGCAGCACAAACCGGGTATGCTTTCAGTGATCGACGGACAAAAAACGATTTTCATGAAATATTCACAATCCTTCACGATTATTTGGGTCAACTGTATGGTAACATAAAGTCAGACTCTTAAATAGAGTTTTTCATCCCTATATCCCTATCCTCACCCCATGAAATACGCGGACTGTCTGACGCCCCATATCAGCCATCCGCGTATTTCGTATTGTACAGATATTCTGTAAAACTCGCGGCTTTTTGCGCTGCGGCTCCCCCTGACAACAATCAAATCGATATTTCTCTCAAAATCCGGTTAGCCATTACAACAAATACCAGACTTATGGAGGACGTCACAAAGCGTGGTATTATACGGAAAGTATTTACCAGCCGGACGACTTTTTTACCGGCAGATGAATACTGCCAGAACAATATGCTAGTTAGGAACAGACAAAGTCGATAATGGCAGACCTAACCGGAAGGTCAATCGGGAAATACAAACTGGAAGAACAGATCGGGCGGGGCGGCATGGCGAATGTCTACAAGGCCTACCAGCCAAACCTCGACCGGCATGTCGCGATAAAGATCATGCATACTTATCTCTCCGATAAGTCAGGATTTATCACCCGGTTCAGGAGAGAAGCAAAGTCGATTGCCGCGCTGCGTCATCCCAACATCGTCCAGGTCTTCGACTTCGACATCGAAGACGAGTATTACTACATGGTGATGGAATACATCAAGGGCGGCAGGACGCTAAAAGGGCTGCTCAAGCGGCTGAAAGACCGGAGAAAACGCCTCCCCCTGCCAAATACCCTCGACATCATCACAAAACTCGCCGACGCCCTAGATTACGCCCACAACCAGGGAATGATCCACAGGGACATCAAACCGGCGAACGTTCTCCTGAGGAGCCTCGAAGAACCGATCCTGACCGATTTTGGGATCGCCCGGCTGCGGGACGAACCCACGATCACACAAAGTGGGGCGATGGTCGGCACCCCTACATATATGTCACCCGAACAGGGTAGAGGTGAACCGGCTACAGCCCAGAGTGATATCTATGCGCTCGGTGCCATGATGTATGAAATGGTTACCGGAAGGCCACCCTATGAAGCCGATACGCCTTATGGGGTGATCATGAAGCATATCAACGATCCGCTCGTCTGGCCGAGCATCTATGCAAAAGACATTCCGGAAAAAATCGAGAAGATCATCCTGACTGCTCTGGCGAAAGACCTCAAAGAACGCTACATGACCGCGGTCATCATGCGCGACGCGATAACAGAAGCACAGGAAACCCTGGACGAGGATATCACCTCCGACGACGAAACCGATATCGTCCCGCTGCCTATCGAGATTATAGACGAACCGGTGGAAATCGAAATCGAGCCAGCCGCCGATAAAGAGGACGAAACAATCGAAGAGATCGGCCTGCCCGTCCCGGAGATCGAGGAAATTCCATTCGACCGGTCGCGCCGGAACTGCTGGTTCTGGGCCATTGTACTGGTCGTTCTCATGGTAGTCATTGGTGGAACTGTAGGGATCACACTAGCTTCTATGTTCGGCCAGTAACAGCCCACCCTTTTTGGCGATCAGTTTACTGGATGTTACACTTACGCCGCTCGTTCGGGATTTCGGGTTTATCCTTCAGGGAGGCGTTATGAAGATATTGCAGACACATCCGGATTTAGAGGCGCTCGGATTTCGCAACTTAAATCAAATCTACTGGCAGCTTCACACCCCGCAACTGTACGAGCAAGCCCTCCGCCGACAGGAAGGATTCATAGCCCACCTCGGCCCGCTGGTCGTTAGAACCGGCGACCATACCGGACGTTCGCCAAACGACCGATTCATCGTCGACGAACCCTCAACGCGAGACGTCATCTGGTGGGGAGATATCAACCGGGCATTTACGGAAAAGCGATTCGAGCACCTGTTACAGCAGGTGCTCGCCTACTACCAGGGTAAAAACGCATTCGTGCAGAATGCCTATGTCGGGGCTGATACAAATTACCGCGCAGCGGTGCGGGTGATCACCGAAACGGCCTGGGCCAGCCTGTTTGCCCGTAATATGTTCATCTGGCGAAGCGAGGACAAAACCCCGGAAGAACCCGACCCGGATTACACGATCATCCACGCGCCGAACTTCAACGCGATGCCGGAGATCGACGGCACCAATTCATCGGCATTCATTTTGCTGCACCTCGCCCGCAAGCTGATCCTGATCGGCGGGACGAGCTACGCCGGGGAGATCAAGAAATCGGTATTCAGCGTGATGAACTTCCTGCTGCCGCAGCAGGGCGTGCTGCCGATGCACTGCTCGGCTAATCACGGTGACAAAGATGACGTCGCCCTGTTCTTTGGGCTTTCGGCGACAGGCAAGACAACCCTATCTTCCGACTCTTCCCGAACGCTGATCGGGGATGACGAACACGGCTGGAGCGACGACGGCATCTTCAACTTCGAGGGTGGCTGCTACGCCAAAGTGATCCGCCTTTCGCCGACCGGCGAACCGGAAATTTACCAGACCACGCGCCGGTTTGGAACGATCCTCGAAAACGTGGCAATGGATATGAACGACCGCCGCCTTGACCTGAACGACGCGGCCTTTACAGAGAACACCCGCGCCTCATATCCGATTGGTTACATTCCAAACGCGACCCGCACCGGGCGGGCCGGGCATCCTCAGAACGTTGTCTTCCTGGCTGCTGATGCCTTCGGCGTGCTGCCCCCGGTCAGCAAACTGACGCCGGAACAGGCAATGTACCATTTCATCAGCGGGTATACGGCGAAAATCGCCGGGAGTGAAACGGGAATCGACGAGCCGGTCGCCACCTTCAGCGCCTGCTTTGGTGCACCGTTTCTACCACTGCATCCGAAGCGTTACGCGGACCTGCTGGGAGAGAAAATCAAAAAGCACAATGTCGATGTGTGGCTGGTCAACACCGGCTGGACGGGCGGCCCGTTCGGTGTCGGACACCGAATGGCATTGAAGGACACGCGCTCGATCATCCGGGCGATACTGGACGGCTCGCTGGCTGAAGTCGAAACGCGCCGCGACCCGATCTTCGGGCTGTACGTCCCGGTAAGCTGCCCGAACGTCAACGAGGAAATACTCGATCCGCGCCAGACCTGGGACGATCCGGAAGCATACGACCGGAAAGCCTGCGAACTGGCAGAACGCTTCAAAGAGAACTTCAAAAATTATCGTGATGTTGCGGGAGAAGAGATCGAGGCGGCAGGGCCAATCGTATAGGAGTCTGCCGGGTCGCTGACCGGGGCTGAAGCCGCCGGGCCAAACCAACCTGGATAACTCATGAACGGCGGTCTGGTCAAGGCTGCCGTTCTTTTTGTTTCCTACCAGCGACCGAACCAGGCGACTGAACCCAGGACAAGAAGGGGCAGCAGGATCGCCCCAGGCCAACCAACCAGAGTCGATCCGAGATAAGCAGGCAAAACAATCCCCAGCCCAACATAACCCGCAAACCCAACGACTATCGGGAGCCAGGACGGCTGAGAACGCAGTCCCAGCGCATGGAACAGCGATTCGAACCAGGCCCCAACCGTCACCCAGGCAAAGAGGAATAAAATAGGAAGCATACTAAGGAACAGAACAGGAAGAAAGAACGGCGCGCGTATAATTCGACGGAGGGTCATCATCAGTCATCAAGCCTCAATAGAGAATGTCAGCGCAACTTTAAACGGGAGTCGGGATTGTGTCAAATGGCCAAGCAGGATCAAGGGCAAAAACTGGTAGGGTAGCAGCATAGTACGCAATGCCCCTTCACCATGCCCGGTTTTCTCCCCGGTGGTTTATACTATAGACAGGTCGTCGGATTGATGAAACGACAGGGTTTATGGTGAAGGCTGATCATCCCACCGGGAAGAATGATCCAGAACACCACCGGCTCGATCTGCATCTGGCCGGGATTCTCCGCCTGCTCTCCGAGCACCTCTACGCCGATCCCAAAGCCGCCCTCCGAGAAGTGATTCAGAATGCCTACGATTCCTGCATCCGCCGCCTTGTAGAAGACGAATCAATAGAAGCATATTCACCCCACATCGACATATCAATCGACGCAGTGAACCGGACGATCAGTATTCAGGACAACGGCTCCGGTCTGACTTACGACGAAATCCAGTCGTACCTCTCGACCATCGGGCGCGGCTACACCGCCGAACTGGATCAGCGGCTTGCGTTCCGGGAACACGCGCAGGCTGACCGGTTGATCGGACAGTTTGGGCTCGGCATCCTCGCCGCACTGATCGCCGCTGACCGGTTGGAACTGATCACACGGAGCTTCAAGGCAAATTCAGAGGCATGGCGCTGGGTTTGCGAGGGCAGCGAAACTTACACCATCGTGTCCGCCAACCGGAAATCAGCGGGCAGCACACTGATCCTTCACCTTAACCTGACCGGCGAATTTTTACTCAACGAGGGACTCGTCCGCGAGATCATCCGCCTGTATGCCGATTTTCTCAGCGTGCCGATCACTATCAACGGAGGCAAACAGCCCGCCAACGCCGTCGACGCCCCCTGGCACATGGATGCCGGGATCGATGCATACCGGGCGTTCATCGCCGACCGATTTGGCGATTACTTTCCGCTAACCGTCATCCCCCTGCACGATCACATCGAGGAAGTATCGGTGCCGGGCAGCCGAGTCGACTCGGTCAGGACTCCTCTTCGCGGCGTCCTGTTCGTCCCTTCCTCGTCCACGCTTTCGCTACTCGAATACGGCGACCTGATCGTCTACATCCGGCGGATGTTCATCACCGACCAGGAGCGGGGGCTGCTGCCGAGCTGGGCGCGTTTCGTCCAGGGGATTGTCGATACCCCGGCCCTGAACCCAACCGCCAGCCGCGAACAGGTTCGCCGCGACGATCAATACACTCTCGTCCAGCGCATCCTGGAGCGCCAGCTACTGGATCACTTCGTCCGGGTGGCCCACGAACAGCCTTCGACGTGGCGGAGGATCGTCCAGGCCCACAATGATCTGATCAAAGCCTGGGCGCTGGACAGCCCGGCCTTTTTTGAGGCGGTCGGCGACGTGGTGACGTTCGAAACCAACCGGGGTCAACTGGCGCTGCCGGAGATACTTTCTGCCGGTGAGGGCATGATCTACTACACCACCGAGGAGCGCGGCGTGCTACAAGAGATGCTCCTTTTCGATTCGGCGGGACTGATCGTCGTCGATGCCAGCCGGTTTGCCGAGGCGCTGTTCATCGAACAGTACGCGAACAGCCGACCAGGCGTCGAACTGCACCGGTTAACGCCCGGCGAGTCGTCAGTTTTCGAACCTATCGAAGACGAGGCGGGTGAGTATGCGTCCCTGCTTCGATATTATTCAGACCAGGGGATCAGTGTCCGGCTGGCACGGTTCGAACCGGAAGCCGTCCCCGCGATTCTCGTGTTCCCACCGGGCAGCGATGAGGCCGCAAAAGCACGCGCGGCGCTCGACGGCGGGGAGGTCAGCCCGTCAGTCGCCCGGCTGATCGAGGAGTATCTTGCCCTGCAAAATATCTCCGCTGAGATCGGGCAGGGCGTGCTGCATCTCAATCTGAACAATTCACTGGTCAGGCACACCTGTAATCTCTCGCCCAACGAAGAACCGTTCGCGGCAGTACTGGAGATCATCTACTACAACGCGCGGCTGTTCGCCAGGCACAGTCTCACCCCGGCAGAAGCCCGCCAGGGGTTTGACATGATCGCGTTCAGCATCGACCGGCTGGTCAGAGCGCTGACCGAAAGAGACGATCACCGATCAGGCCCCGGTGAAGGCTGATTATCTATGACATCAGGATTGATCTGGCGAACTCGCTTCATCGAACATAAAATATCTCAGCGATGTTTATCATGATCACTATGAAAGCCTGGCACCTGCTGAACGCATCTGCCGGTCGATCTACGATTTTTCCAGTTTATTAATCTGTGGAAAGGGATATGGCAAACAAAGACCTCGATCAACAATGTGTAAATACGATCCGGTTCCTGGCGGTTGATGGCGTCCAGAAGGCGAATTCAGGTCACCCCGGCCTGCCGATGGGTACGGCGGCGATGGCCTATACTGTCTGGACACGGCATCTGACCCACAATCCCAGGAATCCAAAATGGTCGAATCGTGACCGCTTCATTCTCTCGGCGGGGCACGGTTCGATGCTGCTCTATGCGCTTCTACACCTGACAGGCTACGATCTGCCGCTCGACGAACTCAAGCAGTTCCGCCAGTGGGGAAGCCTCACGCCGGGACATCCCGAATACGGCCTGACCCCAGGCGTCGAAGTGACGACCGGCCCACTGGGACAGGGGTTCGCCAACGGCGTCGGAATGGCAATTGCGCAGCGCGCGCTGGCCGAGCAGTACAACACGAAAGATCATACGATTGTGGGCAACACGATCTACGCGATTGTCAGCGACGGCGACCTGATGGAAGGAGTCTCTTCGGAGGCAGCTTCCTATGCCGGGACGCAAAAACTCGGATCGCTAGTATATCTCTACGACGACAATGACATCTCGATTGAAGGCAGCACCGACATCACCTTTAGAGAGAATGTCGGGGCGCGTTTCGAAGCCTACGGCTGGCAGGTGATCGGCCCGATCGACGGCAACGATATCGAAGCCGTCGATGCAGCGATCAAAGAGGCCAAAGCCGACACCGACCGCCCTGCCCTGATCATCTGCCGGACGATCATCGGCTATGGCAGCCCGAACAAGGCCGGGACGCACGGCGTGCACGGTTCGCCGCTCGGCCCGGACGAGGTGAAGGCAACCAAGGAGAACCTCGGCTGGCCGCTCGAACCCGATTTCTACATCCCGGATGAGGCGCTGGCCCATTTCCGCGAGGCGGTCGATCAGGGTGCCGCTGCCGAAGCCGAATGGAAGGCGCAGTTCGAAGCCTATCGTAAGGCCAATCCCGAACTGGCCGCCGACTTCGAACGGGTGATGGACGGAATCCTGCCTGATGGTTGGGACTCTGCCGTGCCGGTCTTCACGCCGGAAGATGGCGCAATCGCCACCCGTGCATCCAGCGGCAAGGTACTGAACGCGATCTACGAAAACCTGCCGGAGTTGATCGGCGGGTCGGCTGACCTGCATCCCAGCAACAACACCTGGCTGAAAAGCACGGGCAGCTTCGGCTGGGATAAGGGTGGTCATAACCTGCAGTTCGGAGTCCGCGAGCACGCAATGGGATCGCTGGCGGTAGGGATCGCCCACTACGGCGGTTTGATCCCCTACACCGGCACTTTCCTCGTCTTCGCTGACTATATGCGCCCCCCAATCAGGCTGGCCTCGCTTTCTCATCAACGCGTCATTTTCGTCTTCACCCATGACAGCATCGGCGTTGGCGAAGATGGCCCCACCCACCAGCCAGTCGAGCAGATCGCCTCGCTGCGGGCCATCCCAGGCGTCCGGTTGTTCCGTCCCGCCGACGCCAATGAGGTTGCCGAATCCTGGCGTCTGGCTATTATGCGTAACGACGGCCCAACCTGCCTCGCATTGACCCGCCAGAAGCTCCCCACGTTCGACCGGAGTAAATACGGCGATGTCTCCGGCGTGGCAAAGGGGGCCTATGTTCTCAGTGATACAGACGGGACGCCCGATCTGCTGTTGCTGGCTACCGGCTCCGAAGTATCACTCGCGCTCGAAGCCGCCGACGTTCTCGCCGCCGACGGCCTGAAGGTCCGCGTTGTGTCAATGCCCTGCTGGGAACTCTTCGACGAACAGCCGGAAGCGTATCGAAAGTCGGTGCTGCTGCCTGACGTGCCGAAGCTGGCAGTAGAAGCCGGTGTAACGATGGGCTGGCACAAGTACACCGGCGATAACGGCGATGTGATCGGCCTGGATCGTTTCGGGGCATCGGCGCCGCTGAAAGTGGTGATGGATAAACTCGGCTTCAACGTTGACAACGTCGTCAACCGGGCAAAAGCCTTACTTGGTTAAAAGGGAAAAGACCGATGACTGTGGTTGTTGGAGCCGATCACGCCGGATATGATCTGAAAGAAATGATCAAGCAGTGGTTGATCGATCAAAAAGTCGAAGTTCTTGATGTTGGCGCTCTGACATATGATGCTGGAGACGACTACCCCGATTTCGGGCAAGCGGTTGCCGAAGCCGTCGTCGAGGAACGAGGAGAACGGGGAATAGTCTTCTGTGGCAGCGGCGTTGGCGCAGGAATCGCTGCGAACAAGGTCAGAGGGGCGCTGGCCGCCGTCTGCCACGATACTTATTCCGCCCACCAGGGCGTCGAGCATGATGGCATGAACGTGCTGGTGCTCGGCGGTCGTATCATCGGCATCGAGCTGGCCAAGGAAATTGTCACGGCGTATCTGGGTGCCGAAGTATCGACTGAAGAGCGCCATGTGCGCCGCCGGGAAAAGGTTACTGCTATCGAAAAGAAATACGGGGCAGCTTGATAGCAAATCACAGCATATCGCTCCCGGTTGGCGGTTTTTCTCTACCTAGCAGACAGGAGTATAGGGATGAAGCTGGCAATGATCGGCCTGGGCAAAATGGGTTTTGCCATGACGCAGCGTCTTATCGATCACGGGCACGAAGTGGTCGTCTACGATCTGGACGCGGAGGCGCTGGAAAGGGCCGCCAAACTGGGAGCGATACCTGCTAACTCGCTTGAGCAGTGTGTCGAAAATCTGGCTACAAAACCGCGCACGGTCTGGCTGATGGTTCCCGCCGGTGAGCCGGTTGCGGTGATCATCCAAGACCTGGCTTTGCTGCTTGACGAAGAGGATATCATCCTCGATGGCGGCAACTCGAACTATCAGCAGTCGATAGAACGAGCCAATATGCTCCGCTACAAGGGTATCCACCTGCTGGATGTCGGCGTGAGCGGGGGAATCTGGGGGCTGGAAAACGGCTTCAACCTGATGATCGGCGGCGAAGAAGAAGCCTTTGCCCAGGTTGAGCCGGTTTTCGTCGCCCTGGCCCCGGTCAATGGCTACCAATTGATCGGGCCAAGCGGTGCCGGACACTTCGCCAATATGGTGCACAACGGCATCGAATACGGCATGATGCAGGCCATCGCCGAGGGTTTCGAACTGATCGCTGCCAAAGAAGAAATGGATATCGACCTCGCAGCGCTAGCCCGCCTGTGGGGAAACGGCAGCGTGATCCGCTCCTGGCTGCTTGAGCTGGCCGGGAACGTCTACGAAGAAGACCCCAACCTCGACTGGGTCGAGCCATTTGTCCCCGATACGGGCGAGGGACGCTGGACGGTACAGGAGAGCATCGATCTGGGCATTCCGCTGCCAGTGATCACGCTCGCCCTGCAGATGAGATTCATATCGCAGCAGGATGACAACCACGCGGCGCGGCTGCTGGCGGCCCTTCGCAACCAGTTTGGCGGACACGAAGTCAGGCGAAGGTAGATTCAATGGTTGAAAATCCACTGCGGGTTGGTCCAGGCATGGAACGCCCTCCCAACCCGGTGACGGTTGTCATCTTTGGCGCAACTGGCGACCTGACCGCTCGAAAGCTCGTTCCAGCGCTCTACAGCCTGGTGCAGGAAGACCAGATTTCGCCGCATTTCGAGATCGTTGGTTTTGCCCGGCGTGACTGGGCAGACGATTTCTTCCGCGAGAAGATGTTCGAAGGCGTGACACGGTTCAGCCGATTTGCCGAACATGCCGCCGATTCGGCCCTGTGGGGGCAGTTTTCGGCGCATTTGCATTACGTTCAGGGAAACTTCGACCAGCCTGAGCGATATCGCGAACTGGATCGCACCATCGCCGGACTTGCGCAGGAACAGAACCGCCCCGACAACCGCCTCTACTACCTGGCAACCCCGCCTTCCTGGTATGATGTGATCATCGAAAACATCGGTAAGGCCGGGATGGTGCAGGGCGAAAACGGCTGGCGGCGGATCGTCATCGAGAAGCCGTTCGGCGTCGATCTCGCGTCGGCCAGAGCATTGAACGGAACCCTTCACAGCGTTTTCGACGAAAGTCAGGTCTATCGTATCGATCACTACCTGGGGAAAGAGACCGTCCAGAATATCCTGGTGCTGCGTTTCGCCAACGCGATCTACGAGCCGATCTGGAACCGCCGCTACGTCGATCACGTCCAGATCAGCGTCGCCGAGTCCGTCGGTGTTGGATCACGCGCCGGGTACTACGATCAGGCCGGTGTCGTCCGCGATATGTTCCAGAACCACATTCTGCAACTGCTGACACTGGTGGCGATGGAACCGCCAGTCGCCTTTGAAGCCGATGCGATCCGTGACGAGAAGGTCAAAGTACTCCGGGCGATCCGCCCTCAATCTGTCGATGAAGTCGCCCACCATTCCGTTCGGGCGCAGTATACGGACGGTGCGATCAACGGCGAGCCGATACCGGGATACTGCGAGTTGGAGGGAACCGCCGAAGGCTCACAGACGCCGACCTATGCCGCGCTGCGCTGGCAGATCGACAACTGGCGCTGGCAGGGCGTGCCGATCTATATGCGGTCAGGCAAATGCATGCCGACCCGCGTATCGGAAATATCGATCCACTTCAAACAGCCTCCCCACCTACTCTTCGACGCTGTCGACGACGAGTCGCTGCGATCAAACGTGCTGGCACTTCGCATCCAGCCCGACGAGGGAATCTCGCTCAAGTTCGAATCCAAACTGCCGGGACAGGGGGTTCGCCGCCGTCCGGTGACGATGGATTTCCGCTACGGGGCGTCGTTTGGGCTTGTCGAGCCGCCCGACGCTTACGAGCGTCTCCTGCTCGACGCCATGCTCGGCGATGCAATGCTGTTCACCCGCGGCGACGAAATCGAGGCGGCCTGGCAGCTTATCGACCCGGTCATCCAGGGCTGGGAGGCAAGCGGGAAACCAGACCTCGAAATCTACGAGGCAGGCACCTGGGGGCCGCCCGGCGCCGATCACCTTCTCCAGTCCGATGGCCGCCGCTGGCGGCGGTTGTAGGGAGATTCCGGTGAGCGATCCATACCGCACCGAATCAAAGCCGGTTAGCGTGGCTGCCGTCAAGGAAGAATTGAAGGCGCTCTGGGCCTCCGAAGCAATCGATGGGGAGGCGGTGATCCGCGCCCGCACCCATAACCTGATCGTCTACGCCCCGGCCAGCCTTTACAGCGTCGATGAGATCACCGAGCAGGTCATCAGCCTGACAGGAGCGCGGCCAGGCCGCGTGATTGTGATCTACGACGACTGGGAAGGCGAATCGAAGCTGGAAGCCTGGGTCAATATCTACTGCGGCGTGCAGGGGCAGCACCAGGTTTGCGGGGAAAGTATCGTCCTTTCTACAGGTGGAAAACAGCGCGACGAACTGCACAGCACCGTCGTTTCTTTGCTGGCGACGGATTTACCGGTTTCCCTATGGTGGATGACGGAGCCTCCTGACAATGATCATCTCTTCAATGAACTGGTCGGCGAGATCGACCGGCTGATTGTCGATTCCGACGCCTTCGAAAACCAGATCGACGGGCTGATGAGGCTGGATCAATTCGAGGATGCCCCATCCGGCGACCTGGCCTGGGAGCGGCTGCTTCCCTGGCGGCGGCACCTGGCGCAGGTCTGGGATGCCGCCGAAAACCGGGAATCGCTTCGCCACATTCGCACCGTCGACGTGATGGTCAATACCGCCGGTGATTTTATGAACGTGGCGCGGGCCTTGCTGCTTTGCGGATGGCTGGCCGACCGGTTGGGCTGGAAGCTAGAATCTGCCGCAAAGGGACCAACCGGCGGGTATACAACAATCTGGCAGCACAACTCCTGGCAGGGAAAGGTTGAGATCGTCGAGAGTTCATTCAGTGCCCTGCCACTGGGCGAGATCGCCTGCATCTTTATCCAGGCAGGAAGCCGCCCTCCTTACATCCTGCCGCGTATCGAACTTTCGCTCGACGGTGGCTGCGTCGATCTGCGCTTCAACGATGCTTCCCCCTCGGCCCTGCGCCGCAGGATCGACTATCGCCCGGTCAGCACGGCAGCGGCACTGGCACGGCTGCTCGAACAACCTTCCGATCCAGTATATCGCGGCGCGTTAAACAATGTCGGCAAGATTCTCGAAATGGCTAAAAGCTGAACACGATGGCTTCAGAACAGGGTGATTTAACGTGATTTCTCTCATTCGTTTTCCTGACGCACAATCGGTATTCGAAGAAGCCGCCGAACGCTGGATTCGGATCGCTTCACAGGCGGTCGCCGAGAGCGGATCGTTCAGCGTGGCCCTTTCGGGCGGCAGCACTCCGCGCAGTTTATACGAACTCCTTGCATCGGCTCCATACCGCGATCAGGTCGATTGGGAGAAAACCCACGTGTTCTGGGGAGACGAGCGCCGCGTCGCCCGCGACGACGAGCAGAGCAACTATCGCATGGCATACGAATCGCTCCTGAGCCACGTCCCGATCCCCGGATCGCAAATCCACCCGATAGACGGTATGGGGCTTTCCAGCGGCATTGTCCGCGATTACGACGACGCGATGTGGAAACACTTTCGCTACGAGCGCGGCGGCTGGCCGCGCTTCGATTTAATGCTGCTTGGTATGGGCGAAGATGGTCACGTCGCCTCGATTTTCCCCGGCACCCGCACCGTCAGCGATCTCAGCAGCCGGGTGATCGTCTACCAGGTTCCCCAACTCGGCGTAGAACGGATTACGCTGTCGCTGCCGGTAATCAACCATGCCCGGAACATCCTGATCATGGTCGCCGGTGAATCGAAGGCCGCCGCGCTGTACGAGGTCCTGCACGGCGAAGCCCAACCCAGCCGCTATCCCGCACAGGCTGTCAGCCCGGTTGACGGCGAACTGGTCTGGCTGGTCGATCAGGCTGCCGCCGCCAATCTGCCGCCTGAGTAAGCAGATTTTCTGCTGTTCGCTTTCTAAAGAATCACAATTGCCTGAATAAGCAGCAATCGGCCACTGCCGTTCGCTATAATCACTGCGTCAGCCACCGGCAGGGTGTCTTCCCTTCCTGGTGACAATCTCCACTATCGACCAGACGCATATGATTGAGAGAGCGGTCATGCCAAACCATCTCGTCAACGAAACAAGTCCGTATTTACAGCAGCATATCGACAATCCCGTCGACTGGTATTCCTGGGGGGACGAAGCCTTCGAACGGGCCAAAGCCGAGGACAAGCCCATCTTTTTGAGCATCGGCTATTCTGCCTGCCACTGGTGCCATGTGATGGCCCATGAATCTTTCGAGGACGAGGCGACTGCCGCCATCATGAACGAGCACTTTGTCAACATCAAGGTGGATCGCGAGGAACGACCGGATGTCGACAACATCTACATGGCAGCGGTTCAGGCATTGACCGGGCGCGGCGGCTGGCCGATGTCGGTGTGGCTGCTGCCGGATGGCAGACCGTTTTTCGGCGGCACCTATTTCCCCAACAAACCCCGTTATGGGATACCGTCCTTCAAGCAGGTGCTGCTGCGGGTAGCGGAGATTTATCGGGGGAAGCGTCTCGAAATCGAAAATGACGCGATCAGTCTCACCGAGGCGATCAGCGGCAGGCTGCTGCTCGATCGGGCAGAAAGCGGACTACCTGTCAGTGGATGTCTCTCAGAAGCCGTCCAGGTTCTCTCCAGCAACTATGATCGGGTCTGGGGTGGGTTCGGCAAAGCGCCCAAATTTCCGCCAAGTATGTCACTCGAACTGCTGCTGGCTACCCATCACCAGAATGGGCAGAAACAGGCACTCAAGATGGTCACCCACACCCTGGATCGAATGGCCTGGGGAGGAATATACGACCAGATAGGCGGGGGATTCCACCGCTACTCGGTCGACGAACGCTGGCTTGTTCCCCATTTCGAAAAGATGCTCTACGACAATGCCCAGTTGATCGGGGTCTATCTCCACGCCTACCAGGTTACAAACGAAGAACGCTACCGGAAAGTCGTCGAGGAGACGATCGGCTATGTAAAACGGGAGATGACCGCTCCGCTCGGTGGATTCTACAGCAGCCAGGACGCCGACAGTGAAGGTAAAGAAGGGAAATACTTTCTGTGGGATCAGGATGAAATCCGGCATGTAATGGGGCGTTCGGTCGATGCTGAGTGCATCCTCGATTACTGGGGCATGCTGAAGGGAGCCAATTTCGATGGACACAGTATTCTCTGGGTGCCGGAACCGCCCGACCGGGTAGCAAAGCGTCACAATATCTCGACCGGCAAACTCTCGGCGATGGTGGAGAAAGCAAAAGCTATCCTTCTCACAGAACGCGAAAAACGGATCAAACCCGGTCGAGATGAAAAAGTCCTGGTCGCCTGGAACGGGTTGATGATCAAGAGCCTGGCCGAAACCGCACGGGTGCTGGATCGGCCTGACATGCTGATGATGGCCGCCAACGCCGCCAATTTCATCCTGAACACGATGCACAACCAGGGGCGGCTGCTGAGGTCGTATCGAAGCGGCAAGGCCCGTCACCTGGCCTATCTAAAAGATTACGCTTTCTTCATCGAAGGGTTGATCGAACTGTACCAGAGCACATTCAAAATCCGCTGGTTGAACGAGGCGCTGATGCTGACCGGGCAGATGGTCGAGCTGTTCTGGGACAACGAAGCCGGGTTCTATGATACGGCCTCCGATCACGAATCCCTGATCACACGGCCCCAGGAAGTCATCGACGGTGCGATACCGTCGGGCACATCAGGGGCAGTCGCCGCGCTTGCCCGTATGGCACTTTATACCGGTCGGAGTGACTGGCTGGACAAAGCAGATCGATTGATCAAACGTTCCAGGACGGCTGCCGAGAAATATCCAAACGCATTTATGTATTTGCTGCTGCAGGCCGGATTCATTCTCGATAATCCTCAAGAAGTGGTACTGATCGGCGAACCGGACACACCAACCTTCGAGGCGATGCACAGCGTGATCAGGCGGCATTACCGACCAGGACAGATTACCGCATTTCAGGATTCCACCAGCAAAGAGCAGACACTGCTACCGATCCTCGAAGGCCGCCGCGCCGTCAACGGTAAGGCAACGGCTTATGTCTGTCAGCGCGGTGAATGCCGGATGCCGATCACCGCACCTGATGCACTTCTCGCCGAACTACAGAAAGCGACGCAGACCGGTAGTTCCTGAGAGCGGGGAACGAACAAGTATTAAACCCAGCGCTGTGGGGCAGATGGCCTCTTAACTGCCCCAGGCAATCACCCGGATTTACGAGGCAGGGCGACGGTGAAATCGCCTTTCAGCTTCAAAGAGTCATCGTTTTTGCCTTTGACGGTAAGCCGCCCCATGACGAGCGCTTCGCCGCCTTCCTCGATTACCTTGCTGACCTTCGCCCGGCAGACGACGGATTCGCCCGGTTTGGTCATGCCGCTGAAGCGCGTCTTGAACTGCCTGAGCGTCCCGGCTCCGGCCCAATCGGTGATCATCTTCCCGGCGTAGGCCATGATCATCATCCCATGCGCGATGGTGGTGTCAAGCCCAACCGACTGCGCAACGCGGGGCACTGTATGGATCGGGTTGAAGTCGCCGGATGCACCGGCATAGCGAACGAGATCGACTTCTTGCAGCGGACCTTTTTCGAGTTCCGGCAGTTCGTCACCAACCGATACATCTTCGAAATACAAAGTCATGACAGCCCCCTACTCGCGCACGATGACCAGCGAACGGTCAGTGATGACCAGATCACCATCCTGGTTGACATAATCGGTGACGAACTCGATAAATTCGAGCGAGCCCGCAGAAGCCTCACGCGCATAAATATCAGCGATGCGGGTCGTACCGGTGATCGTATCGCCGACCTTCACCGGTGCATGGTAGATGTATTCCTGCTCGGAATGAAGGACGCGGGATATCTCGACATCGATCTCGTTCAGCGAAGCCTCCAGACCCGCCCCACCCCAGAACGCGGCCAGGGTAGAAAAGGTCGGTGGGAGGAGAGTGCTATCCCGATAAACCGGGTTGTCTTCGCCAACGGCGAGCAGAAATTCGCGGACTTTGCCCGGCTCGATAGTGTAACTATAGGGCGCAAACTCTTTCCCCTTGTGAGAGGGATCGACCATAATAGCCTCCTCGAACTATAAGTAAAGGTTTCTGCTACTTCGACCTGCGGGCGCAGCACGCCGCACCTTATCTATTCCTGTGAATCATCAGAAGAATTGTTTGCAATTAAGGTTAAGCGTGTACAAGGGCCTTACCCATGAAGCCCCACAGACTTTTGAAAAAGTTTGATCAAAACCTACTTTTTCATAAACACTGAATTCAGCCACCGGTTGCAGACGAACTGGCGAGGCGGGTCAATCCAAGCTGCAAAGCGAAATCACGCGCCCGTTGATATTCTGCCGGTGACAGGGCAGCGCCAAGGGATTCATTAGCACGGGCGCGGTAGGCCGGGCGGTATTGATCCATGAGACTGAGAGAGGTGAACGGCCCCAGGCTGGCGGCGATCCAGCGGAGGACTTCTGACGTATTCTCAAAACAGCCGGGCAGCACCAGGTGGCGGATCAGCAAGCCGCGATAAGCTGCACTGGATGGATCGGTCTGGAGATGCCCAACCTGGCGATACATTTCCGAGACGGCCTGCCGGTTTACGGTCACATAATCTTCGACTCCGCTCAGGCGATGGGCAAGTTCATCATCAGCGTATTTCATATCGGGCAGATAAATATCGACGATCCCGTTGAGCAATTTCAGGGCCGACAGGGCTTCGTAGCCGCTGCTGTTCCAGACAAGAGGGAGCCACAGCCCATCAGAGGCGGCGATATTCAACGCGGCGAGGATCATCGGGAGAACATGGATCGGGGTGACAAGATTGATATTCGAAGCGCCGCTGCGCTGGTGATCGAGCATCAGGTCGGCGATCTGGGGAACGGTCAATTCGCGACCCTGGCCTTTGATATTCCAGCGGTAGGTCTGGCAGTACTGGCAGCGAAGGACACAATTGGAAAAGAAGATCGCCCCTGAGCCGCCGCCGATCACAAGCGGGCGTTCTTCGCCCATGTGGAGATATGACGTGGCGACGGAAGCCGCCATGCCCGTGTGGCAGGGACCGGCCTCACACAAACGGTCGATGCCGCAGTTCCAACCGCAGAGCCGGCAGTCGCGCAGGGTAGCGGCGGCCTGCTCGACCCTGGCCTCAAGTTCACCCGATCGATGAAGAGCAAGATAGGCGGGTTCGGGGCGAGGATTAACCACGCGACTCGTCCCGTGCCAGCCGGAAGCCGACCACTTCGAAGCTGTCGGAGGGAAGTTCACCCTGGCGGGCCGAACAACGCACCGAGATCGGGCGACTGCGCCACGATCCGCCGTGCATCACCCGCCAGTCACGGTCAGAACCAGGGTCTTCACGGCCATCGGCAGCGTGGTAAGGATAAGGCCAGTAGAGTGACGAACACCACTCCCAGACATTCCCGGCCAAATCTTCGTGGCCGAAGAGGCCGCGCCCGGCGGGGAACATGCCTACCGCCGATAATCGAGACGATTCGGGGCCAGTCCACACATTCGCGCACAGGGGATCGAATTCATCACCCCAGGGATATTTGCGTGGGTTGTCGGCTCCACGTGCGGCGATCACCCATTCGGCTTCGGTGGGCAGGCGGAAACGAAAGCCGGTTTCGCGGCTGATCCAGGCACAGTAGGCTTCGGCATTACGCACCGAAACGCGAACGACGGGAGCATTCAACAAGTGCGGCGGCGGGCCGCTCCTGCTCCATCCATAAGGGCGACGGCAACCCGTCTCTTCGATAAAGACCGCATAGGCAACATTAGTCACCGGGAACTGGGCAAGCGAAAAACCAGAGACTTCGACTTTGTGTACTGGCTGCTCGTCGGGATAATCGGGACTGCCAAGAATGGCAACAGCGGACGAGACGGGGAGCATTTCGGAGAGATAATAAGGCGGTGAAAAGCGATAATCACCCAGCAGCGATAGGGCTTCGCCGAGATCGGCCCGGCGCTCAGGCCCGATCACGGCGATCGATTCGAGAAGCTGTCGGGCATACCACGCCTCGGATTGGAGGGCGCGAACCGTTCGGGCGGCATCAAGGCGACGCTGACGGTCACTGCCGATCAGCGCTGCCCAGAGACGGGGATCGCGGGATGGGTGATCCGATTTACCGGCCACGACGATCAATCACCCTGCCCTTTTTCATCGATCCAACGGGGAGGGATATTGCGTTCCAATACGGCTCTGGCTTCGGGCGTTCCCAGTCGACGCAGCGAAGCACGCACCGCCGCCCGGACTTCGGGATCGGGCTGCCAGAGAAGCTCACTCAACCCATTGACCAACCCTTCCGGCCTGGATTCCAGTAGGGTATCCAGCGCCACCTCGCGGATCGACTCGTTTTCGTTAGCCGCCGCTGTCAGCGGGAAGGGCCGACGGAGATAGCCAGTGACTCGCCTCCAGGCACGGAGCATCGCCGGGAGTTCGCAGGGGAGTTCCAGAAAATCGTCGGCACCGAAACCAAACACATCTCTGACCACACGCTGCCCGTGACGAACATCCATGACAAGGATCGGAAGGTTCTGAACAAGCTTATCGGGATACGTTCGGACACTGTGGATCAGTTCCATGCCATTCATGCCTGGAAGCCGGAAGGTAACGACCAGCATATTGGGTTCCAAAGAACGAACAAGATGAAGGGCATCGGTACCTTTGTTCGTGCGGCGAACCTCGTAGCCATTCGATTCAGCGAGAAGTTGAACCAGTTCGGCAGTGTTGTCATCAAATTCAGCGAAGACCACGAGCGGGCGCTTACGACCGTTCACCGAGGGGGCTTCAAGACCGGCAACACGAAAACGCCCGTAGGGAGAACCAGAGACGCCGCTCAGGGCCGGTTCGAATCCTGTCAGGCGGATGGCACGCTGGCCGCCCAGATATGGTTCATTTCCCGAAGAGTTCATACTTCCGCGATTCATAGAATAAGTCTAAACCAATTCTCAACGTAACTCTACAACAGGCACATTGTGCAATAAAGTAGCATTGGTCAGCAAGTCGTAGATGGTCACACGCAGGGTGCGGTTCTGATCGACATTGAAATCAACGCGCACGCGGTCTTCACCAGCCCTGCCAGGCGGATCGAGATAGGCGACGGTGCGAGAGCCTTCGTCATCGTTCAGGGCACGAACCTGGCGAAGCTCCAGGCCATCATCGACCATCAAGATAGTCCGAGTGCCAAAAATAACTTCGGACAGGCCGCCCGAACTCTCCTCGACTTCACCGATGACAAGTTCGAGCGCTTCCTGACCATCCCTAGATGCAGTCAAGACAAGCTGCACCGGTTCAGGGAGCGGATAGCGAGTTCCGGCGGAGATGATCTCCTCCCACTCGTGACGACCGGTGATCGGGCTGAGGTGGCGAACACCAAACGAATGATAGAGAAAATCATCCAGGCCGATGCCAACTGCCAGATTCAGGGCACCATGCGCGACGGCTTCGAAGGGTTTATGCTCATAGACCCGTTCGGCCCCGAACATGGCGCGCATCATACGCCTGACGGAGGGTATCTGGGACGTACCGCCGATCAACAATACCGCGCCGATATCCTCCGGGAAAATACCCCTGGCGCGGGCGGCACGCATGACCTTGTCGAGGGATCGCTGCACGGTGGTATAAAACTCGTGGCGGTCGAGAATGTCTTCCATCTGGGAACGGGTCAGCACCGCGTGGAGCGTCCGGCCCAGGTCAGGGTCAAAGACATTGACTTCCGCCTGCTCGAAATCAGAGAGGCGGATTTTGGCTTCTTCGACGGCCTGTTTGAGCTGCACAAACGAGGTCGAAATCTCCTGGCGGGTGACTCCATTCCGGGTGAGGACTTCTTCGGCAAGCCAGTAGTCAATGTCGTCACCGCCCAGGACGCGGCCAGCCTTGGCAACGACACGCGCCTCGACTGCGCCGGCAGCGGCAGCACCGATTCCCAACAGGGCAGCACTATCGCCCGGCTCGATCAGGACGCCGCCACCCTCGTCGATCAGGGGAAGGCGAACAAGAGAAATATCGAGGGTTCCGCCGCCGAAGTCGAAGACGAGAATCAGGTCGCCGGGAGTGTTGACATCATAGCCCAGCGCAGCGGCGGTGCTTTCATCAACAACACGCAGGTTTTGAATGCCGTCCGGCCCTCCGACCAGGGAACCAGCGAAGGCATCACGCAGCCACTTGAGATACTGCTCGAAGCTCTGGATCGGGACGGTAAGCACCAACTCTTCGATAGGAGAGTGATCAACAGCGAGCGCGGCATCGAGAACGGCCTTAAGGAAGACTTCCCCAACCCGACGGTCATCCCAGTCGGCACCGTCGATACGGCGGGCAAAAGGCTGCGTCCGGGCGGCGATTCCGCGTTTGAATGACGAGAAAAAGCGCTCCTCGGTCTGGCCGTCGACTCCCGCAGATCGGACGGCCTGACCAATCAGGACATCCCCGGCCTGCCCATCGGCCACATAAAGGATCGAGGGCACCAGCGGGGGAAGCAATCCAGATGACGGCACACTCAGCCCCGGCAGACTGAGTGACTCCGGAGCCTTTGTTTCATCTTTCCAGACGGCGATTATAGTGTTTGTCGTGCCGAAATCGACGGCGATTTTTCTCATATAAAGTTATTCAAATCAGATTAATGAGGTTCAATATTCGAGGCCAGAGTCACCTGAGCTTTGGTCAATATCTCTGAATCGAGGCGATAACCGACATACTTCACATTAACACGATCCCCCATAACGACCGAACGCGCCCCGCGACCGACGGCGCGGTGAAGGGTGGGGTCGAAACTGGTTTCCTCACCTACCTGCCCGATCGAGACAATGCCAGATTCCTCAAGCCACTCGTCGAGAGGGGAGAGAATCGACAGAACGTCGCCAGCCTGTATGCTTGCGCCGTTGTTTACTTCAGATTCCAAGGTGGGAAGCTGGGTCAGCATCGAACGGAAACGGCGAAAGAGTATTACATGGTCACCGCCCGCTGCCGACTCCTGACTCGCTTCACGATCAGCCAGCGCCTTTTTAAGCCTGTCAATTTCTGCTTCACGGGATTGAAGCTGTTCGAGAAGATCGGCGTAGGCGCGGCGCTGTGTTTTCAGCGCCCGGCGCAGGCCGCTAGCGGTTATCGACAATTCATCGTAGCGCTTCGCTTTGAGGTGGGTTACCTCGCGCCTCAAACCAATGACACCGATCCACTCTTTTATCAGGCTGATAACGACTGCGGGGACTCGACGGAGGATAACCAGCGTCTTTGGCCGGACACTCATTCTGATTTGAGACAAACGCCACGACATTTTCTCTATTTACCCAATTCGTGATTAATCCTCAATGACAGCATCGCGATCTGCACCAGCCTGACCATCGAGCTTTTCGGCAACGGAAATCAGGCTGGCCTCAAGATCGGCGAAGGTGACCGCCCCGTCCGGGTCGATATAGACTTCAACTTCGACCGGGAGCAGGTTTTGTACCCCGTCCTCACCCTGCGGCACAGGCTGACGGTCCTTGCCGGGCACGGTATGCATCATGACCCGGTGCTGACCGTATTATCTGACTGCTGTTGATTCTTATAATAGTCGGAGGTGTGCTCACGTTCCACAACATCGCCCAACGCATGCTCGATATCGGCGGTCTGCTCGACGCAGTCGGGGCCGGTCATACCGGTCACCCGCTCTTCGACGCTGCCATCCGGTTTGATAATGAATTCGATTTGCTGCTTGCCGGGCATAGATCACTTTCCCCTGTTCAAACCCAACGCTGCATTACAAGGCGGATCGAGCCATCCGGCTGAACTTCCTCAGCGGAGAGCTGCCAGCCTTTTTCTTCGGCCTGATCGAGCACCGTCAGATAGGCATAACGCTGGGTGACACGGTCGAGGAACTGCCTAGGATTCCATTTCAGCGCGGAGAAGTCGCCGACGACTTTGATCGACCCGTCAACCAGCTTGAACCCAATGTCATAAGGCTCGCCGGTACGGATCAACAGATCGACGGACTCTTCGTTATCACCGAAATCACGAACGATCCCGTTTTCCTCGACGCGATAATTCAACTCAACCAGCGCCTTTTCGAGAATTATCAGATCGCTGAGCCTGGTTTGAACGCGTGTGAAGTGCGACATTGCACATCCTCCTGAGGTGAACTATCAGGGTCACCTCAACATCACTTCAGTACCCGATAAGTGTATTATACCGCAAATAAATCATTGGAATGATTTAGCTCGGCAGACCGGCATTCCCGAAAAGCTGGCCCATCAGACCGGCCTGGGCCGCGTCGGTGCTGGCCGGGCGACAGCGGCCACTGGCCGCCCACTCTTGCAGATTACGGATGCGCTCCTGCGAGGTTTTGCTGAGCGGGACAATCTGCGACATTGCTATCAGGATATCCTCAGTCTGGAATTCACGGCGCTCGTCGAAAGCCGTGTGCATCGCGTCGACGATGGCCTGCTCGATTTCCGCGCCGTTGAAGCCTTCGCTCTGAAAAGCCAGTTCGCCGAGATCGAACTCGCGCAGGCGGTTCTCACGGACTTTCGAGAGATGGACCTCGAATATCTCGCGGCGCTCGCGCTCGCTGGGAAGATCGATGAAGAATATCTCGTCAAAACGGCCCTTGCGGAGCACCTCCGGCGGGAGCGTCTCGACCGCGTTAGCCGTCGCCGCGATGAAGACGGCGGAGGTCTTCTCCTCCATCCAGGTGAGGATCGTACCCAGCACCCTGGCCGTCGTACCCGAATCACCAACAAACCCCGATCCCAGCCCGGCGAAACCTTTATCCAGTTCGTCGACAAACAGGACGCAGGGGGCCATCGCCTCGGCGATATGGATCATCTCACGGGTCTTGGCTTCGCTCTGGCCGACCAGTCCACCCATGAGGCGGCCAATATCAAGACGAAGGAGGGGAAGCTGCCACAGGCTGGCAATGGCTTTCGCCGAGAGCGATTTACCGGTGCCCTGAATACCGACCAGCAGCACGCCTTTCGGGTGGGGCAGACCATATTCGCGGGCTTCGGTGGTAAAGGCTGCCGACCGCTGGTTGAGCCACATCTTCAAAATGTCCAGCCCGCCGATATCATCGACGGTTTCGGTAACGGGCCAGAACTCCAGGACTTCGGTGCGGCGAATCTGCTGTTTCTTCTCGGCGAGCATCAGGGGAATTGCCCGTTCATCAAGACGGGCATAGAGAGCAATCGCACGGGCAAGACCCAGGCGGATGCGGTTCATGGTCAAACCCTGACAGGCTTTGACCAGCGCCTCCCTGCTCCCCGGCGACAACTGCACCGGAACGTTTTCCAATACTGCATCAAGTTCCGCATCGATCTCGTCCGGCGTGGGTGGAACGAGGTCAAGGACAGTGATATCTTCGGCAAGATCGGCAGGAATGGAGAGCGTGGGGGCAAGGATGATCATGGTCTTGCGGGTATTTTGAAGATGGCGGGAAAGGTTCCTGATCTTGCGGGATACCTGGACATCTTCAAGGAAACGGTGAAAGTCACGCATGACGAAAACCGCCGGGAGATCGCTCTGGAATTTAATGATCTCATCTATCGCCTGCAAGGGGTTGATCCGACCAGCACCGTCTTCGAAGCCGGAGATATAGTCCCAGGTATGCAGACGGCGAGACGGCGACCCTTTTTCGGCCACCCGCGCGATCAACTGCTCGGCGCGCTCTTCCTCAGGGGTCGGGATGTAGATAATGGGATAGTTGGAGCGAATCAGGAGATCGAGTTCTTGTTCAAATACCATCCACCGGTATCCTATCTATTAGCTGACGACACACGACGGTTGCACCTTTCTCGATTATACTACAGGGGTGATGCAATCGCCCGGTGAGGAAGGGAATGAAACCGTTTACCCGAATAATCATTCTTATATTGTCTATCAGTGTGATCGGCCTGGGGATGGCGGCCTGCAAGAAGGAAGCAGAGGAACCAACCCCGGCGATCATCTATGTGACGGCAACGCCGGAAGGAATGGCCCCACCGACGGCAGTAGAAGCTGCGCCGGGCGAGGTGTCGGGTGTGTGTAACCACCTGCTGTGGCCCCTCCACGACAGCGCCGAGTGGCGCTACCAACTCAGCACGGCTGAAGGAACCAGCGAGATTATATTGTCGAGCATCGCCATCGAAGACGGGGCCTTCCTCTACGCGGGAGATTATGAAGCATCGATACTGTGCCAGGACAATGCGATCATCGGGCTGCCGCCGCTGCCTTCCGGCGATCCTTCGCTTGGGATGGGGATCACGGGAAGCAACCCAATCGGCAATTACCTGACCTACGAATCGGAACTGCTGCCGCTCGGACAACCGGCATGGTGGGATATCCAGATGAACGCGGGCGGCACGATCAACCTCCCGGAGGGACTGGGGGGGACAATCACCAGCGGCAGCATCGTGCTGGTTCACGAGACGGAACAACTGGAAAACGTGACCGTACCGGCAGGGACATTCCTGGCACTGGCAATCAAACAGGATGCCCTTTTCGACCTTCAACTCCAACTCGCCGACGGTTCAGCGGCACGGGTGCTGATCAACACGGCGGCCCGAATTCACTACGCCGAAGGTGCTGGCCCGGTCAGGGTAAGCTACCTGGGCGGGATGATCAGTACGAACGGCAGCGCGATCCCGCTGGAGGGGGGAGCGACGCTGGAACTGGTTGGGGTGACGATACCGTAATGATGCCGGTGGTGTACGCTGCATACGAATTATATAATCAAGAAGTCAGGTCACCTTTGTATTTGAAAACCCCGTAAGGAGACACTGTGAAACTCCACGAGTACCAGTCAAAGTTCAGATTTGCCGAGTTCGATATCCCGATTCCGCAGGGGAAGATCGCGACGACGCCGGAACAGGCTTACGCCATCGCCGACGAGATCGGCGGGCCGGTGGTCGTCAAAGCGCAGGTATTGGTCGGCGGACGGGGCAAGGCGGGCGGGGTCAAACTCGCTAAAACTCCCGACGAAGCGATGCAGCAAGCGCAGGCGATCCTGGGGATGGACATCAAAGGGCTGGAAGTTACGAAAGTGCTGATCGATCCGGCAGCGGAGATCGTCGACGAGGTATATCTAGGCATTACAACCGACCGCGCAGCACGCCGCACGGTGCTGATCGCATCGGGTGAAGGCGGGGTCGACATCGAAGAGGTGGCGGCGACGACGCCAGAAAAAATCGTCAAGATGCATATCGACCCGTTCCTGGGCATACGGCGCTACCAGACTCACGACATCGCCAACCGGGTAGGTATCCACCGGGAGAACTGGAAAGAGTTCTACCAGATCGCAAAAGGATTATACGATTGTGTACTCGCCAGCGACGCGACGCTGGCGGAGATCAACCCACTGGTGCTGACCGGCGAGGGGACGTTACTGGCGGTTGACGGGAAGATGGTGATCGATGACAACGCGCTCAACCGCCAGCCCGAACTGGCCGCACAGCGCGATACGAGCGACGAACCGGAGGCCGAAACGAAAGCCCGCGAATCACACCTGAGCTACATCAAACTGGATGGAGAGATCGGCTGCATGGTGAACGGGGCCGGATTAGCGATGGCGACGATGGACGTCGTCAAGTTGTACGGCGGCACACCGGCCAACTTCCTCGATATCGGTGGCGGGGCAAAGGCCGAAACGGTCGCCACCGCGCTGGAGATCATCCTGTCCGATCCAAATGTCAAGGCGGTGCTGTTCAATATCTTCGGCGGGATTACCCGCTGCGACGAAGTGGCAAAAGGGATTCTGGCTGCGCTGGAGGAAGTCAAGCCGGATGTGCCGATGATCGCCCGATTGGTGGGGACAAATGAAAAAGAAGGCCGTGAACTGCTGGCCGAAGCAAAGATGATCACCGCCGAGACACTATCAGAAGCAGCAAAACTGGCCGTCCAAGCTGCCCAATCCGCATAGGAAGAGTGACAAATGGCAATCCTGGTCGACAAAAACACGAGATTGATCGTACAGGGCATTACAGGTCGAGAAGGCAGCTTCCATACGGAGCAGATGGTTGCCTATGGCACGAACGTGGTCGGAGGGGTGACTCCCGGCAGGGGTGGTGAATGGGTCGGCAAGGTGCCAGTTTTCGATACGGTCAGGGCGGCAGTCGAGGCGACCGGCGCGAACTGTTCGATCATCTATGTGCCTTCGCACTTCGCCGCCGACGCAATCTACGAAGCTGCCGACTCCGGTATCCCGCTGATCATCGCAATCACCGAGGGGATTCCGGTGCTCGACATGATCCGGGTGCGGGCGTACCTGGATCAAAAGGGCGTGCGGCTGGTCGGGCCAAACTGCCCCGGTTTGCTGACTCCCGGCGAAGCAAAGGTCGGGATTATGCCAGGGCATATCGCGACACCCGGCCCGATTGGAGTGGTATCACGTTCTGGGACATTGACCTATGAAGTGGTCGATGCGCTGACTCGACGGGGGATCGGGCAGTCGACGTGCGTGGGGATCGGGGGAGACCCGGTCAACGGAACGAGCTTCGTGGATGTGCTGGGCCTGTTCGAAGACGACGCGGCGACGGAACAAATCGTGATGATCGGGGAGATCGGCGGGACGGACGAAGAAAAGGCGGCCCGGTTCATCGCCGAACGGGTTACCAAACCGGTGGTCAGCTTCATTGCCGGGCGGACGGCCCCACCGGGCAAACGGATGGGACACGCGGGGGCAATCGTGGAAGGTGGGGTGGGAACCGCCGAAGACAAGATCGCTGCGCTGGAAGCGGTCGGGGTCAAGGTGGCCGATCACCCGGAGCAGATTCCCGATCTGCTGGTTTAGGGGAAAGATCATGAGAATCATTTGTCCGCGAATTACACTAATTCAGGTGCTCGCTACCGCTCGCAATTGATGTTCAATAATTCCATGTAGTCAACAACAAGAATCGGGTAGGTTTGGGAAACACCAACCTACCCGATTTTTTGTTTTCCCTGGATAGTGATATCAGTCACCCTCGATGGGTGGGGTACCGAGCAGATAGAACACTGCCGCCACGACGAGCACTACCATGCCAAAACAGATCGCCCAATACTGGTACCGGCCAAGATAGGTCCGAGTCTTACCCAGCCCAATCTGATCGGCGAATATGGAGACGGTGACGATCACGGTCCCGGCAATGCCAAGTACAATCCCGACAACCTGGGACAGCTTCGGCGACATTTTTCCCCCTACCCCGTTCTCCATGACTATTGATTCTCTCTCCAGGCGTCTTCCAGACACTGCTGTGGATTACCCTCATTGGCACCTGGGCCGGGAGCAATACATTTGAGCCAGAACTCCGGATCGGCTCCCTGGGCGCGAACGAAATCACGGGCCGAGTCACATTCGCTCTGGTTGGCGCTGTCGGCGCAATAATCGAAACAGCCTTCACCGCTCTGGAAAATACAGGTCAGCGGCGGCAGGGCGAGCGTTGAGGGGGCTTTCTGGGTGGGTGTGGGCGTCTCGGTGGGAAGTGGGGTAGCAGTCGAATCGGGTGTTGCAGTGGGGGTCGGCGTTTTGGTCGCGCCAAAGGGAAGCGATCCACTCCCCAGACCGCGCACCATAAGAATGATCAAGACAACCAGAACACCGATTGCGACAATGCCACCGATCACGACAACTGCCTGACGACCGCGTCCGCCGGTCTTCTTCTGGCCTTCCCGCGAACGGACAGCCGATTGGCTATCGTCGACACCGACGGCAGCACGGGTTCTGTCTACGCGGGCACGCGCCCGCGCAACCGCCTCCGATTCGCCAAGCCCGTCATCATACGATGGCGCCGGTTCGGGCGCTGCGCCTCCCCCTTCACGGATCCGCCGGATGCGATCTTCGGCAGCCTCGCGTTCTTCATCTCCGCCATAGAATTCGTTATTGCTCATGGTCTCTCCACCTTCCAATGCTATATGATGCTTCGGAGAATAATCTCAACCAAACAATGGTTTGAATATAGCAGACATTCGAATGGTTCGTTCAACGATCACTATTAAATCGCAAAGTCTCCAAAACGGGAAATAGATCATCCGCCGGGCAGTTGTTACCACCAAAACTGATATGAACCAGTTGATTCAACCTCACTTCACCGATATAGACCGCACTGCTCTCGCCATCTTCCAGCCGCCAGGTAAAACCAGAAATCATCATTTCGCCAAGCAATTGCATCTGCGGGCTGGTGATTTCGATAATATCACTCCGACTCTGTAACTGAGCATACTGCACGGCCAGTTGATCGTCCGGGGAATAGCCACGAGTCAAATAGATGGTCAAATGACAATCCGCCGCCGACTGTGCCCATTCGGGCTGCAAGGATATCACCTGGCCGGGCGTCGTTCCGAGTGTGGCAGCAACACCACCATCCATATTATACGGAGTCCAGGACGGCGGTGCAGATAAACAAAATCCCTCCCGGTTGTGCAAGACATAGTCATCGGGCACCTGGCAGGCACCCTGCCGATCCGCCGGGAGTGTCCCTACAGGACTATCAGATGGCACGGTCTGTGCGACCCGATCGGGGGTAGAGGTAGGCACCGCCTGGACAAGTTCACCGGCAGTCGCGGCGACATCGGCCTGGAGTGTCTGCATGAGAAAGGGATCCGGCGTATTGGCAAGCTGCTGCTGAATATCGCCGTTAACCGGGGTAGCGACCGGAGTCACCGAAGAAGAGCCGCAGCCAGTCAATACCACAGCAAACAAAAACAGCGCACCAGACATCGATAAAACTGAGTTGACTCGACAATCGCACGATTTCATCATAAAAAACATCTTACCGCAAGTTGCCCCAAGCGTAAACGCAGCGAGAAACAGAAATCGGAATGTTGCGCTCAGGGGAAAATGCAAGTACCATACTACCCGGTTGGATCATACCTTGACAGCTTTCAATACGGCATGATAGGATTTGACATTGTGAGTTTACTGGAGCGTCTATCCTGAACGATGGGATCGACGCTTCTTTAAAGTTATAACTCCCAAAGTTACGTCAACTTTCTACAGGAGGCCAACTATGGACCGAGAGGTCTGTTGCAAGTGAAACAGACCAGGACGCCGGAGAGCGTTGTTGAAGAGGTTGTACATCATCCAATTTTCGCAAATGATTGAGGAGAAGCCAGAGATGAAAAAAGGTACTTATGGGCTGTTAGCAGCCCTGTTATTAGTTGCACTGTTTGCAACCGCTTGCGGCGGTGCCGCAGAACCTAAAGAATGCGCAGATGATCCGCTCGGCTGTGCAGTTGTTGCAAAGGGAGACACCATCAAGATCGGTTATGCAGGCCCAACCCAAGGTGAATACTCGGCATTTGGTACCGATATCTCCCAGGGTGGCTTGATCGCCATCGATGACTTTGGTGAGTTCAATGGTTTCCAGTTCGAACTGGTGATTGAAGACACCGGCGGAGCACCGGAAGGTGGTGCGGCGGTTGCCAACAAGTTCATCTCCGAACCCTCAATGGTCGCCATTGCCGGTCACACCTTCTCCGGTTCGACCGAGGCAGCCATTCCGATCTACGACGACGCTGGTTTCCCGATGCTGTCACCCTCGGCAACCAACCCCTCACTGACCGAGATGGGTTCATTGGTGTTCAACCGCATCGCCTTCACCGACACCGTTCAGGGCATCAACGCCGCCGAATACATCTACAATAAGCTCGGCGCGACCAAGATCGCCGTCATGCACGACGGTGGTGCCTACGGACAGGGTCTGGCGGAGATCGTCAAGAGTGAGTTCGAGAAACTCGGTGGTGAAGTAGTAGCCTTTGAAGCGATCACCCCCGGCGAGACTGACTACAGCGCGCCGCTGGCCGGTATCGCTGCACTGGAACCTGAAGTACTGTACTTCGGCGGCTATGACGCCGACGCAGCCGTACTCAAGAACCAGATGGCATCCTCCGGGCTGGAAGGCGTTACTTTCTTCAGTGATGATGGCTGCTTTGGCCAGAACTTCCTCGACCTGACCGGCGAAAATTCCGAGGGCACGATTGCCACCTCGCTCATTCCACCGACCAGCCCCGAGAAAGAGGCGTTCGACGCAGCTTATGAAGAGCGATGGGGCGATCCCCCAGGGACGCTCTCACCGTTCACCTGGAACGGCTATGACATCGTTGCGGCGCTGATCAGCGTGGCGAAGGATGTGGCGATTGAACAGGGCGGCAACCTGTACTTCCCGCGTTCAGCCATGGTTGAAGGCGTCCGTGGACTGGAAGGATACAATGGTCTGAGCGGCGTGATCAGCTGCGACGCAACTGGCGAGTGCAACACCACCGGCCCGACGTTCTACATTGCCGAGGGCGGCAAGTGGGTTCAGGCTCCGTAACTCCTATTCAGATAGCCAGCCAATAACAAATAGAGAGAGGCAGGCATAGTCTGCCTGCCTCTCTTCTCTTCGCAACAACCAGTTTTACCGTCCGCAGGTTAAACCTACCGCTCAGAGGTAGCAATTATGGAGAAAACCGCATCGCCAAAAGTGCGAATGCCCATCAACACATACAAGATCGTTCAAGTCACCATTGCAGTATTGTTCATCGGATATCTAATCTGGCGTATCTACGCCCTGGCCGTAATCGAACAGGTCTATGGGGCCGATAGCTGGTTAAGATTTGCAGTTTCGGGCCTGATTCTAGGCAGTGTCTACGCGGTCATTGCGATTGGCTATACGCTGGTATACGGCATCCTCTTCATGATCAACTTCGCACACGGCGAAATCATGATGCTCGGAGCCTATGCAGGATATTTCACGCTTGAGGCGCTGGGTTCCTGGATCGTCGACCCAGCAGCAGGACAAGCGTTTCTCAATGCCAACCCGGTACTGTCAATCGTACTCGCTTTCGCGGTAGGGATGACAACCTCGACAATTGCCGGTGTATTCCTTGAGAAAATCGCCTATCGTCCTCTTCGAGGAGCGCCGCGCCTGGTGCCGCTGATCAGCGCAATTGGTGCGTCGATATTCTTACAGAATGCCGCACAGTTGATTTTCAGCCCAAGACGCCGGGACTATCTCAACCCGGATATCCTCACCCGGAACACCGGGTGGACGGTTGTGGTCAACAGCAAAGATGTTGTGATCACTTATACCGGGGTCTTTACATTTGTATTATCAATTATCCTCCTGATAGTGCTGTATACAATCGTACAGCGAACGCGGATGGGACGGGCAATGCGTGCGGTGGCCGAAGACAAAAAGACCGCCGCATTAATGGGCATCGACGTCGACGGCGTTATCAGCCGAACGTTCGCGATCAGCGGCGCGATGGGCGGTGCAGCCGGGGTCATGTGGGGCATCCACAACGGCATCATCTACCACTACGTCGGCTTCATTCCAGGATTGAAGGCATTTACCGCAGCCGTTTTAGGTGGCATCGGCAACCTGCCGGGGGCCATGCTGGGAGGGATGGTTCTGGGTATCGTCGAAGCAACTGGCCCGGCGATCTTAGGTATACCCTTCCAGCTCAAAGACGTGATCGCCTTTTCGATCCTGGTGCTGGTGCTGATCTTCCGGCCATCCGGCATCCTGGGTGAAGTCCTGACCGAGGAGAAAGTCTAATGAAGGAACATATTCGAAACGGCGTCAGCGCCGGATTGACCTTTGGGGTCGTGACGATATTCTTCTCGCTAATCGGTTTCACCAGCACGGCAACCGAACTGATGGGTGGGTTCATCGGGAATACAAGCACTGCACGGGCATCATCGCCCGGAGCGATCTTCAACCTTGTTTTCCTGCTGACACTAGTCTATTTATGGAACGGCAGCATGGCGGCAAAGCCAACCGAGGAGGACACACAGCAAAAAGCGATGCAGTCCGGGCTGGTCGCAGGCACCGTAACCGGGCTGCTCGTGGCAATCTATGCTTTTACGGTAGGCAGCATCAATGCCGCCGGGATTGACATGCGCGACTATCTCACATCCATGTCATCCGATGCAATCGAGTTGTTCCTGCTGGGGCTGTCACCGGTAGTCGGGGCAGTTGTTCAACTGGTGTGGATCACCGCCGTTGGTGCGGGGGCCGGTTGGCTGGCCTTCAAGCTACGTGACAAACCGCTGCGCAAGGCAATTGGCCGCCTGTGGGAACGGATCAAAGAACGTTTTTCGCAGGTGCCGCTCATCCAGAAGATCAACAAGAGCAAATACGGCAACTTCATCTGGTATGGCGTGATCCTGCTGGTGCTGGTGCTCATCCCCCTGCCGTTGAGCGATTACTGGAACTACACACTGGGCACAATCGGCATCTACGTGCTGCTGGGCCTGGGGTTGAACATCGTGGTCGGTATGGCCGGTCTGCTCGACCTGGGGTACGTGGCCTTCTTTGCAATCGGCGCGTACACCGTCGCGCTGCTGACCGCCCCTACCCCGCACAACCTGCTGTGGAACTTCTGGATCGCGCTGATCTGCGGCGTGATACTGGCAGCACTGGCCGGTATCCTGTTAGGCGTTCCGGTGCTGCGAATGCGCGGTGACTACCTGGCAATCGTAACGCTGGGCTTCGGCGAAATCATCCGCATCCTGAGCAAGAGCGACGCGCTAACCGGGTTTTCAGGAGGGCCTCGCGGTGTAAGAGACATTGCCGGGCCAAGTATCCTGGGAATGCCATTCAATTCCCCGCGAGCATTTGTCTGGTTAATCATACTGGGCTGTTTGCTGGTGATCTTCGTGACATCGAGACTGCAAAACTCGCGGGTTGGCCGCGCGTGGGTCGCGATGCGCGAAGACGAGACGGTCGCGCAGGCAGTGGGGATCAATACGTGGCAGTACAAACTGATGGCCTTTGCCATCGGTGCGGCGTTCGCCGGGTTGGGCGGCGTCCTGTTTGCTTCACGAAACATGTTCACCGGCCCTGAAGACCACAACCTGATGGTGTCGATCAACGTGCTGTCGCTGGTTATCGTGGGCGGCATGGGGAGCATCCCAGGGGTGATCACCGGATCGCTGGTTTTGAAGGGCCTGCCGGAACTACTGAGGCAGCTCGAAACCTATCGTATGCTGGCCTTCGGCGCACTGCTGGTCGCGATGATGATCATCCGTCCGGAAGGTCTCTGGCCTTCCAAGCGTCGACGCCTTGAAATGCACGAGGAAGAAGAAGAACCTCCTACAGAACACCTTGCTAATCCCTCTGGAGGTGATGCTGCATGACCACCGTACTTGAAACTCAGCAGCTAACCAAACGTTTTGGCGGTCTGATCGCCGTGGATCATGTCGACCTGACTGTCGAACAAGGAAAAATCGCCAGCGTCATCGGCCCTAACGGTGCGGGAAAAACCACGTTCTTCAACTGCATTACCGGGTTCTATACCCCGGAAGAAGGCCAGATCCTTTTCAACGGACGCCCGATCATCGGCTACACACCCGACAAAATCGCCACGCTGGGGGTCGCTCGAACCTACCAGAACATTCGGCTTTTCCCCGCGATGACCGCACTGGAAAACGTCATGGTGGGACGGCACCCCCGGATGCGAAGCGGCTTATTCGGGGCGATCTTCCACCCACCGCACACTGTCGAAGAAGAGAAACAGGCCACCAAAGCAGGGCTGGGACTTCTCGATCTGATCGGGTTAAGAGGCGAAGCTGAAACGCTGGCAAGGAACCTTCCGTATGGTGCACAGCGGCGGCTGGAGATCGCAAGAGCGCTGGCAAACGAGCCAACACTCCTTCTACTGGACGAACCGACAGCGGGGATGAACCCGCTCGAAACAGAAGACCTGATGGCGTTCATCGTGAAGATCAGAGAGAAACTGAACCTGACGATCTTACTGATCGAGCATGACATGAAAGTAGTGATGGGCATCTCCGATCAGGTCACCGTGTTGGACTATGGCTTAAAGATTTCAGAAGGTACGCCCGCCGAGGTTCAGAACGATCCACGCGTAATCGAAGCCTACCTGGGCACACCAATGGAGCAGTAAAGCTGATGGCCCTATTAGAAGTACACAATATCAACACATTCTATGGAAACATCCACGCCCTGAGAGGCGTATCCATCGAGGTCGAAGAGGGCGAGATCGTCACCCTGATCGGTGGCAATGGTGCCGGGAAATCGACGACGCTGAATACGATCAGCGGGATCACCCCGGCCAGAGAAGGCCAAATCATCTTCGAAGGCCAGGACATCACCGAGACCCGCCCCCATGAGATCGTCGAGAAGGGAATCACCCAGGCCCCGGAAGGTCGGCGCGTGTTCGCACGACTGACCGTCCGCGAGAATCTCGACATGGGCGCTTACACACGGCGGGATCGGGATGGGATCAAGGAATCGCTGGATGCCGTCTACGAAATCTTCCCCAGGCTGAAGGAACGCGAAAGCCAGCCGGGGGGAACGCTTTCGGGCGGCGAACAGCAGATGCTGGCAATTGGGCGAGCGTTGATGGCCCAGCCGCGCCTGCTGCTGCTCGACGAGCCGTCGATGGGACTGGCCCCGATCCTCGTTCAGGAAATCTTCGCGACAATCGAACGATTGAACGAAACCGGAACGACGATCCTGCTGGTTGAACAGAACGCCCAGGTCGCGCTGTCGATCTGCAACCGGGGATATGTTCTCCAGACAGGCGAGATCGTGCTCAGCGGCACAGGCGGCGAACTGCTTGCCAACAAGATGGTGCGTGACGCGTATCTCGGCGCAAGCTGATCGAACATCAGCAGGACAAGATCAAAACAATGAGCCGCGAGATATTCGCGGCTCGTTTACTAACAGGCAATGACGACAAGGAAAACAGACCAGGGGCAGGGACAAGCCCTGCCCCTACAAGCCGAAATCGAGGTATGCCATCCGCCCGAAAAGGCGCTGAATAACAAAGTTTTCAGCGCCCTAGCGCTTGTGTTGATCACTGCGATTGGGGCCTGGTTCCGCTTCACTCATCTTCTTGATTGGGACGGGGGCTATCAGCTACATCCTGACGAACGAGGCATCCTGTTCATCGCACAGACTATCGAGCTGCGGGCGGAGGATGGGTCGATAAGACTGGCGGGATTGAACCCATATCGAAACGGCGATGGGGAGCAGCGATCCTATGCTTACGGGCACCTTCCACTGTATGCGAGCGCCGGGTTGGAACGGGTGCTCAGTCTACCATGCAAGCTAAACCCGGAATGGTGCGAACGAATTCGGGGCAATTCAACTGCCGGGATGATCCTCAACAGCGGTGGGAAACCACGCTTCGACCACCTGCTAATCAGCGGGCGGCTTTTTTCGGCGTTTTGTGACACGCTAACCATCCTATCCGTCGCGCTGCTGGCGGGCAGATTATTTAGACGGTGGGCAGGGGTTTTCAGCGCGGCGCTGTGTGCATCAGCCGTAACGCATATTCAAAATGCGCATTTCGGGACGGTCGATACTTCACTGGCGCTGTTTGCTACGCTGACTCTCTGGGCACTAGTTCGATACTCGGAGACGGGAAAACCGGGAGATAGTCTGCTGGCAGGGGTGTTCGCCGGGCTGGCGGCAAGCTGCAAGATCACCGGGGCACTGCTGGTGATACCGATCATTGCGGCGCATGTCAGTAAACTAACAACACGACTGACAATTCCTGGGGCTAAAGCCACCGGGCCACAATCGATGGGACGGCAGCCGGACGACCAGTGGCTTGGGCGACCGCAGGGGCCTCCCCTACAAGACGGGGCAGACGCAGCAGTGTTCTGGTTCACGATATTGAAGATGGGAGTGGCATTCGGCCTGACAAGCCCATACGCGATACTCGACCCGGCGCCATTCTTCGAGGCGGCGATCACACAGGCGGGGATGGCCTCCGGCAGACTGGACTGGACATTCACCCGACAGTACGCCGGGACATGGCCGCTGATCTATCACATCGGGCAGCAGGCAAGGTGGACACTGGGGCTACCGACGACCATCGCCTGCTACGCGGGGCTGATCGGGACGATGGGGCTGGCGATCAGAACTAAACGGCGGAAGTATGTGATTGTCAGCATGTGGGCGGCGGTGTTCCTGCTGCTGATCGGGACGCAGTTCGTCAAGTTCCCGAGGTATATGCTGCCGGTGACGCCAACATTGATTGCAGCAGCGGGCGGAATCTATTTCGCGGTGCAAAACAGATTATCAGGCAGCGTGAGGGAGATTATTGCGGCTGCGGCGGCGATATTGATCAGCGTGCCAAACCTGATCTACGCGGCGGCATTCGTGAAGATGTACGAGGAGCCGCACCCCTGGATCAGCGCAAGCGAATGGATTTACCAGGAAGTACCACCGGGAAGCCATCTCGTTCTGGAATACCGGGATGACGCCCTACCCCTGGACTTGAATCAGGAAAACGGAGAGTTGATCATCCGGGAGGCGACCTATCAATGCGAACAGATCGACCTGTATGCCGAGCCGGACGACGCCGACAAGATACAGTCGATTGCATCAACCACTGCCGAAGCCGACTATATCATCATCGCCAGCAACCGAATTTATGGTACGATTACAAGAAACGACGAACGCTACCCCTACACTGCGGGGTATTATTCGGCGCTGTTCGGCGGCGAACTGGGCTATATACTCGACAACTCATTCTCGCGCTACCCAAACATCTTTGACGTATGGCTGATCGATGACCCGGTCAAACAGGCGGGGTTAACAATCCCGGCAGGATTGGGTTTCCCCAACGGGCTGTCACCCGGTTTTGCTGACGAATCGTTCACCGTTTACGACCATCCGCTGGTGCTGATCTTCAAGAACGAAAAGGGGCTGTCGAGCGAACAGATCGAGGCGGCGATTGTAGCAAAAATGACTTCAAATTCGCGTTGACAGTCAACAGCCCGCTCGTTATAATCTGCATCTGCCCCGATGCCGGGGCGTTATTACGTCAAACATAAAATTTATCCGGTCTTCCCCTGGGAGCCTCTCGATACAGTGGTGACCAGGCGGTAAGCGAAGAACGGGAGAAAAGAATGTACGCAATTGTCCGCATTGGCGGAAGGCAGTACCCGGTAGAAGAAGGCCGATACATCGTCGTCGAGAAGCTTCCTTATGAAGTCGGTGAAAAAATCGACCTCGACGAAGTCCTGTTTGTCAGCGATGAGAAGAAGCCCAAAGTCGGTAAGCCGCTGGTTTCCGGCGTGACCGTCAAGGCGGAGATCATCAGCCAGTTCAAGGGGAAAAAGGTCGTCGTCTTCAAATACCGCCCCAGTTCACGGTATCGTAAAAAGCAGGGGCATCGTCAAAACTATACCAAGCTGATGATCAACGAGATTCAGGTCGGGAAGAAGAAGAGTTCACCGAAGGAAGAGACCGAAAAGGTCGAAGAGGCAGAAGCCAGCGAGTAGTTCTGCTTCCGTTTTGCGAGGGGACAAAATTCCCAGTTTGCCAACAAATTGACCTGTTGACAGACGCTAAGAGAGGGTAGAGAAATGGCACATAAAAAAGGCGGCGGCTCAACTAAAAACGGTCGTGACAGCAACGCCAAGAGGCGCGGCGTGAAGCGCTATGGCGGCGAGTTCGTGATTCCCGGAAATATCATCGTCCGGCAAAAGGGGACGAAATTCCACCCCGGCTCAAACGTCGGCATGGGACGCGACTACACGATTTTCGCCAAAGAAGAGGGATACGTCTATTTCGAATATGGCCGAGGTGGCCGCAAAGAAATCAGCGTTTATCCTGAGAACCCAAATACTCACTAAAACCTATCCGACAATTCGCTTTGCTCATTTCGGACAGGGACAGAAACGAATCCGGCAAGGCAATTTCTGGATAGACCATTAATTAACCTGCATCGCTTTACTAGATAAGGCAGGACGCTACCCTAATCACCAGGGCCGTGCTGCAAAGACAGAGGTAAACACAGTGAAAGAAGGACTCCATCCCGAATGGCACGCAGAAGCGCGCGTGACGTGTGCCTGTGGAAACACCTGGGTGACCGGGTCAACCGTAGCCGAGATCAAAACTGACGTGTGCAGCGCCTGCCACCCGTTCTATACCGGTGAACAGCGCATCGTCGACACCGAGGGACAGGTAGATCGCTTCCTGAAGCGTCTACAGGCCCGCGAACAGATCATCGCGGCACAGGAAGAAGAACTGGAAGCCGGTATATCGCCTGACCTGCCAATCAGCGAACTTGAGATCGGCAGCCGCAATGAGAACATCCTCATCGAAGCCGGAATCGAAACAGCCGGGGACGTCCTGGCGAAGTTGGAGGAATCCGGCGACGAAGGACTGCTGATCATCAAAGGCTTCGGCGCAAAGGGACTGGTCACGCTCAAGAAGAATATGCGCGCAAGGGGTTTCGAACTACCCGAAGGCTAAAGCGGTCGGCGTAAGGCATAGACCAGAATCACCCGTTTGACACCAGTAAAAACCCAGGCGCGGCTTGCAAATCGCAATGTCGCGCCTTCTTGTATCACAAAAGGGATAATAGATGAAGCATCACCAGGGGCGCATCGAAGTAATTTGCGGCAGCATGTTCAGCGGCAAATCAGAAGAACTGATCCGGCGAATCCGGCGGGCGGAAATCGCCAAGCAGACCGTTCAAGTATTCAAACCCAGCCTCGACGACCGCTACGGGATCGCCAGCGTGAACTCACATGATGGGCGCGAAGCCGACGCAGTTGCCATCGAAGAATCGTCTGATATCCTGAACAACATCAACGGCGATACAACCGTCGTCGCCATCGACGAGGCACAGTTCTTTGACAACCACCTGGTGGAAATCTGCCGACAGCTTGCCGACGAACACAATCTACGGGTGATCGTGGCCGGTCTCGACATGGACTTTCGAGGGGAACCGTTCGGCCCGATACCGGCTTTGATGGCACAGGCCGAACAGGTCGACAAGCTGCACGCGATCTGCGTGGTGTGCGGGAATGAAGCGGCGCGGTCGCAGCGGTTGATCAATGGGAAACCGGCCAATTATAATGACCCCATCATCCTGATCGGCGCGACCGAATCCTACGAGGCGCGCTGCCGGAACTGTCACAAGGTACCTGGTCGACCCGCCGATAAGTAGCGTTTTCTGTCAAGTAGAAAGGGGCAAGAACATGCCTCAAACAGTCGAAGAACTCCTGGATCACGTTCTGATTGACCCCGACAGGTTAAAAGCCCGCATCGTCGAACTGGGGAAAGAAATTTCAAATGACTACGCATCAACTGATGGGCTGGTGCTGATCGGCATCTTAAAAGGCTGCGTGCTGTTCATGACCGACCTCATGCGCCATCTGACCGTCCCGCACAGTGTCGACTTTATGGCGATATCATCATACGGTGTGGGGGCAAGGGAATCGAGCGGCGCAGTGCGCATCCTGATGGACCTCAAAATCCCGCTTTATGGGCGGGATGTATTGATCGTCGAGGATATCGTGGATTCAGGCCGAACGCTGGATGAAGTGGTTCGCCTGTTGAATGCCCGGCAGCCGAAAAGCCTGCGGATATGCGCACTGCTCGACAAAGCCGAACGCCGTGAAGTTCCGGTCGAGCTGGATTACATCGGCTTTCAAATCCCGGATGTTTTCGTGTTTGGCTACGGTCTGGACATCGACGAGTATTATCGCAACCTGCCGTTCATCGGCGTGGTCAAGCCGGGGTCATATATAGCCGAGGAAACTTAAGGGTTTGATCGGGTAGTGGCCCATCTTATTGAATAATAAGGCTACATATAACGACGTTTTCACCCCCTCCCCATCCCTCCCCCTCAAGGTGGAGGGAGCAGAACCGCGTGGTATTTTACGCGGAATTCGATCACCTCATTAATTTGTTAAAGAGCAAAAAGGGGAACGAAAAAACAGGGGCGAACAAACAACGACGTAAACATTAAACCAACCATCAAAGGGGATGTGATGAGCCTGACGCTGTCCGAACCCCGCCGCCCATTCGAGTGGCCCAGACTTGTTCACAAAATCGCAGAGAATGCACCCGACAACCAGCGTCTTTATCTCGTCGGCGGGATTGTCAGGGATGCGCTGTGCGGCTACCCGATCCACGATTACGATTTAGCCACGCCCGACAATGGATTAACAGTCGCCCGCCACCTGGCGGACAGACTCGGCGGTGCGTACTTTCCAATCGACCCGGAGCGCCGCACCGGACGGGTGATTATCAGCAACGAAGACCGGACAAAAAAGATCATCGACGTGGCGAGCTTCCGGGGTGAAACGCTGCTCGAAGACCTGGAAGGCCGTGACTTCACGATCAACGCGATGGCGGTTCGGCTGGATCAACCGGAACTGATCATCGATCCGCTGGGTGGACAGCAGGATTTGTTCAACAACAAAGTCCTGCGCCAATGCAGCGAAACCAGCATCGCCAGCGATCCGATCCGGGCGCTGCGGGCGGTCAGGCAGTCGCTGCAATTCGGGCTGAGGATGCATCCCGACACAAAACACGCGGCGCGTTCGGCGAGTGGCAGCCTCATCGACAGCCGGGGAAACCTCAATCAAGCAGAACGGGTACGAGACGAATTCGTCAAAATGCTGGCGGGAGCACACCCGGACAGTTCGCTCAGGCTGCTGGATGTGCTGGGGCTGCTGCAACCTGTTTGTCCCTATGACGTTCCGGGGAAAGCGACGTTCGACAGTCAGCTTGCCACAGTCGCCAGCTTGAACAAGCTGATCGCGATCATCGGGCAGAAACGGGATGATAACACCGCCGCGAACCTGATCATGGGTGTATCGGTGATGATCCTGGATCGGCACCGGCGGCAGCTTCAAGAATACCTGTCGCAGACATTCGCCGACGACCGGTCGATCAGGGCGCTACTCGTCCTGGGAACACTATCACCACAGGGCGGGATCGAACCCGGAGAAACATGGGGCGATCAACTGAGGCTGTCGAACAGCGAAGCAAGGATCATCAGCGCACTGGCGAGAACCCGCCCGCACCTGAACCAGTACCAGCCGCTGAGTGCGCTGGAAATCCACCGGTATTATCGTGACTGCGGAGAAACCGGGATCGGCGGGGTGTTGCTGATGCTGGCCCGTTATCTCGCCGGGCAGCCGGTGGGAGAACTCGATCCGGTCGAATGGGGAAAACTCGTCGATGAGGTGGCGTCACCGGTTCTCGATGCTTTCTTCAGGCGGTACCAGCAGATCGTCGCCCCCCCACCCCTGCTGGACGGCAGGGAAATCACGAAGCACCTCGACATCAAACCCGGCCCGGTGGTGGGCGCGCTCCTCACCGGTTTGATCGAAGCGCAGGCAGTCGGCGAAGTCAAAACAAAAAAACAGGCGCTGCGAATTATCGAGCGCCTATATGAAGAAAACCAATCGAACTAAAGCTCTGAGGTGCAGTTCGGGCAGCGAGTGGCCTTGATCGCAATGGTCGAGAAGCAGTAGGGGCAGTCCTTCGTGGTCGGCTCGGTAGGTGCTTCTTCCTTCTTGCCAGCAAGCTCTTCTGCGACTTCGCGTGACTGGTTCACGGCTTTCACAAGCAGGAAAACAGCAAAAGCGACAATGACAAAATTGATGAGGGTATTGATGAACAACCCATAGTTCAATGTCGCCGCGCCTGCTTCCTGCGCATCGGCCAGGGATTGGTATCCCCCACCGGTGAGGTCAATATACAGGTTGGAGAAGTCGACTTTCCCCAGGAGCAGGCCAATCGGGGGCATGATGATATCGTTGACAAGAGAGTTCACTACCTGATTGAACGCCCCACCAATGATGATACCAATCGCCAGATCAATCACACTTCCCTTGAGAGCAAACTCGCGGAACTCCTTCAGCATCATTCATCTCCCTTCGCGATAAACAGAATACGACAACAACCTGCCAGAATGAAAATCGCTACGGACCGACTTCCACAACGAGGGGTTCATAGCGACATCGACAACCATCCGGGCAGGAACAACCTTCGTGCGGCAGCGCGGGAATCTGGCCGGAATCCTTGGCGTAGGTACCCTGACTATCGCGGCACACCGGGCAGGCATGGTCAGGGGCAACGATAAAGACATGCGAAGCACGAGGACTTTCGAGAATCGATTTGAGCGATCTTGCCCGCACGGATTCGGTTGTCAGATCGGCACCACAATTGAGGCATTCGAGGATATGGTCGTCGGTTTTGGTGTTGCATACAGCACATTCGCGCATCAAATACTCCTTGTTACTAAATGACTCACACCCTGCCTGTGAGTTAAACCCACCAGATTGTAGCACGGCAGACTTCAAGGTGAAAAATGCGGCCAGTGATAAAGTGGCAGCACCGCAGAATAGCGTGATTGCCTGCCCTCACCCCTAAATCCTCTCTCCCTCATGGCGAGGGGACTTAACCACCCTGATTGTGCCTGTATATAGAAAATACGGTGTTATTTCTTTACAACTACTTACCAACAGCAAGTGTTTCTCTCACGCCGTGATATGTTCATAAAAGACGAGCAGGGTTTTGCCATATTTCCGTTCATCGTAACGGGAGAGGGCTGACAGCGGCACCTCTTCATCCTCTGACGGGTCAATCTGAACGATAACGATTCCGTCGTCATGCAGCCAGGAAGGATACGCGTCGATCAATTCAAGCACCCTGCGCCACATTCCCTTATACTGCGGTGGGGCGATATAGATCACATCGAACTGCTGATCACTGTCCGGCGGACGGGATAAAAACCCGAAAGAATCGGTACGCTGGGCATCGCCCAGATCGGCGAGGTCAGTGGTGAGAAGGTTCTCTCGGACGGTTTTGATCGCTGCCCAATTCGAATCGAGGAAGAGACAGTGAGCAGCCCCACGACTGAGGGCTTCAATGCCAACGCTGCCGGTTCCGGCAAACAGATCAAGCCAGCGGGTGCCCCGTACCCAGGTTCCCAGAATATTAAAGAGACTCTCTTTGACAATATCACGGACAGGGCGGGTCGAGTCGCCGGGGACCATTTTTAATTTCCGGCCTCTGGCCGTTCCACTAATTACACGCATGACAATCCTACCTGCCTATTGAACCGGCACCAGGCAGACACTGCCTGATGACACCTGGAAAGAAGCGCCACTGCCGGTATACCCGTCGGCGGTGGTCTTAACAGCATAGCGAACGCGGAGATCTTTATCTACATCGACCGGGGCCTGTTCACCCGGCTCCAAAGATATAAGCTCCTCCTCTGAACCTTCTGGCCCACGAACTATCTCAATCGGGATCGGGGCATTATTGATGAATACCAGCCTGGTGGAACCATCTTCTGAGGTCGTACAGGCTTCGATGCCGAAGGTCAGGGGTTGGAGCGTTGGTTGAAACTCAATATCGGGCGAACCAATGAAATCAGCGGCACGACCGGTAACCGCCAGGATCACGGCGATGGCGATAGCCAGCAAAGCCACACCCATCGAAATGGCAGCGACGGCGACATCACCCAATGGTTTACTTTCCGAACCGGCACCAGATTCGGCTGCCGGTTTTGATACTAACAGGTGATCAGACTTTTTGTCCTGGTAGGCGTCGACAACCGGGCGGGTGGTTCCCGTCGGCGGGGTAACCTGGGCGATTCGCCGCTCCAACTGAGAAAGCACCTGCTTCGCCTCAGCGTGATCGGGCTGGATTCGAAGAACCTGCTTCAAACAATGGATGCGCTGCTCGGAATCCTCCAGGGCTGCTGCCAGATACCACCATGCCGACAGATTATCGGGCTCGACGTTGACAACCTGCCCCAAAAGCCTGCGTGCCCTGCGACGATCACCATTCTGAATCGCCGCGACAGCTTCTTTGATGACTTCATCACTCATAGTTGATCACCTGTTTTCCGGTATTAGTCAACAGCATTATAACAGAGGTTGAGGATAACGAGTCGCAGCGATGGGAAATCAACGGGCGACATTGCCAGGAGGTTCGGGGTGATTGCTCATGAGAAAGGCACATGTTATACTCGCGCGAATGCGGGGCAGAAGCCCCGCGCTTGCTGAGAGACAATCATGAAACGCTGGCAAACACTACTCATAGGACTGGTCATCAGCGCCACGTTCCTGGCGCTGGTCTTCATAAAAGCCGACTTCAGCGAGATGGCGACGGCCTTCAAATCGGCCCGCTACGGATGGATCATTCTGGCATTCGTGCTGCTGATCGGAACGGTGCTGATCCGAGGGCTGCGCTGGAGCGTGCTGACCCAGGGGCGGCTCAAACCGATTGACGCCGGATGGCTGTTCAGCATCGGGTTTCTGTTCAACAACGTCCTACCGGCACGGATCGGCGAATTTGCGCGGGCATTTCTGACCGGACGTCGTCCGAAGATGCATTTCGCCAGCGCCCTGTCGAGCATCGTCGTCGAGAGGCTGTTCGACTTCGTTTCGGTGGCGGTACTGATCGGGATCGTGCTGATCGGGCTGCCGCTGCCAGACTGGACGAAAATCGCAGGAGCGGCGGTCGGGGCGGGATCGATGGTAGGCGTGGTCATCCTCGCCATTGCCGCAAGAAATCCCGAATGGGCGCTGAACCTGGGGATCAAAATCGTCGCGGTCTTCCCGAAAGTCGACAAAGAGAAGGCCGGGGAATTCCTGGCCCCGATATTCGAAGGGCTGGGAGGCGTCTCGGATTGGCGGACATTTGGATCAGGGCTGGGACTGTCGATCTGCGCGTGGGTGTTTTCGGGGATTACCGGCTGGGTACTCATGCTGGCTTTCTGGGACAAGGTGCCGCTGCTGGTCGGTCAGCTTGCCATCGCAGCCGCAGGATTGGGGGTCGCGGTGCCGGGGGCACCGGCAGGAGTCGGCCCTTACGAGTACGCGGTCACCCAATCACTGGTTTCGCTGGGATACAATGCCGATATTGCCCGAAGCTATGCATTTACACTGCACTCGCTCAACTTCATCGTGACGAGCATACTGGGCGGGATCGGCCTGATGCGAGAGGGGATGAGCTTCGGACAGGTGGCCGAGGAAGCGAGAGCACTCCGGCGGCAGCAGGCGCGGGAGAATCCCGACATAGAAAACCCGACATGACACACAACGAGAACCCGCAAGTGAGAAAATCGCCCCCGGCCATCGCCTGGGTAGTGGCGGCGCTGACTTTTATCGTCCTGAGCTATATCGTGCTGGGGCACGGCGGCTCGCCCGACGTAATGGACACCTTCCGCACCATTCCGCTGCTCAACCTGTTTCAAGACGTGGTCTGCATCCTCCAGCGCTGCGATGCGATCAGAGTGGCGGTACTGGATTTACTGATCGACGGGCTGGGCAATATCGTGGTCTTTGTGCCATTCGGGGCAGCACTCACCTGGGCACTGATGGACAAACGACGCCCGGCGCGAACAGCGACCATCGTCGGGGCGGCGCTCAGCCTCACGTACGAGCTGCTCCAGTTATTCATCCCTGGACGGGTGGTCGCTTCCGGCGATGTTGTATTAAACACAATCGGCGCAGCCGCCGGGGCCTATCTCGTCGAAATCTACTATATTTTCCCGAACAGCCTGCAGCGGCATTCACCACCCTCTGATTATTCCACTGTACAGGGAAAGGAAACGACGACCGAGCCATTGAAAATCCTGATGGCGCTGCAATATTACGTCCCGCATCGAACCGGCCTGACGCTCTATATCCAGCGGCTCGCCGAAGCATTAGCAAAACGCGGCCACCAAGTGACCGTTTTGACGGCGCGCTATAATCTCGACCTGCCGCGCGACGAGCAGGTGATCAACGGGGTGCGAGTGATCCGGCTGTGGGCACCGATACGCGTCAGCCGGGGGATGGTGATGCCCGCCTACCCCTGGGCAGCATTCAGGCTGGTGCAGATGCATGACGTGGTGCAACTGAGTGTCCCAACGCTTGAGACGTTCATCTTTGCCATCTATACAAAACTGCTGCATAAAGGGTTCGTGATCACACATCATGGTGACCTGATTCTGCCAGAGAGGATTTTTAACCGGTTCGTGCAGTGGTTTACTTTCATGCTCTACCGATCATCGGGGACTACGGCGCAAAGCCTCGTGGCTTACAGCCAGGACTACGCAAACCAGTCCTACTATATCGAGCCGTTCAGGAACAAGACAACGATCATCTACCCGCCGATCTTTATCCCGGAGCCTGATCAAGATCGGGTGAAGGCACTTCGAAAAGAGTGGCTGGGGGATGCAGGCGAGCAGGCGCGGCTGATCGGCTATTCGGGGCGGTTCGTGGAAGAAAAACGGCCCGATGTGCTGATCAGGGCGCTACCGACGATTCACGAGAAATACCCCGGCACGAAGATCGTGTTTGCCGGGCAGTACGACATCAAATACGAGGACTTCTACGAACGGAACGCCGATCTGATCGCCGAATACCGGGATCACCTGATCTTCCTGGGACTGATCGAGGATTCGGAGGAAGTGGCGAACTTCTACACGGCGTGCGACGTGTTAGCTCTGCCGAGCGATACGGAATGCTTCGCGCTGGTACAGGTCGAGGCGATGCGCTGCGGCACGCCGGTGGTATCGACCGACATCCCCGGCGCACGGGTGGTGGTGCGAGAAACGGGAATGGGGGAGATCGTGCCGCCGCGAAACCCGGAGTCAATGGGAGAGGCGATCTGCCGGATATTCGACAAGCCGGAGAAATACATCAAGACGGTCGAGGAGATCGACGCGGTGTTCGGGTTCGAGAAGACGGTCGATGCCTATGAGCGGCTGTTCGCCGAGGCTGCAAAACGGGCGAGGAAGAGCGAGTAATTCGACCCGGCGGCAGCGATAATCAGGAAACAGTCAGGCAAAGATAAAGCAACGTTTTCACCCCCGCCCCAACCCTCCCCCTCAAGGTGGAGGGAGCGGAATTTTGGTTTGTGTATCCGGGGTTGCACAAGCAATACTTCGAAGTTCAGTGGCCCAGACAATCAGAGTTTGGATTACGGGAATCGGGGATAGAGTAAACAGTGGAATGACGGATCAAGCGATTATCGAGCGGATTGTCGGCAATGAGGCTGACATGGCATACCGGCGGCGGGTTCAGACAATATTCGACTGGCTGGAACCGACCGACGGCGACATGATCATAGATGGCGGGTGCGGGCGCGGGTTTTACCTGCGATTCATTCGCCATACCTGCAATGCCGAGTTGACAGGGATCGAGCTGGATCAGCCGATCATCGAGAAGGCGAGGGAAGCGCTGGCCGGTTTCGCGGGGATCACACTGGTCAATGGGAGCCTGCTGTCACTCCCCCTATCCGATGGAAGGTATAACAAGGCGATTCTATCGGAGGTGCTGGAACACGTACCGGACGACGTGGGAGCGTTGAAAGAAATTGCACGAGTGCTGCGACCGGGTGGGCTGATCGCGATCACGGTGCCGAACGCCAATTACCCGTTCTGGTGGGACCCGATCAACAAGACGCTGGAAACGATCTTCAAGACACATATCTCTCACGGGTTCTTCGCCGGGATATGGGCGAACCATGTAAGACTATACACAGAATCGGAGCTTCAGGGCGTAGTCAGAGCGGCGGGGCTGGAGATCGTCGAAGAGCGGCGGTTTACACATCACTGCTTCCCATTCATCCACAACATCGTATACGGATTCGGCAAAACGGTACTCGAAGCGGGGATGCTGCCGAAAGGGATGGCGGCAGTCGCCGACCGGCATACGATCGACGAGACGAAAAAGAAGGGCTTCAATCCAGTGTCGATAGGGCTGCGGGTGTTCGAGTGGTTCGACCGGCGAAACGTGATGAACGAAAAGCCGGGGCGGTCGACGGTGAACCTGTGTATACTGGCGAGGAAAGTGGAATAAGGGTTTATCCGCGAATTGACAATAGAGAACATTGCGCGGATTACACTAATTTTTACTGCTCGCTACCGCTCGCAGAATAATTACAAATGAGACAAATGGGCGAAGATCAATCGACTGTGACAAAGGAAAATCGTTCAGGGGCAATCACCCTCCGGGATGTGCTGCGGGCGGTGTTTCTGCCGGATCAGGTCGAACGGGTAGACCGGCAGATAGATCGACCGGTGCAGAAGACCGTCGATCAACTTCCGCAGGCGGAACCTGAGACGAGGATCGATCTCGACAGGCTGGAACCGGTATCGGTGACCTACGAAAGCCTAACAGTTGAACGCCCGAGAAAACAGGGGAACCGGCTGCTGGTCGGTTCGCTGACTGCTGCGGCGGTCGGGCTAATTCTGCTGGGGCAGCTTCTTCTCGTCGACCGGCCACAGGTGGGCGGCGCGGCGCTGCTGATCGCCTCCGGCGGGCTGTTGTGGATCGGGGTGCTGATCGTCTATCAAAAGGGGATACTGGAAAGAGGGCCGCGAGTCACCGGCAGCGTGGCGTATCAAGAAGCGGACTCAGATCAGGATTTATTCACGGAACTACACCTGATTTTCCTCGGCTGCGGGTTCATATTTTCGGCGGCGGCCTATTTCTTCACCGCAGACAACCTGTTCACCCTCGCGGGGACGCTGACCTGGGTGGTGAGCATCGCCTGCTGGCTGATCGGGTTTGCAGAACGGTCGCCCAGGCATCTCTGGGATGACAGCCTGACGTGGGTTCGAGAACTCCCGGACAAGGCGCGGCAGTGGTTCACTTCGACGGCAAAGAAAGAATGGCCCTGGATCGCAGCGCTGATGGTGATCATCGGGTTGGGAGTGGTGTTCCGGTTCTACAAGCTCGATGCAATACCGAACGAAATGACGAGCGATCATGTCGAGAAGCTGCTCGATTCGTATGATGTGTCCCAGGGAATACGTCACGTGTTCTTTACCCGGAACGGCGGAAGGGAGGCGATCCAGTTCTACCTGGTGGCACTGGCCTCGAAGCTGTTCGGGACGGGGATGAGCTTCCTGACATTGAAGCTGGTTTCGGCGCTGGAAGGGCTGGCACTGATCCCGGTGATCCTCCTGCTGGGGCGGGAACTGGTCGACAGGGAGACGGGATACATCGGCGCGGGACTGGTGGCGATCAGCTGGTGGCATACAGCACTCTCGCGGCTGGCGCTGCGGATCGTGCTGACTCCGCTGGTATTTACGCTGATTCTGGTGTGCCTGATACGGGGGATCAGAAGTGGACGGCGGAAAGCATGGATATGGGCGGGCATCTGGATGGGGGTCGGGGTGTATGCGTATCAGGCGCTGCGGATGGCCCCACTGGTGGCGGGGGCGGCGCTGGTATGCGCGGTCGGCGGGCCGCTGATCCAGATGATCGGGGCAAGGATCAAGAATGACGGGGCGGTGGCTCAAAAGGAAACGATCGCGCTGCGGATCGCTCAGAAGCAGTTGACCAACTTCGTATTAGCCGGAATGGTGGCGCTGGCATTCTTTGTGCCGATGCTGCGTGTGTGGCACGATTACCCGGATCAGCTATGGAACCGGGTGATCAACCGGACGACCGCGAGCGAGGTCGATATACAGGGCGAACCGCTGGCAATATTCGCGGAGAACTACCAGAATGCCCTGCTGATGTTCAACAAACAGGGCGACGCGGCCTGGATCAGCGCGGTGCCGGGCGAACCAATGCTCGACCGGGTGACGGGGGTGCTGTTCATCGTCGGGGTGCTGGCGTGGCTGGCACGATTGTGGCAACGGCGCGATCCGGTGGACTTTTTTGCGGTGCTGGCAGTGCTGATCATGCTGCTGCCTTCGGCACTGGCTATCGCGTTCCCGATAGAGAATCCAAGCGCGACGCGGGCGAGCGGGGTGATCCCGATTGTCTTTTTGTGGGCGGCGTGGCCGCTGGCGCTGCTAATCCAGCAATGGGGATCAAAAGGTAACCCGGCCACGCTGAAAGCCTCGGCCACCATTGGCGTGGTGCTTGTCGGGGCAGTGATTGGCTGGTTAAACTTCAGAACGTATTTCGTCGATTTTGCCGAGTCGTACCGCCGGGCAGCACTCAATCCCAGCGAAGTCGCCGCAGCCGTCAGAGAAACCGTAGGGGCGGACGGCTCGCTGGAGGGCGTCTGGCTGGAAGGCTGGCCTTTCTGGCACGACTACCGAGCCATCGGGATCGAGGCGGGGGATATCCGGTTTTCGAACGCGATACTCGACGCCACTGTGCTTGGCGAAATGATCGATACGCAGCCGGGGTATTTTTCGGCGCGACCGCTGGTGTTCATCGTGCATCCATCCGATATCGAGGCGCTGACGCTGCTGGATTCGACTTTCGAGGATGGGGAGACGCGCTATTATCGCAGCGACATCGACGGGAGAGATTTCATTTTGTTCGTCGTGCCGGGGGATTGATTCACCAAGGCCGGAGGATATATGAACCTTTTTAGAATCCAGTCCAGTAATAGAAACCTCTATGATGAGCGGTGATCAACCCCCTTTGTCCCTATGGGACATTTCCCCCTCAAAGGGGGCAAGTGGGTTGGCTTTGCTTGATATGCCTATATCGATCACCGAATTTGCAAGATACTGAGCCTTTGAACGGATAGGCGTGTATAAAGACAGGGCTGCCAACATACGTGCCAACGTGCCAACCGAGAATGGCCGCCAGAAGATACAGGGAAAATAAGAGTCGCAGATGATCGCAACCGAATCCGCCGCCCGTAACGCAACAGACCATATCAACAGCGACAGACTGATCAGCAGGTTGGTGTTGATCGCTATTGTGGCGATTGCTGCCAGCCTACGGTTGGTCGGGCTGGACTGGGACGAGGGGCACCTGCTGCATCCCGACGAACGATTTCTCGCCTGGGTTGCGGCGGATCTCGAATCGGTGGAGACAATTGGCGGGTACTTCGATACCGAAAACTCGACATTGAACCCAAACAACGTCGGGCATGGCTTCTACGTTTACGGGAACCTGCCGGTGATCGCCGCACATGTTCTGGGCGACATTTTCGACAAAAGCGAGCTGTTCACTATCTACATGGTCGGGCGGTACATGTCGGTGGGGGCCGATCTGCTCACTATCCTGATTCTGTACTGGGTGGCAAAACGATTGTTCGACCGGCGGATCGGGCTGCTGACGGCGGCATTATATGCCGGATGTGCGTTCCCGATCCAGCAGGCACACTTCTTCACAGTCGATCCCTATACAAACCTGTTCGCCGCCGCCGCGTTCGGGTTTGCGGTGCGGGCGCTCGAAAAACATCGGTGGACGGACTATCTACTGTTCGGGTTGATGCTGGGTGTTTCGATGTCGTGCAAGATGAGCATCTACCCGCTATCGATGATTCTGGTGGTCGCGCTGGCGCTGCGCACGCTGCGGGAACAATCAGAAATCGACCAGACGGAAGGCGGCGAGGGCGTCAAACAACGCCGGGCGATATTTATCAGAGCGTTTGCCGGGCTGTGCATCGCCGGACTGGTCACCGTGCTGGTGTTCCGGGTCGGGCAGCCTTACGCCTTTCTCCCAGCGCATTCGGGAGTCGAAATCAACGCCGAGGAACTGGGCGGCGGCCTGACACTAATCAGCCGGATCGGTGACCCGGTGGGGTTCAGGCCAAACCCGGACTGGATCCGGCAGATGCGCGAAGTGCGGATACAGGTTTCCGGACGAGCGGATATCCCACCGAATCACCAGTGGGGAAAGCGGATTCCACTGGTGTTTCCCTGGACGAACATGGTGCGGGTGGGAATGGGGTGGCCGTTCGGATTGTTCGCGTGGTTTGCCTTCGGCTGGGCGTGGTGGGAGATCATCAGGCAGCATGAGGGATGGGAAAAGCTCGTCTTACCGGCGGTGTGGATCGGCGGGTACTTCGTTTTGCAGGGCATCGGCTGGGTGACGACGATGCGCTACTTCCTGCCGCTGTACGGATTTCTGGCGATGCTGGCTGCGTGGGCGCTGATCACCATATGGGATCGGATACAAAAGCTAATCGACTCCCGGAATGCACCGCGTCGCCACCCGGCGGCGCTTGTCAGCACGGGGCTGATCGCCTGCGTCGTCCTGGCGACATATGGATGGGGTTTCGCCGTCTCACGCATTTACACACGTCCACACTCACGGGTCGCCGCATCGGAATGGATCGTCGAGAACATCCCCTCGGACGTGACGCTGATCTTCGATACGAGCGAGGGGCAGCGGACATACGAGATCGGCCTGCCAAACAACTGGTCAACGGGAGAGGAGCAGGACGCACTGCACCCAATCCTGGATACCTCATATGTCTCCACAGATTACCCCAGTGGCTATCAATTCGAACTGCCATTTGACGGGATACTGACCACGATCCGGATCAATCACATGATCGATCCGGCGGCAGAGGAGATCGAGCAGGAACCGCGCACGCTCGATATCAAATTGACTCCCGCCGAGAATTCAAACGCGGTGCTGGCCGAAGGAAGGATCGACGCTCGATTTACAGCAGGGGACGATCCGCGAGGCGATACGTACAGTGTGACGGTCGAACCGGTCGAGATGACCGGGGAGACTCGCTATACGCTGACTCTAACCCCGGACGACGCCGGAGTGCTGGTGATCTCCGGGTCGAGCGTTGCGACCGAAGGAGACTGGGACGACCCGATCCCGCATGGCGTTCACCCATATAACGTGTGGGGCGCACAGTTCGAGGGTTACGAGTTGAATCTCGTCTGGGAGGATACACCGGACAAACGGGCGTACATGCAGTACATCCTCGACAGGGTCGATTACCTGACGATCTCAAGCAACCGGTTCTACGCATCGCTGTCACGGAATCCGCAGCGATGGCCGATGACTCTCGCCTATTACGAGGCGCTGTTCAGCGGGGAACTGGGCTTCGAGTTGATCGGGGATTTCTCGTCGAGGCCAACGCTGGGGCCAATCGAGTTTTACGACGACACCGCCGAAGAAGCGTGGACGGTCTACGACCATCCGAGGGTGTTCATATTCAGGAAGACCGCGGCTTACAGCTCAGAGAACACGGCGGCGATCCTCGGCAGCGTCGATCTAAACTCGGTGGTACGGACAATTGCCGGCGATTCGGAAGGACGCCCGGTGAGGCTTACCCTACCCCCGGCACGGCGCAACGCCGACGCGACACGGGGAGTCGGGATACTGTCGCCGGAACTCTCGTGGACGGCATACGATCCGCAGCGGACAGATTTCTTCTCGCGGTTTCAAGCGCTGGGAAGCCTTGCGTGGTGGCTGGTGATCGGGATGATTGGCTGGCTGGCATTCCCAACAATGTGGGTGATCTTCCGGGGGACTCCCGACAAGGGTTATCTGCTCAGCCGGATTTTCGGGATGCTGTTTACGGCGTGGCTGGCGTGGATGCTGGCAAGCTTGCGGCTGGTCAAATGGGGGCGAGCGGGGATACTGCTGTCGCTGCTGGTGCTGACAGTTCTATCGGCGGGGCTGATTCTGCCGCGTCGGAAAGCATTCGTAACATGGGTCAGAGACAACCTGCGGCGGATCGGGATCGCCGAGGCGGGGCTGTTCATATTCTTCCTGGCCTTCCTGCTGATCAGGCTGGGGAACCCGGATTTGTGGCACCCGTACTTCGGCGGTGAAAAGCCAATGGACATGGCCTACTTCAACGCGGTGCTGCGCTCGGAGACGTTCCCGCCCTATGATCCGTGGTTCGCGGGAGGGACGATCAATTATTACTATTTCGGCTTCGTGCTGATCGGCGTGCCGGTCAAACTGCTGGGAGTGCCGTCCAGCCTGGCCTACAACCTGATCCTCCCGACATTTTTCGCGCTGACCGCCGGGGGAGTGTTCTCCGCCGTGTACAACCTGACCGCGAAGTGTTCGATTGGCAACGTTTTTCCCCCCACCCCGGCCCTCCCCCTCAATGGGGAGAGAGCGGATATTAGAGGAATGACCCTCCCCTACAATGATGAGGGAATAGATAGTGGAGAATTGGCCCTCACCCCCGACCTCGCTGCGGCTCGGTCTGCCCCCTCTCCCTCATGGCGAGGGGGTACAGGCGACACAGGACGGGCGCAGCACGCTGTGCCCCTACGGGGTGTTTTGAGAGGACAGGAGCGGCTACCGGTAATGGCCGGGCTGTTCGCGGCAATATCGGCGGTGGGGCTGGGGAACCTGGATCAGATCAGGCGGATCATCTGGGGGATCGCCGAAATCGGGCATGGCGGCGGACAGTGGGAGTCGACGCTGCTGCCGCGCGGCGGCGACTTCGTCAACGGGCTGATCCAGGTGATCCAGGGGCAGAGAATCCCGATTGCGAGGCATGAATGGTACTGGAACGCCACGCGGCTGATCCCGGTGCCGATCAACGCGGAAGGTATCGCAACCGAAACGGGGCCGATCACCGAGTTTCCATTCTTCACATTCCTGTACGGCGATCTGCACGCGCATATGATCGCCTTCCCGGTAACGCTGCTGGTGATCGGATGGTGCATCGCGTTGATCCGGCAAGCCAACAAAGAAAACGACGGACCATTCGGTCGATTTATCGCGACAGCGGTGACCGTATTAGTCGGGGCGATGACGGTCGGGGCGCTGAGGCCAACCAATACCTGGGATTACCCGACTTACCTTGTACTGGCAATCGTTACGCTGATGATCGCACCGTTCCTGAAACAAGTGAATCAAGACAGACTGCCCGCGCTGATGATCGGTGGAGTGCTGGCAGTGATGCTGGGTGCAGCGATGTATGGATTCAGCTTATCGGAGGCGGCACAGGCGCAGAACATCTCCGGGCTGGCGCTGGCGGGTGTCGGGGCGTTGATCGGATTGTTAGCCGGATATGGGATCGGGCTGCGTGTGACCGGGGGGAGAGAAGATCAGGACGGCAAACCCTGGCAAACGCTGTTCGGGGGGCTGGGGATGAGCGCCCTGTTCGCGCTGGGCACATACTTATTGTTCCTGCCCTATATGCTGAACTACAAAGCGGGATACGATCAATTCATCGCCTGGGAAGGATCGTCGACTCCGCTGTGGGCTTTCACCGATATCAACGGGCTGCAACTGTTCCTGATCATCTCATGGCTGGGGATGATCGGGTGGGGATGGATAAAACGGATACCGCGAAAGATGATCCTGCCGGTGGTGATCGGCGGGATGGCGGTGATCGGCATAACGGCGTTCGCCGGGTCGACGGTTTCGCCAGTCGCAATAGTAGCGGTGCCGGTGATGCTGGCCGCGCTGGGGCTGTTCATCGATCAGAAGCGGAGCCGGGAAGAGATCATCACCGGGGTGCTGGTCCTGGCAGCAATGGGGCTGGCGCTGCTGGTGGAGATCGTGGTGCTGGAAGGCGACATGCACCGGATGAACACGATCTTCAAGTTCTACCTGCAAATCTGGCTGCTGCTGACGGTCGCAGGTGGAGCAGGACTGGCATGGTTCTGGCCGAAAATCCGCTCAGCCGCCGACGCGGCACGAATCCCCTGGTCGGCGGTGCTGGCGGTGCTGATCGGGCTGGCGGCGCTGTACACACTGACGGCAACCTGGGCGAAGGTCGGCGACCGGTGGAACGTCGAGGCACCTCGTACGCTGGACGGAATGGCCTACATGCCGACGGTCAGCCGGTACGAGAACGAGACATCGTTCAGCCTGCAGCCCGATTACGTGGCGCTCCGCTGGCTGCAAGACAATATCGACGGTCACCCGGTGGTGATGGAAATGGTTTCGCCTGCTGAATATATGTGGGGGAACCGGATCAGCATCTACACGGGGCTGCCGAGCGTGGTCGGGTGGAGCTGGCACCAGCGGCAGCAGCGCGGGATCGACGCACCCGAAGTGATCGACCGACACCGGGCGGTGAAGGAATTCTACAGCACAACCGACATCGACTACGCGATGTCGATCCTCGACACGTATCACGTCGAATTGATCATGGTCGGGGAGCTGGAAAAAGTTTACACCGGGCAAGCTGGGATAGCCAAGTTTGAGATAATGGACTCGATGGGACTCCTGTCACCGATTTTCGACCAGAACGGCACGGCGATCTACCGTGTCGAAGGGGAGCGAACCACACCATGATGTCTGTGATGGTCTGGTACATAACCGTCAGTGCAGTCGGCTGGCTGACATGGCCGCTGGCCTTCCGGCTGCTGCCGGGCCTGCCCGACCGGGGGTATACGATCAGCCGGGCGCTGGGGCTGCTGCTGGTGGGCTACGTCTTCTGGCTGCTAGGCTCGCTGGGATTTCTGCGGAACACCGCCGGAGGGATTCTGCTGGCAGTGGTGATCGTCAGCGGGGTAGCACTGTGGGCATATTTCTCACAGACGGGAAACCTATCGGAGATCAAAACGTGGCTGAGCGATCAACAGCGGATGGTGATCAGCGCCGAGGTGCTGTTCCTGCTGGCGTTCGCAATCTGGGCGGGAGTCCGGGCACTGAACCCGGCAATCGAAGGCACCGAAAAGCCGATGGAACTGGCCTTCCTGAACGGGATCAACCGCAGCAGCACGTTTCCACCGCGCGACCCCTGGCTGGCCGGGTACGCGATCAGCTACTACTACTTCGGCTACGTGATCATCGCCATGATCGCAAAACTAACCGGGACGATCCCAAGCGTGGCGTTCAACCTGGGCGGGGCACTGCTCGTCGCACTGACTCTGCTGGGAAGCTACGGGCTGGTCTACAACCTGGTCAGCACAAAACATCAGAACGACGAACAGGAAAACAAAAAACAACCGTGCACGGCGATCAGCGCGCTGATCGGGCCGCTGATGGTGGGGATTACGGGAAACCTGGAAGGATTCCTCGAACTACTCCACTCGTTGAGCTTTCCGCGCAGCATGGCCTTCTGGACGTGGCTGGACATCGAAAACCTCAGTGACCCGGTGACGGGCGGCATCACCGCGCCCGCCAACTGGCGATTCTGGTGGTGGTGGCGAGCGTCGCGGGTGATCCAGGATCGGGATGCGATGGGGATTCCGGCAGCCCTGCAGCCGATCGACGAGTTCCCGTTCTTCAGCTTTCTGCTGGGCGACATGCACCCGCACGTGCTGGCGCTGCCGTTCGTGCTGATAGTGCTGGGGCTGGCGTTCAACGCACTGATTCAGGAAAAGTCACTCAGCCGGACGCAGTATGGCCTGTATATCATCGTATTCGGCGGGCTGGCGTTCCTCAATACGTGGGATTTGCCGATCACGTTGTTCGTGTTTGGCGGGGCGCTGGTACTCCGGCATTTCATCAAAGCGGGACGATTCTCACTTGAGACTCTGCAACCGGCGATCACCGCCGGATTGATCATCCTGGGGGGCGGGATCGCCGCCTACCTGCCCTGGTATATCAGCTTCGGATCACAGGCGGGGGGAATCCTGCCAAACCCGATCTTTGCGACGAGGCTGCATCAGTACATTGTGATGTTCAGCCCGGCGCTGGTGATCGTGGTATGGTTCGTGATCGACACGGCGATTCGCAGGCGAAAACAGGTGGCTTGGTGGAGCGGGATCAGCGCAGGGTTCGGGATTCTGCTGGCGCTGGTGCTGGCCACTGCCGGGCTGAGCGTGATGGCGACAATAACCAGTCCCGAAGCATTGACCTTCGCCCTGAACAGCAGCGGTGTCGGCGGCGGACAATTAGGCGAGGCGGCACGGGCCGTGATCCGGCACCGGATGGCGCACCCGCTGACATTCCTGTTTTTGACGATCATGATCGGGGTGGTCGCGGCGGTGGTATTTGGGCGAAGAGAAAGTGAACCGCAAAGGGCGCAGAGAACGCAAAGAAATACAGGGGAAATTCAAGCAGATATAATCGAACCGGTGACGGGGTTCGTGATGCTGCTGATCTTCACCGGGTGCCTGCTGACACTCGGATCGGAGTTCGTGTATCTGCGGGACAACTTCGGACAGCGGATTAATACGATATTCAAATTCTATTACGCGGCGTGGATTCTGTTCAGCGTGGCGGCGGCGTATGCGATCAACGTGCTGGGCAGGCAGAAAAACCGGGCGCTGCGAACGGTGTTCATCGGAGTGACAGTAATGTTTGTGCTGATGGGGCTGGTCTATCCGGTGCTGTCAATCCCCGAAAAGACGGGGCTGTACGATTGGACGGCGGATCGCCACCCTACCCTGGACGGGATCGACTATATCCGCGAACGCTATCCCAACGATTACGCGGCGATCCAGTGGCTGAACGATCACGCCACCGAGGATGACATTGTGCTGGAGGCGGTAGGCGGAGCATACAGCTATTATGGCAGGGTGTCAGGATCGACGGGGGTGCCGACGCTGATGGGATGGTCGAACCACGAGCGGCAGTGGCGCGGCCCACGCTACGAGGATTACGCCGGAACCCGGATCGAAGATGCCGCCGAAATTTACAACACGACAAGCGCCGCCAGAGCGCAGGAATTGATCGAGCGGTACGGCATCACCTACGTCTTCGTCGGATCGCTGGAACGAAGCCCGGAATATGCGTCACCGGTTGGGCTGGCGAAATTCGACCGGCTTTACCCGGTGGCATTCGAATCGGACGGGGCGATCATCTACCGGGTCGATCAGCCGCTCAGCGAGGAGGCCCAATGACAGCGGGGGAATCCGTGCAAGAAGCTCAAACAAACAGCCGATGGCAGCTCTCAATCGAGACAGCGGCGTACCTGATCATCTTCCTGATCGCAATCGGGCTGCGGGTAATAAACCTGAGCGCGGCCCCGCTAAACGACATCGAAGCCAAGCAGGTGCTGTCCGCCGCGCAGAT
>JAFGOY010000032.1 GCA_016926255.1 Anaerolineae bacterium | reverse complement strand
GCCGACCGAAGAACCGACCGTCGAGCCGACCGAAGAACCGACCGTCGAGCCGACTGTCGAACCGACCGCTGAGCCGACGCAGGAACCCACCGTCGAACCGACTCAGGAACCCACTCAGGAACCCACTCCGGTGCCTGTGCCGGTGACGGGGATGGTCTACTATGTTGCGCCCTCCGGCAGTGACGGGGGCAGCGGCGACAGCGGGCATCCCTGGCGCACGCTCCAGAAGGCCGCCAATACGGCCAATCCCGGTGACGTGGTCATCGTGCACGGTGGGACCTATAACAGCACCACCCGCTTCACGCGGTCGGGCACGCAGCTTGTCGGCGTGACCGGGGTGACGCTCTCCGAGGGCAATAAGGTGACATTCTCCGGCGGCGTCGGTGGTACGAAGGTAGGCGATTATCTCTACGTCTATCACAGCCGCCTGTCGAACAACGGTGTCTACCAGATCACCGAAGTTGGCAGCGGCTATGTTCGTGTCGCGGGGGCCAGCTTCAGGAACGAGTCGAGTGGCGTCGAGGCGTCGATTGGCCGCCCGGTGATCTTCAAAGCCGCCGACGGTGAAACGGTCACTCTTGACCCGCAGTATACCGATATGTCCTACTCAACACTGAACATCGAGGCATCCTACCTGATCTTCGATGGCTTCAACGTGACCGGCAGCCGTCACATCGGGGCGAGTTTCTCCGGTGCTCATCACAATGTGGTGCGAAACTGCGATGTATACGGCAACTGGCGGCCCGGCTTCTACCTGATTGACGGCAGCACCTACAACATGATTATCGGCAACGAGATTCATGGAAATGGCGTCAACGGGCCGGGCGAGGGTGTCTACATCGGGCAGTCGATCTACTACAATCCGAACGATCCCTCCTATCATACCCACGTCATAGATAACCATATCTATGGCATCACCACCGGAGACGAGGGTGTCGATATCAAGCCAAATGTCCAGGGGACGGTTGTCGAGGGCAATCTCTTCGAGAATAATGACTCGACCTGGGGTGTGGTCCGCGCGACGGACGGCACCAGGGACGGGCTGATCTACAACAACATCATCCGCAATAACTCCGGCTCGAATCAATATGCCGGGGGGATTTCGATCAATGGAACTGGGTTTTACATCTACAACAACCTGATCGTCAATAACAGCGGCCTGGACGGTATCTATCTCCAGCAGCGTGGCGGCAACATGATTTTCCACAACACTATCATCGGCCACGACGTTGGCATCGGGTTCGACTACGACGGCACCAGTCTTTCCGGCACGCAGATCGTCAACAACCTGATCAGCGGCAACGATCAGCAGTTTGCCGGGCCGGGAAGTGGCGCGGATATCCGTAACAATCTGGTCGACGGCAGCACCGAGTTCAGCGGCAGTGATCCCCTCGAGGCTGCTCCTGATCTCAACAGCAGCTACGAACCCCGGTCAGACAGCCCGGCAGTCGATGCGGGTGAGTCGGTTGGTATCACTATCGATCTCGACGGTGATACGCGTGACGGCAGCCCCGACATCGGCGCATACGAGCGCTGACCCGGTAGTACCGGGCATTTCGAGTACACTCTTAAGGGGCTGGCGATGACCGCCAGCCCCTTCTCTATATGAGGCATTTGTGGTTTACCCTGACCCGCCCGGAACGCCGCGCGGCATCGGCTGATTCCGACTATACTTACAGGGGTGGCATATCGACCAACTTTGCCACACCGGTCATATCGGCCACACCGGGCAATTTATAATTATCATCGGGATGAGGGCAGCATGATCCACAAAAAACTGTTTGGACAGATTGGCCGTTCCGTTTTCGTTATCCTGGGAATAAGCTTTATCGCAGCGGCGTGCGGCACCACGCCGGACAATCAGGCGCTAACCGGTGAAGCCACCTCTCTGCCCTCCAGTACACCCACCCTGTTCCCGACCAATCCCCCCACTACCGAGCCGACGCCTGTGCCAACCCTTGCGCCCATTGAGGAACTTGTACTGGGCACGATCTACTATGTTGCGCCTTACGGTAACGATGCCGGAGACGGCAGCCTCGATCAGCCCTGGCGCACGCTCCAGAAAGCCGCCGATACCGCTCAGCCCGGCGACAGGATCGTCGTGCGCGGCGGCATCTATGACAGTCCCACCCGCTTCACGCGTTCGGGGGCAGAGCTGGCCGAAGTGCAGGAGATCATGCTTTCCGAGGGCAGTAAAGTGATCTTCTTTGGCGATGTCGGCGATGCTCAGTCTGGCGATTATCTTTACATCTATCATAGCCGTTATTCGAATAACGGCATTTACCAGATCACCGAAGTCGCCGCTGAGTATGTGCGCGTCGCGGACGCTGACTTCATCGACGAGGCAAGCGGTGTCGAGGCTTCGATTGGCCGCCCGGTGATCTTCACCGCCGCCCCTGGAGAAACGGTTATCCTCGACCCTCAATACCTGGATGACGCCTATTCGACGGTGAACCTTGAATCGGCATCCTACCTGGTTTTTGATGGCTTCACTGTTACCGGCAGCCAGCATGCCGGTGTTGCTTTCGATAATGCCAGCCATATCGTCTTCCGAAATAGTGATGTTTATGGCAGTCAGGAATCCGGCTTTCACCTCTCCAATGGCAGCATCTACAATCTGATCATCGCCAATGAAATCCACGCCAACGGGGTAGATACCGGGGACGGTTCCGGCGGGTCGGTCGTGATCGGCACACTGGAGGATAATGCCGGAGACGACATCTCCTACCACAATCATGTTATCCACAACCACATCTTTGATGGCAGCGGAGGTGCCGGTGTCGATATCAGGGTGACTATCGATTACACCGTCGTTGAGGATAATCTGTTCGAGAATAATACCATTGATCGGGGGGTGATCCTTACCGGGGCAGGCTGTGATGAGAGCCTGTTCTATAACAATATCATTGATGGCAATATAGGCCGTCAAGACGCCGCCGGGGCAATCAGCATCGACGGCAGCTATTCCGATGTCTACAACAACCTGATCGTCGACAATACCGGCATGGCCGGTATCTATCTCCTCCAGCAGCCCGGCAACATGATCTTCCACAACACCATCATCGGCCAGGATGTCGGTATCGGCTTTGACGATGGCGGTGACATTCTGTCCGGTACTTGTATTGTCAACAACTTACTCAGTGACAATGGTCAGCAGATTGCTTCTCCCGGCGAAGATTGGGCATCGCACGGGCTGGCGATCGTCACCAATCTGGTCGACGGCAGTACTGAGATTACCGGTGATAATGCCATCATTGCCAATCCCGGTCTGGATGAAAGCTATTGTCCCAATCCGGGCAGTCCGGTGATCGATGTCGGTGAATTGACTGCTGTGTATATCGATCTGTATGGCCTTATGCGCCCGCAGGGCATCGCCCCCGATCTCGGTGTCTGCGAGCGCTGATTTCTCTATCGCGATTTATTGATTTACTACTGGTGCTGGTTGCGTTGTTCCTGGGAACCCCTTCCTGCCCTCACTTCGTTTGGTCTTTCCTCCCCCTTGCAAGGGGGAGGAACAAGGTGGGGGTTCAATCAAGCATAGATATGCCTGCCCGACACAGGCAAAACTGGCACCACTGATTATTCGTTTCACCCGGGCTGGCTCGTCGCCAGCCCGTTTCGATTCATTACAGAATTCCTCCGGATACTGCAAAGCATTGATGAATTTCGATATACTACCTGCGGTGTTCGGAGGATAGATATCCGCCTGACCATAAATCACGAAAATACACAATACCCACTTTTTGTGGGGTTCGGGCGCGCGGAAATTGTGTATAAACTTTGAGTATAGACTAAAATAAATTTAGTGATGCCTAAAAATCTGACTGGACAGTAACGCCATGATTCACAAAAACTTACTCAGGCGAAGTGGCCGCACCATACTCACCGTTCTGGGCGTGAGTGTTGGCGTGGCAGTGATCATCGCCCTGGGTACAATGGCCGATGGCCTTGAAGCCGGTTATGGCGCAGTGATTGCCGGTGCGAAAGCCGATCTGATCGTCAGTTCGCCCGATGCTTACGATATCACTCTCAGTTCCGTCGACCAGGATATCGGCGAAGCTATCGTCGTGATGCCCGAAGTCGAAGAGGTCGCCGGGATGATCCAGGGGATGGTTTCCGCGGAAGGCGTACCTTATTTCTTCATATTCGGCTATCCCGATGACAGCTTCGCCATGGAACGATTTCAGATTATCGACGGTGTGGCCCTGAACGACCCCGCCGCCGACGCACAGCCCGGCACCCCGGTGATTGTCGGTTCGCAGGCCATCGAGGTCTTCGATAAAAGTGTTGGCGATATGCTCCGTCTGGGCGACAGCGCCTACCGGATCGTTGGCGTGTATGAAACGGGCGACGCCTTTGAAGAAGGCGGCGCGGTGATGCGCCTTGAAGATGCCCAGGTGATCGCCAATCTTCAGCGCAGCGTCAGCGCCTTCTACATCAAACTTAAAGACCCAACCCTCGCCGACCGCGTGAAAGAGCGCTTTGGCCGCATCTATCCCGACCTGCAAATCAGCACCAGCGAAGACCTCGCCGACCAGTCCTCCATGTCCGAAAGCCTGCGGGCGATGGTCTGGGGCATCGCCGTCCTGACCATCCTCATCGGCGGTGTGGGCATGATGAACGCCCAGTTGATGTCGGTGATGGAGCGCACCCGCGAGATCGGTGTGCTGCGTGCCGTCGGCTGGAAAAAGTGGCGCGTCATGGTCATGATCCTCGGCGAGTCGCTGATCGTCTGCCTGCTGGGTGGGTTAGTCGGTGTGGCTCTTGCGTTCCTGATGCTCTACGGGTTGCGAGATATCCTCAGCGCCTGGGGCGCGTCGCTCAATGTTGAGCCTCAATTATATGCTCAGGCTTTTTCGGTGGTGATCGTTCTTGGTCTGATAGGTGGCCTTTACCCGGCCTACCGCGCGGCACGCATGCAGCCCATCGAAGCCCTGCGCTACGAGGGCGGATCGACGGGTAAAAACAATGTCCACCTGCCGGTTGGCGGGATGGCCGTCCAGAATTTGAACCGCCGCAAGTTCCGCACTTTACTGACCCTCGGCATGATTGGTATCACCGTCGGCGCGGTCACTGTGCTCGATGCGCTGCTCAGTTCGATGAAGGATATGATGGGCGATATGGCTGGCGGTTCGGAAATCATCGTCCGTGATGCCGATACCCCCGACCTCGGTTACTCGTCGATTGACGAGCGCATCGGCGACCGTATCGCCGCGATGCCGGAAGTCAAGAATGTCAGCGGCATGATCATGTCCGTCAGTATGAATGAAGATACCGGGATGTTCATCCTGCTGGGGTACTCACCGCATGAAGCCTCGATCTATGATTTCAACATTGTCGAAGGGGAGCGGATCAGCGGCAACCGGCAGATGATGGTTGGCCGCTCGATGTCCGAGGCGGCTGATATCGGAGTCGGTGACAATATCACCATCGGTGACATTCGCTACCGGGTGGTGGGTATCTACGAACACTCCATGGCCTGGCTCGAAATGGGCGGCGTTGCCAGCCTGCGCGATGTCCAGAACTTTGCGGGTAAGCCGCGCCAGGTGATGATGTACAACGTCGATCTGCACGATCCCAAAGATGCACGGGCGGTGGTTGAAAAGATCAACGCCAGCTATCCCGAAGTCCACGCCGCGCTGTCCGGTGAATTCGCCGACACACTCCCCGACCTTCAGAACTCGCAGGCCATGTCCGATGCCATCGCGTTTCTGGCGCTGCTGGTCGGTGGTGTCGGGATGATGAACACCATGTTGATGTCGGTGCTCGAACGCACCCGCGAGATCGGCGTGCTGCGCGCGCTTGGCTGGCGGCGTCGGGCCATCCTGAGCCTGATCATCCGCGAGTCGCTCTTCCTGGGTGTGCTGGGTGCGCTCGTTGGCGTGGGGGTGGCGTTATTACTGGGCTGGCTTGGTGGCCGCATTCCGACTTACGGCGAGTTTTTTGTGTTCAACTGGACTCCTGAAATCTTTATCAAGTCAGTTTCAGTTGCCCTGTTATTGGGTATGCTGGGTGGCCTTGTCCCGGCCATCCGGGCGACACGGTTGCAGCCTGTCGAAGCGCTGCGCTACGAATAGAAGTTGAGGGGTACGATGATGAACGACAACCACTGGATTGTAGAAGCAAAGGGCCTGACCCGGATTTACGGCGACGGCGTAGAGATCAAGGCACTTGACGGTGTCGATCTGCAGGTGCCGGCTGGCGAAATCCTCACTGTGATGGGGCCAAGCGGCAGCGGTAAAAGCACCCTCCTGAACATGATCGGCGCGCTCGACGTGCCGACCAGCGGGCAGGTGTTCGTCAACGGCATCGACCTGAAGAAGATCAGGAACAAAGACCTGTTCCGCGCGAAGCAGGTGGGCTTTGTCTTCCAGCTCCACAACCTGATCCCCACCCTGACCGCCCGCGAGAACGTTGAGGTGCCGATGATGGGCTATCTTGGTGCTGGGGCCCGCCGCAAACGCTCGAAGGAGCTGCTGGAGTTGGTCGGTCTCGGTGACCGAATGGGCCACCTGCCCAATCAATTGTCCGGCGGGCAGCGCCAGCGTGTCGCTGTGGCCCGTGCCCTGGCGAACAAACCGCCGCTGATCCTCGCCGACGAGCCGACCGGCAGCCTCGACTCGGTCGCCGGGCGCGAGATCATGGATTTGATCCGCGACCTGACGGAAAGCCAGGGCGTGACCTTCATCGTCGTCACCCATGACCCGGACGTGGCCCGCCTCACCGACCGTGTGGTCGTGATGCAGGACGGCAAGATCGTCCGCTGTGACGTGATCGGCTCCCCGCTTGAGGAAGACCTGAAAATGTGGCGGCACTCGAACCTCGGCAAGCGTATCGTCGATGGTGATATCGAGCTGCCCAATCACTTCTTTGCCGACGACGAGGAGTTCGAGGCCGTGAAGATGGTGCTTACCCGCACCAACGGCGGGGGGTAATCAGATGATCAGCCGCATCTGGCATGGATATACGACGCCCGAAAACGCCGACACATACGAGACGTTGCTCAAAGAGGAAATCTTCACCGGTATCCAGGATCGACACATTCGCGGATTCCAGCGCATTCAAATGCTGCGCCGCGATCTCGGTGACGAGATCGAGTTCGTGACGATCATGTGGTTCGATTCGTTGGATGCCGTCCGCGAGTTTGCAGGCGAAGACTACGAAGCCGCTGTCGTCCCACCGAAGGCCCGTGCTGTGCTCTCTCGCTTCGACGCGCGATCACAGCACTACGAAGTCAGGGAAGAGCGCAGCGGCGGTTGATGCCGACTGCCCCTGTGACGCAATAATCGACGCCGGTGCGGATCATCCCACCGGCGTTTCTCATTGGTCAGGCCGTCGAACACCCTTTGCTCCCCCCCCGGCGGACGGTAGTCCGCCGCTTTGAATTAGCGTAATCCGCGTAATTCGCGGACTGAATCCCTGCTCCAGGCCTGTCTATCGACCCTCACGCCCCAACCCCGATCCCCCATCTGTGGTATCTGTGAAATCTGTGGATCGAATCCCTTTTTCCCCCCATGCCAGACTCTCCACTTGCCCACCAAAGTTTTATAATCGAAATAGACCGGCAGCCGGACCAGAAAGCCGGTTTTCTGCTCGCCCATTTTTTCATTTGAAAAAGGAGCCTGAATGGACAGTTTCATCACGATACGGGGCGCTCGCCTCCACAACCTCAAAAACGTCACCGTCTCGATCCCGAAGAACAAGCTGGTCGTCTTTACCGGCCTGTCGGGATCGGGCAAGTCGACGCTGGTCTTCGACATCCTGAATAAGGAAGGCCAGCGCCAGTATCTCGAATCGCTTGGCTATATCGCCGATTCGCTGACCCGTCCCCCGGTCGATGGGATCGAAGGGCTTTCTCCATCGATCAGCGTCGACCAGCACTTGACCAACCGCAGCCCGCGCTCGACCGTCGGGACGGCCACCGAGGTTTACACTTTTCTGCGGATTCTCTATGCCCGTCTCGGCAGCCGACCCTGCCCGCACTGCGGCGAGATGATCGCCCCGACCTTCGACGAGAACGACATCTGGGACGATGAGACCGGCGGCGACACCATCCCCGGCGAACCTCAGGAGGACAGCCCCGGTTTTGGAGAAAGCGGCCCTTGTCCGCACTGCGGCCAGCCCGTGCCGGGAATTGGGATGGCGAACTTCTCGTTCAACAAACCGGCGGGAGCCTGCCCGACCTGCACCGGCCTGGGAGTCGTCCACCAGCCGAACCTCGACGCGCTGATCGACGAAGAGCGCAGTCTGCTCGATGGGGCCGTCTCCGGTTGGAACATGAACTACATCGAAATCTATACCAACCCGCTGAAGGCCGCCGGGAAATATTATGGCTTCGACTTCGACTTGGCGATCCCGGTCAAAGACCTCGGCCCCGTTCAGCGCGACCTGCTGCTCTACGGTGTCGACAGCCCGCAGTTTCGCCGCCACTTTCCCGATATCGCCCCGCCGGAAACCGTCCGCCAGGGTCATTTCGAAGGCGTTGTGACCAGCCTGCTCCGCCGCTACACCGAACGCGCCGCCAACGATGCCAGCTATCGGAAGAAGCTGGAGACGCAGCTCGTCACCCGCACCTGTCCCGACTGTCAGGGTGCCCGCCTGAATGCCGCCAGCCGCGCCGTGACTGTCGCCGGGCGCACCATTATCGAGATCGCTGCCCTTTCGCTCGATGACCTTGCCGTTTGGCTCGAAAGCCTGCCTGCTATCATCCCGCCTCAGGGACAGGGGATCGTCGAACCGATCCTCGACGACCTTCGCCGTCGAGTCGGGCGTCTGGTTAATGTCGGTCTGGGCTATCTCACCCAGGATCGGTCGTCCCCGACCCTTGCCGGCGGTGAGGCCCAGCGATTGCGGCTGGCGTCGCTGCTTGGATCTGGACTGACTGGAGTCCTCTACGTCCTCGACGAGCCGACCATCGGTCTGCACCCGCGTGATACCGGTCGGCTGATCGGGATGCTGCGCCAGCTTCGTGACCTGGGGAATACCGTCCTCGTCATTGAGCACGACCTGGACATGATGCGCGCCGCCGATCACCTGGTCGACATCGGGCCGGGGGCAGGGCGGCATGGTGGCGAGATCGTCGCCGCCGGAAGCCCGGACGAGGTTGCTGCCGTGCCCGAATCGATCACCGGTGCGTATCTCGCGGGCCGCCACAGCGTCCCTGTTCCCCGGAATCGACGCGAGTCGAACGGCAAATGGCTCACCATCCACGGTGCCCGCGCCCACAATCTCAAGGACATCACGGTCAGCCTGCCGCTCGGAATGCTCGTCGCGGTGACCGGTGTGTCCGGCTCAGGCAAATCCTCGCTGATGATCGATATCTTCGACCGCGCTGCCCGCCAGCGTTTCTACGGGGCAGGCGATCCACCTGAGCCTCACGACTCGATCAGCGGGTGGGAGCACCTCGACCGGATCGTCACCATCGATCAGAACCAGATCGGGCGCACGACGCGGTCGAACGCGGCCACCTATACCG
>JAFGOY010000031.1 GCA_016926255.1 Anaerolineae bacterium | reverse complement strand
TTCATGCGGTTCCCCTGTTAGCTGGTGGCTAGACACCTACCATTCTAACAAGTTCCGCATGAACGCTTTTATCTAGCAATCAAGGTAAGAGTAGATTAAAGATTTCTGCTCAACGCTTTGCCACCAACCTTCGATCTGTTTTGCGACATCTTTCTGATTATCGAGGGACATCACCGGGGCACTGCAGCATTCAACAGCGCCAGTTTCAAACTCCAAGAATCGCTTCTTAATATGCATCCAGTTGTCGGGATCACACACCGTATTCACCAGTGAAACATAGATAGCTGGGTGAATTAGTTCCAATGGTCGCCAAGCAAACCTACCGTCCTTATTTGATAAGAAATCATAGTTTACGCCTGGGATGTTTTTTGGATTCGACGATTTAAATGCAGCAAAGTTATTCGCCTTTAGCACCGTCGCGACATCATTCAGGATCGGCTCAAAGCTAATGTATGGCGGCATATCGTAGTTTAAATAGCTGCTCCCTTTGAGGAAATGCCGCCGTGCTTCTTCGTTTGAAAGTTCAATTAGTTTCTTCATTTGCTCACTCGAGATATTGATTTGTGAATCGTGACGGGGACTCCCGATCAGGCTCCCGCGATCAGTATACGACAAATCGCGCCCGCAGAAAACGCCTTAGCACATGATCAACCCGTGAGTGGATAATTGCATACACGCATACAACTTTGTGAGTCTGTTTCAGTTCGGTGTGTCAATCTTCACCGGGCCTCGCTCCAGACCGATTTTCCTCCCCTTTCGCAAAGGGGGAGGGGGAGAACCAGGGGTTCGGGGGAGGGGGTTCGGCTGCAAACCCACTGACTCGAAACACACCCTTCCCGCCCCGACAAGTTGACACTATTCGCAATGTATTTTACGATTATCTCGGTTATTTACTAAATTGTTTAATCGTAAAGTGTGCATCGAATTATGCCAAGATCAGCTTCTCGCCCCGGCAAGAAAGTCACTTTAGCCGAAATTGCTGAACACAGCGGTGTCTCATCCGCGACGGTATCGCTCGTCCTCCGCGATAAACCCGGCATCGGGGAAGAGACGCGGCAGAAGGTGATCGAGAGTGCCCGCGAACTGGGGTACATCTACGAACCCTCGAACCAGAGCAAAGATCGCAGCCTGCCGACCGGCATCGGCCTGATTTTGAAGTCGCGTCCGAACGATCTGCCTGCTGCCAACAGCTTCTATATCCCGGTAATGTCAGGTATCGAGACGATTTCCCGGAAAAATGGCATCAATTTGATGTACGAGAATCTCCCCGTCGACCGGGGAAATAACCCGCTTGAACCGCCCCGGCTGTTGATCGATCAGGAGGTCGAGGGCCTGCTGCTTGTGGGAATGCATCTCAGCGGGGCGATCCTGTCCGAGCTTATCTCGCTGGATATCCCGATTGTGCTGGTCGACGGGTATGCCGATGGCGATCCCTTTGATTCGGTAGTGACCAACAATTATTCAGGTGCATACCAGGCAACCCGCGAGCTGATCGAGCATGGGCATACCAGAATCGCGATTATCGGCAGCCTCCCGCGATCCTATCCGAGCATCCAGGCCCGGCGAGAAGGTTATTTGGGGGCGTTGAAAGAACACGCCCTCTCGCCAATCTACGCCGACTGCTACCTGCATCCCGAAGCGGTGCCGCCGACTGTAGAGACACTGCTGGATAAACATCCTGAAACGACGGCTGTGTTTGCCTGCAACGACGAAGTCGCCATCCGGACGATGCAGTCTGCACAGGAACTCGGCAGGAGAATCCCCGACGATCTATCTGTCATCGGGTTTGACAATATCGAACTGTCGCAGCACATTTTCCCGCGTCTGACGACGATGCGCGTCGACAAGATGGGAATGGGCCGCCTTGCGGCACAGCTTCTCCTCAATCGGATTGAGTTCCCCGAAGGTGGGTTGGTGCGGACGATCATCTATCCCAGTCTTGTGAGACGTGATACGGTCAGGTCGCTGACTGCCGGTTAACCTGTCTGCCTCAGGAAATTTGCCTGGTAGCAGATCCCCTGTGCGGCGGGTCTGTTTCGGTTCGGGTACAGACCCACTCACTTGAACGTACCCCCCATGCATAGTAGTAATCTAAGATGGCGATCGAATCACCTGGTTGTTTGACGCTCAACAGCAGGTTCGACGCGATCCACCGGGAACGTTACCGGTTAAATTTTTAATAAATAGGTGTTGACAAAGAAGCCAACTTGACATAACATGATAATCGTAGAACACATCTAGCAGCAGACGCAGCACTCATTCCAGAGGGTACTATTCCAGATCAATCCACAGCAGATGCGTAACGAACCTCTGCACCCCACCTGTTTGTACTTAAACGGCTTAGAAAGTTTTTTTTAAGGACGATTAAGAGCGCTCTCAAAAACTGGAGAAACTGGTGATATAGGGGTGTTTTCTGTCGGTTGGCAGTGAAATTCTCATATAAGTTTTTTCAATTGGCTGTAACAGCCAGCACTTTTTTATGTTTCGTAGTTTAATTTTTTAGTAAACATATTAACTCGCTGGCTTTGCGGCTGGCAGAAATAAGAAGAATAACAGCGCGACCTGTAACGAGGACAATATGCCCCGACAACAAACCATCATTGGCCCGGCGCTCCCGAATATCCCATGGGAAGATCGCCCCGCAGGAAGCAGCGACGTCGTATGGCGCTCATCACGGAACCCGATCATCCCGCGAGACCTGATCCCCAGCTCCAACAGTATTTTCAACAGCGCCGTCGTTCCCTTCGGTGATGGTTTTGCCGGTGTATTTCGCTGCGACAGTAAAACACGCAGGATGCAGTTACACGTGGGCCGCAGCAAAGACGGGGTTGACTGGGAACTGGTCGACGAGCGCATCCGCTGGATACCCGACAACCAGGCCATCGAAGAGATCAACGACTTTATGTATGGATACGACCCCCGCGTTCACTGGCTGGAAGATCGCTACTATGTCACCTGGTGCAATGGTTATCACGGCCCGACGATTGGCGTCGGCTACACGCACGACTTCGAGACGTTCTACCAGATGGAGAACGCCTATCTCCCCTTCAACCGGAACGGTGTTTTGTTCCCCCGGAAAATCAACGGCAAGTACGCGATGCTGAACCGCCCCAGCGATAATGGGCATACCCCCTTCGGCGACATCTACTACAGCGAAAGCCCGGATATGACTCACTGGGGGCGGCATCGTTTTGTGATGGGGGCAACCGAAGGCTGGCAGGCGACGAAGATCGGCGCGGGCCCGGTTCCCATCGAGACGACCGAAGGCTGGCTGCTGTTCTATCACGGCGTCCTCACCTCCTGCAACGGCTTTGTTTACAGTTGGGGAGCGGCTCTGCTCGATCTCGAACAGCCCTGGAAGGTGATCTGCCGGGGAGAGCCGTACCTGCTGGCTCCCCAGGTTCTGTACGAACAGGTCGGTGACGTACCGAACGTTGCTTTCCCGTGCGCTGCACTGTCCGATGCCGATACCGGTCGGCTGGCGATTTACTATGGCGGCGCTGATACGGTTGTCTGTCTGGCCTATGCTTACGTGGACGAAGTCATCGACTGGGTGAAATCGAACTCGAAGGTATAGGCTGCCGGAGACAGCACCGGTTAATAAGGCTGGCTCTGCGCCAGAAAAATTGGTATGAGTGCTGCACGCTTATCGAGCAGCACCGAGCTATTGTGGAGCAACCTGTTGTCAGGTCAGACGCTCGAAGATGTTGCCAAACGGGCAGGTGTATCGCGGTCAACCGTCTCGCGCGTGTTGAACGATATGCCGCACGTTCGCGAAGAAGTTCGTGAACGGGTCTGGGAGGTCATCCGCAAGACAGGATACCAGCCCAACGCTGCCGCCCGGACGCTGGCGTCACAGAGATCCTGGACGCTTGGGTTGGTCATCCCACGCAGTGTGAGTTCCTTCTTTACCGATCCATTCTTCCCTCGACTGACACAGGGAATCGCCCAGGCCTGCAATGAGTTCAACTATACATTGAGCTTCTTCCTGGTCGGCACCAAGAAGGACGAGGAGATGATCTTCCCCCGGGTTTCGCGGCAGGGGATGCTGGATGGCATCCTTGTCCAGGCGGGGCAGACCGGCGATTTGCTGATTGACCGGCTGGTCGAAACCAATGTCCCGGTGGTGATCATTGGCCGCCCACATTCCCCCAGCGAAGCCAGCTATATCGACATCGACAATATCAGCGCATCATGCCAGGCCGTTGAACACCTTATTTCGTGCGGACGCTCACAGATCGGGACGATCAGCGGGCCGTTAAACAGCACGGTAGGGCTTGACCGGCTGGCAGGGTACGAAAAGGCGCTGTCGGCGCAGGGGTGGGTGATCGACGAAGGCTTGATCGTCGAGGGAGATTTCACCGAGGTGGGGGGTTACACGGCAATGCAGCAGTTGTTGAAGAGGAAAGGCAAACTCGATGCGGTGTTTGCTGCTTCCGACCTGATGGCAATCGGCGCGATGCGGGCGGTTCGTGAAGTCGGGCTGGAAGTGCCGGACGATATCGCCTTTGTGAGCTTTGATGACCTGCCGATTGCTACCCTGCTGGAGCACCGGCTGACCACCGTCCGGCAGCCCGGTGCGGAGTTCGGATACCGGGCAGTCGAAACATTGATCGATTTGATCGAACACGGCACTAAACCAGCACGCCGCGTCATTATGGGAACAGAATTGATTGTCCGCGATACCTGCGGTGCGCTGCAAAAAAGCACGGCGGGATAGTTATTAACAGACGTCGATATTTTTCGGTTCATTCAGGTTTTTAAAATGCCAGTAAAGCAGCACATTTTGCTGGTGAATTCATTAAGGAGGAGGTGCCCATATACGAAGAGTCTACCAGCCCAATGTACGTTTTTTCAGCACTATTCTAGACAAAAGGGAGTAAGAAGATGAAACGTAATATAGTCATTCTGGTGGTTCTGGCAGCACTGAGCGTTTTGCTTGTCGCGTGCTACAAGCTTTAGGGCGGGGCAAAAGGGAAAAGGCGTTCGCCAGCAGGGTGAACGTCCGTATGCGAACCGGAGAGGTGCGGGTTATCGAATATACCTCGCACCATCTTGTTAATGTAGGACAGGGCATTGATGGATTTGAGTGAGTACCGCAACCAGATTATAGAAGAACTGACGGGGAATATTCTCCCCTTCGATATCAACCACGCCGTCGACCGGAAACACGGCGGCTTCTACGGCTGGATATCCAACACCAACTGGGTGCTTGCCGACCGTCCCAAAGGGGCGGTTCAGCATGCCCGGATGCTGTGGATGTATTCACTGGCCTTCCGCAAACTGTCCGATCCCGTTTATCGCGAGATGGCCGATCATGCATACAATTTTATGCTGAAGCACATCTGGGACCCGGTCGACGAGGGATTGTTATGGCTGGTCACCCCGCAGGGCGATCCCCACGATACCAGCAAGTTTGCTTATGCCCAGGCATTCGGGATATACGGCCTGGCGGAATACTATCGCGCCACCGGCACCGAAGAGGCCCTGCAAAAAGCGGTGCGCCTGTGGGAACTGGTCGAAGAACATTTTTATGATCCCGATCATGGCGGGTACTTCGAGGGTGGCACGCGGGATTGGACCCGGAGCAGTTCGGTAAGCCTGGACGATACGGGCTTCGACAAGACGATGAATACTAACCTCCATATGCTGGAGGCATACACCAACCTGCTTCGCGTGTATGACGATACCCGGCTGCGTGACAGGCTCAGGCAGTTGATCGAATTGATCCTCGACCGCATTCTCGACCGGGAAACCGGGCATTTCAGGCTGCTCTTCGACCGCGAATGGCGGGCGGATTCTGTGCTTGTTTCCTTCGGGCATGATATCGAAGGAAGCTGGCTGCTGTGCGAGTCTGCCGACGTGCTGGGCGACCAGGCGCTGATCGGGCGGGTGCGTAAAGTTGCGCTGCACATGGCCGATAGAACCTGCGCCGAAGGCCGCGCCCAGGATGGCAGCCTGTACAACGAAGGGCTGGACGGCCAGATCGTCGATCCCATCCGCATATGGTGGGTCGAGGCCGAGGCAGTGGTCGGCTTTCTGAACGCGTACCAGCTCAGCGGCGACAGGCGCTATTTAGATGCGTCGCTGGCCTGCTGGGAGTTCATCCAGAACCAGATCGTCGACCGGGAAAACGGCGGGTGGTTCTGGGGAGTCGATGATGACTACCAGCCTCTCGACTTCGAGAAGGCTGGCCCCTGGAAGACTTCCTATCACAGCGGGAGGGCGTGTTTCGAGATCGCCGGACGGATCGAGGCGCTGGCGGACGATCCGGTATAGGGCTTCCTACACGTTATCGACGACATCTCGTATTTCCTCCAGCATAACTTTCGATGCTATACTGAGAGTCTAAGCTGTACAGCCTGGATTTCGGCGGGGTCGGGACTTTGCAGAAAAGATTTAGCGACAGTCCGATTATTCTTATTCTTATGGTAGACCCTGACAATCGAATTCCCCCCCGCACCCTCGGCTCTTGCTATGTTCAGGACTACCGGTCATGCAGCACTCAGAAAGGATGACAAGATGCTTCTTCAGGATATCCTGACCGGCGCGTTTATCCTCGTTGGCGCCGGTGTCATGGCATTATCGATCTTCAGAACGAGACACGTTTTCCTGGTAGTCAGCAAACCTATGTTCGCCCGGCTCTGGCGGATACTCGTCTTTATGATGTTATTCTTTCTGGGGGGCTATCTGTTGGCCCTGTATTTCGTGGTGTCGGGACGTACGGATATCGTCCTGATTTTGACCGGGGTTATATTCCTTTTCGGAGCGGTTTTTGTCTATATCGTCGTGCGGCTGGGTTACATGACGATCAACGACCTGGAGCAGCAGGTTGGGGAGCGCACGGCTGAGTTACAGGCGCATGCGGCTTCTATCGCTGAGGCCAACCGTGAACTGGAGGTTCTCAGCGGCGAACTTGAGGAAAAGGTCAGAAAACGTACCGCCGATCTCGAGCAGCGAAACCAGCAGATGAACCAGCTCATCAAGCACATCAATTCGATCATGAAGCAGACGATGAGCCTGTCCAACAGCGGCGCTTCGGCGGCGGATGTGCTGAAAGTGATCGAACCAATACAAAAACAGCTGGATCGATCAAAATAGCTTTCGTGGGTTGATATCCAAAAAATCAAGGGCGACCGTCTATAGTCGCCCTTATTTGTTATCCAGCCTGGCCCGTTTCAAGCAGCGATGCGATCTGCTCGACAGCGCCCTCCAGCGGCAGTATTTGCCGCTCTTTTTCATGCCGCCACTTGATCTCGATACCGCCCTGTTCCAGGCTGCGCGTGCTGACCGTCACCCGCAGCGGCACGCCGATCAGGTCGGCGTCGTTGAACATCACGCCGGGGCTGAGTCCCCGGTCGTCGTAGACCACGTCGAACCCGGCGGCGCGCAGATCGGCGTACAGTTGATCGGCCACCTCGTACAGGGTGTCGTCTTTCGTAATGGCGACGATGTGAATATCGTACGGGGCGACTTCACGCGGCCAGAGGATGCCGTAATCGTCGTGGTGGGCCTCGATCACCGCCGCCATCAGCCGGTCGAGGCCGATGCCGTAGCTGCCCATGATCACATACTGCTCCTGCCCGTTCTCATCGACATAGGTCGCACCAAAGGGTTTGCTGTAGCGGGTGCCCAGCTTGAAACAGTGCCCCAGTTCGGTGGCACTCTCGATGTGCAGCGTACCCCCGCAGGCTTCGCAGGTCGCCCCGTCATACGGCTCGGCGATATCGGCGATACGCGTCACCTCGAAATCACGTGGATAGTTGGCATTGACGACATGATACCCCGCCTCGTTCGCCCCGGTAACGAAGTTGCTCATCGATTCCAGCGACGGATCGACGATGACCAGCAGGCCATCCGCCCCGCCTTCCTTGCGCACGTCGATCCCGATCGGGCTGGCGTAGCCAGCCGCCGCCCCCACCGCCGCGATCTGCTCCTCGGTCGCCGGTTCGAGTGTCGATGCCCCCAGCTTCGACATCAGCTTCACTTCGTTGACGTCGAGATCGCCGCGCAGCATCGCCAGCACGAGATCGCCGTCGTTAGTGGTGTAGAACACCGCCTTGAGAGTCTGCTCCGGCGGGATCGAGAGGAAGTTGCATAGCTCTGCGATGGTCTTGCAATCCGGCGTGGCGACCTTCTCCAGCGGGGCCGGGTCGCCGTTCCGGGCGTCCCTGCGAATGAACGCCGCCGCCTCGACGTTCGCCGCGTAGCCGCAGTCGGCGCAGCGGACGAACCGGTCTTCGCCTTCGTCGTGCGCCATGACAAATTCATGCGAGGCGCTGCCGCCCATCGTGCCCGTATCCGCCTCCACCGGGATGATGTCGATCCCGCAGCGCTCGAAGATGTTCAGGTATGCCTGGTAGATCGCCTCGTAGAACACGTCCAGCCCGGCGGTGTTGGCGTTCATCGAGTAGGCGTCTTTCATCGTGAATTCGCGCAGCCGGATCATGCCGCCGCGCGCGCGCAGCTCGTCGCGTTCTTTGGTCTGGATGTGGTAGACGTAGCGCGGCAGGTCTTTGTAGCTCTCGACCTCCTGGCGGCACAGGTCGGTGACCACTTCCTCGCAGGTGGGGGCGAGGACGAACGGGCGGCCTTCGCGGTTCTGGAGCTTCATCAGCACGTCGACGCTCTCCCACCGCCCGGACGTTTGCCACAGTTCGGCGGGATGCAGCACGGGCATCAGCATTTCCTCGACGCCGATCGCGTCCATCTCCTCGCGGATGATCGCTTCGAGTTTGCGGAACACCCGCCAGCCGAGCGGCAGCAGGCTCCAGATTCCGGCAGCCAGCGGGCGGGCCAGCCCTGCGCGGACGATCAGCTTGTGGCTCGTCATCTGGGCATCGGATGGGGCATCACGCAGTGTGCGCCCGAAATGTTGACTCAGTCGCATGGTCGATCTCTTTCGTTCGGTGGGTTGAATGATCTGGCGGGTAGTATAACGCACAATGGGGAAACGTGAGGAAAAAGAAAAAAGTGGCGGCAGCCCATTTGACTGATAGATTTACTCCCGCCGATTTATCTACCGGAACATACGATCCGATCCCCACCTGCCCCCTGCTCTGGGGATGGAGTTCCGCCGCAGGCGAAATCTCCTGAGCAACCGTAGGCGGTTGCCGAAGTGAGCCGACCGCAGGTCGGACGAAGGGGGTGGGGTTGATCGCCCCCTGTGGGGGAGATGGCGCGTAGCGCCAGAGGGGGTGCTTCGTTGCGCTCGAAGTCGAATCCTGCTTGATCGCCCCCTGTGGGGGAGATGGATAACTACCCCCCGGTTGTTAGTGGGAGTTTGAGCTTGCCTGAACTCCCTGGCAGCCGGACGCCCGGCTGCGCGACACCCCGATCCTTTTGCAACGCTCCTGCCCCTCCTTTTTGTCACGATTTTCCGTCCCGGAACGCCTATTTTTGTCACATACCCACTGTCCGGGAAGGGTCACAAAATCCCCGTTACGATTTGAAATCGGGTATCATCAATCAAATGCTGCACTAAATGGCTGAGTCATTATAAAATGGTGGAGATTGAGCAATCACGCGACATTATTCCACTATCATTGTTATTTCGGGTGAGGGGAGAAGGAAATCATGCAGATCGAGATCACGCACAGCGGAGAATCGACGATCATCACGCTGGTAGGCGATATCGACAGCAGCAGCGCACCGGATATTCAGGACGCACTGTCAAAGCAAATCCATGAAAACGCATCGATCCTGCTGGATATGACCGGGGTGACCTTCCTGTCGAGCTTTGGGCTGCGCCACCTGCTGCTGCTCAAGCGTGAGGTGGTCGACGCGAAGGGGCAGATCGTGCTGGTGGGGCTGAGTGACCCGGTCGCCAACGTGATGGAGGTGACCGGCTTCTCGAGCTTCTTCGACATCTACGAGACGGTCGAGGATGGGCTGGCCGGGCTGTCCGATAATCAGGGGGCGTGGTAGGCAGAAGATGCAATTGACCAGGAGCATTCGATGAAACGAATTGATACCTATCCCACCCACGAGTATGAAGGCTACAAGATCAGCCAGGGGAAACCCTTTCCCTTTGGCGCGACGATGGTTCCCGGCGGGGTGAACTTCTCGATCTACTCGTCGAATGCGACTGCCTGCACGCTGGTGCTGTACGAGATCGGGGCGAACGAGCCGATGGTCGAGATACCGATCTTAGAAGAGTTCCATATCGGCAATGTGTTCTGTATGACAGTCTACGACATCGACCCGGACACAATTGAGTATGGCTACCGGTTCGACGGCCCCTGGGAGCCGGAAAAGGGCCATCGATTCGACGACTCAATCGTGCTGCTCGACCCGTATGCGAAGCTGATCGGCGGGCGGGACGTGTGGCGGCAGCCCATCGATGTAAATAACCCGTACCCGTTCAGGTCGCGGGTGCTCCGTGCCGATTTCGACTGGGCGGGCGACCGGCGGCTCCATACCCCCATCGAAGACCTTGTGATCTACGAAATGCATGTGCGCGGTTTTACACAGCATCCTTCATCGGAGGCGGACAATCCGGGCACCTACGCGGCCATCCGGGAGAAAATCCCTTATCTCAAAGATTTAGGTGTCAACTGTGTGGAATTGATGCCGGTTTTCGAGTTCGACGAGCTGGAATACCCGCGTGACAATCCGCTCAACGGTGACCAGCTTATCAACTTCTGGGGATACTCCACGCTCGGATTTTTCGCGCCGAAGGCCGGGTTTGCCGCATCGGGGCGCTACGGGATGCAGTCGGACGAATTCAAGGCGATGGTCAAGGCGCTGCATGCCAACGGCATTGAGGTGTTCCTCGACGTGGTGTTCAACCATACCAATGAAGGTAACGACGAAGGCCCGACGACATCGTTCCGGGGGATTGACAATGCGGTCTACTACTTACTCGACGAGGATGGCGATTACCTGAACTTCTCCGGCACCGGCAACACGATGAACTGCAATCACCCCGTGGTGCGCGAACTGGTAATCGACTGCCTGCGCTACTGGGTGGCGGAGTACCACATCGACGGCTTCCGCTTTGATCTCGCCTCGGTGCTGGGGCGCGATCAGGAGGGCGAACCGCTCTCGAACCCGCCCCTGCTGGAGGCGTTGGCCCTCGACCCGCTGCTGGCGCATTGCAAGCTGATCGCAGAGGCGTGGGACGCGGGCGGGCTGTACCAGGTGGGGACGTTCCCGGCCTATGGACGCTGGGCGGAGTGGAACGGCAAATACCGCGATGCGATCCGCCGCTGGGTGAAGTCGGATCAGGGGATCGTGCGCGAGGTCGGGCAGCGGATCATCGGGTCGCCTGACCTGTACGGGACGCGCGGCTCGACGGCGTCGATCAATTTCATCACCTGTCATGATGGGTTCACTCTCCACGACCTGTTTGCCTACAACGAAAAGCACAACCTCGCCAACGGTGAGGACAATCTCGACGGCGCAAACGACAACTACAGTTGGAATTGTGGCGTCGAAGGCCCAACCGACGACCCGGAGATTGCGGCACTGCGTGAACGTCTGATGCGAAACGCGATCACGATTCTGATGGTGAGTCAGGGTGTGCCGATGTTCTTCATGGGCGACGAGTACGGGCACACCAAGTTTGGCAACAACAATACCTATTGTCACGACAACGAGCTGAACTATTTCGACTGGGAAAAGCTAAAAGAGTCCGCCGACCTGTATCGCTTCTTCAAGCAGGTGATCGCCTTCCGCAAGGCGCACCCGGTGCTGCGCGTGCGGCGTCACCTCGCAGGCGAGGATTATGTCGGCTCCGGCTGCCCCGATCTCACCTGGCACGGCGTCCGGCCCTGGGATGCGGACTGGTCGGGGTGGAACCTGGCGCTGGCCTTCATGCTCTGCGGCGAGAACGCCGCCCGCCGGGACGCGCTGAGGGATGTCGTGTACGTGATGATGAATATGTATTGGGAGCCGCAGGTTTTCGAACTGCCCGCGCCAACCCGGAACGGCGTGCGCTGGCACGTGGCGATTAATACCGGGAATGATTCGCCCGACGATATTTGCCCGGTGGGGCAAGAGCCGCTGCTTGAGGATCAGCGGTCGATTCAACTGGCGGCGCGGTCGGTGGTGGTGCTGGTAGGAAAGGCGGAGTAAGCTGTCAATGGTCGGAATACAGCCAGCATCACCGCTGCTGGATCCACCGGAGGGCAAGCGGATGCTCGATCAGCCGGGTGATTGGCACCCGGTACCGGCAGAAGACCCGGCCGCAGCGTTTATCGAGGCGAACCTGTGGGATCGGCCCGAACCGCCGGAGGAATGGGAAATGGCCCGGCTGTCCGCTGCTGTGTACCTGTATCGAGAAGTGCGGCAGGGCTGGCAGGTGGTCGTCAAGTTTTACAGCGTGAAGACCGGCAGCGACGCGTCCAGGCACGCTGACCGGGAATATCGATATACACAGCGGGCCTGCGAAGCCTGCTGCAACAATCCCGATCTTGCGGCGGTCGAGCCGCTGGGTGTTTATGGCGGGACGTTGTTTCTGACTTACGTGCCCGGCCTGACTCTCGGTGATTTGATCGCCGTGCGGCGCAGCCAGCCGGGTCGGCTGTTGCCGGTGCTGTCCCACTCGGCGGCATTCCTGGCGAATCTGCATGCCAACACTGCCAGCAGTGATACGCCGCCGGATTTTGGCGATGCTTACCGCTATTTTGGAAAACTGATCGACAACCTGGACAGACACGGCGTTCTGCAGGATCACCCGGCGATCTCCAGGGGCCTGCGATCCGCTGCGGGGCGCTGGGCGGATGACCCGGCAATGACCACCTATACCCCGGCGCTGATCCACGGTGATGCTACAACGACGAACTTCATCACGCCTGATTACGAGGCACTGACGATCATCGACTGGGAGCGGGCGAAAATCTATGATCCCGCCGCCGATGTGGGGCGTCTGCTGGCGGAGGTCGCCCATACCATCACGCGGCAGGGCGGCACATACAGCGAAGCAGAGACGCTGTTGGATCATATCCGGCAAACTTATATCGAAGCACAGCCGCCTGTGGTTGATCGAGAGGCGGCATTGAAACGCATCCGTTTTCACCAGGCATCAAGTACGCTGCGGATCGCCCGGAACGGGTGGTTGTCACGCCTCGAACGGACGGCGCTGGTCGCCGAGGCGCTCGCGCTGTTGACTGTGTAGATTGTCAGTACCCAGCCTGAGAGTACTATTTTACTTTTTTATATCCAGAGACTACACTAACACCATCATCAACTACCCGATGCTGATATGTCCGTCAGGCTAACTGAGAATGGGCAAGAAAGTCCTGATCGTCGAAGACCAACCTGAAAGCCTGCAACTGTTAGAAGACCTCCTCGAAGCTTTTCACCCGTATGGTGTGCGTGTGTTCACGGCACGTGATGGAAAAGAAGCGCTGGAGATCGCCACGCGTGAGCAGGTCGATCTGGTGCTGCTGGATATTGTAATGCCCGGCATGACCGGGTTTGATATCTGCAAGGGGATCAAGGCCGACCCGGAGATGGCGGACTGCTATGTGATCATGGTATCGTCTAAAACAGAGCAGGCAGACCGGCGGCAGGCGGCGCTGATGGGCGCTGACGAATACCTGACCAAGCCGTTTGACATCATGCATGTCCTGGAGCGGGTTGGCCTGGCACTTAACATCAAGCCGGTGTGAAGGTTGCTTGATTCCATTGAGGATAACAATACGTGGGAATGAAGAAAATACTGGTTGCCGACGACAATTTCTGTAACCGCGAACTGTTGGTCGATCTCTTGAAGCGGTTTGACACTGCACTGGTAGCGACGCTGGTTGCTGCTAACGGGACCGAAGCCCTTGAGATCGCTAAAAAAGAGCATCCCGATCTGATCCTGCTGGATATCAACATGCCGGGGAAGTCCGGCGTCGAGGTTTGCCAGGCGGTGAAGTCGAATCCGACGACGAAAAACACCTACATCATCATAGTGACGGCAAACATCCAGGCAGAGAAGCGCATGGAAGCAAAGACGGTTGGCGCGGATGCCTATATCACCAAGCCGTTCGACGTCAGGCAGGTGAGCGAGATGGTCAAAGAGGCGCTTGATTTGTAATTTACTGGCGGTGGTATGATCGTGAAGTGGGGGGATAGCGATGGAATCGGAAAACCACGGCGTTGGACGCGAAATGTTCGAACTGGTCGGCACGCTTTTCCCGATTTGCAGAAGCATCACCGGGAACGGCGTCCGTGAGACGCTGAGGATCATCCAGGAGCATATCCCGATTACCCTCCACGAGGTGCCGAGCGGCGCCCAGGTTTTAGATTGGACAGTTCCCCGCGAGTGGAATATCCGCGATGCTTACTTCCTCGACGAGGACGGCAGCAAGTACTGCGACTTCAAGGAACACAACCTCCATATTATGAGCTACTCGGTGCCGGTCGATGAGACGATGAGCCTCGAGGAGCTTGACAGCCATCTTTATAGCCTGCCTGATCACCCGGATGCGATCCCCTATATCACCTCGTTTTACCAGGAGCGCTGGGGGTTCGGGATACCGCTTACCCAGAGGGAGCAGCTCAAGCCGGGGCAGTACCGCGTTTTTATCGACAGCGACCTGAAAGAAGGCCACCTGACCTATGCCGATCTCGTCATTCCGGGCGAATCCGAGCGGGAAGTATTCCTCTCGACCTATATCTGTCACCCATCGATGGCGAACAACGAACTCTCTGGCCCGGCGTTGCTGACCTACCTGGGGAAATGGATCACAAAGCAGCCCCGGCGTTATACCTACCGGCTGGTCTTTGTCCCCGGAACAATCGGGCCGATTGCCTATCTCAGCCAGCACCTTGAGACATTAAAAAGGAACGTGATCGCCGGGTTCAACCTGACCTGTGTGGGCGACGACCGGGCTTATTCCTATGTGGCTTCCAGATACGGGGACAGCTATGCCGATAAGGTGATCGACTGCGTGCTGCGATCCAGGCAGCGCGGGTTCAACAAATACTCGTTCCTTGACCGGGGAAGCGACGAGCGCCAGTACTGCGCCCCCGGCGTCGATCTGCCGCTGGTGTCGTTCTCGCGCAGCAAAGTCGGCACCTATCCCGAATACCATACGTCGCTCGACAACCTGGACATCGTCTCCCCGGCGGGCTTCGAGGGCGGCTATGAGGTCATGACTGCCTGCTTCGACCTGATCGAAAAGAATGCCCGCTACCGGATCAAAACGCTGGCTGAGCCGCAGCTTGGCAAACGCGGCCTGCATCACAACCTGGGGACGCGTTCGTCGCTGTACAAGGTGAAGGACCTGCTGGACTTCACCGCCTATGCCGATGGCACCAACGACCTGATCGCAATCAGCGACCTGCTCGGCGTGCCGGTCTGGGACTTATACCCGATTGTCGAGAAGTTGAAAGAGGCCGATCTACTTGAGGAGATGGCAATAGAATATCAGTGAAACTGGCAGGTAACAGAGAGAATCGGGGCGCGGGAAACCGCGCCTTTTTGTTTTTAGTGAGTCGACAGGGGTAGGGTGAAACAGAAGCGCGCGCCGGGGGGATTGGGCGATTCCTCGACCCAGATTTTACCGCCGTGCGCCTGGACGATGTGCTTGGCGATTGCCAGCCCCAGGCCAACCGGCTGGCGCGAGAAATCCCCGCCGGGCGCATTCCCTGGGATGAGCCGGAACCGGGGCATTTCGAGGTCGACCTGGTCTATCACAGTGGGCCTTCGTCGTCCGGGCAGTTCATCCACAGCCTGCAAATGGTCGACGTTGCCACCGGGTGGAGTGAACGGGTGGCGATGTTGGACCGGGGGTACCTGGTCACCGAGGATGCCTTTGGGCGTGCTCTGTCCAGACTGCCGTTCCCGGTTGTCGAAGTCCATCCTGACAATGACAGCAGTTTTCTCAACGACCATCTGGTTCGGTTCTGGGGAGGCCGGGCCAGCACCCACCTGACCCGCAGCCGGGCCTGGCAGAAGAATGACAACCGCTTCGTGGAGCAGAAAAACGCCACCCTGATCCGGGCCTACCTCGGCTACGACCGGTTGGACACGGTTGCGCAGACCCTTTGCCTCAACCGGCTCTACGAGTTGATGGGCCTCTACTACAATCTCTTCCAGCCGGTCATGCGCCTGACCGAGAAAACGGTCGTCTCAACCCCTGATGGCCGCTTTGTCCGTGGCAAACGGCGCTTCGATACCGCCCAGACCCCTTTCGACCGTCTTTCCGCCTCCGGCATCCTGTCCTCGATTGACCAGCAGCGCCTTCAAGACCTGCACGACACCCTGAACCCGCGCCAGCTTCGCCGTGACATCTACTCCCTGCTTGATCAGTTCTTTGCTTTACCCAACGCCGACCCCGATGGCCCGTCCCAGGACGTTTACCTGACTTTGTTCAATCCACCTGTTTCGATGAAAGGAGACGACTGCCCTTCGGTAACATTCTCAAATGAGAGAACCACCATCGTTCGGTAACATTATCTTTTGATTTGACAGGGCCTTTGCCTGGTGGAAGCTGGAAGTCGTCGACAACCTGATTGTGAATCAGTCACCCGGTAAGGCTTCGCCGGTCTGAGGTGCGCCGTCGAACGTCCAGACGAGATCGGCGGTCAGCGGCAGGTGATCCGATCCGCCGTCCGGCCCGATCCAGGTGCGCTGCACGTCAAACTGGCTGGAGACAAAGATAAAGTCGATGCGGAATACCGGCGGCACGAAAGGCCAGTAGGAATTATAGGCCGGGAAGGTCGAACCGAGGCCCCAGCCTGCTTCACGGTAAACGTCGGTCAGACCGGTGCTGGCAATGATATCATAGTAGGGGGTCTGATCGGTGGAGTTGAAATCGCCGAGCATGACGGTCGGGCTGCCGTCAGATGCCATGCGAGCAATCGTTTCGAAGTCCTCGGTGGTACCGGGCCAGTACCGGTAGCCAAATTCAGGCTGGAACCAGGGCCGGGCAGGGTGGCAGATCATGACGTGGAGCAGTTCCCCATCGACGTCGAGGGTGGCGGTCAGGTAGGTGCCGACCGTAGCAATGCGGAATTTGCCGCTTTCCTCGACAATCGGGTAGCGGCTGAGCAGCCCTTTGCCGGTGATGATGTCCTGGTAGAACACACGATACGGGTATTCGTCGAGGATGTCCTGGCCCAGGGCTTCAGGCTCGAAATCGTAGACTTCATTCAGGGCGATCACGTCAGCATCGACGGCGCGGATCGCGTCGGCGATTTGCTGTTCCGGGGCATGACCGCTGGCGATGTTGAAGGTCATCACACGGATAGTGCGGCAGTCGGCGCTTCCGGGGGGACAATCGGGGGTCGGGGAGAGGCGCGGGAGGAACAGCGCGCCATAAAACCAGATGAAGGCCAGCACCGGGACAGCGGCCAGTATCGCCCGTTTCCATCGGCGGGCGGCGAGCAGGATCACGAGGATGGGCAGCGCGGGCAGCAGCATCCAGGGAATGGCGGCGCTCAACATCGCTACCGGCCAGAAGAAGTCGCCGGTCAGCAGGTGGACGATCAGGTAGAGGCTAACGGAGATGGCGTACACATCGCCAATGGCGAGTAAAAGATAGACTGGGCGCAGTTTGGGTTTCTGCCCGGCGGCTGGCTGCTGGTTCTGCTGCATAGCTAACTCCTCGATCATCTAAAGGATCGCAGGCCGGATTTTGTGACAGAACTTGACTTACAAAATCGTAACGCGGATGGGTGAACTTTCACATACTGGCACCCCACGGAAAGAAGGCGGATCGCAGACCGGAAACCAGAGAAAAAGAGGAAAGGCCCCGCCGAAAGCGGGGCCGTGATTTACTGTCGCTCAGAGTATTTCTATCCGAAGGCCTGCGAAGCAGCTATTGGATAGATATTAGTCCCAGCTGTTGATTTCCCAATACATTTCACCGTTGATGTAGGCACCATGATACACGGTCGAATCGACACCGTAGCAATCCTCAGCCCTCATATCATAGGTTCCGGCGTCCATGTAGAAAAAGTAGGACGTACCCTCCCAGATGATATCTGAACCCAGCCAGTCAGGCCCCCAATCGGATGAACCGGAGGAGCGGAAATAGACATAGCAGATATCTTCTGGCAGGTTGTTGATAACTTCCATTGAGGATGTAAAGCCGTTTGGATGGGTGGCGCTGTCAGGGTCACTTGTATCATCCCAGACGTTGATCTCCCAGTACATGTCGCCATCAACGAGGGCGCCATAATACACGGTAGAGTCGACACCGAAGCAATCCTCGGCGAGCATATCATACGTACCGGGAGACAGGTAGAAGTAGTAGGAAGTCCCTGACAATAGCATATCGTTACCGAGCCAGTCAGCACCCCAGGAGGATGAACCGGAGGAGCGGAAATAGACATAGCAGATATCTTCTGGCAGGTTGTTGATGACTTCCATTTCGAAGCTGCCGCCGCCGCTGCTGCCGCCGGTTTCATATAACTCCCATTCCATATCGCCTGAAATGGTTTCACTGTAGCGTTCGGCGATGAGTGTATAGCTGCAGTCAAAGGTGCGCATATCCCAGGTGTCTGGATACAACCAGAAGGTATAGGAGGTTCCGGAGGGGATAATATCGCTACCGAGCCAGTCAGCACCCCAGTCGCTGGCGGTTGAAGGCGAGATATTGACGTAGCAAATATCCATGCCGCTGTTGTTGATGATTGTCAACGTGGAAGTGCCTTCGGTAGTCGAACCGGCATCATCATACAGTTCCCATTCGAAATCCCCGCTGATGGATTCCCCGTAGCGTTCGGCAAGGACATTCATGCTGCAATCGAAGGTTCGCATATCCCAGGTGCCGGCGTCTACGTAGAAGGTGTAGGAGGTTCCGGCGGGAATGATGTCGTCGCCCAGCCAGTCAGCGCCCCAACTATCGGCGGTCGAAGGTGAAAGGTAGACGTAGCAGACGTCGATGCTGCTGTTGTTCAGGACGGTAAGCGTGGAGTTGCCGGTGCTGGCCGAGCCAGCCGTTGCCGAAGTCGACAGCGCCCAGGTGGTATCGGAGTTGATATAGACGCCGTACTCTTCAGCCAGGTAGTTGAGATCACAGTCAACGGCGGCCATGTCCCAGACGCCGGGGGCCAGTTCGAAGACGCGCCGTCCGCCCGGAACAACAGTTTCACTACCGCCGAGCCAGTCGTCGCCCCACTCATCGGAAGTATTGGGGGAAATGACCACGTAGCAGACTTCGGTGCCCAGGTCGTTGACCATCGTCAGGTTGACGGTGCTGACTTTGCTGTCATCCCCGGCAGATGGCACGGTTGCACCTTCGCCCATCGATCCCTTGCCGGTGCCTTCTTTCCCACCCTGGGAAGGGCCTGTCTCTTCGGTGGTTTTGCCAGGAGGTGCTTCGGTTGGGGGCACCTGGGTTGGTGGTTCCGGTGTGACGGTGGTGCCGCCACAGGCCAGGATCGTACCCAGTAAGACTACCAATACAACTATCAAATATACATTCTTGCGCGTTGCGTATTTATCCACAGTGGTTTTTCCTCCTTAAAGGCGACTCGCCTAACAATAGAACTGGTCGGTGCGTGGATACGCGGATTCAATAATTATGCCCAGCATACTACAGAACAAAAGAATCTGCAGGGCAAGATTGTATCAAATATGTCACGAAACAGTAATAATCGAGACTGATCCCGTCTCGGGTCTGTTTCAGTTCGGTGGGTGAACCCCTACCTGACCTCGCTCCGGCCTTTGGCCGAGGCTCGGTCTTTCCTCCCCCTTGCAAGGGGGAGGTGTCGAACCACTGGTTCGGCGGAGGGGGTTCCGATAAAAACCCACTAACTTGAAACACACCCTCCCGTCTCGATTTGCTTGCATCCGATTCGGTAGTAGTCTATACTCAGGATAGTAGGTAGTTTACGAACTACTATTGTTTCGGCGGAGAACGGTATGGAACTGCTCGACGCGCTGACTCAGATCGGGTTTACCGAATACGAGGCGAAGGTTTACCTTGCCCTGCTGCGCGAGAATCCCGTTACCGGCTACCAGATCAGCAAGAAAGCGGGCATACCACGCTCGATGGTCTACGAGGCGCTGGGCCGCCTGAGCAGGCGCGGCGCGGTGCTCGAAACCGTCGAAGGGCGGGCGACCCTCTACCGCCCGATGCGTCCCGATGTTCTCCTCGACCGTCTTCACCAGGATCACCAGCAGTTGATCGCCAGCCTGAGCCAGGGATTGGAAGATCTCTATAATGCCCCGGTCGAAAGCCATGTCTGGTCGATTGTCGGGCGGCGGTCAACGATTACCTACGCCATCCAGATGATCCGCGAAGCGGCGGAAGAACTCTACCTCGTCCTCTCTGACACCGACCTCGAAGACCTGAATGACTCCATCATCAAGGCCAGTGAGCGCGGCGTGGAAGTCTGCGCCCTGCTGACCGGCGCGGGAGAACTGGGCTGCGGGCAGGTCGCCTACCATCCCCCCCTCGAATCGGAAGTGCAGGAACTGACCGACACGCTGCTGGTCATTGCCGACAAGCGCGAGGCATTGATCGCCAGCAGCAACCACGAAACCTCAGCCACCATCACCGGAAACCGCCACCTGATCATGATCACCCGGCAGTTCGTCTGGATGGAACTGTTCGCCCAGCGAATCTACGCCCGGCTTGGCCCCGATCTGCTCAAACAACTCGATCCGGAAGACCGCCAGATTTTCGACAGCCTGTGACCCATGTATAAGTTCGGCCTGCTCAGTTCGGAATGAGATAACGACCGGTACAAATGTGGTTGACGGGAGCGTAACAGATGGATGCGTCACTGTGGGAGGCCACGCTTGCCGCAGCAGTCACCGTACTGGCTAATGGGCTGGGGGGTGTGCCGTTTCTATTCGTCCGCAAGTTCCCTGAAAAGATAGCGCGGTTTGGCTGGGCGATCTCCGGTGGGCTGATGCTCTCCGCTTCGGTCTTTAACCTGATTATCCCCGGCATTGACGACGGCGGCATCATGCCGGTGGCCGCCGGGATTTTCCTCGGCGCAGCGATGATGGTCGGCACGTCGCACTGGCTGTCACATCGCGAGATCACCGTTGCGGGACTTTCACAGGACGGGGCGCGCCGGGTGGCAATGGTGCTGATCACGCTCTTTATCCACAGTTTCCCCGAAGGGCTGGCGATTGGTGTCGCCTATGGCTCAGGCTATGGGACGCTCGGCCTGGTGATGGCGGTGGCGATTGCGATCCACAATATCCCGGAGGGGCTGGCGGTATCGCTGCCGCTGCGTGCGGAGGGAGTCGGTCCGTGGAAATGCATCCTGTGGGCGCTGGTATCAGGCGTGCCGCAGGTGATCGCCGCTATCCCCGCTTTTATGGCGGTTCGCGCCTTCCGCCCGATGCTGCCCTATGCGTTTGGTTTCGCTGCCGGGGCGATGATCTTCCTGGTGTTCAGCGAGATGATCCCCGAAAGCCGCGACAGCGAGCGCCAGCGGCTTTCGTCCGGGGTGGCCGGGATGGCCGGTTTTCTGGCGATGATGGTTATCCAGCAGGTGCTGGTGTTCTGACCGCCCACTTCGCCAGCCGCCAGACGATCAGGTGGTGGAAGGGTCGGATCAGGTTGAAGTAGAGCGGCCCGATCCAGTTGTTGTAGTGGACAATCGTGACCGTATGGAAGCGGTTGATCTCCCTGCCGAGCGGCTCGACGATCACGGCGATGAGGGCATCGAGGTGCGTATCTTCGATGCCCGCGATCCAGTACGTTTCGCCGTCCGATTCTTTCACCGTGAAGAATGCAGCATCCTCGCCCGGCGTCACCGGGAGCGAGTCGGCGGTCAGCGGGGGGGCTTCCTCGTTGGAGTGATCCAGCCCCAGGATTTTCGCCACGACGCCGCGCACCGCGTACAAAAACTTCACCCAGCCGGGGTTGTACGACAGGAACCGGGCGATGAACTCCCTCATCGTCACTGCCCCTTCGACGGTCTTGACATCGATGTGATTAGCCCCTTCGAGGTACTTTTCGAGCTGCGGGAACTGCTTTGCGTTCATACTGTTTTCCTGTCGTTGTGTACTCAGATGACAAACTTTTATAAATTATCAAAAGTATAATAAATTATAAAAACAAGAAGGTCAAGAGAAGCATGCCTTCCCGACCCCCTTCGCCGAACCTTCGGTTCGCCACTTCCCCCAAGGGGGCAGGTGGGTTGGCATTGATTGAGGCTGGCTTGAAATCAGATGATTGTGTAAGCTATCTGCAAGGGGTAATGAAACCCGCCGGGGGTATTTCATGCGCAACAAATCGTTGAATCATACGTTAAGTGTGCTATCACACCCGATTGTGATCGGGGCGGTCGTTCTGCTGCTGGTAAACGATCACCTCCTGCGGCGGCTGTGGCCGTCGGTGATCACCGGCAAGCTCGGTGATGCCGCGTGGCTGGTATTCGCCCCGCTGATGATAGCCCCGCTGATCGCCCTGCTCTTTCCGAATCGACAGCGGCTGACGGGCGTGTTGAGCATCGCCCTCACCGGGATCGGCTTTGCGCTGATCAAGACGGTCGGGCCGATCCATGCGATCACGCAGGCCGGACTATCGTGGATGCTGGGCTGGCCGTCGGGGCTGCGGCGAGACCCGACCGATCTGCTGACGCTGCCCGCGCTGGGGCTGACGTGGTGGCTGTGGACGAAGACGCGGACGAGACGGGGGCGAACTATCAGCCCGGTTGTGCTGGCCTTCGCGCTGTTCGCTACGACGGCGAATGTTCCCTATTACGATGAGGGGATCGTCTGCGTGTTCGTTGACGAAGATCAAACGTTCAATGTCGTATCCTTATGGGGCGGCTCGTGGACAACACACGACGGCGGTTTAACCTGGAGACAGTCCGATTCTCATGAACAAATAGACGAGGAATGCTCATACGATACACCTCTGTCTGAACGCTTGACGGTAGAAGACCCCTCAAATCCGTCGATCAGGTATCGCGTGACAGACGAAAATATCGTCGAGCGGTCGGAGGATGCCGGGGCTTCGTGGGTAGAGGACATCGATCTGAGCTTGACAGAGGCACAGATTGCACACTACTCGAAGGTCGCAGACTCTATGACCTTTTTGCAGGGCCCGCTGGATGCTGCATTCGATCCAAAAACCGGCAACTTAATTCTGGCGATGGGTCTTCAGGGAGCAGCCGTCCGAACACCGGAAGGTGACTGGCAAAGAATCGACATAGACAGGTATGAGTATGTTGACATGAAATCATTCCAGTCCATCTGGGATTTGCTGGCGGCAGAACTTATACTTGCCGCCGGAGTATTTGGACTGTTTCCCGCGGTTCTGTGTCTTCTGCTCGATACATCTTACTCGGATAAATATGAAGGAAAAACAACCATCATATTTATCACATGGGTCCTGTGGCTGTTTGTGGTTTTTTATTCTCCGGCTATAAGGCTTCCATCTATAGGACGAGATATGGCATTGCCTTTTCTCTCCCTGTTTGTGTTAATACTCTGGGGAGTGAATGCCGTATTAGGGTTTGGTTACATGGAGGAATACTCAGGCCGGGCCGATAAAGCGGGGCTATTCTCGCTTGCAGCCGCGATTCTGTTCATCCTCCCATACATTCTCTGGACACAGGCGATCATCCCGACGTACACGATAGCAATGATCACCGCCCTGGTGCTGACCGTCGCGGCGATGGCGTCGGCTGTGTGGTGGTTAAGGACTCACGTCGAACTACCCGAAGAACCCATCGATGAGGCATCCGGGGAAGTTAAAGATTCTGAGTGACGGGCCTTTGTCGCCAAGCCGCTAACTATTGCCGCGACCGCCGTAGACCTCGATCATGCGGTAGGGATACAGATCGGGCATTGCGCTGGCGTCGTCCAGCGCGGCGAGTTCTTCACCGGTCAGTGCCCAGCCTACCGCGCCGAGGTTGTCTTCCAACTGTTCCATCGTGCGGACGCCCATGATCACCGACGAGACGGTATCCTGCGTCAGCAGCCAGTTGATCGCCACCTGCGCGTAGGTCTTGCCGCGCTGCTCGGCAATTGCGCCAACCGCATCGATGATCGCCCAGTTGCGGTCGGTACTGCGGCGGTTCCACGATTCTTCGTCGTGGTCGGGTGTGGTCGAAATGCGTCCATCGTCGGGGCGTTGGCCGCGCTGATACTTCCCACTCAGGAACCCGCCGCCGAGCGGTCCCCACGGGCACTGACCCAACCCCTCACGCCGGAACAGGTCGATGTATTCATACTCGATGTCCCGCGTCACGAGGCTGTATTGATACTGTGCGGCGACGAACCGCGCATACCCATGCGCGTCGGCGGCGGCCTGGGCGGCCATCACCTGCCACGCCTTGAAATTCGACAGCCCGATATAGCGCACCTTCCCGGCGGCGATCAGATCGTCAAAGGCGCGGAGCGTTTCCTCGATAGGCGTCTGATCGTCCCACATGTGGGCATAATACAGGTCGATGACATCGGTGTTGAGGCGGCGCAGACTGTTCTCCACTTCCCGCATGATGTGGTAGCGGCTCAGGCCCTCGGCGTTGGGATCACTGCCCCGCGAAAAGCGCACCTTCGTGGCGATGATCAACTCGTCGCGTTTCTGATCAGCTAACCACTCCCCGATGATCTCCTCCGAGCGGCCATCGGCATACACGTTGGCCGTATCGATGAAATTGCCACCCGCCTCCACATAACGCGACAGGATATTTTTCGCTTCGCCGGGCGGTGTCGAGCGTTCGCTCTGCTCCCCGAAGATCATCGTTCCCAGGCTTAACTCTGATACCATCAACCCCGATTGGCCTAATCGCCGAGTTTCCATGCTGGTTCCTTTCTGCGAGATGGGTGAATGGATAGAGTATATCAAAATCCGCAGCAGGCAAGGGAACACACTGCATTCTGGTTATTAAGTCCCCTTTACGGAAATTGATCGAGATGGCAGTATACTTAAGTGAGGACATGACCTGGAACACACTTCTACGGGAGGCTGTGAATGGCGAGAGCCAAAGGGATTGACATCAGTAAATGGAACGGTCAGGTCGATTTCGATGCGGTGCGGGACGCCGGGTATTCGTTCGTGTTTATCCGGGCGTCATACAACATTACGCTCGACCCGCTGTTTCAGAGTAACTGGGAGCGAGCAGGGCAGGCCGGGCTGCTCCGGGGAGCTTATCACTTCCTGACGATTGCCGAACCGGTGCGGCAGGCACAGTTTTTTTACAACACACTCGAAGATGTTGGCGCTCTTACCGAACTTCCCCCGGTGATCGATATCGAAGCGCAGAGTATAGAACCGGCGAAAGTCACCGAGTTTCTCGACGAGTTCGAACGGCTGTCGGGCACCCGGTTGATCATCTACTGCTCACCGGGCTACTGGAACAGCAACATGGCCGAAGTGGATGTATCAGGGCATGATCTGTGGGTCGCCAACTGGGAAGTCAGCGAGCCGGGTATCCCGACGGGCTGGTCGAGGTGGACATTCTGGCAGCAGACCAGCGAAGGGCAGATACCGGGTCACAGCGGGTCACTGGACATCAATGTGTTCAACGGCACCGAGGCAGAACTGCGGGCCTATGCGGGTGATGGAGGAGAGATGAGCTTAGAGGATCGAGTAGAGGTTTTGGAACAGCGTGCGGCGGCGCTGGAAACACGAGCCGAAGTACTGGAGAGTCATGTTGCGGCACTGGAGCGGCGGGTCACCGCATTGGAAGGCGGCGGGACGACGGTGCCGACAGAACCGGTGCCGGGCCAGGGGGCTATGCTGCGAGTCGTCGCTGAGTGGGGGCTGAACTTCCGCACCGAGCCAAGGGTCGATCCCACCAACGTGATCCGCAAGCTGGCCGACGGGGAGATCGTCGAGAAGGTTGGCAATATGTACGGCGATGCGGTGGGGGGTAATACGCTCTGGTACCTGGTGACCGAGCAGACACAGGGCAAGCGGGGCTACGCACACAGCACCTACTTCGAAGTGGTCGGGTGATTGAAGCAGGCAAATCAAACAGAATCACGCGGGCGGCGATCAAACCAGATCGCCGCCCGGTTTCATTTTATGACTATTCAGAGGGTTCCTAACGAACGATCGTTTCTGCTGATTTCAGGACGGTGTCATCAATTGTGATACCGATAGCACTCGCTGTTTGCAGATTGACCGATAGATAGAAATCGGCAGTTTCAATCGGTAGTTCCGATGGAGGGGTGCCTGTCAGTATCTGCTGAGCCAAATGAGCGGCCTGTTGACCCGCCGGGTAGTGCTCGGAGCCAAACGCTAATAAGGCTCCAGCTTCCACATGAGGGCTGTTTATCCCGACCACCGCTATTTCCCGTTCGATCGCTGCGGCGGAAATCTCGCCGACATTCCTGTTGACAATGCTGTCGGGCAGCAGGAGAATGCCGTTGACGTCGTCGGGTATGTCCTGCAGTGCTGCGAGAACAGCGTCATTGTCTGGTGTTTCGACGGCAACGATCTCGACGCCGAGACTCTCGGCGGTGGCGCGAACATCGTTGAGTGCGCCGACAGAACTGGCATCATTGGGATTGTGGAGAATCAAAACCCGCTGGAGTTCGGGCACGGCATTTTTCAGCCATTCCAGTTCTTTTGGCTCACTCCCCCCGGTCTTGATACCGGTCACATTACCCTCCAGCTGTGTCAGGTCCTCAACAACACCGGTGGCGATCGGGTCGGTTACCGTCCCAAAAATGATCGGGATGCCGTTATCTTCTGTCGCGCGTTTGGCGGCCAGAGTTGCGGGGGTGCTCAGGCTAAGAATCAGATCAACATTGGCATCCACCAGCTTTTGGGCTGCTGCATCGAGTTCGCCAATGCTCGCAACCGGCCCATCATAGACGTACGTTATATTCTCACCTTCCGTATAACCCAGGTCTTCCATTCCTGCCTTAAAACCCTCTATAACGGGGTCCAGTGCACTGGTCAGGTTAACAATTCCGACGGTAGGATTCTCCTTGTTTGCCTGCCCGTTCTGGCCATTTGAACCGTCACATGCGCTCAAAAAAAGCAATGTTAAAACAAATGGTAAGATCAGGATCAGTTTAATGTAGTGGGTTTTGTATTTGATTGTCATTTTGATTCTCTTTAACTTTCTAGCAATCCATCGAGTGCTTCAAGAAACAACGTCCGATCGAGAGGTTTGGCGAAGTAGCTGTCGAACCCGGCGGCGAGCGCCTGCTGCTTTAACTCCGGTGTATGGTAGGCGGTGATCGCCACACAGGGCAGGTTCTGCAAGGCATCGCTGTCGCGGATCAGGTTTAATAATTCGATGCCACCCATGCCCGGCAGGGCCAGGTCGATAATGGCCATCGTATAGTTTTTTTCATGGAGCATATCCCAGCCGGTTTCACCATCTCCGGCGACTTCGATGTCGACATTGATTACCTTCAACATCCGGGAGACAAGTTCCTGCCCATCCGGTTCATCTTCTACGACTAAAATAGGGTTCTCGTACATGGTTTATTCCTTTATCCTTATCCAGGCAACTGTGCTTCCAAATCCGGCACATTTTTGATGATACTCAAAACCTGACTGACAAACTTGCTGGGATTGATTGGCTTGGAGATATGGGAAACAAACCCGGCCTCCAGAGTCCGCGCTTTTGTCGTAGATAACGCATGGGCGGTGAGCGCGATTACCGGTATGCTGGCGGTCTCGGGGCGCTGCTTTAATTCGTAGAGCAGTTCCCACCCATCCATTACCGGCATTGTCAGATCGGCCAGAACAAGGCGAGGGAGGTGTTGCCGAGCGATGTCGAGTCCCATTTTGCCGTTCTCTGCCATCAACACGTTTGCCCCGGCGAGTTTGAGCCAGCGCGTTGCCACTTCAAGGCTGTCCGGTTCGTCCTCGACAACCAGAATGTCCCAGCCTCTTAGCGAATCCTTTGTGAAACCAAACATTATGACACCACTCTTTCTAGAATGGTCAGCGGGGTCGTTTCAACCGGAGCCAGGTTAAGTGGGACTTCGACGGTGAACGTGCTGCCTTTGCCTACCTCGCTTCTCACCCGAACACTGCCGTTCATCAGCATGGCCAGCCGCTTGACAATCGCCAGACCCAGGCCTGCGCCACCGTGCTTGCGGGTCGAGCTGCTGTCGACCTGGGTAAACTCGTCGAAGATGATACTGTGTTTGGCGGCAGGGATGCCGATGCCCGTATCTGAGACTTCGAGCACGAGTCGCTGATCTTTGCGCCGGAAGGCCATGTGAATGCCACCGGTTTCGGTGAACTTGACTGCGTTACCGACCAGATTGGTCACGATCTGGATGATGCGCTCCTCGTCATTGACGATAGTCTCAGGTAGAGAGTCGTCGATTTCAAGTGTGAACTCCAGCCCCTTCTCGTCGACCTGCAAAGACAGATCTTCGTAGATGGTTTCGGCTACGGCTTTCGGGGACATTTCCAGCGGCGTGATCTCAAGGCTGCCCGACGTGATGCGAGACAGGTCGAGGATGTTGTTGATCAGGTGGAGCAGGCGCTCGGCGTTCGAGATTGACCGTTCGGCCATGTGGCTGTTGTCTTCGTCCAACTGCTCGCTGAAGAGCATTAACCCCAGGAAACCGATGATCGCGTTGAGCGGGGTGCGCAGCTCATGACTCATCGTTGCCAGGAAGAGGTCTTTCAGACGGTTGGCTTCCTGGGCTTCACGGCGAGACATTCGTTCACTTTCGAGTGTTTCCTGAAGCTGCTCGGTCATGGCGTTGAATGACCGGGCCAGTTCGCCAAGCTCGTCCTGGCTCTTGATGTCGGCACGCTGTGACAGGTCACCCTGACTGATGAGCTGGGTCGTCCTGGAGAGCGATTCGATCGGCTGGACGATCTGGCGCACGCTGACCAGTCCGGCGATGATAGCCACAACCAGTGCGGCACCGGTCACGATGCTGGCGATGGTCAGCAGGCTGATTGCCAGCGAAGCAGCTTCTCGATAGGGACGCTCGGCGACGACGGTAAACTTCTGCTCACCGAAGGTCATCGAGTAGGTGGCGAAAATAACCGAATCGGAGGATAGACCCTGTGCGCGGATCTGCTTGTCGGGAAGTGTGTAAGTCGTCCCGCGCAGAACCACCGAGGGGTTCGGGTGGGCGATGACGCGGCCAGAGGAGTCGATCATGAACACGTCTTCGCTGCCTACCAACTCGACAGTGGCAAACAGGTTCCAGATCGACTTCAGGTTGAGGTCGGCCAGCAGCACGTTGGTCACTTCACCGCTGCGAAGGTCTACCAGAGGGATGGCCATTGTCATCAGCGGCACCTGGAGGTCTTCCTCGAAGCGAACCGGGCTGAAGTATACTTCGCCGGTTGAAGCAGGCTGCAGAAATTCTTCTTTATCTGCCCGGCTGGTGAGGCTTTCGCCGGTATAGACCTGGTTCCGCGAAACCCGGAGTGTCTCCTGACCAACACTATCAAGCATTATGAAATCGTGATAAGACGCTTCATTGGCAAGAATGCTCTTGAGAAGCTCGGTCTGTTCTTCGAGAGAAAGGTTCCCTAAGCTCTGCACGTCGGTCAGAATAAGCAGTTCATTCAACCGGGCATCGAGGAAAGCCTGGGTTTCTACACCGACTAACTTTGCTTTCTCACTCTGAGAGGTGAGCGCTTCCTGCTCAAGCGTAGAGAAGCTGCGCAGGCTCAGGAAGAAGCTGACGCCCAGCAGCGGGATAACGGCCAGGGCAATGAAGATCAGTGTTAAACGGTTTCGTAGACTGTTAAACATGTTGCACCTGTATCCTGTACTTGCACACCGTCACCGGGGGGTGATCGGAACAGAGTATGATTAGGATGTCTGTCATTGCTTCGTTTTCCTAAAAAAACAATCGATCGTACGTTAATGGAAAGAACCAGTGATATGAAGGATCAAAAATGAGCGGTGTCAGGCTGGCTTCACTGCAGTATCTGGCGGATAGTGTTCCCAAGCTCGTCAATCTTGATACCACTCTTGCGCATGATCATTGACGAGGGAATCTGCAGCCTCTCGGCCTGGTCGGCTGTGACGAGATGAGCAGTGAAGATCAGCACCGGGATATCGGCGATCGCTGGATCGGCACGCATTTGTTCGAGGAATGCGATCCCGTCCATGCGGGGCATTGTCAGATCAAGGATGATCAAACGGGGCGGTTTCTGCCGTACAAGCTCCAATGCTTCGAGACCATCGCTTGCTTCGCGAGACTGGTAGTTCAGGAAACGTTTCAGGACAAGTTTGACGATCAGACGGGCATCGGCTTCATCGTCAACTATGAGGATATCTTCAGGAAGGTCAACAGTTTCATTTGGGAGTGCGGAGGGTTCTGCTTGAGGGTTAATCATAGGCTCCCTGGAATCAGGCTTCGTGAACGATATATAAGATATTAGCATGAAAAGTTCTAGTTTTATATAAAGAATCATTAAGGAAACATCTCAATTATATAACGAGTATATAACGGAGGGTGATCGACAATTTGGCAGGTGCCGGGCAAAGCGGGGATTTCTACCGGGTGGAAAATCTGACTATACTTGAACCGGGTAAAGGTCAGAGAGCTAAAGGAGCAGACAATGAGCGAACAGATCGAACAGGTGGCAGGCGAACCGAAAGGAAAGGGAAAGCACTATTATCACGACATCAGATGGCGGCTGCTGGCGGAAGTCCCCTGGCTGGTCATCGCCCTGGTGCTGATGGTGATCATGGCGATTGTGTTTGTCGTCTCGCTGGGGGGAATGGGTTCCGGGCGGGTGTTCAGACCTCTTATTGCAAATATTGTCATAGGTGGATTCTTTGTCATCCCGACGGTGATCCTGCTGGCGGAGGGGAATCTCGACCTGTCGATGGGGGCGATGGCCGGATTAGTCGCTATTGTCGTGGCGGGTAGCGGGGAGAGTTCCTCGGTAGTGCTGGGCATTTTCATCAGCCTTATCGTGGCGCTGCTGATCGGAATAGTCAACGGGCTGCTGGTCGGGTTGGCGAAGCAGAAAGGGATCGTCGTTACTTTTGCGATGTCGTTTTTGCTTTACGCCATAACCCTGCTGGTGAGCGAAGGCCGTACGGTGATGGCACCCCGTGGAATGATAGACCTGGGGCTGGCGACTTCACCGCTGACGGTCATCGTGTGGCTGATTCTCGTGCTGGGCTGCGCGGCATTGATGATCTTCACGCCGTTTGGCCGCCGCCCGAAGGAGGGCGATCAGGAAGAGGGGATTGGTAAACGCCTGCTGTTTGTGGGACTGCCTTTTGTGTTCTCCAGCCTGATGGCCTGGCTGGCCGGTATTCTGATGCTCGGCTGGATGGGTGCTGCGTTCGCATCTACCGGGCAGGGGTACGTCGAGATGGCTCTGCTGGCCGCGCTGCTGGGAGGGACTGCCTACTCTGGTGGCACCGGCTTCGTGTTGAGTGCCTCCGCTGCGCTGGTATCGGTGGTGCTGATGCAAAACGCACTGCGGATGGGAGGGGATACGCCCATTGCGACGATCTATCTCATCGAAGGGCTGCTGATCGTGATCCTGCTGCCGGTGACGCACTTCTACCACATCGGGGCTGAGCGCTTCTATCACAAGCGGATGGAATCGGCGGGGGAGGCGACTGCGGAAGCAGCAGCGGAGTAAACTCCGGATAAATACACCCCCCGAATGTACCTTTGGGTGGATACTCTCGTACCTCATTTGAAATACCCTGTAGACAGGTTAAAGAAACTTGTCGAAGGGTATTTTTTTATGCACATACCGGTCATCTGGTCAAAGGTATTCAGAGATGTCGTCGGCAACCCGGCGCGGTCGGGGCTGGTGATCCTGTCGATTGCCGCCGGGCTGTTCGCTATCGGCGGGACGGCTAACGCCGGGCTGACGATCAGCCGGGAGATGAGCAGCCAGTACCCGGCCACCCATCCGGCGAGCGCCACCTATCACCTGTCCGATTTCGACGAGGAACTGGCAGCGGCGGTCGGGGCGCAGCACGGCATCACCGGGATCGAGGCGCGGCGGGTGGAGCCGGTGCAGGTGATCGACGGCGGCGGCAAAGTCCGCAATATCGAACTGGTCGTCCCACAGGATTACCAGCCGGTGCGGCTGAATCAATTCGAGATACTGGAAGGCGATCCCGCACCGGGCCTGCGCGAGGTATTCCTGGAGCGCAAAACTGCCGAGTGGCTGGGCGTCGAGACCGGCGGCACGCTGACCCTCCAGGTCGACGGGGCGGAGGAGCGCACTTACAGCCTGCGGGTAACCGGGATCGTCCACGACCTGCACCAATACCTGCCGATGTGGATGGAGGTCGGCACCGGGTACGTGTCGATGGATACGCTGCACTGGATGGGCTTCGACGCGGCTTACAACGAGATGCTGGTGACGACGGCCAATCCCTTCGACAAGGAGTCGGTGCGGGCGATCACCGAGGACATCCGCAAGCGGGTGATCGAACCGGCGGGGTACACGGTCTATCGCATCGAGCGGGGCGACCCCGGCAAGCACTGGGGAGCCGACATGCTCTCGGCGATGCTGATCGTCTTCCAGGTGGTGGGGCTGATCTGCATCGTGATCAGCGCCGGGCTGGTGACGAACACAGTCGCGGCGCAGGTGCTCCGGCAGATACGGTTGATCGGGGTGATGCGGACGTATGGCGGGGTACGAGCGCGGATCGCGTGGAGCTATATCGTCACCACGCTGGTTTACAGTGTCGTGGCAATGGGGATCGCGATACCGCTGGGGCGCTGCGGGGCGCTGATCATCACCAACGCGGTGAGCAGCATGCTCAACTTCGACGTGCCTGCGGCGGGGGTGCCGCTGCCGGTCGTGCTGATCCAGGTGAGCGTCGGGCTGCTGGTGCCGGTCGTGGCGGTGATCGGGCCGGTGATGGCCGGTACGGGCATCCCGATTGCGCAGGCAGTCAACCAGGATGGGAACATCCAGACGGTGAAGATGGGGCTGGTCGCGGCGGTGCTCAGGCGGCTGAAAGGGCTGCCCCGACCGCTGGTGCTGGCGGTCAGGAATACGTTCAGGCGGAAAACGCGGCTGGCGCTGACACTTGGAACGCTGACTATCGCCGGGATGATGTTCATGGCGGCCTTCAGCACGCACCTGATGCTGCGTGACAAGATGTGGAGCGTCGCCAATTATTTCCAGTACGACGTTTCGCTGAGTGTCTCGACTGATGCAAACATCCGGACAGTCGAACGGGAGGCGCTGCGGCTGCCTGGTGTCGAATTGGCGGAAGGCTGGTACTCGATTGGCGGGTCGGCGTCGGGGGTGGGGGGGACGGATACCGAAGACGTGGATATGATCGGGGTGCCAATCGACACGCAGACGATGACTCCGCATCTTGTCGAGGGGCGCTGGCTGGAAGATGGAGACGAAAACGCGGTGGTTATCACCGAAGACCTGGCTTACGATCTGCCGGGGTTGGGAGTCGGCAGCAGCCTTGTCGTGACGATGGAAACCGGCGATCAGGATTACCGGGAGGTCTATACCGTCGTCGGGATCGCCACCCAGCAGATATTCAATACACATGCGTATGTGCCTTACGATGTCCTCACGCGGCAGGTCGACGCGTCGAATCAGGTCAGCGTGATCCGGGTGCGGGCATCGAGCGTGGCCTATCTACCGGCGGATGAACAGGAGGCACTGGGAGAGAAGCTGGCCGAGCAGTTCGAAAAGAACGGGTGGGGACACGGGACGCCGGATACACGCTCGCAGGTGTACCTGTCGAACCTGAGCAACTTCGACCCGGTGCTGTATTCGCTGACCGGGATGGCGGCGCTGCTGGCCTTTGTCGGCGGGCTGGGGCTGGCCGGGACGATGAGCCTGAATGTGATCGAGCGGACGCGTGAGATCGGGGTGATGCGGGCGGTCGGCGGGTCGGATGGCGCGGTGCGGTTGATCATCGTGTTCGAGGGGTTGTTCGTCGGGCTGCTAAGCTGGGTGTTGAGCACGGCGCTGTCGCTGCCGGTCTCGTACTGGCTGGCGAACATCCTCTGCGAGGTGCTGCTCAGCGGGTCGGTGCAGTATCATATTTCGATGCCGGGAATCTGGGGGTGGCTGGTGCTGGTAATAGTGATCGGCGCGGCGGCGAGCCTTGCCCCGGCGCAGTACGCGTCGCGGCTGACGATCAGGGAGATTCTGGCCTATGAGTGAGGGGACCTGGAAATGTTTCGACACTCAGTCAGATCAGCCCGGAGAAGAACGCAATGGCGATAACCGCGACCAGCAGGAAACCGAGCATGATACCGGCTGCCAGCACCAGCCATACCCAGCGGGCGACGCGGCGGGGGATTTCCCGATCGGGTTTTTCCTGCGGCTGTGATGGTAGTTTCTGCGGGCTGGTGAGGGTCGGCGGTTCGGTGGGCAGTTTGTCCGGATGCGGGATAGTAGACGGCTGATCGGGCGGCTCCGGCTGGGCGGCTGGCGTTCCCAGCCGGGTCTTTTGGGCCGAATCAGATTCCTCGTCCGGCAGCGCGGATTCATCACCGTTCTGTTTCATTTCGGCAGCGATCTGCGGATCGGGTTTGGTGCCGAGCGGTGGCTCTGTTACCGGCGACTCATCCTCGGAGGGGCCATCTTCCGGGCGGGCGTCAATCGGGATGGCGCTCCTGAGGTACAGCTCTTGTTCTTCCCTGCCGGGTTTGCGGCGGCCCATAGGTGGTGTGTGGTAATCGGTACTGTCTTCATCACGGTCAACAACGAATTTCAGCGCGTCGGCAAACTCGACGGCGGTCTGGTAGCGCTGGGCCGGATTCTTGGCCAGCACCTTATCAATGACCGACTGGATCGCGACCGGGAGATCGGGGCGGAGGTCGCCGATCTTCGGGACGGGCTGCTTGACGTGAGCAAGCAGAATGCCGATTGCATGGTTGGCATTGTAGGGAGGCCGACCGGTGAGCATCTCGAATAATGTGATGCCCAGTGCGTAAATATCGACCAGCGGGGTGACGCCGCCCGGCGATCCCATCTCCGGAGCCATATACAACGGCGATCCAAGCACTTTGTCGCCGGTCAGTTCGGCAGAGGCTTCGACGATCTTGGCGATCCCGAAATCGAACAGGTAGGCATTCCCGTCGAGGTCGAGCAGGATATTCGAGGGTTTGACATTGCGGTGGATGATTCCCTCACCGTGAGCAAAGGTGAGTGCACTGGCAATCTGGGTGATGATGGTTGACGCGTCGATCAGCGGCATCCCGACGAGGAACTGCGGAATGTGGCGTTCAAGGGTGTGGCCCTTATAGTAAGCGGTGACAAGGTAAGGATTGTCGTCGATGACGCCAAAATCATAGATCGGGACGATGTGGGGATGATTGAGGTTGGCAACGATGTTAACCTCGCGATCGAAGCGCTCCATGAAGGTCTGATCGCCGAGGAATTCTTGGGGGAGAATCTTAATTGCAACGTCGCGATGCTGTGAAGACTGCCATGCCTGGTACACCTTCGAGACGCCGCTCACCCCCAGCATCGATCTGATCTCGTACTGCCCTATCATCCGCCCGGTGTAATCGACCATAGTTCCCCACCCCTGATGACCATTGACAACCGTCGTCATTATAGCACGGTGGGGGATTATCCACAGATGACACAGATTCTACAGATTTATGGTAGGTGGGAGCTTGTTGTCGCTGGGACTTGGATCGATTGGGATGGGGGATAGCAGGGATTCGGTCCGCGAATTGCGCGAATTACGCTAATTTTTGATTTATCGAGAGCGGCGATAGGGAGTGCAGGTGGATCGAAGAGGTGGAGGCAGGAGATTATCAACAGTGATATAGATAACACAGATGGTGGAAAGTGCCCGGTGCTGGAGCACCGGGCAAACGCTGATCTGAATCAGTAGGTGCCGCTGAACAGGGCTTCGAGCAGGCCGGGATGGGCGGCGAAGTAGGCATTCTGAGCAATGGCGAAAATCACGACGAGGACGGCACCGACCGCCAGCCCGATCCACAACTGACGCCAGCGCCGGTTCTTCACGATGTCGACGGCGGTGAGGATCACGGCGGCGGTCATCAGCAGGTGGCCGACCTGGGCAAAGATGTTGTAGCCGTCCCAGCTAAAGACGAACAATCCGAGGGTGCCGTAGCGGAACATCAGCACCGACCCGGCAGTCATGATCGCCGGGCTGCCGATCAGGAAACCGGCGAGGTAGAGAGCGATGCTGGGCGTGCAGGTGTTCATCATCAGCCAGCCGAGGACTCCAGACTTCATCTGGACGAGAAAGACGAAGCTGGCATTGATCGCGGCGAGCGCGTTCAGCCCAGCGGCGATCCAGCCGAGGACGCCCCGCTTGAACGGCGCGGCTTCCTGCCCAATGTCGGCTGCCTGTGATTGGGTCTGTGATACTGCTTGCATGTCAACCTCCTTGTGATTGGATAAGCTGACTCTATTGTCGGGCCTCCAGCGACTGGAGAGTCAAGAGGGAAAGAAGGGACTCACCGCAGAGGACGACGACCTTCGGTCGTTTGGGGGTTTCGCCTGTGGCGAAACGTCCGTGCAGAGGACGCAAAGAAAAACGAAGATAAAGGGGATGGAATGTGGCAGGCGATTTAGCATCGGATGGGTTCCCGTGTATGATAGAGGCATTGTGACCGGGTGATAGTACCTGACAATAGGAGACACAGCGATGAATGTTGACCAGACAATCAAAGAGATTCGTTCGGCGGAGGTGACGCTGCATATCGTGGGACCTGATGGCGCGCCGCTGGCGCAGCAGGCGGTCGAGATCGAGCAGCAAAAGCACAAATTTCTGTTCGGCTGCATTGGCTTCGACATCATTCCGCTGGCAAGCGGCGAACTCGAAGGCGAGGAGAAAGTCTACGCAGAACGCCACAACCAGATATTGCTCGACCTGTATAACCAGATCACCCTGCCTTTCTACTGGCGGGGATTCGAGCCGGAGCGCGGCAAACCCGACACCGAGCGCCTGCTCAAGACGGCTCGCTGGTTCGCGGATCGCGGCTGCCTGGTCAAAGGGCATCCGCTTTGCTGGCACACGCTGACCGCCCCCTGGCTGCTCGACATGTCGAACGAGGAGATCGCCAAAGCGCAGGTAGCGCGGATCAGGCGAGACGTGGCCGACTTCGCCGGGGTGATCGATACCTGGGACGTGATCAACGAGGTAGTGATCATGCCCATCTTCGAGAAAGAGGAGAACGGGATCACCAAGCTGGCGCAGCATCTGGGGCGGATCGGGATCGTGCGGACGGTGTTCGAGGCGGCCCGCAAGACGAACCCGGACGCGACGCTGCTGATCAACGACTTCGACCTGTCGACTGCCTACGAAATCCTGATTGAAGGCTGCCTCGAAGCGGGGATCAGCATCGATGTGATCGGGCTGCAATCGCACATGCACCAGGGTTACTGGGGGCAGGAAAAGACGCTGCAAATACTCGAACGCTACGATCACTTCGGGCTGCCGCTGCACTTCACCGAGGTGTCGCTGGTGTCGGGCGAACTGATGCCGCCGGAGATCGTCGACTTGAACGATCACAAGGTCGATGAGTGGCCGACGACTCCCGAAGGCGAACAGCGCCAGGCCGAGGAAGTGGTCGAGTTCTACAAGACGCTGCTGGCGAATCCACGCGTCGAGGCGATCACCAACTGGGGCGTGGTCGATGGCGGCTGGCTGAAAGCGCCGTCGGGATATGTGCGGGAAGACCTGTCTCGGAAACCGGCCTACGATGCACTGATGGGGCTGGTCAAGGGCGAGTGGTGGTTCGCGCCGACGACGATAGCGACCGATGCCGGGGGCAATGTCCGATTCGAGGGCTGGCTGGGCGATTACGCCGTCCGGTGGCACGATCAGGAAGCCGCGTTTACGGTCGATGAGAACGGCGCGGCGGCGGTCGAGGTTCGGTTCTGAGGGTTAACCGCAGAGGACGCAAAGACCGCAAAGGGTAAAAACATAGCATTAGCCCGGCGTCTTTAGCGCCGGGAACGGGAAGGAAAATGTAATGCCGCCTGTGCTGGTCGATGTGCTTGTCGCGCTGATCGTACTCATCGCCATTATCCTGATCGCTGCGTGGCTGCTGGCGGGCCGTGCGACCCGCCGATGGAAACCCGATCCGCCCTGCACGCCGGACGAGTATCAACTGCCTTTCGAGCACGTGACCTTCACCGCGCGGGACGGAGTCAGGCTCGGCGGTCGGTTGACGGGTGAGCAGGGCCGCCGCCCGGTGGTGATCTTCTGCGCGGGGCTGTTCGGCAGCATGGACGGCGATACGGCGCTGCTCCCCGTTTTCTACAAAGCGGGGTTCGACGTACTGCAATTCGACTGGCGGGGGCACGGCATCAGCGATGGGCAGCGGGTGACGCTGGGCGTAGACGAATCGCAGGACTTGATCGGGGCAATGGATTTTCTACAGGCGCGGGGAGTCAAACGGATCGGGCTGCTGGGCTTCTCGCTGGGGGGCGGGATCGCGCTGCGGGTGGCCGCCGAAGATAAGCGGGTTGTGTGCGTCGTCGCCGATGGGGCGAACCGGCACCTGTTCCATGTTATCCAGGGGGCATTCCGCGATAAGGTCGGGCTGCCGCTGAAACCTCTCGCCGGGCTGGTGGTCAGGTTCATCGAACTGCGGCTGGGCGGGATCAGCCTGGATGATGCCAGTCCGCTGGGGGAGGTGGGGGAGATCAGCCCGCGCCCGGTGCTGTTCATTCACGGGGGGAGCGATCCTTTCGTGCCGCTCGCCGATCAGCAGGCACTGTTCGATGCGTGCGGCGATCCGAAAGACCTGTGGCGCGTCGAGGGAGCCGGTCACCGCGAGGCGGAGAAGATCGAGCCGGAGGCGTACCGTGAACGGGTGATCGGGTTCTTCAAAGCCAAGCTGTGATACAATTTCCGGGGCGCTGCCCCGTACCCTGAAAGGGAAATTATTTCCCTTCACCCTATAATTCATTTATCGGGCTGCGCCCGATGAATGAACATATGGTTTTGGTCAACCTTTTTCAAAAGGTTGTGGGGTTACAGGGGCAAAGCCCCTGAGTCCCAACAATCGGAGAATTCTTTTGGACGTCCAACCCGACAAACAACCCGACACTCCCTTACTCCGCTGGACTCGACACAGCTCCGTGCTGCTGGGCGCGATGACGCTGATCATCGGGCTGGTGATCTATATCTGGTGGCCGCTGGCCGAGGAATACCTGGCGCTGATCGACTGGCAGGGCGAATGGTGGCGCACCTTCGACTGGCTGCTGCTGGGCATCTTTGCATTCATGTCGGTGGTGCTGGTCAGCGGGGCCGATCTCAAGGCCGACCTGCCGATCATCGGGATCGGGCTGATCGGCGGGCTGGTGATCGAAAGCTGGGGGACGCAAACCGTGCTGTGGACGTACTACACGCTCGAACGCCCGCCGCTGTGGATCATCCCCGCCTGGCCGATTGCCAGCCTGACCATCGACCGGCTGGTGAAGCTGCTCGACGGGCTGTCGGGGGAGCGGATCGGCGTGAAGGGCTGGCGGGCGATCTATATCGCGGTGTTCGCGCCCTTCGTCGTGCTGCTGCTCGTCTTCGTCTGGCCGACCATCGACAAGTCGCTGACGGTCATCTCATTGATTCTGTGTGCGCTGTTGATCGGTACGCCGAAAGGCTTTCGCACGCAGGCGATCACCTTCATCGCGGGGTCGGGACTGGGCTACTTCCTCGAACTGTGGGGAACGACCCGCCAGTGCTGGACGTATTACACCTATCAGACACCGCCCCTGTTCGCGGTGCTGGCGCACGGGATGGCGGCGGTCGCCTTCTGGCGGGTTTTGGCGCTGCCAGGGATGGTGATCAAGCGGGTGCGGGAGGGGCGGAAGGTCGCCTGAGAGTCTGATCTAACGTTCACCTTTTGACCCCCTACGACCGACATGACATCGCAAAGCCGATGTCATGTCGGCCACTTCCCCCTTTCAGGGGGCAGGTAAGAACACGAGCCGAAGATCGCCGGGGGGGATGGAGTGGTCAATAGACCGCTCAGGAGGAAACTATGCCGGACAAAGGCCAGTTGGCGCGGGCGCTGGAGGTCAAGAACCAGTACGAGGGCAAACTGATGGCCCACCCGGATGTCGTGGGGGTGGGCGTGGGGCTGCGTCAGCGGGGCGGTGAATACACCGACGAGGTGTGCATCGTGGTGATGGTCAAACAGAAACACCCGCTCTCGGCGTTGGACGCGGAGCGGGTGCTGCCAACCAGTCTCGACGGCGTGCCGGTCGATGTGCAGGCGGTTGGGGAGATCAGGGAGCTGTAGATACTATCAAATCTGCGGCTCGCGGGTTCTTGCCAGGTTTTCCAATCGACGCACCGCCTCGGAAAGATCGGGGAGGGCCATCATCTCGGAGCGGAACTGGCCGACGCGCTGGCGATACGAAGGCTGCTCCAATACCGTCCTGACCGCCCGGTTGATGGCTCCCGGCTCCGGCGGGTCGCCCTCTACGATCACGCCGAGGCCGAGCTTGTCGCACTGGTCTGCCGCCGGGCGCTGATCGCCGCCGCCCTGGGGGGTGATCACCATCGGCAGGCCGTGCCAGATCGCCGAATGCAGCGAGTTGAATCCCCCGTGAAAGATGATCACGTCACAGGTGGGCAGGATCAGCGTTTGCGGGATGTACCGCTCGACTTTCACATTCTCCGGCAGGGGGTTAAACCGGGCCGGATCGGTCGACTTCCCGACGGTGATGATCGCATTGAACGCCTCGGCGCTGAACGCGTCGATCAGTGCGCGGAAGTGGCCGGGCTGCCGGTTGAAGGCCGTGCCCAGCGTGGCATAGATGGTGGGTTGATCGGGCAGGGAGCCGACCCAGGCGGGAAGGCTGCCGCTGACACTCTGATCGAAGGGCGGCATACAGAACCGGTGAATCACGCGGGGCCGGTCTGGATGAAGCTCCCACGAAGGCGGCAGCGCATTCAATATGAAATAGCGGTCGAACGATGCAAAGTCGGGATCGTCGGGCAGGCCGCAGCGACGCCTTAGCGCGTTGAGGGGTTCGTCGCAGCCCCAGGTCGAGATATAGAGCGCCCAGTGGATGCTGGCGTAGGGCAGGTCGAACAGTTCCGCCGCGACAGTGCTGGCGAACTCGGAAGGGTCGCGGACGATCAGATCGGGCTGCCACTCCCCGATCAGGTCGATCAGGTCGTCGAGCATCTGCGGGGCAAATCCCAGGATGAATCCCCACAACTGCCTGACGCCGGGGTTGTCGACCTTCTCCTCGATGGACGGCCATTCGGGAAGCTCTTCGAGCATGTGGCGATTGTCCTCGCAGTCGCGGCCACAGGTGAAATGCCGGAATCCGACGTGTTCGACGACCGGGCCGAAGCTTTCGCCGGTGGCGAAGGCCACCTCGTGGCCGTGATCTTTCAGGGCCAGCGCGAGTGGAACCATCGCATGGAAGTGGCCGAACATGGGCTGTAGGGTGAACAGAACGCGCAAGGTGATTTTCCTCCGCCTGCTGTGATGATCGAGAGAGTGCGATCATTTAAACTCTTCACGCAGGTGTTCGATGCGCCGATCAAGGTGCCAGCCGATCTTCTCAGAAAGCAATTGGGTTGACAAGCCCGAAATATAGTTTTACAATAAAATCGTTTTAAATTAAAACTATATAAGGCAGCTATGAGCCTGTCAGATAGAGAGTACTTACAGATCAACCAGGCGTTGTTCAGCCTGGTGAACGCCTATGAGGAACGCGCCAGCGAGGAAGACGTCGCGTTTACCGTCGCCGAACGCTCGGTGATCATGGTGCTGGGCCAGCTTGCCCCGATCAACTCGCGGCAGCTTGCCGAAGCGATGCACATCAGTCCGGGGCCGGTATCGCTTCAGGTGCAGAAGCTCGTCGAAAAGGGATTGATCGTCAAAGAGCAGGATCGGGCGGATCGGCGCAACTGGTGGCTGAACCTGACCGAAGACGGGCAGCGGGCCTATCAGGATACGCTGTCCAATGCCGCCCAATATACCCGCGATTTCCTTTCGGCGCTTGACGAGGACGAGAAGCAGCACCTGCATCGACTGCTGCAAAAGGCGTCCCACAGTCTCGGCTATGACTGGCAGTAATCTCACCAACAGCGGAGAACACGATATGAACTTCCCGGATGGATTTGTATTTGGCGCAGCGGCGTCATCCTACCAGATTGAAGGCGTGTGGAACGAAGACGGCAAAGGCGAATCGATCTGGGATCGGTTTGCCCATACGCCGGGCAAGATCAAAAACGGCGATACGGGCGATGTGGCCTGCGATTTCTATCACCGCTACGCAGAAGACATCGCACTGATGAAGGAGCTTGGACTACATGCCTACCGCTTTTCGATCAACTGGCCGCGCGTGCTGCCCGATGGGCTCGGGAGGGTCAACGAAAAGGGGCTGGATTTCTACAAACGGGTGGTCGATGAACTATTAGCGGCGGGGATCAAACCCTGCGTCAACCTGTATCACTGGGAACTGCCGCAGGCGCTACAGGATCAGGGCGGCTGGATGAACCGGGACTGTGCCGCGTGGCTGGCCGACTTCGCCGCGTTGATGGTCGAGAGCCTGGGCGACCGGGTCACCGATTGGATGACGCTCAATGAACCGATGATGGTCGCCGCGCTGGGCCACGTGATGGGCTGGCACGCGCCGGGATATCGAAAGCCGTTACAGTTCTTCAAGGTGGTGCATCACCTGATGCTGGGGCACGGACTTGCAGCCAGATCGATCAAAGCCGGGGAACCGGATGCAAAGGTCGGGATCGCGCTCGACCTTCGCCCGATCTATCCGCTGACCGGATCGAAGAAGGATCGGCGGGCGGTGGTAAAAGCCGATGCCCTGATGCGGCGCACCTTCCTCGATCCGATTTTTCACGGCGAATACCCGCCGCAGTTCACCGATCAGTTGTGGCCTGCCCGCGTGAAAATCGAACCGGGCGATATGCAGACCATCGCCGTGCCGCTCGATTATGTCGGCATCAACACCTACACCCGCGACCGCGTTCGATTCAACCGGTGGGCTATCGGCATGGGGTTCAGCGGTGTGGGGCCGGAAGCTCCCGACGGGGAATTCGAGCAGGATGGCGTGCAGTATACATCGATGGGCTGGGAGGTCTATCCCCCGGTATTGTACGAGGTGCTGATGCTCTTGAAAAACGAGTACGGCAATCCGGCCTGCTATGTCACCGAGAACGGCGCGGCGTTCACCGATACGGTTGTCGATGGCCGGGTGCATGACGAGAAGCGAACGGCTTATTTACAGGCCCATCTTGCGGGGGTCAGACAGGCCATCGATGAAGGTTCGAACTGCCGGGGCTATTTCGTGTGGACGCTGCTCGATAATTTCGAATGGGCCGAGGGTTACTCAAAACGCTTTGGCATCGTGTATGTCAATCACCGGACTCAGGAGCGGATCGTCAAGGACAGCGGGCGGTGGTACCAATCGCTGATCGCCGCGCAGGGGTGACCGGCGATCAGATCAGCCAGCCGAGCGACCCGGCGACGATCAGCAGCAGCGCGAGGCTGTATCCGGGGCGCGGATCGACGATCAGGAGCGTGACGAGCCAGAGCGTCGCATAGACCGCCGACAGCACGATGGCGGGAATGCCGCCGCCGAAGAAGATCAGGGCGATGATGCCCACCGCCGACAGAACAAGGCCGAGCAGCCACAGGTTGTCGGGCCACGAGGGAAGTCGCACACCCGGCCCGGCTTCGGCCTGCGCCTTGAACCCGATCAGCATGCGGCGCTCCATGATGTAGTGCACGGTCATGCCAAAAAAGTCGGCGATTTTGTGCCACAGGGTCGGGTGCTCCTGCCGGTGCGTGCGGACGATCAGGCGGGTGTGTCCGGCATCGATCTCCCGCACGACGAACGCGCCCCAGTTTGCCAGCACATACCACTTCCCCGGATCGACGGCAGTGACCCGGAAATTGTAATCGATAAAGCTCTTTGACTCGTCGAGCGAGGCGGGGACGATCCGCCCGACGGGCATGTCTTCGAATTCGGGGACGATGTCGGCTTCGCGGAATTCGTAGCCGAGCGCTTTCTCGATGAAGGCGTAGCTGAAAAAGCCGCCCCGATCCGCGCCGAGCTGGATGATCCACGCCCAGACCTCGTTGATCGGCGCATCGATGGTGATCGCGCGGGTGGAGTCGATGCCACCGGGGGCGAGATCGTCGCCGGGCAGGGGGGAGGTGGCTTCGTCGCGGGTTGCACCCCATGACGCGATTCGGGGGCGGAGGAAGATCGCGTAGACGGCGAGTTCGAGGGTGGTGATCAGGGCGAGGGTTATCAGGGATTGTGTGATTGGGGTCATGGGGCCTCCTGGGTTGTACAGGTAGCTAACCTCACCCCCTTCGCCGAACCTTCGGTTCACACACGAACCTCAGTTCGCCACTTCCCCCACGGGGGCAGGTGCGGCCTGAACTGTATGAACCAGAGGACAACCCAATCGCTCCAGGTTGGGGGAGAAACCGACCGCTACTTGTCCATCTCTTCTCTCAGCCGCTCGATGTTCCCGCGCACGACGTCCGCGCGCGGATCGTCGAGCACGTCGAGAATCTGGAACGACTGCTCGAAGTGTTCGAGCGCCAGCGCAATCGAGCCGGTGCGCTCGTAGAGCAGGGCAATGTTGTTGAGCGTCGATGCTTCACCGTGGCGGTCGCCGAGCTTTTCTTTAAGCGCGAGGGAGCGCTTGAAATGCGACAGCGCCCGGTCGGGTTCGTTCTGGTTGAAGTAGATGATCCCCAGGTTGTTGAGCGCCTGTGACTGCCCGATCTCGTGGCCCTGATTGGTGTAGATCGCCAGCGAGCGCTGGTAGGCCGATTCGGACTCGTCGTCGTGGCCGAGGCGTTCGTAGACCGCACCAATGTTCAACCATATCTGGGCCTGCCCGTTCCGGTCGTTGAGCACGGTGTACATGTCGAGCGAACGCTGGAAACCCTTGAGGGCGTCATCCCACTGCTCGAGCCGGTAGAGCACCCCGGCGACGTTGTTCAGCGCCTCGGCGGTGTCTTCGGGCATCCCCAGGTCTTCCTGGAGATTGAGACTTTCCTGGTAGTGGTTGAGCGCTTCCAGATAGGCCCCCTGGCGCTCTAAGATCGCGCCCAGGTTGTTGAGCGCCGATGCCTCGCCGGACGTATCGCCCAGCTCGCGGCTGACGGCGAGCGAGCGTTCGAAGCATCCCTTTGCCTCGTCGTATTGGCCGAGGATGGTATATGCGTAACCCAGGTCGCTGCACGTGGAATACTCGCGGATCACGTCACCGCCGATGCGGGCCGCGTCGCAGATATGGCGGGCGAGGCGGACGAAGTTGCTCCACAGGCCGCGCTTCTCGAAGTAGCTCATCAGCGCGTCGGCAAAGAGATCGCTGCGGGAGCTGTCTACGGCGGTGATCTGGTTGTAGGCGGCCATCACCTGCCCGATCTGGCTGTCGATCTCGCGGGTGGGGGCAGACGCCTGTTCGATCTGGGTGATGTAATAATTGCGGATGCGCTCCTCGGCGGTTTCGACGACGCCGGGGCGGGCGCTGCGGCGCAGGTGATCGCGTAAGGATCGGTGCAGGGCGAACAGGTCATCAGGCAGGCGCTGGATGATCGACGCGCCGACCAGCGTATCGAGCGTGCTGCGGGCGTCGTCTTCTTCCATTTTCCAGCAGGCGGCGGCAGCGCCAACCGAGAACGGTGATCCCGTTCCGGCGGCGAACGCGCCTAATTCAATCGCCCGCTGGAGTCCCGCGCTGCCGAATCGACTGAGCACGAGATTGATCACCAGCCCCAGCGCATTCTGCCGGGTTTCGGGTTCGTCGGGGTCGAGGGTGACGATTGGCCCCTGGTCGTCGCGGAGGATCTCGAGGAGACGCAGCCAGGTGATCCCCTGCCGCGCCTGCGCCCCGACCAGCGCGAGGGTCAGCGGGGAATAAGCCAGCCGCTTGACGATCTCCTTGACGGTCGGCAGGTAGATGTCGGGGAGCATCCCCGCCCACCTGACGAGCAGATCGAGCGCCTCTTCTTCACTGACCTGGTCGAGTTCGAAGCGGCGGGTCTTGAAGGCAAAAGTAATCTCATCGCCTTTATCGGTGGTGATCAGGCGGGCACAGCCCGGCCCGCCGACGTTCAGTGCCTTGACCTGTTCGACATCGGTCACATCGTCGATGATCAGCAGGGCATGGGCGTCACGCAGGCGGGTACGCAGGCGGACGGCGCGGCTGGCGGTGTCGGGCAGATTGTCGAGATCGAAGCCAAGCGCCTTCCCCCACACGGATTGGGCATGCTGCACATCGCCGTTATCGCCGAGCGAATACCATAGGACGCCATCGGGGAAGGTTTTGAGCATATCGGCGTCATGTGCCAGTGCGATGGCGAGCGATGTTTTGCCCGAACCGCTGGGGCCGAAGAGCGTCAGCGGGGCAAGCGATGAGGTAGGGCGGCTCAGGAGCAGCTTCTTGAGTTCGGCCAGTTCGCGGCGCGGGATGAAATAGGGTGGCAGATCGGGGGCGAGGTAGGGGGTGGCAGGATCATCCGGCTTATCGACCGGTTCAAAGGTGAAAAGCGGTTTCTCCTCAACCGTCTCGACCGGCGTGGGTTCGGCTGCCGGTGTTAGATTTTCGGCTGGGGTCGGTTCGGCTGCCGGTGTTGGATTTTCGGCTGGAGTCGGCTCGGCTGCCGGTGTTGGGTTTTCGTCCGGGTTATTGCTCATGTTTACGATCCTCGAAGCGCCGGGGGAAGCTCACGGAACAGGTAATACCCGACGCGTAAACAGGCTCGTCAACAGTATAGCACAAGCGATTAGAGTATGCTTTGTTGGTCCGGCAGGGTTCCGGCGTCAGGGTTGACTCGGAGGTAAGTGGGCTGTGTTATGACAATTCTAGAATAAAGAGTAGTCGTCCGACATAGGTCGGTATTCGACTTTACAGGCCCGTTTCAAGAGGTTGTCGACAAGAAAGACCGAGAGCAGGAGGGGGATGGAAATCGCCATCAACAACGCGGCCTGCAAATCGAACAAATAGTAGCAGACCACCACCCCGGCGGCAACCAGTACGTCGTAGAGGCTCCCGATCAGAGACAACCCGGCTTTGCGGGCTACCGGCTGGTAGAACATCACCCCGAACTCCGAGTTGTATATTCGGCTGTAGATCATGAAATCGAGCATATTGTCCACGCAGAGCGGATCGCCCATCTGCACCCGGTAGGTCATCATCAGCGTCAACTGGTGGCGGTAAGCAGCCTTGAGGCTGTCGCCGACCGCGTGGGCCTTGTAATCCGGCTCGTCGAAGATGAACCCTGCCGGGTAAGACGTGATCGCTGCCGCATGCCGGGCCGGATCGGGGGACGTGAACAGGCTGGCGAAAACGACCATCGGGCGGCCATCGGTGGACGAGACTTCGGCGTGAGTCAGGCCGGCAGGAGAGGCCAGCACCCACCGGTAATGGGGCGATGGATGCCCCGGCAGTTTCACCTGCACTTCTCCCAGTCGTTTGAAGTTGAGCGACAGGAGTGTGATCAGGATTGGGTGGATTTCCTCCGGGGGGAGCACCGTTTCGCCGCTTACGTCGATGGGGACGACGTTGGAAATCCCACGAAGGGTCTGAAGAGACCTCATCCAGATGCGGATTCGGAATGCGAGGTTGACCACTCCGGCGGTCAGGCTGACCAGCAGAAGTGGGCCAAAGATGCGCGTTAAGAAATCGAAGATTGGCGACACCAGAATCACTTATGGTCTTCGCCACCCGCCCGGTTTGGGGTGGGTGGGCGCTCTGGCTCCTTCCAGGAGCCGGTGAACGAGAATCATCGAAAGCAGCAGCGGTAAAATCAAATAGACCAGTTGTGAATGCGGTATGTTCAACCAGAGGCTGGCGGCAGTCAGGCCGCCGAAGACCACCACATCATAGGCACTGCTGGCAATGCCTCCCAGCCTCCTTCGCCGCGACTCTCCGCCTAACCGACCGGCGAAGTGAATGTTATAGATGCGGCTGTATTCGATAAACTGGTCCATACTATCGACGCGAAACTGTGCAAGCGGCGTCTCGCGGAAATGCTCGACCAACAAACGCTGGTGGCGGTAGGCGGCGTCGAGACTCTCCTCGACCGTGTGGGCGATGTAATCCGGCTGCTCGGTCTGCGGGCCGGATGGGTAAGCGGTGACCGCAAATGCCCGGTTGTTGGTGTAGGCAGAGAACATCGTGACGAACAGGACAATCGGCATCCCTTGAATCAGCGATACTTCGACATGGCACATCCTGTTCGGTTCGGCCAGTATCCACATGGTCATCGGGGGCCGCCCCGGTGGGATGACCTCCGCCTCACCCACCCGCTCGAAATCCATTTCCTCCAAACTGGATACAACCGGCATCAATATCTGGGGAAGTTCGGCCTGGCCGGTCACGTCGACCGGCACCACGTGGGCGAGCATCCGCTGGCGGCGAACGGATGTCAGCCAGAGGACGGCCTGGATTGCCAGTCTGGACAACCCCATCGCCAGCCCCGCTATCAACAGGGGAGTCATGATGCCGGTCAAAAAGTCAAGCACCTGCGCTGAGAGATTCACGATTATCGACTACCCTTCGACTGACTTTGCCCGGCCCTGCGCCCGCCGTTCACGAATCCGGCGAAGGCGCTGCCTGGCCCGTTCTATCAGGCGCTCCTCTTCTATTTTAATCTGTGACCCGTAGTTATTGGCATAAACGTATGTAAATTCCACGCCGTAGAAAAAGGCGAGCGCCGAATAATAAACCCAGACCAGCACCACGACCAGCGATCCCGCCGCACCGTAAGCCGATCCAATCGAGCTGTAGCTCAGGTAAATACCGAATAACACCTGCCCGGCGGTCATGAGCAGTGAGGTCACCCCTGCGCCGATCCACACGTCGCGCCAGGCCATCGTGGTGTCGGGGAGCACCTGGAAGATCAGCGCGATCAGGATGGTGATCAGGATAACACGGAGGACAACGCGCAGTACCCGTACGTCGATCAGGGTGCGGATCAGGTCGAACCATCTGGCAGGCAGCAGGCCGCTGAAATAGCGATAGGCGAAGATGATCGCGGCGTTGAACACCAGCAGGGCGACAATCAACAGGCCGATGCCTATCGTGAACAGAAAGGCGATGGTACGGTTCCTCAGAAAATCCCCGACTCCACGCCCGACCCTGGGATGGACGCCAAAGGCCGAATTCAGCGCGTGCTTGAGGTTTGAAAACACCGAGGTCGCGCCGAACAAAAAGGAGCCGACGCCGATCAGGGCGTTGAGCACATTACCCCGTTCGGGCCTGTCTTCATTTTCTTCGATGATCTGCTCGACCGTTCCCGCCACCTCGTCGCCGACCATCTCCTCCAGTTCGTAGACGATCTCATATTGGGCCACCCGCTGCTGGTAAAAGACCCCGGCCACCCGCACGACGACGATCAGCAGCGGCGCGGCAGAGATCAGCGTGAAGAAAGAGATCGCGGCGCTTTTCTGCCAGGCGCGATCCATCGAAAACTGGTTGAGCGTCTCCCAGATCACCCAGCCGGTGGCTTTGACGGCAGGCCAGACTTTATGAACGGCGAACCGCCGCACCCGGATGAATGTTTTACGCCAGAACCTGTACAGGGCCGTCGTCTGTGACCGCCTGGGAGGTTCGTCGGGGTTTTGCTCAGACATCAGGCCCCCAATCTCAGAACTGTGGAGCGAGCGGAATACCCAGCAGGGTCAGTATCCAGACGATCAACGGGGCGAGCAGTAAGGCAGGCAGCAGGTTGCCGACCCGGATCGGCTTGAGTTCGAGCAGCGGCCCGACCCCGATTGCCATAATCAACACGCCACCGGCGGCGGTCATCTCGGCGATCATCGGGTCGGTGAGAATGGCCGCGGCCTGCCCTGCCAGCAGGCTCAGCCCGCCCTGCACGATCAGGATGACGATGGTCGAGAAGCCGACTCCGATCCCCAGGCTGGAGGCGAACAGCAGCGCGGCGAACCCGTCGAGCATCGACTTGATGGCGAGCAGGCGGTAATCGCCGACCAGACCGTCCTGGATCGAACCGATGATCGTCATCGGCCCGACGCAGAAGATCAGCGAGGCAGTGACGAAACCCCGGATGAAGCGCGAACCGCTGTCGTCACCGGCTTCTTTTTTGTCGAAACGGTCGGCGAGCTTGCTTCCAAGCCAGTTCAGGCCGTCTTCGATGTGCCACCACTCGCCGAGGATGCCACCGACCAGCACCGAGCCGAGCATGATCAGGATGTTCGAGGTTTCGAGGGTCATGTGGATGCCGTTGACGATGGTCACCAGACCCAGCCCTGCCATCACCGTCTGCTTGACTTTCTCGTTGAGCCGCCCGCCGAGTAACAGGCCAAGGATCGTCCCGACGAGGACGGTGGCGATATTGATGAAGGTTCCGGTCATGCTGTCTCCAGGTGTTCGTGTTGGTTGTTTATACCCGTAGATGGTGGGTTGGGGCAAATGAGGGAAAGTGTTGCTGGCAGAGATCGCCCCCCTGCATATCGCCAGACGATATATGCCAGCAATATACTCGATTGTATGCCCGGCAGACACGGTGCTGCTAACCCAGCGTAAACGTATCCCCCGGATGGAGCAGCACGGCCTGCGATTCCGTTTCGGCGTTGACGCGCTCGACCCAGGCGGCGGCGTCCTGCTCGATGGGTTTCCAGGTGCCGAAGTGCATCGGGATGACGGTTTTGGGGCGCAGCAGTTTGACCGCCCGCAGGGCGTCATCTGGCCCCATCGTGAAATTGTCGCCGATGGGCAGCAGCGCCAGGTCGATCCCCTCGTCACCGTACAGGCTCATCGACAGGAACAGGCCGGTATCGCCCGCGAAGTAGATTTTATGTCCGTCGAGGGTGGTGATCAGGAAGCCCGCCGGGTTGCCGCCGTCACCGCCGTCGGGGAGACGCGATCCGTGATGGGCGATGGTCAGCTTGAGGTAGCCAAACGGGTGATGATACCCGCCGCCGATGTGCTGCGAATGGGTATTGGCCACTTCCTTGCCGATCAGCCAGTGGATAATCTCGGTGTTGGCGATCACTTTCGCCCCGGTCCGGTGGGCAATCGCCACCGTGTCGCCGATATGATCGCCGTGCCCGTGCGAGACGAGAATATAATCCGCCGGGAGGGATTCATGGGTGGCGGCTGCCTTCGGGTTACCGCTGAGAAACGGGTCGATCAGAACGCGCTGACCATCAATATCAAGGGAAAAGGCCGCATGCCCTAACCAGGTAATTTTAGTGGTCATGGTGACTGCTCCTTTCGGTAAAGTTCACTCCACAACCTCGACGACAACGCCGTCGTCGGCCCAGTTGTACAGCCACTCCGCGTCGGGAATGTCGAGGATGATGCAGCCGTAGGAGGTTGGGCGACCCAGCGAAGCGGCCCAGAGAATCTGTCCGCCGTTGCGGGTGGGCAGCCCGTGAAAGCCGTTCATGAAGCCGGGCCAGGCTTCGTAGATGCCCAGGAAATGGGGCATGAACAAATCCCAGTTGCTCGCATAGGCGTTCAATTCGTGGGTTTGCACCTGGAAGACGCCCGGCTGGGTGGGTGAATCCTCGATGCCGGTGCTGATGACAAACTCGTGAACCATCGTGCCGTTCTCGTAGACCCACAATCGCTGGTTGCCGATGCTGACTTTGAGCCGCTTGTTCGGGACGACGGGCAGCGGGAGCAGGTCATCCTTCGAGGGGATGGTAATCATCTGGCCGACCGTCAGCGAGTTCTCGTCGATGCCGGGATTGGCTTCGAGGATGCGCCAGTAGGGCATCCCGACATCCCAGGAGATGCTGATCAGGGAGTCACCGGCCTGGACGGTGTAGACGGTCGGGGTGTGGCCGAGGATGATCGTCGGAGCCTCGCCTGCCCTCAGCGCCTCGGCGACCGGTTCGGTGTTTTTCTCAGCGTCGACGGTCAAGCCGGTGCCGAAGCGGTTTTCGAGCGTGGCGAAGTAATCTTCGAGCGCCGCCTGATCGACGGTGATCTGCGGGCCGCTCTCGCCGTCTTCGACGGCCAGCCACGAGGCGACGACTTCGGGCTGCTCGTCAAAAGTGGTCGATACGTCGGTGACGGGATCGTAGGCGGTGAGTGTCAGCGGGCCGCCGAGAAGCTGTTGGGCTTCGGCCAGCACCGGCGACACATCGGTGACGGCAGGCTGGATCGGCGTCAGGGCCAGCGGGAGCGTCCCCTCGGCGACAATCGCGCCGGGGGCATAGGCGAGCACGTCGAGGCTGGCCTCGACATCAAGGGTATAACCGGGCATGGCAGGCACGGCGACGACCTGCCCACCTTCGAAGGCAATGGTCGCGTTGACCGGTTCGGCGGTGATGGTGTCGGCCCATTCGGTCAGCCCTTCGCGGGCCGTGTCGCGATCGAGGGCGACGACCGGCGTCACCTGATAGCTGCCGAACAGCCCGGTGAGCGCCGCGCCGATATCGGCGAAGAATTTACCGCTGCGTCCGATTCGCTGCGCCTGCTGTGCGGTCGCCTGCGCATCGATGGCGAGACCCAGGCTGCGGGCCGATGCCGCCCAGGTTTGCTCGCCGTCCGAGAGGTGGATGTACTCGTCGGCGTTCCAGGTGTCTTCGAGCAGGTCGGCGGCCTCATCGATTGAGTGGTTGCCCAGTTCGATCTCGCCGACCGCTACGCCGAGCAAAATACGTTCGGATACCTGGTAATAGAAATAGAAGCTGAGGATCATCACCCCGGCAATGAACGTAAACCCGGCCAGCCCGATCAGCGTGCCGACGAGCGCTGCCTGCACCGGCTTACCTGCCGGGAACAGGGCCCGGCGTTTCCGGGGAGGCACTTCAGGAGTGGGTTGAGAAGGATACTCATATTGCATCGATGGGACCTCGATAGGCGTTAACCACCAGCGTTCTATCTGGTTTTTGCTCTACACTAACGATACTCATTATCGCGGCGTCTCACAAGTGGTTGACTGGGATAGTATTGTTACGCCAATAAACCTGCATAAAACAGGGACTTACACTACAATAGATCAACAGAGAGACTTTATCCGGCCAAATAAGTTGGTGGCATATCCATGAGCTGGCATCTTTCTTCGTATGCAATCCCGCTTATCCTCGGTACGGTTGTCGTGCTGAGTATTACTCTCCTGTCTTGGCACCGCCGTTCTGCCCCCGGTGCGATCTACCTGGGATTGATCAGCCTCGCTATTTTCATCTATCTGATCGGCTACATCATGGAACTGGGCAGCACCACGCTCGAACAGGTGCGCTTCTGGCTCAAATTCGAATATCTCGGCGTTGTGTTCTTCCCGGCCCTGATACTGGCCCTGGTGCTGGACTACACCGGCAACGAACGCTACCTGACTGCCGTCAACATGGTGGCGTTGTTCGTCATCCCGGTTTTTGTTCTCGCCTTTGCCTGGACAAACGATCTGCATGGCATGATCTGGAACAACATGAGACTGATCCAGACCGGGGATCAATACTTTGTCACGTTTGACAAGGGAATCTGGTACTGGGCACAGGTCGGGTATTACATATTTTCCGCAGTCATCGGCGTTGTGCTGGTCGCCCAGCATGTCGCTCGCTCCGAGGCGCTGTATCGCAACCAATCCCTGATCGTTCTGATCGGTTTGACTGTGCCCCTGATAACCTACGCGCTCTATCAGACCGGAATTACCCCGACTGGATTGGATACGAACTCATACGCATTGACGATAACCTGTATCTGTATAGCGATTGGGCTGTTTGGCTACAAGCTTTTCGATATCGTGCCGGTGGCGCGCGACGCGCTGCTGGCGAGCATGGGGGATGCGGTCATTATCACCGATTCACAGCACCGGATTCTGGAGTTGAACCCGGCTGCCCGCAGGCTGGCCAAACCCGGCCTCGATCAGGTGATCGGTATGCCAACTACCGAGGTTCTCCCGGACTGGATCGAAGTGATCAAAGCCTACGAAAACGTCGAGGAGGCGCACGAAGAAATCTCTATCACATTCGAAGGAGAGGAAAGACATTACGATCTGCGAATTACGCCGCTGAAGGGTCAACGGCGGGGATACGTGGGACGGTTGATCATCCTGCGTGACATCACCGAGCCGGTGAAAGTGCAGATGGAACTGACGGCCACGCTGGATCGCCTGAGGACACTGCGGCGGGTCGACCACGAACTGACGCGCAAACTGGATATCACCTATGTACTGGATATCGCCATCGATGCAGCGCTGCGACTCTCGCTGGCCGATGCCGCCTTCATCGGCGTCATCGAAGGGAACGAGATCAACATCGTTCATGCCCTGGGGCACTACCCGCCGGGCGTGATCGATAAGCCTCACCCGATTGACCAGGGCATCGCGGGGCGGGTGATCCGCGAGCAGCAAGCAATGATAGTGCGCGACGTGACCGCTGTTCCCGATTACGTAGCGATCATCCCGGAGACAAAGGCGCAGATCAGCGTGCCGCTGCGATCCAATCGGGGGTTGATCGGTCTCCTGACCATCGAGACGGAGTACCCGGAGCGCTTCTCGGACGAAGTGTTCGAGTCGGTCAAAATGCTGGCGGCGAGGGTGGCAGTTGCTATCGACAATGCCAACGCCTACGAAGAACGCGATAAACTGGTCAAGGAACTGGACGCGTTCGCGCATACGGTCGCCCACGACCTGAAGAACCCGCTGGGGCTGATCCGGGGCTACTCACAACTTCTGCTCGAAGCCTTTGACGATCTGGACGACGAGACCTTTAAACAGTATCTGCGCTATTCGATGGAGGGGGCGGACAAGGCGATCGACATCATCCAGGCGCTGTTGCTGCTGGCCGGGGTGCGGACGATGGAAGAACTGACCATCGGGCCGGTACCGATGGAGATGGTGGTTGAAGAAGTGATCGCCCGGATGGGGCCGCTGTGCGACGAATACGAGGTCGAGATTGAATACGCGAACGAGTGGCCGGTCGTGAAGGGCTATGCGCCCTGGATCGAAGAGATATGGGTCAACTATATCAGCAATGCGCTGAAATACGGCGGCGACCCGCCCCGTGTCGAGTTGGGGTATGACCGGGCCGGTGACGGCATGATCCGGTTCTGGGTGAAAGACAACGGTAAGGGCCTGACCGGGGAGCAGCAGGAGAAACTGTTCAGGCCGTTTACCCGGCTGGTGCAGGCCAATTTGAAGGGGCATGGACTGGGGCTTTCAATCGTGCAGCGCATCACTGAGCGGCTCGACGGCGAGGTTGGCGTCGAGAGTAAAGTCGGCGAGGGTAGCCTGTTCTACTTCATCCTGCCGGAGATCAAAGAGTCTCCGAAATAATCATCTTGACCCTGGGGATATCACATTTCCTGCTTTGATAACTAAAGCACTTTTCCCGTGTTTTAATCAGCATTGAATACATATAGGAGCGATTCTATGCGCAAGTCCGGCTTTTTGCTGCTTGTCTTGACATTTATTGTTGGTTGTGGGCTGGAGGAAATGGCCGTGCCGACTTTGACTCCCACAACAGCCGACACGCCAACATCGACATCTGCCCCCACCGCAACCAATACGCCAACTCCCACAATCACACCCTCCCCAACCAGTACCAGTACGCCTTCTCCGACACCGCTCCCACTGGTTTCCGTCATTGCAGAAGAGGTCAAACTGCGCAATGGTCCCGGCGTGGATTATCCTGTGATAGGTATTGCAGTGAACGGTGATGAATTGTCCCTCCAGGGACGTGATGAAGAGAGTCTCTGGTTATACGTTGAAACATCAGACGGCATCACTGCCTGGGTGCCCGTTGGGGAAGTAGATTATCCCGAAGATTTGAACACTATTTTGGAAGTAGTAACGTGGTCAAAGGAGCCGCCACCAATCATCAATGGCTGGAGTGGCGACCCTGTTGATACGGTGTGTCTGGAACTCGCAATGGAACATATCGGTATGTACCAGGTTCAAAAGCCGGAATTTGCCGTATTGGGCCCCGGAGACAGCGACTACGATTATGTCTATAACGAGACGCTTGCCTATCTCACAGAACTGGGGTTGACTCCTGTTGATCCCGGTGAGGACTGTGCTGCTACAATGGCAGTCGATCTAACGATTAATATGTACGGGCAGTCCTATGTGGGAATGTCTTCAGGCCAGACGTTTTATTGCTATGATGGTGCCAGTGTGTCCGGAACGGTGCAGCTTACTTCGCCTGCCGGGGATATGCTGTCTGCTTCCAGCAGCCAATCAAGGCCGGGAGAGTTTCCAGACATTAGAGACAACTGCTACGGTTATTCTCGCTTCCTTGGAGAAAGCTACTATGTGATACTCCAGGGCATGAGACGCTTCTGGGGTAATGAAGTTCTTCTCTTTGGACTGGATTCCAATCAGATCGATATTCAAAAATATGCGGTCCGTGATATAGGCTACCTGGGGGCACAGGGAATGCCGTTTGTCCCCGAACTGATAGGCTGCCTCTCCGATTCGATGTGCAGCAGCGCGGTCGAGCAGAGCCTCATCTCGGCGCTGGTGAGTATCACCGGGCAGAACTTTGGCGACGATGCGGCACTCTGGCAAGACTGGTGGGACGCGCAGGAGCCCTAGTATCAATTATCCCCGACTCAAGGTTAATATCAGGTAGAAAGAAAAAGGGATCAGGTTCGTATAGAGCCTGATCCCTTTTGTGATAAGGGAAGGTCAATTGGCGGCGTAGGCCGTGACGTCGATCCTGCCGATGTATGTCCACTTCGAACTTTTGTCGACCATTTCGATATAGAACGCCGTGCCAGCCGGTGAATTGACCTGGATCGTTGTCGTGAAGTCAACATCGCCAAGCGTCTGCGGCCCGACTCCCCCCAGCCTTGTCCACGCTTCGTCATAGACGGTGACCGAGTGTTCGTGCAGCCCGGCTACTTCGATATAGACCGTTTTAATCGACACCGGCTGATCGTATTCCAGGAAGTAGCGGGCGGTCGTCTGGTGGGCAATCGGGACGGGATGGAGCAGGGGGCCGACGAACTGGACGCTGTAACCGCTGAACGGTCCCAGCGGGTCTTTTGTTGCGCTGACCCAGCAGCGTTCGGGTTCGGCTTCGCTGCAATTCCATGTGCCACCATCATAGGACATATTGACGATTGGTGCGGTGATCCTGGCCGGGCTGATCGGGACCGGTTCTGGCGTGTTGGTGGGCAGCGGGCGCGGGGTGGTTGTTGGTTCCCTGGTTGGTTCCGTAGTGGGAGTCGGTTGGGGTGTTTCGGTGGGAACGGGGGTGTCACCGGGGCGGGGAACGACAACCTGTACGAAAATCTCGCAAAACGACGTGCCAGCCGGGGAGACACACTCGAAATACCCGACATAGGTTCCCGGTTCTTCAGGGGCGGTCAGGACGACGGAGACATTGGCCCGCCCGCCAACAACCGTCTCCGGGATGGCGACGAAATCAGGGGAGTTCATGCGGTCGCCATGTGAAAAGACGAGCTGCGTACCGCCGGGCCAGTCCTGGCAGCCGTTGTTTTCGATGCGCCAGGCTTTTTCGAAAACTTCTCCCGGTTCGACAACCGCCCCGCTGGGATAGGATACGTCGGCGACAAAGGTTCCCCCATACGGGCATTCAGCATCTTCGGTGGGGATAGGCGTCTGGGTGGCCGCCGGTTCCACATTACCGGCCAGCACATCGAAGGTGCCCTGTAGATTGTTCGCCAGTACAGCGGTCGATGGTGAACGGAAGAAGAACAATAACCCGGCGGCGGTCAGGGCAATGCAGCCCAGCACGGTGAACAACCAGACCAGCGCCGGTCGGCGTTTCCGTACTCTGACCGGTTCCGCCACGCGGGCGCTGGTCGGGGCGGGTGGCGTGAAGGGTGAGGGGGGCGTGGAATGCGGCGCGGTGGCCTGCCCGTTCAGGTAATCGGGCACCTGATTCGGATCGCCGGTAAGCTGTTCGTGCTTGCGGGTGACCATCGGCTGAGTGCCGCCCGCTTCGTCGCCCCCATGCACGCGGGTCGCCTGGGTCACGGCGATCAGGTCTTCGGCCAGCTGCCCGGAGTTCGGGTAGCGGTTGGCCGGGTCCTTCGCCAGCGCCCCGTTGATAATCGCCTGCATGCCTTCGGGGGCATCGGGGCGGTAGGTTAGCACGTTCGGAATCGGGCTGCTGACATGGGCCAGCAGGGTGCCCATCGGGGTGTCGGCGTAATAGGGCATGCGTCCGGTGAGCATCTGGAACAGGGTGACGCCCAGCGCATAGGTATCGACCGATGAGGTAACCGCGCCCTCGTGTCCCATCTCCGGGGCGATGTAGCCCGGCGTTCCGATGAAGCCGGTGCCGGTCAACGAGAGCGTCGATTCGCTGACTTTGGCGATGCCGAAGTCGGCCAGGTAGGCGTTGCCGTCGGTGTCCATCAGGACGTTGCTGGGCTTGAAGTCGCGGTGAATGATCCCGCGCCGGTGGGCGAAATCGAGCGCCCCGGATACCTGCGAGATCACCTGGGCGATCTGGCCGAACGGCATCCCCTGAGGATTGCGGTTGATGAGCAGGGCGAGCGTGCCGCCGGTCAGGTAGCGCATCACAATGTAGGGAAGGCCGTCGACCTCGCCGAAGTCGTAAACCGGCAGGATCGCCGGGTGTTCAAGCTGCGAGATCACCTGTACTTCACGGTTGAAGCGGGCGAGGAAGGTTTCATCCTGCAAAAAATGGCGGGGCAGCACTTTGATCGCTACTTCGCGCTGCATGGATGTCTGGATGGCGCGGTAGACATTGGCCATCCCGCCACGTCCGATCTCCTCAAGAATCTCATACTGCCCCAGCGTGCGCCCGGTGAGATCTGTCATAACGAATGCTCCACTTCTAACACGGACCCTTCGACTATTCTGAATTATACACAATCATCAGATGTAGGAAAGTGAAGGAAAAAAATAGGCAGCAGCGGAGTTTTCTGGCCCACTTGTCAAGTTTTGAAAATTCGCCACACTTAATAGCAGCATGTTTGTATCTGTAGGTATATATAGTTGATAGATTGAGGTGTGAGGAGGCAGTTGTGACCAATAAATCGAAGAGTCCGTTTTTAGCCGAGATGGGCCGCCGGTGGATATGGGGTATCGCCGCTGCGCTGATCGGGTTGTGTGTGTCCGGTGTCTGCCTGGCGATTTTCCTGGTGCTTATCTCCATGTCCGACAACAGTGACACCGGGGTGATGCTGCTGATCGGGTTTGGCGCGCTGGTCATTCTGGGGCTGGGCGTGATGATGGTCGCTGTGCTCTTCGTCGTTCCCATGCTGCGCGGTCGCAAATTCGATGCGTATTTCACGCCGCTGGGCTTGGCCGGGCGCAGTTATGCGCTGTTCTGGCGTCAATACGAGGGACTGATCGGCGGGCGGCGGGTTTCGGCGTCGGTTTCTCGCGGCCCGAATTACCGGCTGACGATCCACTCGCCGGTCGACGCCCGCCTGGGAGTCGGCACCCGGACGGGTGTGGGCAGTGCGTTTGGTGGACTCTCCAAGCTGATACAGGTCAACCTCGACTACCCGGAACTGAGCGGTGTGTATGTCTGGTCGCGTGATGAACAGTGGGCGCGGTCGCTGTTCGACGATCAACCGGTGCGGGCCGCTTTCGCCCGGCTGCTGTCGCAGCAGTACGGCTCGGAGCTTCGCAGCATCAACGTCGGGCAGGACGGCATCCTTCTGAGCATCGCCTATTCGCGGATAGCGATACTGAACGAGGAGAACGTCAGAAGCTGGTTCGACGACCTGATCCGGATCACCGAAGCCGCCGAAGCGCTGCCGCCTGCTTCAGAACCGGTCGAGTGATCGCCAGTGAAAATGAGGTGTTTATGCCTGAACAATCCAATCATTTCGACATTCTGATCCTGATCGCGCGGCCTGCTTCGGGGAAGAGCGAGATCATCGATTACCTGAAAAACGTGCCTGACGATGAACGTGCGACGCGGTTTCATATCGGGCGGCTGCGGGAGATCGATGATTTCCCGATGCTGTGGGCGTGGTTCGAAGAAGACGACCTCCTCGACGAGTTAGGGTATCCGCGCCTGCATTCGGACGACGACCAGTATTTCGTCGACAATGTCCTGTGGCACGTGCTGATCCGTCGGATCAGCCTGGAATACGATAAGCTCCAGCGGGATGTCCCCGATTTCCATGATCATCACACGGTGCTGATCGAGTTCTCACGTGGAGCGGAATCCGGCGGCTACCGGGAGGCGTTCGATCACCTTTCGGATGATATTCTCTCGCGGGCGGTGGTGCTCTATGTCGACGTAACCTACGAGGAATCGTTCCGTAAGAACCGGCGGCGTTTCAACCCCGACAAACCCGACAGCATCCTCGAACACGGCCTACCGGATGACAAGATGGAAAGACTCTACAAAGACGACGATTTCGCCGCGTTCAGCGCGGGCGATCCGGAATATCTCACCGTGAAGGGACAGCGTGTGCCGTATGTCGTTTTCGAGAATCACGACGACGTGACGACCGATCAACCGGAGAAGCTCGGCGAGCGGCTCGAAGCCCGGCTGGGCACACTCTGGCGGCTGGCAGATAATCGTTAGACCGCCGTTAAAAAACTCCCTTCAGGCCGGGAAGCCATGATCTGGCCCCGGCCAGATGCTATACTCAATAGTGTTACTTGATATATAAAGATGTACTCGCAAAAAGGGAGTTAGCGATGTCAGATAAGATGGTCAAAGAATTGAATGGGTTGGTCGCCGATTTTACGGTTTTCTACCAGAAGATGCGGCACTATCACTGGAACGTGAAGGGCAAGCAGTTCTTCCAGCTTCACGCGCTGTTCGAAGGCATATACGACGAGGTCAACGAGGTCATCGACGAACTGGCGGAGCGTGTCGTCGCCCTTGGCGGGACGCCGCTCCACACGCTGGCGATGGTCATGGACGAGGCTTCCATTTCGGAAGACTCCGAAATCCCCGATGGCGTCAAGATGGTCAAGCGTACTGCTGCTGACCTTGAAACGCTGAGCAGCGCACTGGACAATGCAATCGAAGTGGCAGAGGCCGAAGGCGACCGCACGACGGTCAACCTGCTCGACGGGATGCGCGATGGCTTGCAGGGCCGCCTGTGGATGATCAAGGCGTGGCAGAGCTAATCTATCCGTAAATTTCGCTTTGCTCATTTCGGATAGATAGAAATTCAACACATGGGAGCGACCGCAGGGCCGCTCCTTTTAGTATTACCCCTCGTGGGGGAAGATCGGGAGCGGCTCGCCCATCACCGGCGGTTGATTCTTGCGCAGCAGGTCGATCAGCGCGTTGGCCGTCGCGGGGAGTTCGCGTATCTGGCTGTAATTGAGCGACGACCGCCGGTAGCCCGCCGGGCGCTGGTAGTCGGCGGCGACCCCCACCGCGTCGATGCCAAGCGCGGAGCAGGTCATCACGGCGCGGGAGAGGTGGAACTGCTGCGTGACGGCGATGGCGTCGGTCACCCCGAAGATGTGGTAGGCGCGGTAGCACGAGTCATAGGTGCGCCGCCCGCCGTAGTCGAGGACAATCGCCTCGTCCGGGACGCCCAGACTGAGGGCGTATTCGCGCATCGCTGCCGGTTCGTTGTAATCCAGCGTCCGGTTGTCGCCGGTCATCAGCAGCACGTCGACCTTGCCCTGGTGATAAAGATCGGCACCCGTGGCGACCCGGTCGGCGAGCATGGCGCTCAAATGACCACTTGGGTAGACCTGAGCGCCGAACACGATTGCTACCCGGCGCTCAGGCGTTTCCTCGAGGGTGTGGATGTGCCCGGCGGCCCAGGCGATCACCCCGAAGCGGGCTACTATCGCCAGGAAGACAATCGCTGCCCCGACCACGATCATCCACCGGGCGGCCATACCGATAAACCTCGTCAATGCTTTATACCCCTGTACTCTGCTTCGCATCATGGCACCCTCATTCGAGGGCAGTCTAGCCGATCCCGTGGGGATCAACTCCACGCCTGACACACGCTAATCGGTCAGGATTCCTACGCCGTTCCTGTCCGAAAATATGCTGAACGTCCAACTATGAGGATACCAGAGTCGGGCAGAACAAACATCTCATATTTAGATATAATCAGTCATAACAACGTAAGGAGACTACATGCCCAGAGAACCGAAATACTACACTGCCACTGGTGATGATGGCACGACTGGCCTGCTTGGTAAGGAACGAGTGAAGAAATATCATCCCCGCCCATCGACTTACGGCATCGTCGACGAGGCACAGGCGGCGCTTGGCCTTGCCCGCGCGGTGATCCGTGACCCGGAAGCCGCATCGACCGTTTACCAGATTCAGCGCGATCTTTACCTGATGATGTCCGAGATGTCCGCCACAAAAGAAAACGCGGCGAAGTTCCGCAAAATCGACGCGGAGAAAGTCGCCTGGATCGAAGCGCAGATCGAGGATTTTGGGGCGCGGATCGAGATGCCACGCGAGTTCACGGTCAGCGGGGAGACGCTCTCCGGGGCGGCGCTCGACCTGGCCCGCGCGGTCGTCCGGCGGGCGGAGCGCGAGATCGTCCGGCTGGTCGACGATGGCCTGCTCGAAAACCGGGAACTGGTGCGTTATATCAACCGGCTTTCGTCGCTGCTTTATGTGCTGTCGGTGGCCGAAGAACGGAATGGGGAAACAGGGTCGCTTGCGCCGAATAAATGATCTCTGATAACCTAAGAGATAATATGACCGTCTCGTGGATGGTTAAAAGGATCGGGGCTGTGGACGAATCGACAAACAAGAGGATACGCAAGGGATTTACCCACCGGCTGAATCGCGGGACCGATTTGCTGCGGATGACGGATAATCCCTTTGGCATTCAGGATGATCTCGATATCAAGGGAGGATACATCCGCCTGCCGGTTGGCAGTGAGGCGATCACCACGATCTGGCGGGTCATCTTCGAGCTGGCCGGGCCGGAGCATTTCGGCTTGCTGCCTCTTGAGATCGTCTCCGACGTGGTGATCGGGCGTGGCTATATGGGGGAAAATGCGCCGGAACTTGATCTCGACGCCCTGGATGCTTTTCAACTGGGCGTATCACGACGGCACGCGCTGCTCAGACCATCGCCTAACCACCTTTACCTGATCGACCTGGGCAGTTCCAACGGGACGCTGGTCAACGGATATCCCCTGGGGACAGGGATCGCCCAGTCGCTTGCCGAGCAAACACATATTTCACTCGGCAAGCTCAATATGAGCATCCTGCTGCTCCAACCCATTCCCTGCAAAGAAAGTCTGCCCGGCTGTCCGGAGGATCGACCCCTGCCGCCAGGGAGCGATGCTGCTGAGGCTGACCTACCCGGCACGGATAAGCTGGAAAACCGCTAACTTTCATGAATTGATAGCTTCTGAAAGCAGTTGCCCGGCATAATGCCGTGTGGCGTAGGCCGCCGGTTGTTTCGATTGTGCCGGTCTAGCCTGTCATTGCCATTCAGCCAAATACCTGATTACCATGAGGATCAATCACCATGCGCGATGTATGTATCATCGGAATAGGGCAGACTCCGCTCGGCGAACTGTGGGACAGGAGCCTGCGTCATCTGGCGTTCGATGCGCTGCAAGCGGCGGCGAATGACGCAGGATTAGCCGAAGCCGGGATCGACCGGCCCGATGCCCTGTTCGTGGGCAATATGCTCTCGGCGCGGACCATCGATCAGGCACAGCTTGGTGCGCTGATCGCCGATTTCTGCGGCTGGCGCGGGATCGAGGCGGCGACGGTCGAGGCAGCCTGTGCATCGGGCGGGGCGGCTTTCCAGGCCGGGGTGCGTGCCGTCGCCAGCGGGATGGTCGACGTGGCCGCCGTGTGCGGCGTCGAGAAGATGACCGACGTGGGTAAGGACGAGATCACCTCCGCGCTGGCAACCGCCGCCGATGCCGATTACGAGGTGGTTCACGGGGTCACCTTTGTGGCGCTCAACGCGCTGGTGATGCAGCGCTACATGTACGAGTACGACATCCCGCACGAAGCGTTCGCCAACTTTGCCGTCAATGCGCACCAGAACGCGGTCAATAACCCGAACGCGATGTTCCGCCGGGCGATCAAAGCCGAGACCTACAACAAAGCGGCGATGATCGCGCCGCCGGTCAACCTGTTCGACAGTTCGCCGGTCTGTGACGGCGCAGCGGCGGCGATCCTCTGCCCACTGGAAATGGCCCGCGACCTGAGCAATGTGATCCCGGTGCGGGTGTTAGCGAGCACCACCGGCACCGACAGCCTGAACCTCGACGACCGCCATGATATGTTGAGCCTGAACGCGGCGCGGATCAGCGTGCAGAAAGCCTACGACATTGCCGGGGTCGGGCCGGAGGATATCGACCTGTTCGAACTGCACGATGCCTTCACGATCATGGCAACGCTGAGCCTGGAAGCCAGCGGGTTCGCTGAGCGCGGCCACGGCACCGACCTGGCCCGCAGCGGCGAGATTGCAATCGGTGGGAGGGTGCCGATCTGTACGATGGGCGGGCTGAAGGCGCGCGGCCACCCGGTCGGGGCGACGGGGGTGTATGGGATCGTCGATGCAGTGACGCAGCTTCGAGGCGAGGCGGGCGAGAACCAGGTGCAGGGTGCCGGGATCGCCATGGCGCAGAATATCGGCGGCACCGGCTCAACCGTAGTGACGCATATATTGGGTGTGTGATTTGTAGTGGATGTGGTGACGTCCCGGCCTTGTGTCGGGGCGTTTTTTTTTGATCCTGGTGGAGGTTAAGTTCAAGGTATCCTGCTGCTTGTGCCGGGCGGCGTCCCGGCTATACTGTATGTGTCTGGTATTGTCTTAGAAAGGGACTATCATGGGCCAGGGACATTCTTTCCGGCGGATTGCAATCCTTGTTGTATCCGTTGTTTTTGTCCTGGGGTGTGGAACACTCCCGCAGATCGCCGCACAGTCCACCGTGCCGACCCCCGCTTCCCCGGCAACGCCCAGGCCGATCATGACCACCACCCCGCTGCCAACCATGACCCCGAAACCCTCGCCCACGCCAACCGATACGCCGCTGCCCTCGCCGACGCCTACCATCACACCGACCGAAATGCCCGCCATCATCGAAACAGAACTGGAAGATGGGTGGTATCTCTACACACTGCCGGAAGAAGGCTTCTCGATAGCCATGCCTCCCGACTGGTATTCGGTCAGCCTGGACAACGAGATGATCGATAACGCAGTCGATACGGTGGCTGAACAGGACATATTAGCCGCCAGCTACCTGGAAGATATGCTTCCTATGCTGATTGCGCAGGGTGTCAAATTCTATGGCATCGAGATTTCGCCGGAGGGACTGGAACGCGGCTACCCGGCTTCGATCAATATTTTCTGGCAGGAACTACCGGGCGGTATGTCGTTCGAACGGCTCGTAGACATGAATGCAGCGGCGTTAGAGTCCATGCTGGAGATGTCCACGCCGCTGGAACAGGAAATGGTCGAACTGCCGTCCGGAACCGCCGGGAGACTGTCTTACGGGATGAGCGGCCTCGACCTCGCGGGAGAGGCTGTAGACATCGTTCTTGTCCAATACCTGATTGAGGCTGGCGAGGAGATGTACATCATCACGGTTGGCACCTCCGCCGACAGCTTCGATTCGTACCTTCCGACTTTCGATCAGATCATCGAGAGTTTCCGGATCGATGAAAAAGAGTAATTCGGATGGATAGTTAACGCCGCTTCTTCGGGCGGATTAGCAGCAGGAAGCCCAGCACCATTGTAGCAATCGGCCATATCCAGCTAAACTCGCCGGGGCCGCCGTTACCGGTGCGTGCTTCGGCGCGTTTGATCCGCACCACTTTGTAGTCGTTGCTGAGAAAAGCGAGTTCGTCTTCCTTGATCGTCTTCGCATCGATATTTTCGAATGCCTTCGCCGCAAACCCGCTGGCGATCATGATGCTGCGAATGATCTCCAGGCGATCCTCGCGCCCGCTGACGTCTTCCGCAACGCCCGCCCACCAGCCATCGGGGAGCCACACTTCGACTGCCGGGTTCGCCATCGCGTTCTGGTACCAGTCGGCCTTCCCACCAAACGCGGCGATGCAGTACACGTCGCCATTTTTGACGATGTAGTTCAGCGGGGTCTGGTACACCTTCTCCGACTTGCGCCCGGTGTGGGTCACGACCATGATCTGGCCGAAGACGTCGGGCCACATGTTGATGATCTTACCCAGTCCCAGCCGCCACATGGGCACCATCAGGCACTTGTTCATGAGTTTAAAGAAACGGCTCATCGTTTCTATTTGTTGTTCTTCTTCCATCATTCCCGCTCCCTGCTACATCTATCCGTAAATTCACTTTGTTCATTTCGGATAGATTATTGTCGATCTGTTCCCATTGTATCATGATGGCAGGTGAATACAATAAAGACGGAGGTTTCACATGACTGACTGGGTTGACAATCCACTGGTGCAGCAGAACGTTCAGCGCGGCAAATGGCCGATGCTCCGGGTGGTGGCCTGGATCGCGTTTGGGCTGGGGCTGCTGATGGTGTTTGTCATCACCAGGGCGATCCTGCGGATGCCCGCCCCTGCCATTCTCTCCGTCTGGCTGATGGCCCTCGGCTGGCTGGTGGCGCTTGTCAGCCCGGCGGTCGTCGGAATGGTGGCGGGCGTGTCGACGACCCGGACGGTCAGCAGCGAGGCATTTGAACTCGTCCGCCTGACCAGTCTCCCCGAACGGGAGATCGTGCGCGGGCTGGTGGGCCGGGTTCTGTACCGGCTGCGCATCCTGATCGGCTTGAATGTCGCCGCGCTGCCGCTGATCGTGCTCGGTATGATCTATCTGACTCTCGTCGTGACGCAAATCTTCTGCACGATCACCTGTTCGTCGTTGATGTATGTTGGATCGCCCTGCGCGTGCGAACCCTGGCCGGTCTTCGGACCGCCTGCCGCCTGGCTGACTCTGTTGATCGTGGTGGCGGACCTGTGGGGGATGATCGGGCTGGCGGCAGCGCTGGGCGTGGCGCTGGGGCTGAACATTCGGAAAGGGTCTACCGCCGGGACGATCACGCTGCTCGTGATGCTTCCGCTGACCCTCGGTCTGGCCTATGGCCTGCTGACACTGTGCAGCGGCGGCTGGATCACAATCGCCCCCGGCTGGCTCTTGTTCGGCCTGCCGCTGGCCCGGAGGATTCTCCTCTCGACGCTGATACTGCTTGTCGTGTCGGCGCTGCCCTATGTGCTGACTGCCGGGTTGATGCGGCTGTCGCGCAGATGGGTGAAGTAAGCTCATAAATAACGAAAAAACGATCTGGTGAACAGATCGTATCGAGCGAAGCCGACGCAGATCGCCCCCCAGGTTTGGGGGAGATGGGCGACCGAAGGTCGGTCAGAGGGGGTCGTCAGGTTGACGTAAGGATCGAAACGGCTATTTACCCGGCGGGTTGAATCAACTGACCATCCATCAATATCGCAAGGAGACTCTACATGGCGAAACAGCCTTTCAACGATAACGTAGTGATCATCACCGGGGCATCGACCGGGATCGGCGCGGAGATGGCGATCCAGCTTGCCGATCAGGGCGCAAAGCTGGTGCTCGCGGCGCGGTCGGTCGACAATCTGGAGGCGGTCGCCGCCGCCTGCCGCGAGCGCGGCGCGGAAGTCGCCGTCGTCGAGACGGATGTCAGCGACAAGGCGCAGTGTGCCACGCTGATCGAGAAAGCGGTGGTCGCCTACGGGCGGATCGATACGCTGGTCAACAACGCCGGTACGAGCATGTGGGCGCGCTTCGACGAGCTTCAGGACCTCGGAATCATCGACCGGATCATCAATGTCAACCTGCTGGGGAGTATGTACTGCTCCTATTATGCGCTGCCGTACCTAAAAAAGACGCAGGGGCGGATCGTGTTCATCAACAGCCAGGCGGGTCGCAACGGCGTCCCGACGCGCACCGCCTACGCTGCCAGCAAGCACGGGCTGGTCGGGTTCGCCGATTCGCTGCGCATCGAATTGATCGGTACCGGCGTCAGTGTGACGAGCATCTATCCCGGCTTCGTCTCAACCGGGATTCACTCGCGCATTCCGGGGCCGGATGGCAAGCTGCTGGGTACGGATCACCCGGTCGATTACGAGAAGGCGATGTCGACCGAGAAGTGCGTCGAAATCACACTCAGGGCGATGGCCCACCGCAAGCGCGAAGAAGTGATGGAACTGCGCGGTAAGGTCGGGGTGTTCGTTAAGCTGATCGCTCCCCGGCTCACCGATAACGTCGCACAGAAAGCGATTGAGTCGGGGCGATAGGGGCTTTCAAATTAGAGGTATCATTCTGCAGAGCATGATATAAAAGTCCCTCTCCATGAGGGAGAGGGATTTAGGATGAGGGCTATAGGAGTGCACGATATTTCTCTAGTCCAGATCGATTTGTATCCTCTCGAACATCCCATCTCGCACCTGCTCGGCGTATGGGGCCGGGATGACTCCCCCTTCCAGCGTGATCGTCTCCCCGCTGCGCGGCGTCAGCACGATCTGCACCGGGCGCGCGCCTGCCTCGCCGAAAGTGTCGCGCCGCGATTCGTTCTGATATTCGACGGTCGTACTGCCCAGGAAGGTGCAGGTGATCGTCCCGCTTTCGTCGAACAGCCAGCCGGGCAGGGCCGGGTCAAGGCGCAGGCAAAGCTGGTCGTCCTCGACGGTAAAGGGCCGGGGGCCGATCATGATGTGGTGCAGAATGCTGAGAAATTCGGCGGTCGAACCGCTCAAGCGGGCGACGAACCCGCGACCGTGCAGCGAGGGATCGACATGGGCGCTGCTGACGATGAACGACGAGTTTTCGAGCAAGCTCCGCCCGTAGACTTCCGGGTCCTGGAATGGGATCAGTACATTGCGAAAATCCTCGTAGAACGCATCGACCAGCCCCGCTTTCAGCAGCGAGAGCAGGTATTTATATTCCATGTGCAGCCAGATCGACTCGTTCTCCAGCCAGCCGGGCGGAAAGGCCCGCGCGCGCCCGATCTCGATGGGTTGGTCGGCGAGCGAAGCGTTGGTTTTGTACATCTTCAACTTCGCATCGAACAGATCGCTCTCCCTGACCCGCTGATGCAGGGCGCGGGCCTCGGCCTGATCGTGGAGCGTTTTTAGGTACCTGACCGGGCCTTCGAGGAACAGCGGCAGCACTTCCGGCTCGAACTTCTTAACACGGACAAACCGGCGCTCGTCGGCGGGAGAGGCGGGGTCGAGGAGATCGTAGTCGCGGGCGTGGTGGATCAGGTAGGTGGGTGGGATGCCGTCATTCAGTGCCAGGGCACGCTCGATACCCGCCCGGAGCTGCCCGGCGAAATCGCCCAGCGCCCGGTCGATCTCTCCCAGCGGCAGCGATACCGTCTTGCCGTCAAAGCCTAACCGAACCCGCTCCCGGTAGGTCTCTCGCAGCGTGGATACCGTATCCCAATAGCTCATCGGATCAAGGGGCTGGCGCAGGGCGTCGAGAACCCCCCGCAGCAAATCCACGATCTCGACCGGCAGGTCGACTGTCTCTGACAGAGGCCGTTCGGCGATGGCAGCACGTAGAAACTCGACGAGGCGGGCCAGCTCGAATGTCTCCGGCATCGAACTCCCGAACAGGCCGGGCAGCCCGTTGGCGGCATCGTACCAGCCGGGCTTGTTCGCCTCCATTTCGATCCCCATGCCGCCCGGATCGCGCGTGGCGAACTTGACCAGCGCGAGCGTCACCAGCCTGGCGAACAGGGTAGTCGTGAAGATATCGCCCTGACCCTTGTCAACGCGCACCACGTTCGGCTGAGTCTCCCGCGAGGCGATCAGCGCCGCCTTTTCGGGGTCTTCCCTGACCGCGTCGTACTGGCGAATTTTGCCATCGTCGCGTATGACGTATTTCTGATCGCGTGGCAGGACGATCACCGGGCTGTCGTAGAAGGTGAAGTCGGGCTGCTCGAAAAGCAGCGCGGCTTTGCGCTCAGGGTATATCGACAGGTAGTTCTCGATCAGGTCGAGGTTGTACGTCCAGTGATCGACCCAGTAGCCTTCGTGGTGAACAGCGGTGAAGCCGGTGTCTGCCTGCCGCAATAACTGCGATAGAAATTCCTCCGCATCGACGCGCAGCCCGATTCCGGTCACCGACACGAACTTCAGCAGCGATCCGGGCGTAAACGGCTGATCGAAAAAGGCGGACAGCTTTTCAGGATCATCGACTAAACTGAGAATCGATTCACGCCTTTCGGGTAAGAGTGTGAACCGGTTACCGTAGACGACCAGCGAGTTGTAGCCGTCGGCCTGAATCAGGTTCATGAACGACCGGACGTTGAAATCGCCCACGCGGGGATTCAACCAGACATCTTCGCGGCGGTTCTGGTTGACGTCGCGGTAGTTGCCGTTCCCCTGCGAATAGAACTCCGGCGCGATGTAAAAATCGTTGTAGTCGCGTTCGAGGTCGCCATGTTTGCGGGAATAGATGTGCTGGACGACCGGCTGATCGGGGTCGCCGAGCAGGATCGGCCAGCCGCCTCGCAGCACATTGTCGAGGAAGGTCTGGCGCGTGTAGGCGTCGAACAGCGGCTCACCGGTCTGCACGGCGGCGGCGTCGGTCAGTGATTGGGCCAGCGACTGCGCCGCCCGGTACTGTTCCTCGATTCGCTCCGGCTGGCCGAGACGTGCCGCTTCGCTGCGGGCGATGTCGAGGTTGCTGGCATGGCCGACGATCCCGTAGAGGGTGATCGACTCGCCGGGGGAGAGCGTCGTTTCGGTGCCGAAGAACCCGCAGGGCGTCTTCCCGGTGGTGATTTGCCCGGCCCGGTACAGGCTTTCCAGGTCGCCGGCGATGAATCGATCGGGCTGGCTGAGCGATTTGTTCTCCCCGAAAACGACGTCGGGATCGACCAGCGCGGGCAGGCGACTTTCGGCGGTGAAGGTCGTGTAGAAATGCCCGGCTTCGTACCCGGTCACCTCGGCTTTGTCGACGAGACTCTGGCTCAGCCGGTAAAAGGGGACGTTCTCCGCGAGGTTCTCGACCCCCATCCAGGCTTCGACCGTGCGGGAGAAGGTTTTCGTCACCAGGTTATCGACCCCGAACGGGTAGATCAGCGGCAGGCCATCGAGGACGGCCAGATCGACGGGAGCGCTGCCCGTATTGCTGATCGTCACCCGGCGAACCAGCCCTGCGATCGGTTCGCCGGTCAGGGTGAAATACAGGACGCGGGTTTCGAGCGCGTGGGCAGGCGACCGTTCGACAAGCTCAAGCTCGTTCATGCCGATATGCATGCTGCGCTCGATGGCCGGATCGATGGTATGGGCAAAGGGTTCGTGAGTGCTGCCGTCGATCTTCAGGAAGGTGCGAAACCCGGTCGTGGAGACATTTCGATAGGCTTTGTTGGCCGGTTCGAACTCGGTGATCGGCGTGTCTTTGCTTTCGACGCCAAACCCGGCCACCGCCTGCCCCCGGTTGACGTAAAACACCCACATCGGGATGCCCATCGGCCCGGCGATTCCGGGCAGGAAGCTGGCGAACGTTGGCCTGTTGGCGTAATCCTCAAAAATGAAACGGTTCTGTGCGTCGAAGGTCATATCGGCCATATTTCGCCCTCACTCATTCCATAGCTGGTGGGTCAACCGGACTAACTCGGCCTGCTGCTCCGGCGTGAGCATGATGACCGGGGAGTTAGCATCGGAGGTATCGACGTTTTCCACGATCAGGACGGTGGCGTCGGCGCTGAGAGTGTGGGTATGCCATACCCCCCGTTTGACGTTGTAGAGCTTCAGGGGCTGCATGTCTTCGGTGTGGATCGCCTCGACCTGCCCGTCACCTTCGCCGAGAAAGAGAATACAGCGACCTTCGAGGAGCACGAACACCTCGTCGGTTTCATCGTGGCGCTGCATGGCATGGATGGCATCGGGTTCGAGTTCGGGGTGATAGCGCAATATGGCAACCCGCCACGCCCCGTAGTCGATCAACGGGCGGTAGCCGATCCCCGTGTATTCGCTGATTTCCACCAGATTCGACATGGTTACTTCTCCACGAGTTCGACGTGCAGTTCGTGTGCCCGGTTCACATCGAGCGCGGCGATCCGCTCTCGATCGATCCGGGCGCGGTCGGTCTGAATATCGGCTTCGAGGACGGCTCCATCCAGAGCTACCGCACCGACCCGATACGCGCCGTAGTCCAGCCGACCGGCGTTGTGATAGGTGATCGCAAGGCTGCGCCCGGCAAAGGCGATGTCGATCCCGGCTGCACCGTCGGCGTCGAACTGGCCGGCGGCGAGCTTCGGTTCGAGGACGAGATCGCCCAGTTCGCCTTTGACGCCGAAGACCTCGTTGACAAACGTGAGCAGGAACCAGCTTGCCGACCCGGTCAGCCAGGTATACATCCCCCGCCCGCGCACATTGACGTATTCGGGGATGCCGGGATAGATGCGGCAGGTCTCGAAGTTGCAGCAGTGCCGGTAGATGTCGTCGAGAACCTCGAAGCCCTCGTCGACCAGCCCGCGTTGATAGAGCGCGTTTGCGTACATGATCGCCATGTGGCTGAACATCGCCCCGTTTTCCTTGTGGCCGAAGGCGAAGCTGAAGCAGCGGCCCATATTGAGCTTCGTCTCGCCGAAATCGGTGTTGAGCCGGTAGCCGCCCATCGACGGTTCGTGTAAATAGCGGCGGGCGGCGCGGACAATCGACCGGGCCTGCTCGTCGGTGGCGACCCCGCCCATCAGTGTGAAGACCTGCCCGGTGAGCGTCATCCGCACCCCGTTAGGGTGATCGCCCTCGACCTGCTGTCCGGCGTCGTCGTAGTAGCCGTTGAACCACGAATACCCGGCCCGGTCGGTGATCCACTCCTGCTGGTGGAGATGGCCGGTGAGCCAGTCGGCTTTGGCGGCCAGGTCACTGGCGAGATCGGTCAGGGAGACGGCGGCAGTCTTGCCTGAGATCGTGTGCTGGCAGGTGTCGAAGTAACCGGCGAGAAGGCGCTGCTTGGCGGCGATATCGTCATAGTCGATTGGGTCACCCAGCGTATCGAGCAGGGGGAGGAGTTCGGCAGCGATATCGATAGTGTCTATGCCGCGCTCGATCAGGGCGGCGAACAGGTCGCTCAGATCGCGCAGGTTGCTGGCGTAGAGCGCCGTAAATGCGACACTTTCGCCCCGGCTGCGGGCCATGTCCATCCCATCGTTCCAGTCAGCGCCTTCGAGCCGGATGATATTGTGCTCGCCGACATGGTAGAACGCGGTCAAATGCTGCACGAGGAGATGTTCCAGCACGGTGCCCCGGTAGGCTTCGCCCGCAGAGGTCATCAATTGGGTGCCCTGATCCGCGTCCCAGCGTTCGTCGTGGGCGGTGCAGCGGTTGATATGGGTGTCCTTGAAATAAGTCTGCGGGCGCAGCAGGAAACCGAGATCGCCGCTCTGGTCGAGGTATAGTCGGGTCGTCAGGTAAGGCCACACGCCGTGATCCATCCATACGCGGGGGATATCGTTGCGGTCGGCTTTGAACTCACCCGGCGCAGCCCCGATAATCGTCGCGTTGCTGCCGTCCATTCGAATCCCGGCGAAGCTGCTGAACAGCAAATGCGGCACGTCGTCGGGTTCGGTCAGCAGCAGGGCCAGGCAGTCCTGCCATAGATCGCGCCATCCGCGCCCCCCGCGCCCATAATCGTGGGCGGGCAGGAACGAATTCCCGAACAGGCGGCGCAGGGTAGGCTGGATCACCACCCACTTTATCCACTGATCGAAGGTCGGGTCGGCGGTGTGGAAGGCGGCGGCGCTGGCGCTGGTCTGCCAGAACGATTGACAGTCGGCAAGCGCCGAACTGAACTTCTCCTCGCTGCCGTACGCCTCGATGAGCGTACCGGGGTCGTCGTCCTGATCCATACAGGCGAGGATCAGGATGTAAGTGTGCGACTGCTGCGGATCGAGCGTGATCGCTTCGAAGTGCAGCCCGCCGATCGTCTCGTAACCGGCAAAGGTGAGTCCCGCCGGTTGCGGTCGGGTCGACTGCGGATCGACCGCCGCCTGGGGCCAGTCGAGGCTGCCGCCCTCGCCAATGAAATCTTCGACGATGGGCGTGAAGCCTGCCGGGAGCGTGCCATCCTGGTCGATCCCGAAGACGCCGTAGGCCACGGTATTCGGAACGTGCCCGCGCTCGTCGAACGAGAGAGTCGGGCAGACGGTCACGCCTTCCGGGTGGGTTTCGATCCGGTGCAGCAGCGAGGTCACGTGCCGGTGATCGCGCAGGTTGTCGGCGGAGCGCCCGTAGATCGGGATCGCCGCCGTCGGATTCAGGCGGATTGGCTGATTGTGGATGTTGGTGATCGTCACCCGCATCAGCTCGACCGTGTCGTTGGTCATCGGCACGAAGCTGGTGATTTCGGCTTGCAGGCCGAAAGTATCGCTGCTGCGGGTGATCTTGTGCCAGAGCAGCCCGGCTTCCAGGCTGACCTGATCGGCATCGTCGGCGATCTGCCGTGCCGAGTTCCCCGCCGCCGACCAGGGGGCGCAGCCGTCGACGCTGACCCAGAAATTGCGCGCCGAGCGCGTGTTGTGCAAATCTTCGAGCGAGACGGGCGGCATCAGATAGGCGTTCTGCCCGGTCTTGATGTCCCCGTGCAGCGTGGGTGTGATCGCCGACATCATCCCCCGGCTGTTGACGAGCGGGAAGTAGAGATAGCTGGTGTGGTGCGGTGCGGGGAGCGTGAACGTTCCCTGATCGTCGGTAAACTGCCACTCCTGAATAACGTTTCGATGTCCGGTCATTGGTACCCCTGAGGAAGATACGAGGCTGCGATGGGCGTTTTCAAGAGAGCGTTCTCTTGAGCAAGAGAGTACATGAAGGGTAGGTGTTCGTCAAGAAGGTGATCGGGTGGTGAGCAGCGTTGTGACCGCCGGATTGGGCAGGCTCCGCGAAGCACGTATAATTGACTGTGGCTGCCGGGATAATCGGCGCAGGGGAGATCATCATGAGCGGTTTGGAAGAACTCTACCGCCTGACCAGGGCGGATATCAAACCGGCGGGGGCGATGCTTGCGCGGGCCTTCTTCGAGGACGTTCATTCGGTCGCTTTCTTCCCCGATCCGCAGGTGCGGCGCAAAAAGCTGAAGTACGCCTTCGAGTTCATCGTGCGCTATGGGGTGCTGTTCGGTGAAGTCTACGCGCCGACCTCCGCGCTGGAAGGCGCTGCCGCCTGGGTCTATTCGACCCGTATCGAGCGGACTCTCTTGCATCTGATCCGCTGCCGGGCGCCGTCGCTGGCCTTGAAGTCGGGGTTGGGCGTGCTGCGAAAGCAGCTTCCGATCAACACCTTCATCGAAAACCTGCACCATGAGCAGACTCCCTTTCCGCACTGGTTCCTCGACCCGCTGGGCGTCGACCCGGATCAGCAGGGGAAGGGTTATGCCAGCCGGTTGATGCGCCCTATGCTCGCCCGCTGTGACCGGGAGCAGATGCCGATCTATCTCTACACCAATCGCGCGTCGAATGTAGCGATGTACGAGCACTATGGCTTCGAAGTACTGTCCGAGGACAAACTCCCCGGCACCGAGATTCCACACTGGACGATGCTCCGCCAGCCGAAAGGATAATCACGTGTCACGCTTCATCGATCTATCACACACCTTCGAGGATGGGATGCCCGGCTTCAAGATGAAGAACGAGGACGGGACAGTGACGCCTTTCACCGCCCATATCCACCCCTTCATGACTCACGCCGAATCGGCACCAAGATACCAGGGCAAAGCCTCTTTCGAAGTGACCGAGATGTCGTTCCAGACCTCGATTGGCACCTATCTCGATTCACCCTTCCACCGCTGGCCCGACCGCCGCGACATCAGCGAGGTGCGGCTCGACGAGGTGATTCTCCCCGGCGTGGTGATCGACGTGCGGGGGTGCGATCCGGCCAACCCGCCCGGCGCTGATGTGCTGCCTGCCGATCTCGATCTCGCGGGGCGAGCGGTACTGTTCAACTTTGGCTGGGATCGCTACTGGGGCGATGATGCCTACCATCAGTATCCGTTCATCTCGCGGGAGCTGATCGCCGCACTGCTCGAACGCGGCGTCAAGCTGGTGGGCGTCGATACAATCAACATCGACGATCACGCCGACCCGGAGCGCCCGGCTCACTCAGAGTTTCTCAAGCGTGACATCCTGATCGTGGAGAATATGGCGAACCTCGACGCGCTGTACGGGAAGTCGTTCCGCTTCTACGCCGTGCCGCTCAAGGCAAAGGCCGTCGCCGCAATGCCGGTCCGGGCCTTTGCGGAGAAGATTTCGTAGAACCATCTTTCTCCTTCCTCGATATTTCCAGACGAACCCTTAGCCCGGCGGCTTCAGCCCCGGGCTAGTCCATCTGTATTTCCTTTGCGTTCTTTGCATCCTTCGCGGTGAATCCCGCCCTACAATTATTTGCGACCCATCCCCCGGCACATTATCATTAGCCCATGCCTGATTCAGATCGAGACTCCCCCTTCCGGAAGCCATTCGGCGAACGCGATGACAACGACCGCGCCGCGCCTTTCGGATCGCGCCCGCCAGGGGAGCGCCGCAGCCCGCGCCCCCCGACCCGACCCATGATGCGTCCCCAGGAAATCATCGAGGTGCCGCTGGTGCGGAAAAGCGCGCTCGATGACGAAGAAACACCCGAAGAAGACACCGACTCGTTTGAGACATTCACCTTTGACGACGACCTCGATCCGCCGGTAAACGACGAGCCGGTCAAAACGCCCGCCGTCGTGCGGGTGCGTGACCGGCGCGGGACGATCCCGCCGAACGAATCGATCCTCAAAACTACGCCCCAGAAAAAGGAAGAACCCACCGCCGCCGCATCGGGCAGCCGCGTGCCGGTGATCCGGTTTGGCGTGCTGGCGCGGACGCTGGGCCTGATCGTGTTGAGCGCGGCGGTTGTCGCAACGCTGTTCACGTGGTGGACTCCGACCACTTTCATGCCAACTGGGGCCGTCGACCAGTTGTCGGTGGCGCTGGCGACCCAGTCGAGCGGGGTATCGACTACACCGCTTCCAACCGATCCACCCCCGCCACCGACAGAAGAACTCGCTGCGATGTCGTTCAACAATATTGGGATCGTCAGTGGGCATATGGGAATTTACCCGGAAACGGGCGTCGACGATCCTGGCGCAGTCTGTGCCGATGGGCTGACCGAGGCGGAGGTCAACGAGAATATCGCCATGCTGGTGGTCGAGTGGCTTTCGGAACACGGCTTCACCGTCGACCTGCTGGAGGAGTTCGACCCGCGCCTGCAAGGGTACGGTGGGCTGGCGGTGATCTCGATCCACGCCGATTCGTGTGACTATATCAACGATGCGGCGACCGGGTTCAAGGTTGCCAGTTTTGCCGAATCATCCACACCGGAGGAGGATACCCGGCTTGTCCGCTGCCTGATCGACCGGTACGCCGACACAACCGGGATGACCTTCCATCCCAGCGTGACCTACGACATGACCCAGTACCACAATTTTCGGGAAGTGGCTCCCGGCACGCCGGGTGCGATTATCGAAGTGGGATTCATGTATATGGATCGGGAGATGCTGACCGAACACGCCGATGTTGCCGCGCTGGGGATCGCGCGCGGGCTGCTTTGCTACCTGCGCAACGAGCCAATCGGCGACGAGGAAGAGGTCGAATCCACGCCCATCCCGTGACAGCCTGAGGAGGAACAATGTCTGAAGATAAAGAACTGGTCGTCTATACCCGGTCGACTTTTTGCCCGTACCAGGCCAAAGCTGATCGCGTTTTCGCGCAGTACGGCATGAACCCGCGTACGATCTATATCGATAAGGACGCGGCAGCCGAAAAGCTGGTGGTCGAGTGGACGGGGTTCAAGTCGGTGCCGACGATCATTGTCGCCCGGAAGGGTGAAGATTTGCCCTTCGAAACGCCTGCGCCGCTTGAAAAGGGCAGCAGCCCGCGCGGGATCGACCGGGGCAGCATGATCACCGAGGCGGGCGAGATCGAGCTTAAGAAGTGGCTGCAAACGAACGGATTCATCGAATAATCGATCGGGCGCGGTGGGCCGGTTTGCCGCCTGCTGACCGCACACGTTACTATCAAGGGGACACCACCGACGGAGAACTATTTGACCGGGTGCGGTGTTAGTATCTCTGGTGCAAAGCGACCCGTCGTGAGACGGGGGTATCAATCGAGGAGATTATGACAAGAGGCCAGTCTGCCTTATCGGGCGGGGGTATGATTCGAACGAACGGGTATTACTGCTGGAAGCCGCGCCCGCTGAACGTCTGGGTGGCGATTGCCCCTCACAACCCGCTGCAAGAATATGTATTGGCGCAGATCAGAGAGCGCCTCGAAGCGGGCGGCTGCTTGTTCGTCGATCCGCCCGACACGCCAACCATGCTCGGCCCGGTCGCCCACCTGGGGATGGGCTTCTCCCCCAGCTTCGACGCCGAAATCCTGCCGACCGATTTTCTGACGATGCTGCCCAAGCCGCGCGGAATGGGGCTGGTGATCTCCACTATCGATCACCTGCCTGACGAAGACCCCTTCGATACGGCACGCGGGCTGCTCGTGCGGAAGTCGGGGCACGTTGGGTTTCTGGTCGAAGGTGACCCTGCCGGTACGTCGATCAGCCGCGTGTTGTGGGCGAGCATGGCCGGGAACTATCAACTGCTCACCGGCAGCGAGGACGATATCTTCGACAGCGTCGTGCTGCGAATCCAGGCGCACGTCGGCGCGCAGCATCTGACCGGCCACGAGGGTGACGAATCCTCCCGGCTGACCTGGGATCAGTGGTGCGCCTCTCCGATCCACCGGGAGATGGCCGATACCGGGCGCGCGCTTGGCGCGGTCGGCTACATCGAGGATGAAGTGCCGCTCGGCAAGTATGGCACATCGAACCAGGTGCGGGGTGTGCTCCGCTTCCTGAATCGATCCGCGCTGGGCGAGGGGATGCGCAGCCAGCTCGATGTCAATCTGCGGGTGATGGGTGTCACGACCACCGGCGGCGGCAAGATCGAGCTGAGCGCCGATCCGAACGACGGGCAGATCGTGCCGGTCGGGAGGATGACGCCCGCCGGTTACGTCCGAGCGCTGCCCGACGGCTGCCCGATTACCTTCAACGCGCCCTCGGTCGAGACCCACGAGAACGGCATGGTCTACGTCGCCGGGTGGCTGACCCGCGCCGGGCTGGTCGACAGCTTCGACTCGTTCCTCGACTATCTGGAAGATCATTTCTCGCGCTACGAGACAATCGAGGTGCTGCCGGACGGTGCCCAGCCGAAGGTGCTCTCGATTGAACATTTCCACCGCCAACCAGCCGCCGGAAGCATCACCCGGCCCGATCTGATCGAGATCGTCCACCCCGACCCGGAGCGCTTCCCGCCTATCGATCTGCCCTGCGGGGTGCGCGAATCGGAGCTGATGCTGCTCTCGGCGCTGTTCCAGTCGGAGGCGTTCAGGTCGGCGGGGCCGCTCGATGGGGTGGTTGTGGCGATGCTGCCCGGCCACGGCGTTGTCGCGGTCACCGATCTGCCCCGCCCGCAGATGACGGAACTGCTGGTCAACGGCATGTGCATGGAGGATGTGGTAAGGGTGTAGATCGCTGTGTTGCAGCCTGATAGAGAATCAATGAGAGCCTCGGATCGAGGCTCCTTTTTATTTATCGTGGCGAAAAGCTTGTGTTTGGTGTATGGATTGTATATGATTGAATTGAAGTAATACATTTTATCATTTTATCTATTCCACTTTAAGTCAGTGTGCCTGAGCAGGGAAATGCCGGTTTCAATAAGTGACTATTTGGGAATTGATAAAGAGGCATTCGATGCTACCGGAGCATTTGATGCTGTTCTGGATATTGATACCAATCTCTTTATAGATCCGTTTCTTCTCAGAAGTACCGAAGCCCCAGAGTTAAAGAGTTCATACGAGAAAATACAAAAGCGCTATTCTGATATTCTTAAACTTTTAGCTGAGTCGGAGAATACAGGAGACGTCTTTTGGAGACAGGCTTGGAGGCTCTTTCAGTTCGGAGAAATGAAAGGACTGTGTATTGGTTACTCATCCTCCGGTACTTCAGGTAGTGGTATGGGGAAGAAACTTCGTCGTCAGGTACTCCAAACTGCAAAGAAGATTGTAGACGCGGGTATAAAAGCCCCGGAATTTTTTGAGCTTTTGGGTGTATTCGAAGAAGGGGTAGGTGCAGATCGTATTAGTGACATGATAGGGTGGATAATACTCGAGGATCTGTATGCTTACTCGGAACGAGTGTTTGGTGAGTTTGAGGTTCAGACTTTTAGAGTAACTTATAAAGAGAGAGTTTATTATCTTCCTAGAAACAAGTTTAATGGTTACCCTATTATTCTTATCCCTTGCGACATATTACGAGATTTGCCTACGGCTAATAGCTGGGACGGTATCGGCTATGTGATTGCAGAAAATCAGACTCTAAGGCAAAAAGTAAATGAATTAGTAGGGCGAGTATGGGCAGAAGCGCGCAAGCAATTAACAAAAGCTCAGATACGTTCCATTTTTCTTGATTATCCAGACTTACTTCAGGAGGTAATAAAAGCCTACAAGGGCCTGCCTGCGGTTAGATATGATTTTGATAAAGATCCAGCGGACCAGATTGTTTGGTACCTTGCAGCACGCCGCTTTGTAAAAGAAAATCCTCTTGAATTAAGCCTTCCTCGGCTTGCCACACCTGAAGATGTTCTACGAGTGGTAAGAGTGATTTGTGGAAAGTTTAAAGATTTGGTAGAGAACAACCAACTATACACTATTCTTTATAGAGATGATGATCGGCGGGAACCCAGGAAAGAAGAGACTGCTCAGAAGTTATTCTATGCAGTAGCGGACTCATATTGTGAAGCAAACAATCTTGATTTAAGTAGGGAAACCAACGCGGGTAGAGGTCCCGTGGATTTCAAGCTAAGTGCTGGGTATCATAGTCGAGTGTTGGTAGAGGTTAAGCTAACCACAAATCCATATATGTTGCATGGATTTGAAGTACAAGTTGGTGAATACCAAAAAGCTGAGAAAACTGAATATGCAATCTACCTTGTTATAGATGTTGGGGGTTCCAGGGAACGTATCGCTGATCTCCGAAAAGCTGAAGAACATTTCAAAATTGAAGGTAAAAGAATGCCGGAGACTATCTTTGTAAATGCTCAACCGAAGTTATCAGCAAGCAGGTATAGACGCCGAGCAAGGAAACGTCATTGATGGTCGATTCATGGGGTGTGAAGCTAAATAGATCGCCCTCCACCAACCCGACACCGGATCACCAGGAGCCTCAGATCGAGGCTCTTATGATTCCTTTATAGATCAAATCCCCCTGATCGCATACAATCCCCCTCACAGGAGGATCGATGCCTGCACACAAGGCTCAGCCGCCCGACCGCGCGGCGGGAGAGCGGGCGAAATACTGGCAGACGCCCATCCTGCCGGGCAGCGAGCTGCTCTTTGCCCACTACCGCACGCAGAACTTCGCCCCGCATACGCACGAGCATTATGTGATCGGCGCGGTGGCGAAGGGTGCCTATCGTTACGATTACCGCCACCGGGAGCATATCGCTGGTGCCGGGTCGGTTCCCTGCTGCTATCCGGGCGAAGTTCACAACGGGCAGGCGGTCAACGCCGACGGCTGGACGTATCGCATGTTTTACATCGATACCGGTCACATGTGCGCTCTCACCACGCAGATCGCGGATCGCCCCGCCGGGCTGCCCTTCTTCCCCGACTCGGTGATCCACGATCCTGATATTGCTGCGCGGCTCCTCGCGATCCATGCGGCGTTGGAGCAGGGCGCTTCTCCCCTCGAAGCCGAAACACGCCTGCTGTCGACGCTCGCCCTGCTGATCACCCGCCACGCCGATCCGCGCGTGGAACTCCGTCCGGCAGGTGACGAGCGCGATGTCGTTGCGCTGGCCCGCGACTACATCGAGGACAACTACACGCGGAATATCACCCTCGACGAATTGGGCAGGCTGGTCTGCATGAGTAATTTTCATTTTGTGCGCGTTTTCCACGAGGTGATCGGGATGCCCCCCCACGCTTACCTGAACCATGTCCGCATTCGCCGGGCCAGGCAGCTCCTCGCCGCCGGCCAGCCGATTGCCCGTGTGTCCTTCGATACCGGTTTCGCCGATCAAAGCCACCTGACGCGCCACTTCCGCCGTATCGTCGGCGTGACTCCGGGCCGCTATCGCCAGAGTATCAGCAAGAACGTTCAAGATTAGTCGCCCGCGATCCTTTATCATCGATACGAACTGTGAAGGAGTCGTATCGATGGATAAAGAGAGAGTGGTTACCTATTTGAAACTTGCCGGTGCGATGGCGTTGGTCGGGACATACATCGTGGTTGCCAAACCGGTCATCGCCCGCTTCCCGGTCTCGCTGAGTCAGCTGCTGCGCTATCTGGTCGTCGCGCCGATCCTGATCGCCATCGCCTGGAGGCATCGCTATGAGCTGCGCATCATGACCCGCCGCGATTGGCTGATGAACTTTTTGCAGGCGTTTACCGGCTTGTTTCTGTTCAATATGTTCCTGCTGAACGGGCTGAAACACACCAGCGCCGCCGTCGGGGGGATCATCACCTCGACCACCCCGGCGATCCTGGCGCTGATCTCCTGGGTTTTCATGCGTGAGCGGGTCATCTGGAATCAGGCGGCGGGTGTCGCCCTGGCCCTGATCGGGATACTGGCCGTGAATGGAATCGCGTTGGAGCCGGGCAGCGGGCAGTCGGCGAGTACCTGGCTGGGAAGCCTGCTGGTGCTCGGCGCGGTCACCGGCGAGGCGTCGTTTACCGTCTTCCGCAAACTCAGCGCCGAGCGCGTCTCCCCATTGATGAGTGCGACACTCGTCAGCACCTTTGCCCTGATCCTGTTTGCCCCGCAGGGCATCATCGAGGCGCTGCACTTCGACTTTTCAGCCGTCACCTGGCTCGATGCCAGTTTTGTGCTCATCGCCATGCCCGTGATGACGATCCTCGCTTACCTGTTCTGGTTCGATGGCGTGACCAAAGTATCGACCAGCACCGCCGCGATCTTCACCGGGGTGACGCCGATTGTCGCCGTGCTGTGCTCGTATGTGATGCTCGGCGAGTCGTTTCAGTGGGGCCACCTGATCGGGATTGTGTGCGTGTTGGCCGCCATCGGCCTGACCTCGCTGGAGTCGATGCCGTCGAAACACAGAGCAGCAGTATCGGAGACTTGAGATCGCCCCCCGACCGCAAACAAAAAGAGAGTCCCGAACCGGGACTCTCTTTGTTTTCATCTCCGCCAGTCAGTTCCCCCGACCGTTCCCGCGACCACGTCCGGCAGCGGTGCCAGACAAATGCTTGTGCGTGATTGGGTACCTGTATATGATCGCATTATGTGAGGAGAAAGACATGGAGAAAACTGCTTCATCGCTGGTAGAACTCATCCCCCAGGTGACATATGACATCATTGGAAGGGTCATACCGGGCACGGTCATCATCCTGACCTGGGCGATCACCTGGCTTGGGCCATCGAAGGCATTTGGACTCCTGGGTGAATACCTGGCCGATCCCGATTTCCCCATCACCCTCTGGACATTTTTGTTGTTCGCGGTAATCGCTTACATCCTGTCAATCGTGCTGTATGGAATCACAAAAGTTCCTTCCCTTTTTCGCAAGAAGCCGGACGAAGAAGAGAAGATAGACCCGGAGAAACCCTCCGCCGCTCTGAAGTACGACGCCATCAGAGTCGCATCCCCGGAGGCGGGCGCTCGACTGGTCAAGTTGAGCGCGGAGCAGCACGCCGCGCAGATACTTATTACAGGCTGGCTCCTTGCCGGATCTGTAAATCTCTATCTACTGATAGCATCCTTCTCGGTGGAAAGGCTTTTTCTGGGGATTGTCCTGGCATTTGCCTTAGTCGGTATATATAGTTTCTATAAATACATTCGGACAGGATTTCAAAAGAATCTGAATGACCACTGGTATATCTTGTACATAAATCGGTCGTTTTCCGCTCCGCCTGAGCATGGAGCCGATACAAAATAAAAGTCGTGGCGTGGTTGGAATATCGCCAAACCGATATTGAATCAAAAAAGAGTCCCACTTCGGGACTCTTTTTGCTTCTAACTATCTCTGCTGGTCAGCGCCCCCGACCGTTCCCGCGCCCGCCAGCATTCCCCGCGCCGCCGCGACCGGCACCACCGGTCTCGATGCCCGTGCTGACGATCTCGTCGTAGCTGGCCTGATCAAGATACTGCGGCACGTAGCTTTCGCCCGTCTGACGTTCGAGTGTCGAGGTGAACGCCCGCAGGTGATTGCGCGATCCCTGCATCAGGTTCTCGTAGACCAGGGCGATATCACCGTGATCGGTCTGGGCGATCCGCTCCTGCAGGTCGAAAATGTCGATCTCCTCGACCGCTGCCCCGGCGCGCAGGGCGCTTTCCAGCGACTCCGCCCCGCTGTCGACCAGTTGATCATACAGCGATTGGAGCGTCGGATCGGTGAAACTGCCGACCGTCCCCGCCGCCGGGTCATCCAGCCCGTAGCGGTCGATGAGTGTCTTGACGGCCTCGGTGTGAGTCAGTTCGCTGCTGGCGATGTTCTGAAAAACGGGAAGCCCCCACAGGTCGTACAGCGTCACGTAGACATCGTGGGCCAGTTTTTCTTCCTCGCGCATGTAGAGCAGCCCGGCGGCTTCCTCGGCGGTCAGATCGCCTGCCGGGTAGGTGTCGATTTGGAGGGCCAGCGCCGTCTCGTCGACGCTGGTGACGCCGGTTTCCTCGTCCACGACGACGATGTCCGGCTCAGCCGGTTCGCTTTCGGTAGCTGCTCCGGTGGAGCAGGCGGCCAGTGTGAGCAGGGTCAGGGCGGCGAGTATCCCGCCTGTCAGTCGATAGTGTTTCACAGGTTCTATCCTTTTCTTCCAATAAGATCGTAATCTCCGGTTACCGTTAAACAGCTTTCTGAAGATATCGACTGAATGTTAAGAAATCATGTGGAAAGAATAAGCATTCGTTGAAGAACTGATCGATGACGGGCCGCCGGGCAGTTCCGGGATTCTCCGAATCAACTGCTTGACATAGAGTCGACTCCAGGTTTTATGATAATATCGGCAGCGAGAAGAAACGATCCATTTATAGATAACGAAAGGAAAACGGGAGATGACAGCACAAACGAAGCAAACAGACACAAAGCCATCAACTGCCGATATCGAGGCGATCAGGCAGACGGTCGCCAATTACATCGAGGGTTGGTATACGGGCGATGCCGACCGGATGGCCGCCTGCCTGCACCCCGACCTGTGCAAGCGCGAGATTTCCGTTCATGAGAAAACCGGGGGCAGCCTGCTTTCCCCGGTGAGCGCCTCGTGGATGGTTGAGTTCACGCGGGCCGGGATCGGGGCTGGTACGCCGGTAGAGGGTCGGGGATACGAGGTGACGATCTTCGACATCTACAAGGATATGGCGAGTGTAAAGATGGCTGCCTCGCCGTTTGTCGATTACCTCCACCTGGCGAAGTTCAACGGCGAATGGGTGATCGTCAACGCGCTTTGGCACCGGGTAACCCCGGTCGAGTGATCCGGGCGCAGCAGAAAGGCGGCACATATGATGTCGATCGGGCAGGTTTCAGAGCAGACCGGGTTGAGTATTCACACCCTCCGCTATTACGAGCAGATCGGGCTGGTAACTCCGGTTACCCGCCGGGAGAACGGTCACCGCACTTACTCGCAGGAAGATGTCGAGCAGATCAACTTTGTGCTCTGTCTGAAAAAAGGTGGGATGCCCATCACCGATATTAAGCGGTATATCGAGCTGATGCAGCAGGGCGATGATACCGTCGCCGACCGCCTGAACATTCTCAGAGCACACGAGGCCGTGGTCGAGCAGCAGATGCAGGAGCTTGGCAAACATCTGTCGTTCATTCGCTGGAAAATCGACTACTACTGCGAGTATCACCGGAACCAGCTTGAACAGGCTTCAACAGAAACGTAAAAGGGGAATCTATCATGCAGTATAGTCATCTGGGGCGGACGGGCATTGTGGTGAGCCGGTTATGCCTGGGAACGATGAGTTTCGGCTGCTACACCTCCGAAGAAGACAGCCTCGCGATATTGAACGAGGCGCTCGAACAGGGCATCAACTTCATCGATACGGCCAACTCTTACGGCTGGCTGGGCTGGATACCGGACAGGGGACGGATCGGCCTGACCGAGGAGATCATTGGCCGCTGGCTGTCCGAGGATAAGACACGCCGGGATCGAATCGTGCTGGCGACCAAAGTCTACGCTGTGATGAGCGCCGAGATCAACGACCGGGGGCTGTCGGCTTACCATATTCGTAAAGCCTGCGAAGACAGCCTGCGTCGGCTGCAAACCGATCATATCGACCTGTACTACATGCACCACATCGACCGGGGAGAAGTCCAGGAGCAGTACAAGGAGTGGTGGGGCGTGCCGGAGCGCGATCTTGTCCGACCGGCCCACCGGCGGCGCGAAACCCCCTGGGAGGAAATCTGGCAGGCGATGGAGGTGCTGGTCGAGCAGGGCAAAGTGATCTATGTCGGCAGCAGCAACTTCGCCGGGTGGAATATCGCCCAGTCCTGCGAGAAGGCGTCGGCGCGAAACTTCCTGGGGCCGGTCTGCGAGCAGAGTGTCTACAGCCTTAGCAACCGGATGGTCGAGTTGGAGGTGATCCCGGCCTGCCGTGAATACGGCCTGGGGCTGGTGCCTTACAGCCCATTGGGCGGCGGCTGCCTGGCCGGGCTGCTCGAAAAAGCCGGGTCGGGACAGGGGCGTCGCAGCGGCGTTTTCGGCGAAGACTACATCGAGGCGCACCGCGATCGGCTTGAAGCCTACGAATCACTGTGCCGCGATCTGGGCGAAACCCCGGCGGCGGCTGCGCTGGCCTGGCTGCTCGATAACCCGGTGGTCACCGCCCCGATCATTGGAACGAGAACGATTGAGCAGCTTCGAAGCAGCCTGCGTGCAGTCGAGATCGACCTGGGCGAGGAGACTCGCGCCCGCCTGGACGAAATCTGGCCGGGGCCAGGTGGTCAGGCACCGGAAACCTATGCCTGGTGATAGGCTGGCCTAATTGACCTCACTCCCCTGTACGATCAGCGTGTAGCTGTCGATGCTTTCCGCCGGGACGGAGTAGACGGTCAGGTCAAAGGTTGAGGACTCTCCCGGCTGGAGGATATCGGCTGAAACATAGGTGAAGCTGGTGCCGATGATCACCCCATCGCTGTTGTATAAACTCGCGACGACCTTGACGAACTCTGCCGCGTGATCGCCGGTATTGCGCACCTCGCCCTCGATCTGATACCCGGACAACGAGCCGATGTGACCGTTGTCGGCGATGATCTCAAAATCGTTGTAGCTGTGGAGATAGGTCGCCGGGTCGCCTTGCAATGTAAATTCGTAATGGTGATAGTCCGGCACGCCGTCGGCGAACAGCACCGAGATCGGCGCGGTCTGGCCCGGTTCCAGTACGGTCAGGTCTACATAGCCGGTTTCGGTGGTGAGTAAGTTGTTGGCCTGATCGCGCAGAATGATCGTGAGCTTGACGTAAACCAGACCTACATTCCCGGTATTGGTGATCTCCCCGATAAAATAGACTGCCCCGGTCGAGGTGGTATAGGTACTGAGATCGCCCAGTACAAGGTCAATCGCCTGGGGTTCGCTGTTGATGGTCGGCGGCGGGACATTTTCGGTGGGGACGATCTCAGTAGGAACGGTCAATGTCTGTTTGCCGGTGTGGGCTGCGGTAGCGTCAGCTGTCCGGGTCGGCTCGACGGTTTTGGCGGCGTCCTGTTCGGGCGTTGCTGCCGGCTTCCCTCCCAGCGCTTTGGACAGCACCATCCCACCGATTATCAACCCTGCACAGATGACCAATGCGCCCAACCCCACGCCGACAGCGATCCAGGGTACGGTCTTTCGCCGCCGTTGGGTAGGCTGTTCCTCGCGGGCAGTCGGCGGCCTGTTGAATACCGGCGATTCGAGCGTATGCAGCGGCGGTTCTGAAGGTTCCGTCTCAGCAGCGGTTTCGACCACTTTCTGCAAAGCAGCGGCGAGTTCCCCCGCGGTCTGATAGCGTTTGAATGGGTCTTTAGCCAGTGCGCGGGAGACAACTGCCTGCACTCCTGGCGGGAGGTCGGCACGCAGTGCGGTGACGTCGGGCACGGGGTCGTTGATATGAGCCATCAGTGCGGCCATCGGGGTCGGACTCTGGAAAGGCAGTTGACCGGTCAGCATCTGGAAGAGGGTAATCCCCAGCGCATAGACGTCGACCAGCGGGGTGACTTCCCCTCGGCTTGCCATCTCCGGCGCGATATACGACGGTGTGCCGACGATACCGCTGCCGGTCAGTTGGGCGGTTTCGTCGATCACTTTGGCGATCCCGAAGTCGGCAAGGTAGACGTTCTTCTTTTCGTCGAGCAGCACGTTCGACGGTTTGAAGTCGCGGTGGACGATCCCCTTTTCGTGGGCGAAATCAAGCGCCGAGGCGATCTGCTCGACCAGGCGGGCAACTTCGACAAGCGGCAGGCCTTTTGCCGACGCAATGATGATGTCAGCCAGCGTGCCGGTCGGCACGTACTGCATCACGATATAGGGCTGCCCGTTGTATTCGCCGTAGTCATAGACGGACAGGATATGCGGATGCTGTAGTTTTGCGATCACCTGGACTTCCCGGTTGAAGCGATCGAGGAACTGCCGATCCTGCATCAGGTGTGCAGGCAGCATCTTGATCGCAACGTCGCGGTCGATGGATGGCTGGTGTGCGCGGTAGACATCGGCCATGCCGCCGTGGCCGATCTCGCCGGTAATCTGGTAGGCACCGAGCTTTTGCCCGATCAGGTCGTTCATTGAGCGTTCCTTGTGTTTTGAATTTGACGCGCCTCAGTATAGCATAAAGTCGGCGGCTCTGTGTCGATGATCTGTGCCGGAAATACAGGTTTGGCCCGGCGGCGGCTATGATTTACCTAACTGTTCAAACTCGGTTTCGTAAACCTGGAGCATTGCCTGCTTTTCCTCGGCGGGCAGCAGTGCCGCCCGGACGGCATTCAATACCAGCATCCGAAGAGTCTCTTCATCGAAGCCAAACGCAGCGGCGGCCTGAAGATATTCATTGGTCAGGGTGGTGTTGAACAGGGGTGGATCGTCGGAGTTGAGGGTTACATATAAGCCTTCATCCAGCAGGCGTGGAAGGGGATGCGAGGCGAAATCGGGAAACACTTTGAGACACACATTACTGGTCGGGCAGACTTCCAGCGGAACCTGCCTCTCGCGGAGTTCGTCCACCAGGGCGGAGTCTTCCAGGCATCGAACCCCATGCCCGATCCGCACTGCCTTCAATGCTCGTAGTGATCCCCATATGCTGGCTGGCCCCTCGGTTTCACCGGCATGAGGCACACCGGGCAGCCCGGCATCTGCTGCGAACTGAAACGCCCCGCCGAATCGCTCCGGCGGGTTGTTGACTTCCGGTCCGCCCAGGCCCAGCGCAACCACGCCCTGTCCCATTCCCTCCACCGCCCATTTCGCCGTGATAAGTCCCACTTCCGTATCGACGTGGCGCGAGATGTCGATGATGGTGTTCATCCGAACGCCCAGCGTTTGCTCTCCCCAGGCGCGGGCGCGGTTCAAGGCAGCTAACTGCTCGTCGAAGGGGATGCCCTTCTGCTCGTAGTGTGTATGGGCGGTATAGGTCACTTCGCTGTACCGGATGTTTTGCGCGGCCTGACCCTCTAAAAACTCGCGGGCGATCAACTCGATGTCGTCCGGTGTCTGGATGCACTCCGATATCTTAATGTAGATGCTGATGAAGTGGTCGAAGTCGGTGAAGGTGTACCAGCGGCGCAGCCCCTCGACTGTATCGCTGGGGAGTTCGACATTGTTTTTCCGGGCCAGCTTCAACAGCGTTTCGGGGCGTATCGATCCCTCCATGTGGACGTGAATCTCGGCTTTTGGCATCTGGCGTATGAAATCGTTGAGTTCCATCGGGCATCCTTCCCTGTGACAGCTTTTCTACATGATCCTGTGCAAATAAAGCACAGTTCTGCCCTTTTGTGCAAGATTATCTCCGCCAGTGAGACGATCCGGGGAAAACGGTGTTGTAGCTAAAGATGGTATCCACCAATAATCTCTGAGGAGACGCTCATGAGCCAGTATTTCGCCCTCGACTATACCGGCGAACCCTTCGTTCTGTTCGGGAAAGCCCATCTGATCTATCTTGCGCTGGTGGCATTAGCCGGTGCAGCGATGTTCTTCTGGAAGCCGGGCGAGAAAACTCGACGCGCCTTTCGTATCGGGCTGGGCGTGGCGCTGATCGTCAATGAGTTGATCTGGCACATCTGGAACATCGCCGTCGGGACCTGGTCGCCGCAGACCATGCTGCCCCTGCACCTGTGCGCGGTGCTGGTGTGGATGATGCCGATCATGCTTTTCACGCGCAGTTATAAGCTCTACGAGTTTGCTTACTTCCTCGCGCTCGGTGCCGCGACCCAGGCGCTCCTGACCCCCGATATCGGCCTCTACGGATTTCCGCACATGCGCTTCTTCGTCAACAATGGCTCGCATGCGCTGATGGTCATCAGTGCCTGCTTCATGACCGGCGTCGAGGGCTTCCGCCCTACCTGGAAATCGCTGCGCAAGACGCTGATCGGCCTGTTCCTCTATGCGATCCCGGTCTTCGGGATCAATATGCTGCTGGGCAGCAACTACCTCTTCATCAACCACAAGCCCGAAACCGCCAGCCTCATCGACGTGCTCCCTGAGTGGCCCTGGTACCTGATTCACCTGATGGTGATCGCGGTGGTGCTGTTCACACTGCTCTACCTGCCCTTTGCGATCAAAGACTGGCGAGCCAGCCGCGCGGCGGCGCGGGTGGAGGCGGCGGGGATATAGGCAGATTGTCTATTTACCAGATGCCAGGGATCAGTCTGTAGCGGGTGCGCTGCGCGTATTCGTCGTAACCGGGCAGTTCCTCGTGCAGCATCCGATCCTCTAACGCAGTTCGCACCACGAACAGTCCGGCCAGCAGTCCGCCCGGGATCAGCGCCCACCACGATCCCAGCGTCAGCGGCAGCGCAGCGCAGGCGATGATCACGCCGGTGTACATCGGATGCCGCACGGTTCGATACGGCCCGCTGTCGATCACGTGGTGCTCGCGGTCGTCCTGAATGCGCCCCACGCCGCTGGCATACGTGTTTGTGCGGAACACCCAGGGGATGATCGCCCCGGTGACGGCCAGCAGCGCCCAGCCTGCGATCCGCACCCAGACCGGCACGGTCGACCAGCCGAAGCGTCCCCCGTCCAGCGCGGCGACGGCCAGCACCGCGATCTCCAGCGTGACCATCACCGGGATGATGGTCCGCTCGTAGGGCCGGTTGCGTGCGTCTGAGTCCCTCTTTCGCTCTCGCATCAGCGCCGGGTCGATCCGGGCCAGCCACGCGAACAGCAGCAGGCTGTAGGTGAAGAATACCGCCAGAAACGACCAGCCTGCCCACCAATCCCAGCGGCCAGCCAGCCCGGCCATCGCCCCGACCATGATCGCCAGCATCACCACGACCTTGATAAGGTCGCCAATGTTGAACAGGGGTTTCTGCTGCTCGACTGTGGGCTGTGTCATCGTCTTCGCTCCTACCAGATACCGGGAAACAACCGGAAGCGGGTCTGCTGCGCGTATTCGGCGTAACCGGGGAGTTCGTCAAGCAGCATACGATCCTCGTATACCGTGCGAATGACCATGATCAGCGCTGTTATTGTGCCGGGGATCATCGCCCACCATGATTCGAGGATCAGCGGTGTCACCGGCCAGATGAGCACCGCAACCAGATACATCGGATGGCGGACGAAGCGGTAAGGCCCGGCTGCGATCACCTGCTGCCCGCGATCCGATTGGATGCGTGCCTCGCTGGAGGCGTATCGATTGGTCAATACGACCCAACCCGACAGGGAATTGCCCAGCAGGTAGATGATGATCGCGGCGGCGATCACCGCTGGCGGTATCTCACCCGACCACCTGAAGCGGCCCCCGTCCAGGCCACCCACGAGGAACGTTGCCAGACCGAATACAAAATAAACCGGAAGGATGATCTTGTCCCACCGTTTGGTATCTTCGTGGCGCGTGGCACGCTCGGCCAGCAGATCGGGGTCGCGCCAGAGCAGGAGGAAAACGTAGGCGAGCTTGGGCACCAGCCACAGCCCTAAAAAGACCCACCCCATCGTCCAGTCAAGCCGACCGGCGGGGAGAAAGATCAGCGCACCGATCAGCCCCCCAAACGCCGTCATCCTGATGATCTCCTTTATGGCGACCGCCCCCGGGGTGGGGTGCTCCTGTTTGGTTTCATCGACGATGTGCTGTGCCATGATCCACTCCTTGTCCGGTGGCCGGAATTGGCGCACGGAATAACTTATAATTTAGGTGCTCCTAAATTATAAGTTATAGTGCGACTAATTGTCAAGGGCTGGATGGAACACAGTCCCCACTATCCGATTCTGGCCCGGTGCTTCAGTGCCGGATCGAATACACATCGCCCCAAGTGCGAATATACCCGAAACCCTCCCCCCACCTGACAACCCCCACGAAATAGGGTAGACTTGCCTGCGGATTTATCTGTGCAATCTGTGTCATCTGTGGATAACAATCTGGGGCGTACATCTGTCCCTGCCAGAGGCCCATGAGAGAACGACTGAAACGCTTCCAGCCCGATCTGATCATACTCGCCGTCTTGCTGATCGCCCCGCTGCTGTTCTTCTTCCCACAGACGCTCGGCAATAAGACGATGCTCCCCGCCGACAATCTCTACGAGTGGGAGCCGTATCGCGCCATGCGTGAGGAGATCGACGTCGGCGAGCCGGACAACCTGCTGCTCTCCGACCTCGTGCTTGAGAATCTCGTCTGGAAGCAGTTCGCCCGGCGGCAGATCGGCCTGCGCCAGATTCCACTCTGGCAGCCTAACATCCTGGCCGGATCGCCCTTCCTCGCGGCAGGGCAGTCGTCGGTGCTGTACCCGTTCAGCCTGATCTATTTCTTCGTTCCCATCGAAAAAGCCTACGGGTGGTTCACCGTCACTCAACTCTGGCTGGCCGGAATCTTCATGTATGTGCTGATGCGCGTCCTGGGTGTGCGTCGCACCAGCGGCCTGATCTCCGGGCTGGCCTACCAGTTGAGTGCCTATTTCGTGATCCGCGCCGTCTTCCCGATGATCATCGGCACGGCGGCCTGGCTCCCGCTCGAACTGGCAATGATCGAACTGGTGATCCGCCGTACACGGGTCAGAGGCCGTGCGTCGACTCTGCCCTGGGTCGCCATCGGCGGGATCGGCCTGGGGATGGCCGCGCTCGCCGGGCACGTCGAGGCGCTGATGTTCACCTTGCTGGTGATGGGCTTTTTCGCCGCGTGGCGGCTGATCGCTGAAGTCATCGCCCGGCGCAAAGACAAAGACGTGTGGCGCTGGCTGATCGGTCGCAGCGCATGGTTGATCGGATTGGTAGTACTTGGATTAGCACTGGGTGCGGTGCAGGTGATCCCCAGCTACCAGTTGGCGACTCGCAGCTTCCGCACCGGGGGGGCATCGGCCAGCTTCTACGACGTGCTGGCCCAGGGTTACCCGGCCCGGCGCATCCTTGCCTTTGTGATGCCTGACTTTTTCGGCAATCCCTCGCACCATTCCTACTTTGATCTCTTTTCCTGGCAGACCGTCCATGTCGACAACACCTACTGGGGGATCAAGAACTACGTCGAGGGCGGGGCTTATATGGGTCTCCTGCCGATGGCGCTGGCGGGCATCGCGGCGATCCACTGGATTATCAAGCGGATCATCAAACGCGCTGACTGGCAGTTAGGCACCGAAACCTCCGCCCGCCCCTACCGCCTGCTCTTCGGGACGCTGGGCGTGTTCAGCTTTTTGTTCGTGTTTGGCCGCCCGGTCTATGCGCTTCTTTATTATGGGCTGCCCTTCTTCAGTCAATCACGCGCGCCCTTCCGCTGGACGTGGCCGCTGACGCTCTGCGTGGCGGTGCTGGCCGGTTTCGGCGCTGATATCCTGACCCTGGGCGACAAATCGGAAAAGCAGCCGCCTGGATCGCCCGTCCCCGGCAAACTGATCGATATCGCCGGGTGGGTATTAATCGGCGGGAGCGGCCTGCTGGCACTCGGAGTCGTCTTGAGCCGGGTATTCTACGGGGCCATCGGTGGGTGGGTCGAGTCGGCCTACACCAACCTCGCCAAAGCCTCCGACGCGCTCCCCACGCCGCAGGCATTCTATTCTTACGAGATGCGCAATGTGCTCCTTTTCGCCGCGATGCTGCTGCTGACCGGGATCGTGATCCGGGTGAGCCGCTGCCCGATCTTCCTGCCGGAGCGATTGGGACGCCGCCCGATCTGGGAGGTGCTGGCCGCGCTGGTCGTGATCGTCGATCTGGGGGTGTGGTCTTATGGCTTCAACCCTGCTTCCAACCCCGACTGGTTGAGTGCAGTGCCGGAGTCGATCCAGTGGATGCGCGAGCAGAAATACGTCGATCCCCTCGATCCGTGGCGCTTCGGCGTCTACGAGGAGCCGGGTGCCGACACGATGAACGACAACATGGGCTGGCTCCACGACCTGGAAAGCATCGGCGGCTACGACAGCCTGATCCCCGGTCAGTACGCCGAATACATGCATATCATCATGCCGCAGACCGACCTGCTCTATAACCGGATCGCGCCGCTCTACGATACCAATCCCGACGCGCTCGATTCGCCGCTGCTCGATCTATTAGGCACGCGCTACATCGTCAGCGAGATCGAGATCGACAACCCGCGCTACGAGCTGGCCTACGAAGACGACGCGCTGCTGATCTACCAGAACAAAGAGGCGCTCCCCCGAGCCTTCACCCTGCCGGTCGACAGTATGCAGCTTTATAGTTGGGATGGTTCGGAGGTCCTGCTGACCTTCGAAGAGCTTGCCCTCGAAACAGACGTTCGCCATCACGTGCTGGTGCCCGATGACCAGGTGCCGGAGGAACTCGCAGACCGGATCGACGACGTATCCGGCGAACCCATCGACTATACCCCGGCGACGATCACCGTTTACAACGCGCAGGAAGTGTGGGTCGATCTCGACCTTGACGAAGAGAGCTTCCTGATCGTCACCAACAGCTACTTCCCCGGCTGGCGGGCGTGGCAGCGCGAACTCGGCGCAGCGGACAGCACCGAGCAAGAGATCGACGTGATGGTCGTCAACGGGAATTTCCTCGGCGTTTATCTGCCCCCCGGCCAGTGGACATTGCGATTCAAGTACAGCCCTGATTCCTTCCGCTTCGGGGCATTCACCTCCTTCCTGTCGTTTATGGGGCTGCTTTTCGCCAGCGGCGTCTGGACGTGGCGTCTGATCTACCGGGGCCGCGAAGTCCCCGAAGGCAGCGACGTGCAGCGCGTGGCGAAGAACACCGTCACGCCCATCGTCCTGAACCTGTTCAATAAGGGCATCTCCTTCGTGCTGACCTTCGCCATGCTGCGCGTGCTCGGCCCGGCGGGGGCAGGCGATTATCGCTACGCGTTCACCATCTATGGGTGGTTTGAGATTCTCGCCAATTTCGGGTTGAACACCTTCCTCACCCGCGAAGTGGCCCGTCACAAAGATTCGGCCAACCGCTACCTGATGAACACCTCGATCCTGCGGATGCTGCTCGTCCTGATTGGCATCCCGGCGCTGATCGGATTTTTGCTCATCCGGCAGGCGACCGTCAGCCCACCGCTCAACCCGTCGACGCTGTGGACGATTGGCCTGCTGTATTTTGGCCTGTTCTTCTCGACCATCTCGACCGGCCTGACCGCGTTGTTCTACGCCTACGAAAAAGCCGAACATCCCGCCGCGATCCAGACCGTCGCCGCTTTCCTGACGACCAGTCTGGGGATCGGGTCGCTGCTGCTTGGCTGGGGGATCATCGGGCTGGCTGCCGTCAGCGTAGCGGTGAATTTCATTACGCTGGTCAGCCTGGGCTACATGGCGATCAAGCTGTTCTTCAAGCCGCGCCTTGTCTACGACTGGAAGCTCCAGCGTTCCGCGCTCGGCGAATCCTTCCCGCTGATGCTCAATCACCTGCTGGCGACACTCTTCTTCCGCATTGACATCGTGCTGCTCGAGGCGATGAAGGGCAGTACAGTGGTTGGCTGGTACGGGGTGGTCTACACCTGGGTCGATGCGATCATGGTGATTCCGTCGTTCTTTACAATGTCGCTTTTCCCGATCATGAGCCGCCAGGCCATCGAGGATCGCCCGGCGCTGAAACGCGCCTATATCCTGGCGATCAAGCTGATGTCGCTGATCACCCTCCCAACGGCGATCATGACCACGCTGCTGGCCTCCTTCCTGGTGCGTATCCTCGGCGGATCGCAGTATCTCCCGCACGGCGCGATCGCGTTGAGCATTTTCATCTGGTCGATCCTCTTTGGCTGGATCAACTCGGTGACGCAGTACGTGATCATCGCGCTGAACCGTCAGCGCACGCTGACCATCGCCTTTGCGATTGTCTCTGCGTTTGCCATCGGCACGAATCTGTATTTCATCCCGCGCTACTCCTATCCGGCAGCGGCGGTGATTGCCATTCTCTCCGAGCTGGTGCTGCTGGGGATGTTCTACGTGGTGATCCTGAGCGAACTGGGGCGCATTCCCTGGTTCAGGATGCTGTGGCGGATCGCGGCGGCGGGGCTGGCCTGCGGTGCGGTGACCTACCTGCTCGATGGCGTCAATATGTGGCTGGCGCTGCTGGGCGGGATGGGCGTCTACATCGCCGGGGTGATTGTGCTGCGCGTCTTCGCACATGGGGAGATGAAGCAGCTTGCAGCAGTCCTCCCCGGCCCGGTGCAGCGATTGCTTATGCCGAACGTCGAGGCGGAGGGATAAGGGGCTACAGCCAATCCCGCCGATCCGGCTGCCATGTTTTCGTAAATTCCTGCCCGATAGAGGCAGCATCGACAGCCGGTGATACAAAAACTCGGAAGCGTTGAAGAGCATCGCTCAATTCTGGAAACACACCTGGATTGAGCGATTTTCTCTTCATGGCTTCCCACTGCTGACGGTTTTGTGCCGTATTGAATTCCTCGAAGAATGCATCAGGCAGCATATGCAGCTTCGTTTTCCTCTGTTCGAATGTGTCTCTCAAAGCCTGTGACAACACCGCGCCATCAATTGACATTGTTTCAGAGAGAAACCAGATATCGAAATAGTCTTTCAGACGGCTGTTAAGCAGGTCGAGGCTGATCACTGCCTCGACTTTTTCTGCAATAACGGTTTCCACCAGATATATCTGGATACAGGGCTTCGGAGAATCTGCCAGTATCGTGGGATAGTCCAGACATTCAGGGTCAGGGTTAACTCGATCTCCAAACCCAACATCGATTTGCGCACGGCTTTTAGAGTTCCCCAGAAAAGCATCGAACTTCAACCTGACCCCGCTGTACTCCGCGTCTTCTTTGATAACCGTACCTTTGATAGTCTCCAGGTCGAAGGTTACACCATCATCTTCGACCGGTGTTTGACACACCTGCCTGACGATTGATTCGAGATTCTCGATGCTGTTTTCGGTAAAGCCCAGTAGATCGATGTCACGTGTAGCACGCGGAAAAACCGCGTCGAAGGTAAGCAGGGCCAGCCCACCCTTGAGAACGAACCGCTTACAATAGCCCGATTTCCCCAGCCGGTATAGAAACCGTTCGATGGCATAAAGAAGCAGCAGATCGTTATAAGGCCGATTGGTACGCTTTGCTTCGTTTTTCAGCCGCTGGGCTACCGAAGCAGAAAGGTTCTTCACCTGTTTCATATCAATGCCTTGAGATAGGGCTGGATCACTTTATCAACACGATTGATCCGGGCATAATGAAGTAGCGCGGGCATATCCCGCTCGGAAGCAGGCAGCCGCATATAGTTTTTCAGAGCTTCTATTGCCACGTCTTCACCGTATTTGTTCCTGAATTTGAAGCTGTCGCAGATCGACTTTTCTTTGCCGTATATCTTTACTGGCGCCGAGTCGATCTCGATAGTTTCGATACCCGCCTCGTAGGGTTCCGCCGACAGCCAGACAACCTCCAGCGGGGGATAAGGAGGCTCCGGCTTTTTGATACCACGTGGCAGTGCAATATAAACGCTATGGGGAATCTGCGTAGTCAGATCGTGATAACTAAGAGCCGAGATCAGCGAGATGACCGCGCGGGGATAGCGCAGCGCCACGATTACAAAGTCGGGGCTGCTGAGTTCGGGATAGCCGGATAGGCGGTAAATCCCCCTGTCAACCTCAACAATAATACCCCGATCTCGCATGGTGTATAGTGTGGCGGGGGCAATACCAAGATCGAGCGCCTGGGCTGTGCGAAGCATCCCGTCGTTTGCATCGAATATCCGCGCTGCCTGCTGAAAATCAGCCATCAAACACCTTATAATAACTACTTCACTTCTCGGTAACTGTAGTAGTTATTATAATCGTTTAGAACTGTAAAGACAACTATCGCGCAATTCGCGGATTGAATCAGTTTTTATCTGTGGATCGAATCGCCGCCCGCAGCCCGGAGATCGCTTCCCGCGCGGTGCTCCCCTCGCCGACGCAGCCCGGCAGACTGCCGCACTCGGCGATCCAGCCCTCTCCGGCGCGGGTCACGGTTACCTCGTGCCGGGTATTTTCCCCCAGCGTCAGCGAAGTCATATAGACCGTTGTTCCCTCACGCATCGTCGTGTTGATTTTCCCCATCACAGGTCGAATACCTGATCCAGCGTGTCGATCACCCGCCGACCGGTCGCTGCCAGCCGCTCCCGCGAGTGATGGGCGCTGTAGATCAGCACGCAGTCGACGCCCAGCGCCGCCGCCACTTCGTGATCGTGAACCGTATCGCCGATATAGATCATCGCCGCCGGGTCGATGCTTTGCGCCGCGAGCCATCGCTCTCCCACCGCCGTCTTACCGTGCGCGTGGTGATCGTTCAGCCCATCGACCGTCGTGAAATAGTCGCGCAGGCCGTAATGGGCGATCAGGGAATCAAGCTGGCACTGCTCCATCGCCGAGAGAATCGACTGGCCGATCCCCATCCGGGCGATTTTCTCCAGCGCCTCGCGTGAGCCGTCGCGCAGCGGGCACTCGGTGGTACGTGCCCGGTAGCCGTCGATGAACGTATCGCTGAGACTCTCGAACGGGTCGACCGCGAAATCGAAGCCCAGCGCCCGGTAGTAGTCGATCACCGGGAAGCCGAACAGCGATTCGTAGCGCTCCGGTGTGACGGGTGACAATCCGCGCGATTCGAGCATTCCGCCCATCGTCTCGACACACAACCAGGCGTCATCGAGCAGCGTACCGTTCCAATCCCAGATGACGTGTTTGTACGGAAAACCGTTACTCTCCATAGCCATGATGCCCCAGCGTGTTGATAGCGAGCTGCCCGTACAGGTAGCCCTTGAACCAGCTCAAAATGGTGAAGGTAAAGGCCGGGACAAAGATCGCGGCGATCACCGCCCCGAACCCGGTCAGGACCAGCCCGCCGCCCATGATCGCGTCGAGGAGGAAGAACAGGAATTCCATGAAGCCGATCATCAGCCCCATCACGACGTCGTCCCAGACGTTCTCGAAGGCCCGCAGGAAATTGTCGATGAACTCGAAGAAGGAAATCACTTTCCCGGTTTCGATGTATTGCAGGTACCCCGACCAGTAGAGGATGTTCGCCATCAGCGCGTAGAACAGGATGCCGACCACCATTGCGAGGAAAGCGGGAATCCCGGCGGCAATCTGCGACTTGAGTCCTGCCCAGGTTGGATCGGGCATGGCGAAGAAATCGGTGAACAGGCGCACCCATAAAATCACGCTCAGGATGATCAGGACATAGACCGGCAGGTTATAGAAAGCCGCCCCCATGCGGATGATCAGGCCATGTTTGAACTTCGAGCCGAAGCGCTTCCAGTCGGGGAGGGTGTGATCACCGTTCCGTACCCGTGCACTGATCTCGTATTCCCAGCCTTTGATGACGAAGAACCCGATCACCGGGATCGCTGCGATGAGCAGTGTCGTGAGCAGCTTGCCAAACCACTGAGGGTCTTTGAATGGATAGATCAGTGCTTTGAAGAAATTCATGATTTAGAGTGTAACGAAAAATCGACGGTTAGAAAATAGTTTGCCGCAGGGTCGACTTAACGCGGCATATTTGCCCCCTGAAAGGGGGAAATGTCCCGCAGGGACAAAGGGGGTCAAAGGAACAGGTTTATTTTCAACCCGGTGCTGAAGCCGCCGGGCTAATCCTTTTTTCTCCCGTCTTCCCTGATCCATTCCACCAGCGCGTCGATGTCGATCGCGCCCGCCCCACCGGTATCGATCTCGATCAGCCGCCCGCCGATGTCGAGCGGCGTGTACGTCCCGTCGACCGCTTTTCGTGCTACCTCATTGGGCCGGTAAAGGTGATCGACATGACCGGGGTGCCGGTGCCTCTGTATCGCCCGCCTTGAATGCCGCGCCCAGACCACTTTCGCTGACGAATGGCAGTAAACCTGCACGACCTCGCACCCGGTCGATTTGATCAGGGTTTTGAAGTGCTGCGTCTCCTCCACCGGTTTGAAGTTCCCCTCGACGATGCAGCCCGGCCCCGCCCGGAGCGCCAGTTCTGCGAAGGTGTACAGCAGGTCGAAGCTGGCCCGGCTCAACCGCGTTGACCAGTCGCGGTCACCCGCGCCCAGCGAATCGAACAACTGCTCTTTGATTGCATCCTTCTCGATGAGCGGCAGCGACAGCCGTTCGGCCAGGGAGCGGGCAATACTCGATTTCCCGGTGCAGGGTGCCCCGGTAATGACGACGAGCGTCGGGAGATTCATTGACAGGTCTCTGACAATCTTAATAGGCGATCCATGCCACGCCGCTGAGGATCATCCAGGCCAGGGCCGCCAGCGCGCCGCTTCCACTCAGCCACAGGCCGATCCCGGCCACCAGACGCATACCACCCTGCCGCCCGCCATTTCGTCCCCGGAGCGCCAGCACGATGCCCAGCATGCAGATCAGCACCCCCACGTTGCCAATCCCCCAGGTTTCCCGCAGAAAAACGTCCTCACGGTTGAGCGTGCCGTAGAAGAGCCATCCCCAGGTACCCAGTCCGGCGATCAGCCCGATCAGCAGCGAGAGGAACGCCTGCCCCCGGCCTTTCGTCCGGTTCTCTCTCAGCGCCAGGTAGGTGCCGCTCGCCACGCCGGATTCGGCCAGTGTCCTGCCATTCGACAGGCGTTTGCCACCCTGCTCGTACAGCAGTTGATAGTCACCCACCGGCAGGTGAAGCTGGCCCACGAGCGCCGCCGTTGCCCGGCTGACGGGCATTGTGTCCGGTAATTGAACGGTGGTACGCTCCCCCGTCGCTTCATTCAAAAGGTAAATGCGGATCGTCGTCATCACGCTTCTCCTTCCAATCTATCCAGAGATCATCTTGATAGGCATTCTTTTACCTATCCGAAATGAACGAAGTGAATTTGCGGATAGGTTATTGAGAGAGTTTTTGAATAAGTCGGTCATATTCCCTGCAGGCCGATGATGATCAGGCTTTGCGCCGGGTCGTCGATCACGACTTCACTGTCGGGATCGGACAGCGGATCGTCAATTTCGATCAGCCCGCCGCCACCCAGCACCAGTATTTCGGGCAGAGGGGTTACCGGCCACGCCTCCGCCTCGCCGGGAGGCTGATCGACACCCTGGTCAGGCTGGTAAGGTATCGTCCCGGAGGCAGTTGGCACCGCCGGGTGTTCGGCGGTGGGAATCCTGTGATTGTATTCTTCGGCATAGTCACCGCCGCTGGTCTCCGCTACTGCCTGTGTGAAGTCGGCGGCCAGTTGTCCCGCCGACCGGTAGCGTTGCGCCGGGTCTTTTGCCATTGCCCGTTCGATCACCGCCTGCACCCCGGCAGTGACATCGGCGCGGTAGTCACGCGTGTCAGGTATCGGTTCGTTGAGATGGGCCAGCATCAGCCCGACGGGTGTGGTCGCACTGTAGGGCTGGCAGCCCGCGATCGCCTGGAAGATGCTTACCCCCAGCGCGTAAACGTCGAGCAGGTGCGTGGTGCTCCCCTGTTCGACCATCTCCGGGGCGAGGTAGGCAGGCGTCCCAATGATGCCGCTGCCGGTTAGCTGCGCAGTGACCTCGTCGACTTTGGCGATCCCGAAATCGGCGAGATAGGCGTTGCCATCCTCGTCCAGCAGAATGTTGCTCGGTTTGATGTCCCGGTGGATCACGTTGTGCCGGTGGGCGAAATCGAGCGCCTCCGCCACCTGGCTGACAATCGGCACGAGAACGTCGAGTGCGATGCCGTCCGGTGAGCGGGAGATCATCTCGGCCAGCGACCCGCCGGTCAGGTAGCGCATGACGATGTAGGGCTGGTTGTTGAATTCGCCGCAGTCATAGACGGGGACGGTGCGCGGGTGCTGCAACTTGGCGATTACCTGCACCTCGCGCATGAAGCGCTCGATGAACGTGTCGTCCTGCATCAGGTGGGCAGGCAGCACCTTGATCGCCACATCGCGGTTGATCGTCGGCTGCACTGCCCGGTAGACATTCGCCATGCCGCCCTGCCCGATCAGCTCGACAATCTGGTATTGGCCAACCACCTGCCCGGTGAGGTCTTTCATCGGTTCCCCTCTGTTCGATGGTCAACTAGAATCTGCCGCTCCTATACGAAGTTCACAAAGCGAACTTCGTATAGGATATTCAGCGCCAGTATACGCGATCCCCATCTGAATGAAAAACGCGGCGGAGACTCAGCCCTGCCGCGTTTTCATCATTTGCCGCTTATATTACTGCCCCCCGGCGAAAATCTCCTCCAGGTCGCGCTGGAGATTGGCAAGTTCGGTATCCATGTCCACCGGCTCACCATGATACCGGTTATAAAAATCTGCGAGATATCCATTTGCCATGTTGTTGTTTGGCAGGTAGGTTTCGCTGCTGGCAATCTCGGGATTGTTCTGCGCTTCCAGCAGGACTTCTAAATCCACCCGGCTGAAATCCAGGTCGTACCTCATGGACAGCATGTTCAGAGTCCAGTCGAGGTCCATGTCGCGGGCAGGCAGTCCGCTGTATTCCGCGAACAACTGAGTTGGCTCGTTATTTCTCATCCAGACAAGTGTTTCCCAGGCAGCCTGCGGGTTCCGGCTTTCTTTGAGAATGAAGAAGGTATCAGCATGCATCCTGGTTGTGTGTCTGCCGTCAAAAGTGGCTGGCAGCGCCGCCATGTCCCAGTTGATGTCATTGGTTAAAAGTATAAAATACCAGCTGTTGATGGGGTACATCGCCGCTTTCCCCTCTGCGAAAGGATTGCCACCCATCTCCCCGACGACTCCCATGCTCGGCATAAAATGATCGACCCAGATGCCGTTAACCTGCCAGAGCCAGGCTTCACGCCAGTTACCCGGAATGACCACGCTGTTTCCATCCCACAGAGTCCCTGCCCCGCCGACGTAGATCGCGTCGCCGCGTGCGTCATTCCAGTGCGAATCAAGGCCGTACTGCACGATATTGCCCGGATCGAAATCCTGACTCATCGCGTCATTGCCATTGGCATCGTAAGTCATCAGCATGGCGATCTCGCGCACCTTGTCCCAGGTCCACGGGTCGCCATCACAGTAAGGCTCGCCGATGTGGTGAGGCGGGTAACACAACCCGGCCCTGTCGAAAAGGTCGGCGTTGTAGAACATGGCCGGGGGATAAACAATATACGGCAGCCCGACCTGTCCCTGTCCGGGGACGTTGTACAGCACCATCAAAGCCGGATTATAGGCAGAGGTATCGATGCCGGATTGCTCGATATAGGGCGTCAAATCCAGCCACTCGCCGTAAAACTGGTTCATAATACCTAATCCCACCGGGCCGACAATGTCTGGCGGTGTTCCCGCCGCGATCATCGTCGCGAGCATGGTAGGCCCGTCCTCACCCTCTGATGTCTTAATATTCAGGTGGATATCGTCGTGGGAACTGTTGAACGCCTCAGCCAGCGCTTCCTGCATCGCCAGCCGATTGGGCCCGACTTGCCCCCCCAGTTCCACGAACCAGGTGATCTCGACCGGCCCGTCAGGAGCAGGCGCCTCGTCTGCCGGTTGATCCACCGACGGCTGCTCCACCGCAGGCTGTTCTGCCACGGGCTGATCGGCGGCTGATGGCTCAGGGGTTGTATCTTTCTGCCCCCCGATCGATCTCAGGAGAATCACCCCGCCGACCACGATCGCAGCAGCCAGCAGCGTCCCGCCGATCCCCAGCACCCAGACCAGCGACCGGTTCCGCCGCCGGGGTTTAGCCTCCGCCACCCAGGATGGCTCCGGTACAACCGGCGCCTTGACGACGGGCGGCGTGGCAGCCTGCCGCGTCGCGCCCTCCAGCGTGGGTGGTGTGTCCGGGGACAGAACAGATTCGGGTTCGGGTGCAGCAGGCTTTGCCATGCCGATGGTCAGACCGTCGTCATAATCATAAGCGCCCGCCAGCGCCGCCCCGAGGTCTTCTGCCAGGGCGCAGGCCGTCGGGTAGCGCTTCTCCGGTTCTTTCGCCAGCACCGTCTCGATCACCGTCTCGATCCCCGCCGGGAGATCGGGCCGGAACTCGCGGATATCGGGGATAGGCTCGGTGGCATGGGCGACCAGCGTTCCCATCGGCGTATCGGCCTCATAGGGGCGTTGCCCGGTGAGCATCTCGAACAGCGTGACGCCCAGCGCGTACACGTCGACCAGCGAAGTCATTCCACCCCGGCGCGTCATCTCTGGAGCGATGTAGCCCGGCGTCCCGACGATCCCCGACCCGGTCAGTTCCAGCGTCGAGCCGGTGACCTTGGCGATCCCGAAGTCGGCGAGGTAGGCATTTCCATCCTCGTCGATCAGGACGTTGCTTGGCTTGACGTCCCGGTGGATGATTCCCCGCTTGTGGGCGAAATCGAGTGCGCTTGCCATCTGGTCGACGATCTTCTGCACTTCGTCCAGCGGCATACCCTGCGGACAGGCCTGTATGCGCTCCAGGAGTGACACACCGGACACATAGCGCATCACGAGATAGGGTTGGTCCTGGAACTGCCCGAAGTCGTGAACCGGCAGGATCGAGGGGTGTTCCAGTCTGGCGATCACCCGCGCTTCGCGGTTGAAACGCTCGATGAAGGTGTCATCCTGCATGAAATAGGCAGGCAGAATCTTGATCGCTACCTCGCGCTCCATCTTGGCCTGGTATGCCCGGTAGACGTTCGCCATCCCACCCGAACCGATCATCTCGACGATCTTGTACTCACCGACCATCTGGCCTTCGAAACCGGTCATCTTTGCCGCTCCTGCGATCCACTCAGTAGAACGAACACGATATTGTCAGTATAAGTGATCCACATCTGAAATAAAAACGCGGCAGGGGAGAAAATTCGCCTGCCGCGTCTCTGAGTTCACCCGGATCAGATCAGTCCGAGAAAACATACTCCAGGTCCGACTCCAGTGCGTCGATGTCGGCGTCCATGTCTCTCGGCATTTCCTGATACAGTGTGTAGAAATCCCACAGGGTTTCGTCTGCCGAACTGTGGTTTGGCAGGTAGGTTTCATTGCTTGGAATATCGGGATAGTCTTGCGCTTCGATCAAAACCCCGACATTGACATTGCTGAAATCGTCGTAGTAGATATCCTCCAGTATATTCCGGTATTCTTCCTCGCTGACGATCCGTGCGGGGTTCGCGCTGAAAACTTCGTCCAGTACGTCAGATTTCTCTTCGAGCATCCATGACAGCACCTCCCACGCGGCATCCGGGTGCTCACTCTCTTTATGGATAAAGAAGGTACTGCCATTCGTCTTGGCCGTGATATTTCCATCAAAGGGGACAGGCAGCGCGCCGATGTCCCAGTTGAACTCATTGAAAATGCAGCAGAAATACCAGCTGTGGCTGGGGTACATTGCTACTACCCCTTCTGAAAATGGATTGCTGTAATATTCATCAGTAGCGATCCGGCTCATGATGAAGTGATCCTCCCAGATGCCATCGTGATGCCACTGCCAGGCGTCTCGCCAGTTATCCGGGATGAACGCCCCCTGACCATTCCACACGGTACCGTTCCCGCCTACGAAGATCGCCTCGCCGCGAGCATCGGTCCACTGGAGGGTAAGGCCATACTGCACGATGTTATCCGGGTCGAAGTTCTGGCTGGTTGCGTTGTTGCCGTTCGCGTCGAGGGTCAGCAGCATACCGATCTCGCGCACCTTGTCCCAATCCCAGGGATCGCCGTCGCAGTAGGGTTCGCCGAAATGTTCCGGCGGATAGCAGAGGTTGGCCGCATCAAAAAGATCGACGTTGTAGAACATTGCCGATGGGTAAATCGAGTAAGGCAGCGCGATCTGTCCCTGGTCGGGCAGGTTGTATATGTCCATCACCGCCGGATTGTAGATGGAAGTATCAAACCCTGATTCTTCAATGTAGCCGGACAAATCCAACCACTGATCGGTCGGCAGCCCGGTGCTGATCATTGACTCCGGGCCGACGATATCCGGCGCATCCCCGGCGGCAACCATCACTGCGAGTGTATCCTGATAAAGATCGTATGCCACTACGTCCATTATCAGGAAGATATCGTCATGAGTGTTGTTGAATTCATCGACGACATCTTCTTGCAACATCGGCATGGTGATGTCACCACCGATTTCTCTGACGACCCAGATAACATCCACCGATTCGACGGGAGTCGGTTCTTCGACTGTTGGCTCCGCGATAACCGGCTCCTCAGACGGTTCAGCCGTTGCCAGCGGCGGAACGGGGGTCGCCGTTGTGATGACGAACGGGCTGGGCATCAGCGGTTCGTAAGCCTGCGAATCAGATCGGTACTGCATAATCATGATCACCCCCGCCGCCACGACCACACAGAGCGCGCAGATGATTGCCAGTCCCAGCCCACCCCCAGCGATCCCCACAATCCAGGCCAGCGTATTATCCTGCTTACCCCCACTCTTCTCGCTCACCGGATTATTCTTCTCTGTCATGATATCCCTCCTGAATCCTCAGTCACCCATTTACTGATTGCCAGTATATGTGATCCCTCCCTGAATGAAAAACGCGGCGGAGACTCGACTCCGCCGCGCCAGATACCGGTCGAAACCTGACCGCCGCCTCTACGGGTGATTCTCGTCCAACTCGGTGATGTAGAGCGTCCCGTCGTAGGTCTCACCCTGAGTGTATGTCCCCACCCAGATCGCATACCACCCGGCGGCAGCAGGCTGGAAATCGATCACCGGGTTCCACGAGTCATAGTTGACTGCGTCGTCCATACAGACCCAGGTGCCGTCGGGTTCGTTGATCACCAGTGTCGGGTCGTTCATTGCATCGTCGGCAATAAAATAGATACGCAGGAAACCGGAGCCGTCGAAATACAGGTTCACGTCGGGGGCCGAGGCGACAAAGCCCAGGCAGTCACCGCCGAGTTCTGAATAAACGTCAACCGTTCCCCCGGCAACCATATCGACCGGGTAGGGGTCGGGGACGAAGCCGGATTCCAGGGTGTGATCGCCAAACGCGGCGGGCAGTTCCCAATCCAATCCCCCGCCAGCGCTCCCGCCCCCGCCGCCGTCTACGTCGTCCGGGCCGATCTCCATCTCGGTGATGTAGAGCGTCCCGGAGATATTGTCGTCGGGGTAGATGCTGCCCACCCAGATGTCGATTTGGCCATCTCTGGTAGTGTAAAGGTCGATGTTCGGGTTGTAGCCCCAGAAGTCGTCGTTGCAGTGCCAGATGCCGTTTGCATCGCTGATGATCAGCGTCGTATCGGCGTTGGGATCGTCGGCGACGAAGAAGAAGTGGAGGGGGTAATCCGAACCGCCCCAGAAGAGCCGGAAATCCGGCGGCGCGGCGGCATACCCGGAGCAGCCGTCGATATAACCGGCATTGACCGGCCCACCGGAGATAAGGCCGACACTGAACGGGTCGGGGAGGAAATCTCTGGCAAGGTCGACGCTGCCGAAGCTCGGTGCGGCGGTGTAGTCAAGCTCGGTCGGGACGGCGGTCGGAACCGGGGTCAATGTCGCTGTCGGTACAGGAGTGGGAGCCGATCCAAATATCTGTCTGCCCCCACCGCGCGCGCCGCGCAGCAGCAGTATCCCCCCGACGATCACGCCCAGCACGGCGACCAATCCGATCAACCCTAGGCAGCCCCACAACCAGGGATTTGCCCGGCGCTTCGCTTCGGGGGTGATCACCGCCTGCTCGACGGCAGGCACATAGGGTGTTGCTGCTGCTGGTGGGGTCACCGCCACTCGTGGAGGCCCCCACTCATCCCTGGCCGGTATCGCTTCGGTCAGCATGCTTTCTGCATAACCGCCGTGATCCACCGCCTCGGCCCCGACCGGCTGATGTCCCTCGACCACCGCTTTCAGGTCGGCGGCCAGCTGTCCCGCCGTCTGGTAGCGTGTGGTCGGGTCTTTTGCCAGCGCGGTATCGATCACTGTCTTCATCGCTTCGGGCAGGCCGGAGCGAAAATCGTGGACGTTGGGAATCGGGGCGCTGATGTGGGCCATCAGGGTGCCCATCGGGGTATCGGCCTGGTAGGGGGTCTGCCCGGTGATCATCTCGAACACGGTAACGCCCAGCGCATAAACGTCGAGCAGGTGGGGGATGTGCCCCTCGCGGCTGACCTCCGGGGCGATGTAGCCCGGCGTGCCGATGATGCCGCTGCCAGTCAGCGCCAGGGTCGATTCGCTGACCTTTGCAATGCCGAAGTCGGCTAAATAGGCGTGGCCGCGCTCGTCGAGCAGGACGTTGCTGGGCTTGAAATCGCGGTGGGTGACGCCGCGTTCGTGGGCAAAATCGAGCGCCGAGGCCATCTGCTCGACAATGCTGACGACATCTTTCAGCGGCAGACCTTCGGGTGTTTTCTTGATCCGCTCGCTGAGGCTGCCGCCGGTCAGGTAGCGCATCACGATATAGGGCTGGCCGTTTTCCTCGCCGAAGTCGTAGACGGGGAGAATCGAGGGGTGCTCAAGCTGGGAGATGACCTGCACCTCGCGATTGAAGCGCGCCAGGAAAGTCGCATCACGAGTCAGGTGGGCGGGCATCACCTTGATCGCCACCTCGCGCCCCATCGAGGGCTGAATCGCGCGGTAGACATTCGCCATGCCGCCCCGCCCGATCTCCTCGATCACCCGGAATTTACCGATGGTTTTGCCGCTCAGGTCACTCATTGCTGATACTCCTGGCAGTGTTGTTCTGCGGATGCTGGTCGATGCAGGGGTCAGTATAGCCGGGCTGGGCGCAAATGGAAAGCATTTTATCCGCGAATTACGCGAATTTCGCTGATTTTTTTCTGTTGTTTAGATTGGGGGGCTGAAACTTGAATCAGTTGAGTTTTGTGACAGGAATTTTGGGACATACGTCGCTGAGTAGATTTTGTCGACACGGGGGTTTTGTAACGTGGTTTTTAGGGCTGGGTGTCGTCAATCAGATTTCCTCTGATTTTGGGATAGGCTGGCGTTTTGTAACGTGGTTTTTGGGGTTGGGTGTCGGATAATCAGCCGGGGCTGATTGATAGGAGTTTTTGTAGCGCGAAAACATCCACGCTTGCAGTTTTGTGATAAGGTGCTATTTTAACGTACTAGACCGTATGTTCTATTATATCAAATTGCGGGGAGGGAGTCAAGGCGATGAGGAAATAAGATAAAAGCGAAATGCCATGCAACCATAATTTCTGGGTTAGTCTACCTACGATTTTACGATGCTTTGATTCCGATGGTATAACTTTTATCGAACCTGCCACGTTTAACCCAGAGTACTGCTCGTTTAGCCAACTGAAATTCGTAATTCCAAGGTTCAGAAATAGATGGCCGAGGATTGATGTTGGCAGGTAAATACCTTTGTATATTTTCGTTGATTTCCCAATCTGGCATGGGTGCCTTAAAACGTGTCCAACCGAGGCCAACATCGCAGAGTTGCCAGAGGCAGCCATCCTTTGTTTCAAAAATCTGAGTTGTCGAATTTTCTCCAACTTTAACATTCCAGACGGTTACTAACCGCTCCTGCTTCTTCAATGGTCTTTGAGACATAAGAGATTCGTCCGGCCCGCCTGCAATTAGTTCGTCAAATGCTTGTTGAATCAAATCATCAGTAATTCCGAACGCCAATCGTGTAGTTTTGTGCCACTCAGCTATTTCTTCGTCTATCTCCGCAAATAAATCGCTGAACTCAATCAATTCTTGACGTAAATTGAGCAGACCCTGTTCGCTAAACATTGACGGACAACGCTCAAACCAAAAATGGTGAGCCAGATAGTTCCGACTATCTAATGCAACCTTGAGTTGCTGTTGCAAGTTGTCGGGTAGTATCTCCTTTGTTTTTTCAATAATTTGTCCCAATGTTAGAGAATACGCGAGGGAGAATTTCTCCTCTATACGTGGACGAGTTATATCTTCGGCTTTTTCAAAGGTTGCTAACGCATAGACGTTACAAAGTCCTCTATGTAAGACTTCACTGTGATAGTATGCCGCACCAAATTGCGCGAAGACTTCCTTGATTAGTTCGTCTTGGATTTCCATATGCCCATTTAAATGATTGGTACAAACAAGAATATGCTTGAGCTTCTGAGAACAATTGTGTATGCTTATATCGCCGAGGGCAAACAGCAGAAGCAGTTTCCGCATACTTAGCGAATCGTTGATCATACTCTCGGATGCGCCTAATCATAGCTAATTTGCGCAAAGTGGTGATTGAAGATGACAAAGACCGCAAATGTAAAATACGTCTATATAGATGTAGTCGGATTTACAAGAGACAGAAGTGCAGAAGCTCAATCGGATATTATTCGTTCATTAAACCGGAGTGTTATTGAAGCAGTTAAAAATACCTATATGGGCATAGGTTTGAGTAAAGTTTTCAAGTTTCTCGAAAAACTCGCTCTCAGCTATACTCCTAATGATGAAGTAATCTTGTTTTTGCCATCAGGCGATGGCATGTGTATCGCCTTTATCAATTTTATTTCCCAGTACGACATACATCTACGATTAGCTTTAAATATACTGAGAGAAATCGATACTCTTAATCAGGCTGAATCGGGTACTTCCCGCAAATTTACTGTCCGAATCGGAATCAATGAAGGGGATGACCTCCTTGTCAGGGATATAAATAGAAAGTCAAATATTGCAGGGGACGGTATCAATACTGCTCAGAGAATAATGTCTCTAGCTGAGGGAGGTCAAATTCTTGTAGGCGATATTGTTTATAGGAAGCTGCATAATCGTGAACGCTATATGGGCTCTTTTAGTGAACCCTACGAAGTAAAAACGAAGCATAATAGATCACTTCTTGTATATCAGTTTATTAACGACTCATATATAGGCATAAACAACTCTACACCTTCATTTGCCGCAGGACTACAGCTAAGCATGCCAAGTGATACAGTCAGACTCATTATTTACTCGGCGTACTACGGCGCTGAAGGAACGACGATTGACGTAACTGAGTTGCTTCGTTCGAGAATTGTCGACAACAAACTTGAGATACTGGTTGAAAATGAAGAGCTTGGGGAAGATCCCATATATGGGGTTGGGAAAGAACTTGTCGTAGAATACTCTTATCAAGGCAAAAAGGAAAAGGTTGTAGTTAGTGAGCATTCAACTTTATCTTTGCCCTGAGGGATGATCATGGTCCTGAACTGTTGAGTTGTGATCGAATCCCCGGCACAACGGTGAGAATCGTTCCAAGCTTCAACATATCGACCGGCATTAGCAGCAATAAATCAGCGTAATTCGCGCAATTCGCGGATAGATATCTGTGGACTGAATCACGGCCCCCAGCGGGGCTGCCAGCTTGGATAGTCGTCGTCGGTGATGGGGTGCTGATCGCTGCCGTCGGCGCGCATCACCCAGAGCTGGTTGTCCTCGTCGACCGTCGCCCGGCTTGCGTAGACGATCCACCGGCCATCGGGCGAAAAGGACGGCGCTTTGTTGTCGAACTCGTCGGTGAGCTGGCGCACCCCACCGGTCTCCACATCGACCAGGAAAATCTGCCGATCCCCGATAGGCCCACCGTAAAACGCGATCTGGCGGCCATCGGGCGACCACGAGTTGCGTCCACCGAGCGAATCTTCCCAGGTCAGGATGCGCGGATTGGCTCCGTTGGCATTCATCACGTACAACTGAAACGGCCCATCGCGGCTGCTGACAAAGGAAATATACTGCCCATCGGGTGACCAGGCCGGGTCGAGGGCGTGGTTTTCACCCGTTTCGTAGGTCAACTGCTCGACGTTGAAGCCGTCGATATCCATCACGTAGATATTCTGGTTCCGGTTGTTCGAGCCGGTCGAGGCGAAGGCGATCTTCGTGCCATCCGGGGAGATGGTCGGCGAGTAGTTGAGGCCGAAATCCTGCGTCAGCCGCCGGATGTTCTGGCCCCGGATGTCCATACTGTAAATGTCGTGCTGCCCGAAGCGATTCGACGAGAAGACAATCGTCTGGCCGTCCGGCCCCAGCGACGCATACCAGTCGGTGGCCTGTGTATCGGTTAGCTGGCGGATGTTCGTGCCGTCGTCGTCCATCAGGCAGATTTGATCGAAACCGTTGATATAGCACGAGTAGACGATCTTGCCCGGCCCCGGCAGGGGCGTTTCGGTGGGTGGAACGGCAGTTTCCTGCGAGGTGATCCCGGCCAGCGTGGGGAGCAGCGCGGCTTCGGCCTGGGCGGTCATCTCGACGATCTGAATGGTCGCCATCGCTGCCGTCGCATTGAAAGTTGGTGTTGGGGTGTTAACCGGCCCGGCGGGCGTCCCGACAATCGCCTCTGGCCTGCCCGGAGAAAACACCGAGTACCAGATCAGCACACCCAGTGCGGCAACCATCATACAGGTCAGCACGCCGACGAGCAGCACAGTCGGGGGGAGCTTCAGCTTCTTCTTTGCTTTCGGCTCGCCGACTTCCCGCACGGGCGGCGCTGCCGGGGCCTGTGGTCGGCTGAACTGGGGTGGGGGGGCCTGCGCCGCCCCGACCGGCGGCGGGACGACCGGGGCCGCCCGTCCCTGCGTCTCCGGCAGTTCGATCTCTTCGAGCACCACCGCCCGGTAACCCAGCGCGAGGTCGGCGGCGGTCTGGTAGCGGTGGGAGGGGTGCTTCGCCAGCGCCCCGTCGATCACCTGCTGCGCACCGACGGGCAGATCGGGGCGATAGGCACGCACATCGGGGATCGGCTTGTGGACATGGGCCATCAGCACCGAGACGGGCGTCTCGCCGGTATAGGGAAGCTGGCCGGTGAGCATCTGGTAAAGGGTGATCCCCAGCGCGTAGATGTCGACGAGCGGGGTCAGGCCACCCGGCTGACTCATCTCCGGGGCGATGTAGCCCGGTGTCCCGACGATGCCGCTGCCGGTCAGTTGGAGGGTCGGCTCGCTGACGCGCGCCACGCCGAAATCGGCGAGGTAGGGATTGCCATCTTTGTCGAGCAGAATGTTCGAGGGTTTGATATCACGGTGGATGATCCCCTCCCGGTGGGCGAAGTCGAGCGCGTCGGCGATGCGGTTGAGAATCCGCGAGATTTCGTCGAGGGGCATGCCGTTGGGATTCTCGCGGATGCGGTCGGCGAGCGTGCCGCCGGTGACGTAGCGCATCACGATGAAGGGCTGGCCGTTCCACTGGCCGTAATCGTAGACCGGCAGAATCGATGGGTGCTCCAGTTGGGCGATCACCTTCACCTCGCGCACGAAGCGCTCCAGAAAAGTGTGATCCTGCATCATATGAGCGGGGAGCAGCTTGATCGCCACGTCGCGCCCCATCGACTCCTGCTCGGCGCGGTAGACGTTCGCCATGCCGCCGCGCCCGATCCGCTCCACGATGTGATACTGCCCGATGACCTGTCCCACTACCGACATATCAGTTCACCTGTTTCGGTATATTTTTGTTCCGCCGCCCCCCTCTGGCCCTACGGGCCATCTCCCCCCGCTGGGGGGCGAGTGGGTTGGTATAACTAGAGTTTCAAGTCTATTAAAGTGGTACTCCACACGATAAAAATTCGTGTAATTCGCGGATCGAATCCCTCCCCTACGGCCCCCAGCGCGGCTGCCAGTCGGGGTGATCGTTGAAAGTCACCTGCTGCTGATCGGTGCCGTCGGGATGCATCATCCACAGGGCGTTGTCCGATTCGGTGTCGGGGCGGCTGGCGTAGACCAGCCATTCGCCGTCCTCGGAGAACGACGCTGCCTTGTTATCCCATTTGGTCGTGAGCTGGCGCAGGTTGGTACCATCGGTATTGATGACGTATATCTGCTTCGATCCCGACACCCCGGCGTAAAAAGTGATCTGCGTGCCGTCGGGCGACCAGTCGTTGCGACCACCCATTGCGTTGATCGCGGTCAGCCGGTGGGGGTCGGTGCCGTCAGCGTTGGCGACGTAAAGCTGGAACGATCCGCCCATGCTGGACGAGAACGAAATCATGCTGCCATCGGGCGACCACTCCGGGTCGAGCGAGTCGCAGTCCTCGCAAAAGATGATCTGCTCCTTGTTCCCGCCGTCGATGTCCATTATCCATACATTCTGATGGCTGTTCTCCGGCCCGGTCGAGGTGAAGATGATCTGCTCGCCATCGGGGGAGATCGACGGGGAGTAGTTGGTTCCAAGGTTCTGTGTGAGCCGGCGCAGGTTGGTGCCCTGAGTGTTCATCGACCAGATTTCGAAGATGCCCGTCCGGTTCGATGAAAAGACAATCGTCTCGCCGTCCGGCCCCAGCGACGGATACCAGCTCGTCGAGGCCATGTCGGTAAGCTGCTGCTGGTTCGAGCCGTCGGGGTTCATCATGCAGATTTGATCGTAGCCGTTGATGAAGCAGGCATAGACGATCCTGCCCTCAAGCTCGGACAGGGGATTCTCGGCGGGTGTCGCGCCAGATGGCGGGCCCGTTTCCTCGGTCGGGACTTCGGTGTCGGGGGGTGCGCCGGGTGTCTCGCCCGGCTCCTCGGTCGGTGATTCCGATGCCGGGGGCGGCGCGACAGCCTCCGGGGTGGGCGTCGACTCCGGTAGCAGCGCTGGCAGGCCAAAAATCAGGGCGAGGCTCACTGCCAGCAGACCGATCAACCCGCCGACGATCCACCTGACTGGCTTCTTCGCCGCCGTTTTGCGGGGCGGCTCCATCACCGCCGTGCCCATCGGATCGGGCAGCGCGGTGAGAAGCTGCCTGAACGCCGCGTCATAATCGACGCGGAAATCGACGTACTGCACGCCGACCAGTTCGGGCGGCAGCTTGGCGGTGCGAAACAGCACCGGGTAGACCTGTGCCACGCGGTTGTTCAGCGTGTACAGCAGCTCATTGCGCACCCAGCGCGAGGTCATTGACTCTGGCGATACGACAACGATGTAGGCATAGCAGTCGTCGAGCGCCCGCTGGATTTCGACATTCCAGGCATCGCCCAGGCCGATCCCTTCGACGTCGATCCAGACTGTGTGACCGGCCAGCCGCAAATCTTCGGCTAACCGCTGGGCGAATCGTTTATCCTGTGGAATCTGCCGGTAGCTGATGAATACGTGTTGACCTTCGAACTGGGCCACGATCGCGCTCCTCCCGCCTTGCTATGCACCTGCCTCACACTATACACAACGCGAGGGGAAAACGCCAAGAAGCGGATGGGGAAAATCGAAGGAATGTTGAAGGCATCGATCACCCCCCTGCTTTTCGCTGCGCTCAAGCTGTCCCCCCTTAACAAAGGGGGACGACAAATCTTGTAGATTGGGCGATCCGGGTTGGCGCGATTTGACACGGTGGGTTGTAGGTCAAGCAGCGGGCGAGGGCAAGCCTCGCCCCTACGAGATGGATCGGGGAAACTATTGCGACTGCGCAAAGCGCAGATTCTGATGTGAGGGGGTGTCCCCCTCACACTCCCCCTCAGAGATCAGAGGGCTTAATAAGATGGGAGCAACACCACCCGAAAACCGAAGTTGAGGCTGCGATTGTACGGAAGGCTCCAGGACCGAACAGCGGCACGCGCATCGCCTCGATCGAGGCCGAACGAGCCGCCCCGCAAAACACGACCGGCGTCGCCGGTCGTGCTGATATTCTGCGGCGTTCCGTACTCATTCAAACACCATTCCCAAACATTGCCGGACATATCCATCACACTAAAGGGAGATGCACCGTTCGGATATTGTTCAACCAATGTCGTCTTGCTCAGACCACTTTCGGATGTATTGCAGCGGCTCTTATCAAAATCGTTGCCCCAGGGATAGACCCGGCCATCCGGCCCCTGGGCCGCCCACTGCCATTCCCATTCGGTTGGCAGGCGGATATCACTGCCTGTTTTGCTGCTCAACCAGCGGCAGAAGGCAACCGCGTCGTACCAGCTTACATTTTCGCGTGGAAGATTCTGTGCATGAGTGAAGCGCTGTCTACCCGGCGGAGATTCGCGATGCTCCAAGTCCTGCCACCAATGATCGTTGTAGAAACCATCTACTCTATCTATGAAGACATAGAACTGCTCGTAAGTGATCGGATATTTCGCCATGCGGAAGGGCTGCACGTCGAATGATTGGCCCTTGATTCCCACTCGCCCCGCCGGTATCTCGCACCATTCAAAGGGTGGGGGAAGGATATCGAGGATGTCGATTGGCTTCGGTGTATCTACAGATGATGGAGGCGATGCCTGTGTCTGTTGGACAATATCGCCACCCGCGATATTGACTTCGCCGGTCACATCGCCGCCAACGTTCAGAGCATAGACATTCCCTTCAACATGCCCGCTGACGTGGATGATATTCACCACTGGCACACTACCGCTCTGGCCGGGCTTCAGGTCAAACTCCGGCAGCGGATAATCGAAATCGCGGGCCAGTTTCTTGACCAGCTTCTTGAAATTCTGCTGACGGCTAGCTCGGCCACGCATATCGGCAAACTGCGCACCGGTCAGGTGGAGGGGAACGGCGGTTTCAGACTCGCCGAAGATCAGGATCGGATAGATGGGCTTCTTATACATCTTTGCCCGCAGCGTCTCGATGTGGCACCACTCTGACTCTTTGGCAGCGGGGCTTAAAAAGGCCAGCACGCCGTCGGCGCGTCTGAGCGCCTCATCGACCGCGCGCACCCAATCAGGGGTACCCGGTTCCAGTACCTCGATGTCGACCCACAGATCGAAACCAAGCTGGCGTAGATTCTCGACGATGGGTTCCATCACGGCGGCGTCATCACGGCAGTAGCTGACAAATAGCTCGGTCATCGGATCAATCCCGGCTGGTTTGAATCGAGTGATGTCTCGCTGATTATTATAGAGCGGGCAGGGGAAAGGGCAAACGTCCCCCTCTGTCCGACATGCGTCGGACATCTCCCCCAGCCCTGGGGGCGATCAAATGTCCTGTGATTTGCGCGTGACGATCCACCCCCTTCGCCGGGCTGCGCCCGCCACTTCCCCCTTTCAGGGGGCAGATAAAAATGTGGGGACGGATCGAATCAGCGCAGGGTAGCGATCAGGGCGCGACCATCGGGGACGGGTTCGCCGTTCTGGGTGAGGGCCGCGCGGGTGAGATCGGGCCAGGTGTAAAGTCCGGCGTAAACCTCATACGGGCCAGTGGCCCCGGCGGGCAGCGCCAGCCGGTGAACGGTGGGGATGATCTCGCCCACCGACCAGACCTGGGTCGGGTAGCGACCATCTTCAGGGCGGACGTCGCTGCCGCCGACCATCTCCCCGGTGCTGTCCTGCAAATGGACGAAAACCGTATAGTCGGCGCTGACCGGGGCGAGCGTCTCCCAGTAGAGGGTCAGGACAATCGACTGGCCCGGTTCCAGCGTCTCGACCACCGCGCCGTCGGGGGCGGTGAGCGTGTAGCCGTACAACCGGAGACTGTTCTCGACTTCAAGGTCAGCGGCGCGCAGCGACACCGGCGGATCGACCGCCGGGTGTTCGACCTTGAGAAGCCCAATGATGACCATCTCTTCGAACGGTGTGCCCTGCAGATCATAAGCCTGCACCGGCTCGAAGTGATAGTCGCGCAGGCCGACCGCCAGCGGGTAGCTTCCCCAGTCCAGTTCGTCCGGGCGCGGCATCCCGATCTCGACCGGGACGATATCACCCGGCTGCCAGCGGTCGGGTGGGTAGAGCCAGGTGAGCAGCAGTTCGTAGGTGCTGGCCGACAATCCCGCGTAGTCCGGCCCCCACAACTGGGTGGCAAGATAGAGATCGCGGCGTTTGTCCGCTCCGATGGTGAAATAATAAGTCACGTCGATGGTGTCCTGCTCCCCGCCAATCGACTCCGGCCCGGCCCAGCCGACCAGCCGCAAGCGGTTGTCGAAGATGACATCGACCGGGTGGGCGATGGGCGTTTCGACGCGGAAGGACTCGGCATCGACCGGGTAATCGAAGACGGTGGCGGCCATCTCACCGTAGGGATCGACGAGCAGTATCGAGCTGGCCGCCCGCGCCATGCTCAGATCGAACAGCATCGCATCGTCGAAGCGGGGCAGCAGCACGATCCGGCCATCGGGGAGAAAGGCGGCATACGTCCCGGAATCGGCAAGTTCGGGGGGGATCAGGAAGCGCCCGGCGGGCAGATCGATTGGCCCGTCGGCGCCGTAAACCTGCGTGTAGGTGGTCACCTGTGGATGGCTGGCAAGGGTGAAGGTTCGAAGCGATGGGTGCGCGACCAACTGGAGCGGCACGTAGGTCACGCCGTCGTATTCCTGGATGGCGTCGGCTATCGACCGGCTGCGGGTCTCGAAGAACCAGCTAAAGGCCGAGAGTTCGCCCTGACTGCCCCAGCGGACATCCGAAGTGAAGTAGTCGACGAGTGTCCGGGCGGCGGTGACCCCGCCGAAGGTCAGCGCGGCGGCGGCGATCAGGCCCCACGCCCACCCGACAACACGCGGCGCATGAATTTTCTCTGCGAGCCAGAGCGCAATTCCACTGCTGGCCGCGACGAGCAGCGGCAGCGCGACGAACAATCCCGTCGAGCGCAGCCCGTGCGGGATTTCGCCGGACATTGCAACCGGGAACAGTGACAGGAAAGTCATGCCCAGGGTCAGCCAGCCTGCCAACCGGCGCGGCTGGAGCAAACAGGCGGCGATCCCGATCAGGGCCAGCCAGTAGAGCGGTTTGACCGGCAGCAGCGGCGACCGGGCGATGTTGTACTGCGGGTTGATATCGCCCTTGTCGTAGATGCTGCGCCAGGTTTTCCCGACCTGCGTGACGATATCTCCTATGCCGGTCGACTCCTCGGCGTCGTCCTCTTGCAATTCGCTGACCCGGTCATAGGTTGCCGGTTGGACGATCATACGGACGATGATTGGGCTGAAGACAATCAGCGCGATCAGCCCAAAGGCGAGCACGTCGAGCCAGGTCTTGGCTACCGAGGTTTTGGCGACCATCGATTTCGATCCCCTGCCGCGACGGTCGGTCGGCCCACCGATCAGATAAACAAGCAGTGCAAGTCCAGCCAGCGGGATCAGTGCAAGGGCGGCGGTATAGCTGAGCAGGCTGATTCCCAGCCACAACCCGGCGAGAACGAACGCCCGGCGTTTGCCGGTTGAGCAGGCGGCGACGATCGCATCGAAGAAGAGCAGCGCGGGGGCGATCATGACGATGCCCCGGTAGGCGACACGGCTCAGGTGGATCGGGCCGACCATGACCGCAAGCGTCCCGGCGGCGATCAGGCCCACCCAGCGGCGGGCGGGTGACCCCTTTGGTGCGAAGTGCCGCCCGGCGCGGTAGGCGGCGGCGACTCCGAGCACCCCGGCGAAGAAAGAGACGATCCGGGCACCGAAGGCTGTCGGGCCGATCAGCGCCATCGAAGCGGCGACAAGCACCCGGTGCAGCGGCTCGGCGCGGCCCGTCCCGACGATCAGGTAGAGGGGCATCACGCCCGTCCGGACGAAGCGGTAGGCATCGATGGCGTTGGTCGCCTCGTCGAAGGACAGGCCCGGCGGCCACTCATTGAAATGATAGACGCGCAGCGCAGCGGCGATCAGCAGAATGGCGAGAATGCAAATAGTGGGAAACAAACGAAGACGCTTATGCCGGGTCACCTGGCATCTCCTGCTTAAGTCCAGGCGATTGTTCGCCGGGAAAGAATCTCAGGAACAGCAAAAATATAAGTTTGTCTTTTGATTCTCAGGCGGTTCTGCTCTCACCCCCCAGGTGAATCGGTAGATCAATTCACCCGGCAATATGCATAGCAGCCGAAAACGGCAGCACATATTGCCATCCTCTTACATGGTAAAGGGAGTCGAGTCTTGACGAAGAAGAACCGGGGAGGAGGCGTAAACCAACCTATTCATGTTGTTTTACAGTACCGCGCTTCCTGTATTTGGAAAATGCGGCATTATTTCCTGACAACCACTAAAATCTAACCGAACAGGCCCTACGGAAGAGCAACCATCGCCGCGCCGATGATCCCGGCCTCGTTACTCAGTCTGGCCGGGACTACCCTGGCATTGACCGTCAGATACGGGATGAAGCGGTCGGCTTTTTTGCAGACCCCGCCTCCAACGATGAACAGATCGGGGGCGAACAGCATTTCAAGCATCCCAAGATACTCGTCGAAGCGAGTGGCCCATTTCTTCCAGGAGAGTTTCTCCTGCTGGCGGGCAGCGTCAGAAGTGCGGACTTCGGCCCGCTTGCCCCGCAGGTCCATCTGCCCCAGTTCGGTGTTGGGCACCAGCACCCCATGCGAAAAGACCGCCGTGCCGATCCCTGTGCCGACGGTGACGACGATCACCGTGCCAGGTTCGCTTTTCCCCGCGCCGAATGCCATTTCCGCGATACCGGCGGCATCGGCATCGTTGATCAATGTTACCGGCAGTCCAATCTGCTCCGAGAACAGCCCGGAAGCGTCCAGGTCGATCCACTTGTTATGTAGATTGGTTGCCGTGCGGGTGAACCCATTCTGCACCACGCCGGGATAACCAATCCCGACCGGCCCTTCCCATTCGAAATGATCGACGATCTGCCGGACGACGCGGGCAATCGGTTTGGGTTTTGATTGAGCGGGAGTGGGGATTCGAAACCGGGATGTGACAAGTGTTCCGGTAGACGTATCGACCGGTGCCCCCTTGATCCCTGATCCCCCGATATCGACGCCGAGAATCTCCATGTTTTTCCCTCTTTAGAACTGGCTGGCTGCCACGTCAACAGTATAGCAGGATTTCGGGTTTCGGAAAGGGGGGGAAAAACCGCCAGCACAGCCGGAACCAGAGAGTACAGTGAAAGTCCTGATTTCGCCAGCCGCTTCGACTGGGCTGATGGGATCGAAATCGACAAAGTGGTTGACTTTAAAATCGGAGAAATGCCTGATAACACTTCGCCACATGCGTGCGTGAGCGGCCTCAGTACAACCCGATCACCCTGCAAAACGGAAAAAATCCATAAGGTTTTTGGATAATAAGTTGATTATTCCAACTATTTCCTTTACTTGGCACGAAAAATCCACTATAATGTCGAGTGTTCAGCCCACATTCCCAACCCTTTGCATCGACTGTGCGCTGATAGCCCTGGATGACCCCATGAAAGGATGAAAGATGACCGTACAAGAAAGACAAAAAAAGCAGTATCCCCTCCGAGCTTTGACTCTGGCCGGAGCTGTTATTGCACTGATTGCCGCATTGATGCTGTGGCAGCCATTATCGATGGTTGACGCAGACTCGCTGAACTTCTTGAACCCCGCCGGATGGGTCAAGTTCGGGCTGGCTTCTACAGTGCTGGGCGGCCTGATCCTGGCACTTATTAATCCTTCGAAATTTGGCGACAACGGCTATGTCGGCTGGCTCCTGCTGGGCTTTACATTCAGCTTTCTGGCCATCACCGGCGTTTGTGCTTATATGGCTGTCTTCCCCGTCGGCGAGGGATATCCATTCTCGGTATGGCTGGGGATGGCCGGAGGGGCAGTGGCATTTGTTGGCGTGGCCGCGCTTGCCATCCGCAACCACAGTAAGTTCTAATTTCATCTGCCAGCAATTATATAATCAACGGAAAAGAGGCACTCTTCGGAGAGCGCCTCTTTTTTGTATTCGCAAGCCGGGAAGATTCTATGTTTCGCGGAGCGCAGCGAGGATATTGCAGAACAGGATACCCTGCCCGGTGGAATCGTCGAGCGCGTTATGGGTATGGGGAAAGCCTTCGAACCACTCGTCGGGCATATGGCGCTTGGTCGATTTGCGGTAGGGGGTCTTCATGACGGCCATCGCCAGCGTCTTGATATCCAGCGCCGAATGCGCAAAGGGACTGCGGCCCACAAAACGGATCATGTACCAGTAGACGAACATGAAATCGTAGGCCGCCGGGTAGCCGACGAAGACTGGTTTTCCCGGCAGATTGTCGACCCAGTCGACATAGTTTTGCATCACGATTTCCGGCGGGCGCGGATCGACGCGGCAGGCTTCCCACGCTTCAGGGTGTTCCTTCCACCAGTCCATCACTTTCGGATCGGGCACGGCCTCCGGCAGTGTTTCAAGATTGGCGGCGAAAGTTCCCAGCAGCGTTTTATCGGGTAGATAGGCGGCGGAGGCAAAGCTTAACATCGAATACGGTCCGGGGATCGGCCCGTCGGCTTCGATATCGGTGCTGATGTAAATTTCTTTGGTCATGGTTCCTTACTACAATCGTTATCTAAAGGTTATCAAGGTACTCGGCGACGATGGGAATGCCGTAGAGCTGCTCCTTGAAATAGGTATTGACCATCTCGCCGATGTCGTCCTGCATCTGGACGAGCGTGGTTGCCCAATCGTCGCCCATGTCGCGCAGGCCGGTGATGTCGTCGCGGATGCGCAGCAGCGACATGATCAGCCCGGTCTCGGATGGCCCCTCGGCCACCTCGGAAATATCGCGGATCAGGTCGTCGATCTGCCGGGTCAGCGTGCCCCGGTCGATAGCCGACGGGTCGCCGCCCAGGTCGATCAGGCCGTCGAGCAGCGCGGCGACCTGATAAAGAAGCGCGGCAGGCTCGTCAAACAGCTCGCGGATGTAGGCGGCCTCTTCATAGCGACCGGTCAGGCGGAACACATTGTACATCCGCTTGGCCGCCTTTCCATAGTTCGGGTGATCGCCCCGTGTGTACTTCGTAATCTCTTTTTCAAGCGCCACGACATAGGTGTGGAGCGCATCGGGTTCGATCTGCTTGGATATTTTGCTGAACAGCGGGATCGATTCGGCGTCGAGGTAGACTTCCTGATAATAGGGATCGATGAAGCCATCGAGCGGGGTGATCGTGCCATTGGGGGCTTCCCAGGTCACGTCGAGCATGTTACTGGCTTTGACCGCGCGGGGCTGCCCCGGATCGACCAGCACCCAGTCGAGCTTGCACCAGCCGGGGTCCTGGGCGGCGTAGTCCAGGTCGATGGTCAGGCTGCTGCCATCGGGGAGAAGGACCTCGAAATGCCCATCCTCGATTTCGGCGGGCGACCACTGGATCGAGGAGCCGGGTTCGAGGGTCTTCTCGCCCCGGATCACCTGGTGCCGGAACGAGCCAAAGCGCACTTCGATCAACTGGTAGCCGGGGCCGCGTGCTGCATCCATCGCCTTGTCGCGGATGACGTCGGCGAGGATGGCGCAGGCTTCTTCTTTCGTTGCGGCTTTGATGTTGACCCGCTCGAAATAGTCGAAGTCGCCGGGGAAGGTCTGGACGTAGGATTGGGCCGAACTGCCCGAAAGGGAGATGGCCGTCTCGACGTTGGGGCGATCCTCGATCTCGACAATCGACGCCACCCGGCGAACCCGCTCCAGGTCGGAGGGATCGAAGTCGAGGAGCACCACCCGGTGGGCGAATACGCCGCTCTTGACGTCGATCGAGACGTCGGCGTCCCCCGTATTTTGGGCGGCTATCGTGGTCAACCACTGAATTGCTTCTTCTTCGTCCATCTCGACACCCAGCGCCTTCGCTGACTGGATGATCTCGTCGAGTTCTTTCTTGCTGTCGTGTGCCTGCTGATCGGTCATTGTGTTTGCTCCATTTGAAACCGCGTGGCGATAAGGGGCCCTGCCCCTTAAACCCCGCAAACTTTTGAAAAAGTTTGATCAAAACTTTATCCAAGTTGATCGGGCACAGCCCGATCAACGATATCCCGTAATCCCATATCCATTTATACTTACTTCAGACTGCGGCGCAACCCTACCTGACCCCGGCGACGAAATCCTCCACCACCGCGATGAACTCGTCCGGCTGGTCGATCATCGGGATGTGGTCGCTGTCTTTGATGAAGACGACCCGACCGTTCTCCGAGTTGGCCGCCATCTCCTCGAACCACCCGATCATGAGCGGCCCGCGCCAGGCGTTGAGTTCGGCGCGTTCGGGATTGTCGAGACCCTGGATACGCAGCATATCCGAGCGGATGATCGTGAGCGGAATGTCACTATCGAGTGGCAGCAGGGCCGCCGCCGCGTGGAGATCGTCGGTATACGCCGAGTAAAATTCCCACCGCGCCAGTCCTTCCCGGCGCGTGCCGCGATGCATCGCAACCGCGTTGTAGGTGTCCCAATCCATCAGGGATTCGCTCTGCCCATCGAGCCTGCCCAGCGCCCACGCTTCTTTACTCGCAACCAGCGTATCATCGTACAGGCGGCTGCCTCCCAGCAAAAACAGGCCCTTCATCAGCGCAATCACCGGATCGGACATGTTGATCTCATAAAAGCCAATGACTTCCGGGTGCAGGCAGTCGGGATCGATCCAGATGATCCCCTCCACCGGGTAGCGATCCGCATAAAAGATCGTCGTATTCGATCCGGTTGCCTGCGCGACGAGTATCACCTCGTCTTCGCCCAATGCCACCAGCGCCGCATGCAGATCGTCCGCCGCGCTGCTGTGCGTTACGCCTGCCGGGTCGCGGTCGCTCCACCCGAAGCCGGGATAGTCAAAGGTATAAACGCGCATCGACTTTGCCAGTTCGCTCTGCGCCACCGACCACCAGCCGGAGTCGGTCGTCAGGCCGTTGGTGAATCCCCAGATCAGCACGACCGCCGGGCCGTCATTTTCGAGGCCCATCCCCCGCAGGTAGATGTTCCGCCCGCCGACATCGACCAGGATGCTGTCCTCCGGCATCTCGACGGCATATGAGCGGGCATCGGCGATGGTCGCATAGGCAGCGATACCAATTACCAGCACGGCGATCAGGATCATCAGGCCCTGGCCGAAGTGTTTCAGCCAACCGGGTTTCCTTTTTTGACGGTTCTCAGTCATCGACTTTATTCCCAAAAGGTGATGTTTTCACCCCCTCCCCGTCCCTCCCCCTCAAGGGAGAGGGAGCAGAGAAGTGTGTTTGTTTCGACTCAACTCGATTTCAACAGATCAGACAATCAGCCCGGCTTTTCGCCGACCACCGCGCGGATGTGGTTTCCGGGGCCGTATTCCTCGAAGGTGGTGACGGTCAGGCCGCCTGATTCCATGATCGCCGGGACGTCGTAGAGAAAGTCGCCGAAGCGCTCCCACAGCCGCGCCCAGAAAGTGCCCGCCCGGTTGCCATCACGCGGGAGGCCAATATCGACGATCACGATCCGGCCACCGGGCCGGACCACGCGGATCATCTCGGCCATCGCTGCGGGGCCATCGGGGAAGCCGGAGAAGGCAAAGGTCGAGACGACAGTATCGAATTCGCCATCGGGGTAGGGCATCTCGTAGACGCTGGCGCGGGCGATCAGGCTGCGCAGCCCGGCCCGCTCGATGCGGCGGTGAGTATAGCGGCACATCCCTTTAGCCAGATCGATCCCCGCCAGCGAACCGGCGCGTCGGGCAAGCGCCTCGTGGAGCTTACCCGGCCCGAAAGCGACCTCAAGCACATTGACACCCGCCGGGACGTAATCAAGCGCCCGGCGAACCAGCCGCCACCATGCGCCGAAGGTCAGCCAGTCGAGGCTGTTGTAGACGGGAGCCATCAGGTTGTAGACGATGTCGTTCCAGAAGCGCAGCCGACGATCCTGCACCGGGCTTCGATGGGTCGATTCCATGTTGCAATCCGTTTCCTATTCACTTGAGGGGGACATCAACTGCCCCCAGGGTTTGACCTTCGGCAGCTTGAGCCGGTTGGCCCACCAGCCGATGATCGGGATCAGAACGAGGGTGCCGGGCAGCCAGAGGGCAAGGAACAGCCCGAATTCATAACCCGGCCGCATCCCTGCGCCTGTCTGGAAGAACAGGATATTCAGCACCGTATTGTTGATGGTGTGCGCGAGGTAGGGTGCCCACAGGTTATCCGTCTTGTGGTACACGTATCCATACATCACGGCGGCGATACCGGTTGCCAGAAGAATGCTCAATGCCCCAAAGCCTGCTTCACCCAGCGTGGCCTGACCGGTAGACAACTGTTTAGCGGGGCCATCAAGATGCCAGAGAGCGAAGAACAGTGCCTGCAGCAGAATCGCGCCCCAGACGACAGCTTGATGCGGAAGTGGCGGATCATCGCGCCCCGGAACAGGCCCTCCTCCATCGCTGAGTTGACGAGGTTCCCGAAGAACAACCATACGCCAAACCACAGCCCACCGGTCATACCCGTTTTCGGATCGACCGCTGATAGCACGAAGCGGGCGTCTTCACCACCGGCACGCAGCGCGATCAACTGGCTGATATAGGAGATAACATACAACCCACCCACGCAGACGCCGGAGATCAGCAGCGCCTTTCCCAATAATTTTTGGTGAAAGCCAACATCGCGCAGCTTTCTACCACACATCGACAGATAGACGATCAGCATCACAAAACCGAGCGCTTTGGTAAAAATCAATTCCCCCAGCAGGTCACCCAGGCGAAAGACGAAGGAATCGAGGATTTTGAGGATCACGGCAATGACAAACAGGATGATCATCATGCGCACCGGGTGTTTGATCGAATTTTCCAGCACCCGGTTGGGGGGAACCTTTGAACGAACCGTTTCGGTCATGGCAATCCTCTTTCTCTCATACGATGGGGTTCAGGATACAATCGAAAGGGCGGCAGGGCAAAGCAGCGTTTTCATCCCCTCCCCGACCCTCCCCCTTTCAGGGGGCGGGAGCGGACTCGCACTTTATAAAGTTGAGCCTGAAAAATAGATGAAGTGCAATCAGGTGATGTCAGTGCGGTGGGTATCGTAGGCTTCGTAGCGACGGTCGGCGACAACCCGGTGCAGCCGCTCGACCGCTTCCACGCAGTCGACGTAGCGCGTGTAGAGGGGCGCAAAGCCCAGCCGGATGTTGTCCGGCTCACGAAAATCGGGGATGACCTGCTCCTCCTCAATTAGCACCCGGCAGATGCGGTAGCCCTCCGGATGGCGGAGGCTGATGTGCGATCCGCGCCGGTGGGGATCACGCGGGGAGCCGAGCGTAAAGCCAACTTCTGCCAGCACCGCGTCGAACATCTCGACGAAAAATTCACCCATCGCCATCGCCTTTTCTCGGATGGCATCGACTCCGGCGCGGAGAACCAGATCAACCGCCGGTTCCACCGCCAGCATCGAGAGGACGGGCGGCGTCCCGACCAGGAACTGCCGCGCCGACTCCGCCGCCCGGTAGTCGAGATCAAAAGCGAAGGGCGATTCATGCCCCCACCAGCCCCACGGACGAGCGTTCGCCTCTTTGCGATGCTGCTCCCTCACGTAGAGAAAGGCCGGAGAGCCGGGGCCGCCGTTGAGATACTTGTATGTGCAGCCCACCGCAAAATCGATCCCCCAGTTGGTCACGTCGATGGGCACCGATCCGACCCCGTGACTGAAATCCCAGAGCACCAGCGACCCGGCATCATGGGCAAGCCGGGTTATCGCCTCGATCTCGTGCAGATAACCGCTCTTGAAGGTCGGCGTCGAGAAGGTGACCAGCGCTACATCATCATCGAGCGCGGCTTTGTACGCCTCCATCGAGATGGCGATCCCGTCATCGGCGGGCAGGAGAATCAACTCGTGATCCTGCCCCAGCAGATCGATCACGCCCTGAATAGTGTACAGATCGGTGGGGAAATTCAGCACGTCGGAGATGATCTTCGTTTGACCGGGCCGCAGCGAGAGCGCGGCGGTGACCAGCTTAAACAGGTTGACGGTCGTCGAATCGCCGACGATGACTTCGCCCGGCTGCGCCCCGATGATCGGCGCGATCTTATCGCCGATGCGGGTGGGGGCGTCGTACCAGTTCTCGCCCCAGGAGCGGATCAGGCGATCAGCCCATTGATGGTCAAGCACATCGCCGAACATCTGCCGCGTGGCCTTCGGCATCCGGCCCAGCGAGTTGCCGTCGAGATAGAGCAGCGCGTCATCGGCGATGACGAACTCGTCACGAAAGGGGGCAAGCCCGTCAGCGGAATCTAGCTGGTGGGCCTGGTTTAGAAAGTCATCAAGTTTTGTGTTCATCTGATCCTTTGCGTTCTCTGCGACCTTTGCGGTTCACAGCAGTTCCGGCGACAGCAAGACGATATTGCCGATCACCGTGCCGCTTTCGAGCAGTTCGTTGGCTTTCGCCGCTTCGAGGATGGGGAACTTCGCCGCGATGACCGGCCTGATTTTGCCCTCTTCGAGCAGATCGAACAGCGTGGCCCAGTCTTTCAGATATGGTCGCTGATTGAACGTATAGAAAGAAGTCCCATACGGCTTGTAGGTTCTACCATCCGGCAGCAGGTGCGAGAGGGCAAACTGCCCCAGCACCCGAAACAGCGTCGAGAAGCCGGGCGGCTCGCCGAAGCTGACCATCTTGCCACCGCGCTTCAGCAGCGAATAGGCGGGCCGGATGTAATCGACGGTCATCATCCCATCGAATACATAGTCGAGGCCGCCGGGTTCTGCCTCTCGAATCACCTCGACAAAATCCTGCTTTTTATAATCAATCGGGATCGCCCCATATTCCGTTACGATCTCGTGCTTGCCTTTCGACGCGATCCCGTACATCTTCAGACCGGCCAGCCTGCCGAGTTCGAGCAGGGCTGTGCCGATCCCGCCGCTCGCCCCGATGATCAGCGCCGAGCGTCCCGGCTTCACCTTCGCCGCGCGGTGCATCACCTGGTAGGCGACGATGTAGTTGAGGATCAGGGGCACCGCTTCCGCCGGGTCGAGCGTCTCCGGGACGGGGATCAGGCGGTTGGCTTTCCAGTAGACGACTTCGCTGTAGCCGCCGACCGCCATCAACGCCCCGACCCGGCTGCCGACCTTCGTCCTGGTAACACCCTCGCCAACGGCATCGACCGTCCCGATGATCGAGTAGCCGGGGACGAAGGGGACTTTCTGACCGAGCGGCGTGCCGGTATACAACGCTTCGCCACGCCGGACGGTGATGTCGGGACGACAGACACTCGCCGCAAGCACTTTGATCCGGGCCTCGTCCTTTGCCGGTGCACGGAGTTCGTTCTCGGTAACTTCCAGCACTTTCGGAGAACCCAACCGGGTGGCGACGACGTTTCTGTAGGTCATGGCTTTATTTATTGTCCCTGTCGTTGACTTTACTTGGTACTATTGTTTTCCTCGACCAGCATTTCTTGCAAACCCGGGTTGGCCTTGAATACCATCTTGACGATATCGACCACGGCGGCAAGGATGATGAGCAGAGCCAGCAGCGGGTAAAGTCGGTAGCCCCATGTCAGCATATCATTCAACGGCTCACCCGCCCAGGGCTGCACCACGATCCACGCGATGACGACGCCGATCACGAGGTAGCTGACGTAGAAACTGGCTAACTCGAACATCAGGCGGGCCGCCCGCGTGGGGATCGTCCACCCGCCCTGGCGCATCACAACCACCTGCACGGCGATCTGAAGCAGGGCGATCACTATCAGCACAATGAAGTAAACCGGAGGAACTGCGATAACGGTCGCCTGAAGTGGAAGCGTCACGCTGACAACAATTCCCCCCTGCATCCAGAAATAGTTCAGTATCAGGATCCACAGGCCGGTAAACACAATGCTGATGATCATCTCGGCCTGCGAGAACCGGAAGGGATCATCGACCGCTGGTAGGGATCGGGGGTGCCATTCTTTGTCCTTCTCACCGATCTCCGGCTTGATGCCATAGCGCTGCAGGATCATCATTACAATCAGCACCGATCCGAGGAAGCTCAGGGCAGCGGTAAACAACTGCCCGACCAGCCCCAGCACAGCCAGCCCCAGGTCGGCCAATCCCATCGTCGAGCCGAACAACCCGACCGTGAAGGCAATAACAAGCGCAATCGTGATTCCCATGAGGCCGAATTTCGTCACCATGACAAAAAACGGGTACAAATCCGGGCCGATCACATACTGCTCGGAGCCATAGGAAGCGGCGACCTTTTGCGGTGATCCATATTCGCGCAGAAGCGCCTCGACATCTGCTTCGGTGGGCTTCCCCTCGACCACGCGCTCATCGAGCATGTCTTCAAGTGTCGAGCGGAGTTCGTTTTTGACATCCTCGCGTCCTTTGCGCGGGAGGTAGCGGCCAACTTCTGTAATATAGCGTTCTAACAAATCCATTGTCGTTTATTCTCCTTCATTCGTTGTCGATGGTGTCTGGATGTCGAGCATAACATTCAAGGCACCGGTGATATCGATCCATTCGTCGCAAAGCTTCGCAAGGACTTCGCGGCCCAGCGGGCTGATCTGGTAGTAGCGGCGCGGGCGCGAGCCTTCGGTGTCCCATTCGCTCTGGAGCAGCCCGTTCTGTTCGAGCCGCCTCAGCAGCGGGTAGACCGTCCCCTGGTCGACCTCCATTCCTTTGTCGCCCAACCGCTTGAGCAGCGAATACCCGTACTGCGGCTCGTCGAGCTGGCTCAACACGGCCAGCGTGACGATCCCGCGCCGGAGTTCCTGGGTCAGCTTTTCGACCTGTTCTGTGAATTCGGCTTTAGTCATCATGACTGCATTATACTGTATGCCGTATAGTATTGTCAATATATTAGTATTGGGGTTGTTGTACTAATGGGTGAGGAATATTATTATTCGAGCAACAGCAGCAGGAAAGGGAGCATGGCCGATAGCCGCCGGGGGATGGATTCGATGGGTGATCAGACCCGGCGCTGAAGCACCGGGCTAAACATCCTGGGCGGAGCACGCTCCGCCCCTGCAAAACCGGAATAGTCAATAAGTTACATCAAAAATCGACCGTTCTCTGCTCCATCACCTGTTTTTTTCGGCCAGTTCCTTCTTGGCTTCTTTCAAATCTATATAGGCTTTAATGTTCTGACGCTCAAGCAAATGGAGCAGATTGCCCCCATTCAGTAATTTGAGTGGCTTATCTTTCGCGAACTCATATGCATCCGGGCCATAGTCAGCGGTACTCACCAGAATACCTTGATTTGCCCCTTCACTGATTAAAGTACCGTATAAGTCTCGGACGGCTGAAACTCCCACTGTATTTGTATAACGCTTCGCCTGGATGACAATCTTCCCACCCCGTAACGGATCGGGATCAAATATTACCGCGTCAATTCCCCCGTCCCGGCTCGCCCTGGTTACCCTCACTTCGGCACCGGGTTCAGAGAATTCCTTTTCGAACAGCTCACGCACTAAATGCTCGAAGTCTTCCCAGTCCATCGCTGCGAGGTTATAGCCTTCATTAAGGCTATCTACAACGCTGTACTCACTGACAAATCGCTTATCGTCCCTGCTCATCTGTAGAACAGGCGCGATAGGTGTAAGGCTGTGAAGCTTGGAACTGCCGATTCCCTTCAGTTTCTTGAAACAGGCTTTTGGTTCCACGAGCGCGAGGTTGATTTCCGTGAACTCGTCTTTCTTAGCCATGACGCTAGCCACACAACCACGTGTCTCTTTTCCGGTTGCGGAATCAATCGAATCGACGTAACCATTCAGGGCAGCCGCATCCAGAACGCCTCCCGCGTCAGCAGAATAGAGTTCGTGGAGAACGCGGAGCATGATCTGATAGAGCAGACTGTCATAAATCCCGTTTAGCTGAGATTGTGAGATATGGCTTTCGGTGAACTCGTCACGTGACTGAATGTAGCGGACTTCTTTCAGAGTGGGGATTTTATCAACAGCGGGTAAATCATAGTCGACGATCAGGATTTTGTTTTCCGGCGAGTATTCCAGTTCATACTTCTGAGGAACGAAATCGGGGTACTTTGATTCTGAAAGCACCTGATCGAAATAATCTGCAACAGCATCAACATCGCCATTCAAATAGGCTGTTCTTCTATTGTTCCACTCTTCTATGGCTTCGGCATGATTTGCATCAAGCTCTTTCAATTTGGATTGATGTTCACTTAGATATGTTGCATAAAGGTCTTCGAGTTTGGCTTTATGTGTTTCCCATTTTTTGTGGGCAGCCTGGAATTTCCCATTCACCTCTTGCTGACGCCGTTCCCGAAAGCCTTTAAAAACGGTCAAAAGAATTTTGTCGATGAAATCCTTAGAAAGTTCAAAGTCTGAAAGTTTGGGTTCTGGTGGAACAGTAGGCGCTTTTGGCTTAGCAGGCGGCTTTTCTTTTTTCGGTGGGTTTATTCTGTATTCCGGTAGAGACTTTGCAGCAATCAACGCGCTGGTAAGAACTGTATCCAACTCGCTCAACGCTTCCTGCGCTTCCTCTGTACGCTCTGCAGCGCGCTGTTTTTTATTTTCAATGTTCTGTACTCTTTGTTCTCGCTCACATCTTCTGGCCCACATCTCATCCCACTCTGCAATCTTGGCGCGGGCCTTTTGTTCCACAACACGTTGGCTATCGCCGCGAATCATCTGGTATTTGTTAAGTTCATCATGCCAGATTTCAATGAAATATCGCCGGAGTCCTGATTTGGTGTATCCAACTTTGAGTTCGCTTCGTCTGCTCATCCCGACCTCCTGACAGCTTGATAGCAAGTATCTCATTCTAATCATTATACAGGTTTTCTTACCCAATGGGAGAAGTTATTTTCATTTTTGGCGGGGATGCTATGCCGTTTTATAAAACTCAAGTCAGTATTCCCAACCCCACCGCGGACAAAAAAGAGCCTCGAAATGAGGCTCTCGCTTGATTCACTCACGACTCTTACTCATCACGACTCTTTCGCGGCCCGCCGGAAGAACAGGCTCAGCAGCACCCCGACGCCGATCAGCGTGAACCAATCGACGACGATGGAGAGCACCTCGTAGATGTACTCAAGGTCGCTGCCGAAGATCAGCGCAAGGACGATCAGCCCGCCGGTGGCGATCACGCCGCTGACGATCAGGATGATCCGTATAACGCGGACAAGCCCCTTCTGCCGGGCGAGCGCAAAGGCAATAAAGAGGAAGGCGATGCCCATCGTCCAGTAGCCGAGGTCTTCGAGCGCGATGAAAATCCCGTGCCCATTGTACTGCGACCACAGCACCAGCGCGTCGAGTTCGCCTTTCAACAGGCTGGGCTGCACGACCGCAAGCTGGATGAAATAGTTGATCGAATGCGCGGCTGCCGAGATCGTGGCGAACGACAGGGCGATCTGGCTGAATATCTTCCTGTCGGCGTCCGTGGTGTAATGGATGCTGATGGTCAGCACAACGAAGGCCAGCGCCAGCAGCAGGGCCGGGTACATCCAGAGATATTCCATCGGGACGAACTCGGCGACATCGGTGAAGGGGTAGGTGACACATACTTCCACGCTCTCCTGCAATTCGACCATGCAGAACGGCCCGGATCGGGCCGGGGCGTAGGTACTGGCGAGCAAAAAAGCGGCGGCGGCGCAAACCGCCGTGAGGATCGCGGCCCAGAATCCGATCCGGCTCGCCCTCTGTCTGATGGTGCTGGCATCAACAGTCTGTTCTGGTTGTAACATTCGATTCTCCTTACGTTGTTTTCCTCATGATAACTATTTGAAGGCACTGACCCGGTGCCAGTCCCCATAGACTATAACGCGATGATTACGCCCCGGTCACGAGATTCCTTTCCCGGCAAATGGAAGAAGAAGGCTACCGCTAACCCACCAGCAGCATCACCGTGCCGCTGATCGCCCCGGCCAGCACCATCACCCCGAAGGCCCACACGATGGTTTTTCGCAGTTCCTTAGAGCCAACCGAATAGGCAATGACGCCCTTGGACAGGGTGTTCATCACCGAACCGATGATCACCGCCATCGCTGCGACGTCCGTGTCAAGCTGGCCGAACTTCGCCAGTTCCGAAACCGATAGCGTGATCGCGTCCACATCGGTCAGGCCGGTGATAAAACTCGCGGCATAGACCCCGGCGTCACCGAACTGGTCTTGTGCTACCCGCACGACGATCAGGACGACGGCGAAGACCAGCCCGAAACCAATCGCCGTGGTGAGCTTCAACGGGTTGGCGAGCTTCACCGCCTGATCCGCCTGCGTGTCCTGCTCTTTTGGCTGACGCCAGAGAATGTAGAAGACGACCAGCCCGGCAATGACCATTGCAATCAGGGGGATGATGATCAGGCGGACGAGCGGCGGGTGAACGGCCAGCACTTCGATGACCACGCGGGGGAACATCACCAGTGAGGCGAGTAAGATCGCCTGCGCGAAGTAGGAAGACAGCGACGGCGTTTCTTTGCTGCGTGTGGCGAAGCTCAGGGTGGTCGCCGTGCTGCTGGCGATCCCACCCAGCAGGCCGGTGATATTGATACCCTGCTCCGCGCCGAAGATTTTCATCAGCACGTAGCCGCCGAACCCGATCCCGGAGACGAGCACGACGAGCAGCCATACCTGGAAGGGGTTGAATACCCCCAGCGGGTCGATGGCCCGGTTGGGCAGCAGTGGCAGGATCACCGCTGAGACCAGCCCGAATTGAAGCGTGGCATACAGGTCTTCGTCGCTCATCTGCTTGACGAAGCGGTGGAGCAGGTCTTTCATCGACAGCAGCAGAGAGACGATCACCGCGAGGGCGATGGCGATCTCGGATGTATCGCCGACGACCATCATGCCGAGCAGGAATACGAGGATCAGCGCCACCTCGGTGGTGATCCCCTGCTGGCGCTTGGCGAGCCAGATCGCCCAGGCGTAGCTGACTGCCGAAAGCAGCAGCAGTCCGCCAAAGGCGACCGCCGCCAGCAGCGGGCCGTAATCGGGAAACAGAAAGGCGACGACCGCCCCAACCAGCCCGACCAGCGAAAAGGTGCGGATACCGGCGAAGTCGCGCCGGTCGGTATGCTGCATGATGAATTCGCGCTCAAGCCCGATCAGCGCGCCGATCAGAATGGCGACGGCAAATCGCCACCATGGTTCGACGTTCAGCAGGTTGGCCATCAGTGTCTCCTGCGGTTGGTTCGTGTGCAGTATACCGATTATACCGGTTTGGTCATTTCGGGGGAATTTGACCGGCGGCGCGGAAACTTTCTGATAATCCGGACGTAATAAAAAAGTAGCTCACATTGAACAATATTGAAGACAACGGGATCAAATCAGCTTCTCTGGAGAAACCCTGTGAAAGCAGTTATCTACGAAAGATACGGGCCGCCGGAAGTCCTTCAAATCAAAGAGGTGGCAAAACCCGTCCCGAAGGACAATGAAGTCCTGATCAAGATACATGCGACAACGGTATCGATAGAAGACTCGGATATCCGGCGTGCGCCATTCGGCGGTGGTTCCGGCAAACCGAGGAATCCGATCCTCGGAACGCTGCTGGCCGGGGAAATCGAGGCGGTGGGGAGAAGCGTCAGACGGTTCGCTCCGGGTGACCAGGTTTACGGGTTCACCGGTTTCTTCGGGGCGCAGGGTACATATGCCGAATATACCTGTATGCGCGGAAGCGGGTGTCTGGCAATCAAACCGGCCAACATGACCTACGAGGAAGCCGCCGCCATCCCCGACGGGGGATTGACCTCGCTGCCTTTCGTGAGAAACGTCGGGAAGGTCAGGCCGGGCCAGAAGGTGCTGGTCAACGGCGCTTCCGGCGCGGTGGGATCGGCGGGTGTGCAGCTGGCAAAATACTTCGGCGCGGAAGTGACCGGCGTGTGCAGCACGGCAAATCTCGAACTGGTGAAGTCGCTGGGGGCGGATCAGGTCATCGATTACACTCAGGAGGATTTCACACAGAACGGCCAGACCTATGACGTCATCTACGATGCGGTCGGCAAGAGTTCGTTCTCGAAGTGTCGAGACACCCTGACGCCGCGAGGGGTCTACATGACAACCGTCCCGATGCCGGGTGATATGCTTCACATGCTGCGGACGCTGATCGGTTGGGGTAGGCGGGTGCGGTTCGCCGCCACCGGCCTGATGCGCCCCGCGCGGAAGCGCAAAGACCTGGAATTCCTCACCAAACTGGCCGAGGCAGGGGAGATCATGGCGGTGATCGACCGGGTGTACCCGCTGGAAGAGATCGTCGAGGCGCACCGCTATGTCGATACCGGGCGCAAGAAGGGGAATGTCGTCATCACTATAGAACATGACGATCTGGCAGATCGGAGTGAGAAGAAATGAGTAAGCCGGAAAAGTTCTGGGACCGGATGGCTGGAAGTTTCGACAAGCCAGACGGTAGTTTTAGCCCGGTTGAACTGAAGACCATCGAAAGCACGAAAAAATATCTCAGGCCCGATGACGTGGTTCTGGATTACGGCTGCGCGGCGGGAACGATCACCTGTGAGTTTGCCGCCGGTGTGCAGAAAGTGCATGGGATTGATTTCTCGGCGAAGATGATCGAGATCGCCCGGAGAAAAGCTGTCGAGCGCGGCATCGAAAACGTGAGTTTCACGCAGTCAACCCTGTTCGATGAACGTCTCACGAATGAATCCTATGATGTGATCCTGGCGTTCAGCATCCTGCACCTGCTGACCGATCCCCGGCAGGCCATAGAGCGGATCAATGATCTGTTGAAGCCGGGCGGCTTGATGGCATCGGTCACCGTCTGCCTCGGAGAGAAGCGGTCGAGGTTTGTCGGCTCGACGATATCTCTCCTGGGCGGAATCGGGATTCTGCCCTCGGTCAAGTCCTTTACAACTGCCGAACTGAGGGAATCCATAACCGGCGGAAAATTCGAGATAATCGAGGCCGAAAACCTGCTCGAAGGCCCGTCAACCGGCTGTTTTATCGTCGCCAGGAAGGTGTAGGGAAAAATGAAAAGCATGATGAAAGCAGTTGTATGTGAGAGATACGGCCCGCCGGAGGTTCTTCATCTGGCAGAGGTCGAAAAACCTGCACCGAAGGATGACGAAGTCCTGATACAGGTTCATGCGGCGTCGATAAACTCGCGTGACTGGCGTCTCATGCGGGCTAACCCGTTCTTCGTCCGCCTGATGGGAGAGGGGCTGCTGAAGCCCAAACGCTCGATACTCGGTGCTGATGCCGCCGGGCGTGTCGAGGCGGCGGGCAGCAAGGTCAGGCGGTTCAACGTCGGTGACGAGGTTTTCGGGCACTTTTCCCGGTACGGTGGGCGCACCTTCGCCGAGTACGTCTGTGCCGGGGAAGACGAAATCGCGCTGAAACCGGCCAAGCTATCGTTCGAGCAGGCGGCGGCGGTACCGGTCGCGGCGATCACCGCGCTGCAAGGTCTGCGCGATAGGGGGTGCATCCAGCCGGGGCAGAAGGTGCTGATTCAGGGAGCATCGGGCGGTGTAGGAACCTTTGCCGTGCAGATCGCTAAAGCGTTCGGGGCCGAAGTCACCGGTGTGTGCAGCACGCGGAACGTCGAGATGGTGCGCTCGCTTGGGGCGGATCAGGTGATCGACTACCGGAAGGAAGACGTTACCCAAAGTGGGCAGCGCTACGATTTGATTCTGGCGGTGAATGGCTATCACCCGATCTCACATTACCTGCGCATATTGAATCCTGAAGGAGTTTATGTCGTTGCCGGGGGTTCTATGGCTCAACTCTTCCAGGCCATGCTCCGGGGACGAAGGAATTCAAAGGCCGGGGGCCAGAAAGTGGTTGTCGTGTCGGTGGTGCATAACCCGGAGGATATGGTCTTTTTGAAAGAACTCCTCGAATCCGAAAAGATCGTCCCGGTGATCGATGGCTGCTATCCCTTAAGTGAAGCTGTTAAAGCCTTCCGCTATTTCGAAGAAGTGCATGCCCAGGGGAAAGTGGTTATCACGATGGAGCATACCATCTGACGGAAACATCGTCGTGAACCAGAGATTGGAAAATTTCAGAGGAGGAGAAAAATGAGTAAAGACAGAAGGGCTTCAATCATTGTCGGGGTGTTGTACATAATGGGCACGGTCTTCGGTGTGCTGAGTGTCGTTTTTATAGGCACTACCTTCGCGGAACCTGTCGATCTGGCGATTGTTCAGGCGAACGCATTCAGGGTGACGATCAGTGCATTGTGTGTGCTGGCGATGGGGCTGTCTCTGTCGATGGTCCCGGTGGTGGCCTACCCTGTTCTGAAAAAGCACAATGAAACCCTGGCGACCGGCTATGTCGTCTTCAGAGGGGCGCTTGAGACTTTCACCTATATGGCGATGGTCACTGGCTGGCTGGTGCTGCTGATACTGGGCCGGGAATACGTGCAGGCAGGGGCGGCGGAGGGTTCCACCTATCAAGCGCTGGGCACTGCGGTGCTGGGAGCCAATGCTTCGGTCAACCATATCTTGAAAATCGTCTTCCCCCTGGGCGCGGCGATGTTCTATATCGTCCTGTACCAGTCGAAGCTCATCCCCCGCTGGATAACGATCTGGGGCCTGATCGGGGTTGCCCTGCACTTCACCGAGGGCCTGCTGTCCCTGTACGGCGTGTTCCCCGACCCGGAACTCGCCGAGACGATCATGGCCCTGCCAATCGGCTTGCAGGAAATGGTGATGGCGGTATGGTTTATCGTCAAAGGCTTCAACCCATCGGCAGTCGTGTCTGATTGACAGCCGGACACACGGAATACATACAGGCCGCCAGAGATAACACAAACAGGCTGTACAGTGGCACGCTGATCGATACGTGCCACTTTTTAGTGCCGGGCAGGGAACATCTTTCCGGTTGACTTGACCGCGTCGAACTTGCGTTCTACAATGAGGGCGGCATACCAAATCGGGAGGATCATATGAGCGCAGTAATTGACCGGGTACCTGTCGACTGGCTGCTGGAATCGGGCGATGCCTGGGTGCAGTATCGCGCCCGGATCGATCTACTGGGGGAGAGTGAAGAGTCTGCGGAGGTGCAGTCGGCGCGGGCGGCGATGCTCGCCGACGAGCGCATCACCGCTATCGTCGACTCCTTGCAGGACTGGCCCGGCGAAGCCCTGAGCAATCACAAGAAAGCCGACCACCCCCTGCATCGATTGTCGTTCCTGGCCGAGATCGGCCTGCGGGCGGGCGATCCCGGCATCGACCCGGTGATCGAGAAGGCGCTGGCGACTCAGAACGACGACGGGGCGTTCCAGATTAACGTCAAGATGAGTCCGCGCTTCACCGGCATGGAAGGCGAGTTCCTCACCTGGGCGATCTGCGATGCGCCGGTGGTGCTCTATTCGCTGGCGAAGCTGGGTGCGGATGAGTCAGCACTGCGGAAGGCCGCAGTCCATATCACGGGGACGGTCAGGGAGCCCGGCTTTCCATGTGTCGCCGGGTGGTCGGAAACGTTCCACGGCCCCGGCAAACGCAGCGATCCCTGCCCCTATTCGAACCTGCTGGCGGTGAAGGCGCTCGCCGCCTGCCCATTCGATTTCCCCGGCAGGGACGAGGCGATCCGGTCGGGGGTTGAGATGCTGCTCTCGCACTGGGAAAATCAGGGCGGGAAAAAGATATTCCTGTTCGGCATCGGCACCGACTTCCGCAAGCCGAAGTTCCCCTTCGTGTGGTACGACATCCTCCACGTGCTCGATGTGCTGAGCCAGTTCGACGTGGCACGCGGGGATGATCGGTACCGGGCGATGCTCGGCGAACTCATGGATCAGGCGGACGACGAGGGACGGTTCACGCCTACGTCGATGTATATGGCCTACAAGGGCTGGGATTTTGCCAACAAGAAGGAGCCGTCACCGGCGATCACGATGCTGGCGTGGAGGATCGCGATGCAGTAGCTGGGACAGGAGAGGTATTCGCCAATTGGCAATAAAAACATTCAAGAATGGTCAAGGCTATCTCTTTTTAATCCACCACTCATTGTGGTCTACAGATTACGAATGAGATGGCTGTAGACCTCTCGATTTTGTTGCAATTCGCGTGGAAAACTTTCGTCAATTTCGACAAATCGGAATTCCCTTCCGTCATCGTGGCCGAAAAGATTGCCGCCGGATTGCATTATTTGTTCAAGTCTCTTTTCGTCTTTGATATCGTCTGTGTTGTATTCATCGTGAGCATATGATTCGAGTTTCTGGATTATTCTTTCCTTGCCCCCCATGAAGCTGAAATGCCAGCCGCCGTTTTCGATAATGGTGGTTGCAGGAATTGGTATGGAATAATCGATGCCGCCGCAGTGACGGGCGAATGTTCTCAGTTCATACGGGCTGCTGAGATACCTGTACTCGGCCATTGCAGGAGCATACAACTTCACCGGTTTGCCACGTAAATCTGGGTCCGAGTAATCATCTTTGTAGAACTGTTTGCAGTTAAGGTAATAGTAGAATGAACCGAGTTTGAAAATCCTTATTCCAGGAACGTCTTTGTAACTTTCAACCTGTTTTGGGTTAGGAATTTCATCCAGATCGGAGAAGATAATCAGATCATCAGGACTGCAATCTTTCAGGCCCTCCATAATGTGGTTCTTTTGGTAGAAATCAATTGAGTGATAACTGACTCTTTCAAACCGGGCCGAAGTAAAAAGCCGCCTCAGGAATCCCAGAAAAGATACCTTTTTGTATCGATTGAATAACACCGGATATTTATCGACAATCACATGTATGATGCGATCGTTGAACTCTTCAAATCGCCCTTTATTCTCAAGATAATAGAGTGGCTTTGGCTTGAGCGAAAAGGTCTTTGTAGCCTCGACAAGCACGACTCTGTCCACTACCGGGGAAAGTTCGTTTAAACGGAGTGTCAGCAAATCCAATTCATTAAAGAACATAAAGCAATCATAGATCATTCGATTTCTCTTTATCTGCTGCTCCTGAATTTACTGACGTATAAAGCATCGTTGGCCTGTTGGTGCAAGCTCCATTACGGCCTCAAAATAGGGGATCAGGTTCAATTCCTCCGTGATCGGTTTTACTACTTCTGGAAGTGCCTCAGTTCCCCAGTCATCCACCATTACCAAATCACCCGTCTTTAAATAGGGCGCGTATAACGCAAGCTCGCGTGGCTTGTTACCGTTATCGCAGATCAGAAGTGTTATTCCAGGCTTTTGAATAATAGAACCAATCTTCTGAATGAGCCATGGCGAGAATATATCTTCAATAATAACCGTGGCGTGCATCCTGTTAAGAAGCTTAAGTGCCCTGGGAGAGATAACTTCGGCATACTTCTCCACCGTTATAAATTCCATCTTATTCAGATAAGACCAGGTAGCCAGATAGGTTGAAAAGTGCCCACGCCAAGTACCAAGCTCGATAATTCTCTCCATCGAAGTATGGGTGAGTAGAAGTTCGAAGGTAAACATTTCCATCCAGGTGTGTCCAATATCGCCTCCCACATAGGTACGATAGGCATCGCGTTTCGTTGGGATACTGCCTGTTAAGTGCTTTTGACTGAATTCTTGCGTTTTTTTAATTTCATCTACCACCTCTGCAGAAAGTTGTTTGAAACATTCCTTATCATCGATCTGTACTCGCTTTTTTAATCGCCATAATTCAAATAGTTGGTACTGACGAGGTGTTAGTAACCTTTGTAAGGTTCTCTTGAGTATCCAGTGAACTTGAGATAATAAAGTCTGTGACATAACTACTAGCCTTGGTGCTGGTGTAAAAGATGGTCAACAAGAATGTCAAACTAGAGGTTCCCAGACAGTGGAAGGCAAGAAGATATTATCATAATATTCTTTATCTTGTCGATGAACTATTTATTGCCAGGGGAATGTCCAAGAGGCTGACTGTTTGGATCATCAATAACCAGCGTCAGGAAATGGTCGCCGATGAACATCCACACCGAACAGTTCAACGAAGAGATCGAGAAGCCCAACGGGTAGGTCATTTAGCCCTTCGCCCGATCTTTCGCTATATAATGATTGCCATATACAATGGCGTATAGAGGGAGGGGATCATGGTGCTGCGATACATACTGGTCAGTGTAGGGAGCGGGATTCTGTTCGGGGTGATGGATGCGCTGATCAACGCCAACCCGCTGGCGCGCAAGCTCTACGAGGTCTACCAGCCGATCATGCGCACGGAGGTCAATGCGATTGCCGGGATCGTGATCGACCTGGTGTATGGCTTCGCGATGGCGGGGATTTTCCTGCTGCTGTACGGCAGCCTGCCGGGGCAGAGCGGCATGATCAAGGGGTTGAGCTACGGCTTGCTGATGTGGTTCTTCCGGGTGGTGATGTACACCGCGACTCACTGGATGATGTTCAGGGTGTCCACCGGGATGCTGCTCTACGGCCTCGGCTCAGGGCTGATCGAGATGCTGGTGCTGGGTGTGATTTACGGCCTGACGCTGCGCCCGGCTGGCTGATCCCTCCAAAAGTCAGGGTACGGGGCGATATCCAGATCGAGTAGACTGGAAAGCACTGGTAACGCTTGCTTTGAAAGTCGAAAGAATGGAACCGGAAGTCGCAAAAAGTAACATCCTCAAAAAGGCGATCATCGTTGGGCTGATGCTCGTAATTGGCGCGCTGCATTTCGTCACCGGGGATGAGTATCGCGGGCCGTTCCCGGTGTTCGTCAACGGTTACCTGATCGATATCCTGCTGCCCTTTGGATTGGTGTTCCTGCTGTCGCTGTTCGAGAGCAAAGTGCTTCGCCATTGGGCAGTGCGGGGCGGGCTGGTGTTTGCATTTGGGGTCTTTGTCGAGATGATGCAGCTTGCGGGCAAGCCCTTTCTGGGCAGCACCTTCGATCCGCTCGACATCGTGATGTATGCGCTGGGGGTCGGGCTGGCGCTGGTGATGGATCAGGTGGTGCTGCCGCATATACCGGGGCTGGGGTGGGTGGAGTAGATAGCCCTTCGTGCATAGCAGTGACACGCCATTAATCACGCTTTTTGTTATATACTGAATCAGGACATCGTTTAACTCTATCACCTGGTTTCAGCCCCCCATCTTCGCCCCCCTTTCGATCTGTCTCTCTCAGGAACAAACCATTATCCCGACTGGAGGAAGATCATGTTTCGAAATGGCCATTCTTTGCTTATATTGTCTATTTTGTTTGTGCTGGTGGCATGTGGCCCCCGGTTAGAACCACATGGCGACTATCAGGGGCTTGATCTGTCAGAACGTTCTATGCGCAATGCGAACCTGAATGATGCGAACCTGAGCGATGCGAATTTAACCAACAGTGATTTGAGCGATGCCGATCTGAAACGTGCAAATCTGAGCGGGGCCGATCTCACTTTTGCTGAACTATCCGGTGCTGAACTGGTTTACGCAAAATTGATTAATGCCCAACTGCAATACGCTGATCTAAGTCGGGCTGACTTGAGGGGCGCAGATTTTAGTGGGGCTGATTTAAGTCAGGCTGACTTGAGCGGCGCTAATTTGAGTTCGGCTATATTGGTCAATGCAAACTTGACTGATGCAAACCTGAGTTCGGCTGTATTGTCTGATACTGACCTGAGTGGGGCTAACCTGCGTAATGCGAATATTCTGGCAACTATGATACGTGAAAGCAATCTCAGTGACGCTGATCTGCGTGATACGAATATCCGTGATATCAATAAATCTATGTCTATTGACAATGATTTCAGTGGTGCAAATCTCAGCGGCCTGGACTTGCATGGCATGAGTACATTGTGGCTTGATTCTCTTGTAGGTGCTGACCTCAGTAATACCGATCTGTCCGGTACCGATTTGAGGGGAAGTGATCTTCGAGAAGCGATTCTAAGTGGGGCTGATCTGAGCGGAGCGGATCTGTCTGGAGCCGACCTGAGTAATGCTGATCTCAATGAAGTAAATTTGAGCGGGGCGTATCTATCTTTGGCCAATTTAAGTGAAGTCAATCTTACAGGAGCCAATCTGGATAATGTTAATTTATGGTCGGTGGGTGATATCCGTAATGCGGTTGTGTCAGATATGTCCCTTGCCGCTGAAGTCACTGCCATTTCTATCTACGGTGACCATGCTGAAGATTTGCCCGATCTCTGCTCCGGGGATCACAGTGGCTACCCGGACTTTCCTGCCTATCTGCCGGGTGGGGATAACAGAGCCGTTGTGTATTGGATTGACGAATCGAGCCCACATGACGATCATGATTTCTGGCCGACCAGATGGCGATGGGATAGGTCTACCCCACTGCCTGCTCTGGCTGCCTGTTTTGAATGGATAAGTGGAGAAGTCGATACCTGCTCATATGCGGGGAATAATAAGCTGAAGCGTATCGAATGGGAACTCACGATTCATCTGTACAGGATAGATACCGGGGAAAAGGTCTCCTCAGAAACCTTCCAAAGTGTGTCGACTCGCCCCTGTCCAGCCATACATACCTTCTCCGAAGATGGCCAAACAATAACTGAATATAACAATATGCCAACACAACCGATCAGAGACGCATTTGGCGATCTATTTTAAATCATAGTGCGTACCGTGAGGCGATGGACGTTCTGATGGATCAGGTGGTGCTGTCGCACATTCGCGGGCTGGGAATGGTAGATCGCACTCCGTCTGCCGGGGCCGCAGCAGCTTTGCGCATCGCGATCTTTTTCAATATACTCGCGAATACCCAAACCTTTATCACTTGAAGGTCTGGCAGGGGAGCAAAAGATGACAAATCCCATACCCATTACTATGACTTCTCACCAGTTGAGCTGCCGGTAATTCATTTACATCGGAGCCAATACGTTTCGCTTTTCGGTGCGGGTGAGCACTCGAACCGTCCAGCATACAGCCATCAGGGGTTTGATACTATGTTGTGGAAACCGACACTTAAGCCGAATCTACGTGCCTTATTGTTGATGATCGTCTTTGTTCCGGCGCTGCACGCGCCGCTGCAAGATGACGAGCCGATTGAGATTATCAGCAACGAGGTCGAAACCGACTTTCCAAAGGCGATTACCTTCGATTTATCGGCCAGGGGTGACTACTCGATTGAATCCGTCGAATTGAACTACGGCATCGAAGTGCTGAGCTGCACCGAATCCGTCACGCGGGCGGTGCCCGAAGATTTCACACCTGGGAAAAAGATCGACGTGACCTGGGAATGGGACATGTACCAGAGCGGCAGCATCCCGCCCGGCACCACCGTCTGGTGGCAGTGGATATTGACCGACGAACGCGGCGAACAGTTCGAAACCGATGTCGAAACATTCCGTTTCGAGGATACGCTGCATTCGTGGCAGGTTGTCCAATCTGAATCAATCGACCTCTATTATTATGAGGGATCATCCGATTTCGCCCAATACCTTGTCGATGCCGGGGAAAGCGCAATCGATCAACTCGATGATATGTTTGGTTACCGGGTCGAGGAGACGATCCAGGTGTTCATCTACGCCAACTCTCAGGACATGCACGACGCGACGCTCTATGTATCGGGCTGGGCGGGCGGCTATGCGATGGCCGAATACCGGGCGCTGGTCGCAGTGGTTGCCCCCGGCGAGTACGATTGGGGTTCCTCCGTCATGACGCACGAACTGACCCATGTGGTCATCGGCAACCTGACTTTCTCCTGTATTTCGCGGGTACCCAGGTGGTTGGATGAAGGGCTTGCCGTAATCGTCGAAGGGGGAAGAGAAGAATACGGCACAGCCCTCCAGCAGGCCGTCGAAAATGACAGTCTGCTCAGTCTTCGCCAGATCGAAGGGAGCTTCTCTGGCGAGGATACTACCGCCCGGTTGAGCTACGCGCAGTCGGAGAGCATCACCCGCTTCCTGATCGACGAGTACGGAACCGACATGCTCATGGAACTGCTGGAGGCATTCAAAGATGGGATGGGGCAGGACGAGGCCATCGAAAGCGTGTACGGGTTCGACCGGGATGGCCTCGAAGCGGCGTGGCGGGCTTCGATAGGTGCCGCACCGATGGAGGGAGAAGCCGGGGAAACCGACGCGACGCCCACCCGCACGCCTTACCCAACACTTGCACCAATGGGGGGAGAAGCACCGGCGGAAGAACTGGAAGAAACGCCTCAACCCACACAGACCCCGGTTTCGATGCCGACACCACATATCGAAGTGACTGCCACCGATACCCCGCTGCCACCTGCTGAAAACGTCACAGAGGAAACCTCAGCGGGGGCTTTCGGATTTGCCGCGTGGGGCACGGTCACCGCGCTGATCGTCATCGGTATGATCGTGGTCGTTCTCGTCGGTGGCGTGATAATCGTGATACTTCTTACCCGGAAGCGTTCTTCGGATTAACTGATATCGGCAATGTTGAACACTGAACAGAAAGGACTCATGATGAAACGACGACGCTGGCTCGGCCCTGTACTTACGGCTGTCCTGTTCTCGGTCTTGGCCTGTGTTGTTCCTGCGGGGCAGCAGGCGGCTGCTCCCACTTCCGCCCCGATTGCAGCCTCGACCTCAACCAAGACCCCCATCCCGCCGACGGCAACCGTAACGCCGACGCTGACTCCATTGCCGATGCCTACAAACACGCCGATGCCTACCGCACGCCCACTGATCGAGTCAGAGGCTCAAGAAGGCGAATACATCAACGACCTTCAGGGTATATCGCTTGAATATCCTCGATCCTGGGAAGTGCTTGAGGAAAACAACGGTCAGAGCCTGCTGGTGCTGGGATCGGAAAACTACAGTGTCTATATTTTCGTGTTCTCGGATTATCTGCCGTCCGATACTTCACTTGATGAATACTCAGGATCGACGCTTGATTCCTTTATTGAATCTTCCGGGACAATCGCGGTAAACAACATTGAATACGATCTGGAATACGAATTTCCGAGTGGTCTCGAAGCCTGGTATGGCAGGGGAGACGGCACCTCCGAGGGTTTTGCCGTAAAAGTTGAGCTGCTGATGGTACCGCATGGAAGCAGGCTCTTTGGAATCTTTCTCTACAGTTATTCAGATTATTCCCGACCATACCTGGGAGAAACCCAGGGTATCGTGAACAGCCTTGAGGTTTACACACCGCACCCCTATGGAGTCGACCGCAGCAACGCGCTGTTCCTCCCCGGCTACGAACCCGACTCCTATGACCCGGCAAAATGGCCGGGCAGCGCGGACAGCCTCATTGGCGATATTTTCAGCGGGCTTGTGCGCCTCGATACATCATTACAGCCGATCCCCGATCTGGCGTATGACTGGGATATCAGCAAGGATGGCACAGTCTATACCTTCTATCTGCATGAAGATGCCCAGTTCCACGACGGTCGACCCTTCACCGCGGAAGACGTGGTGTTCTCGTGGGAACACGCGCTCGACCCGGAAACCGAGTCCTTCACCGCAGTGACCTATCTCGGTGATATCGTCGGGGTCGAAGAATATGCAAATGGCGAGGCCGATTCTATTGCCGGGGTGAAGATCATTGATGATTACACGCTGGAGGTCACGCTCGACGCAGCAAAGGTCTACTTCCTCTCGAAGTTGAGCTATCCGGTTTCGTGGATTGTGGACAGGAATACCATCGATGATATCGACGACAACGACGGGGAGATCAACGGCACCGGCCCCTTCCGCGTGGTGCGCCACGACGAAAATGCCATACTGATCCTTGAACGCAATCCCGTGTACTATTTGCACCCCGTATCACTCGAATACGTTGTCTATACGTACCTGCCTGCGCCGTCGATGCAGCTCTACGAGACGGGCGACATCGACATTGTGGGGATCGACAGGGACTTCCTGGATCGGGCGGAAGACCCGGGAGACCCGCTTTACGGCAATGTCCACGAGGCCAGCCAGCTATGCACCGATTATCTGGTTTTCAACTCTTCGAAGCCGCCCTTCGACGATCCGGCGGTGCGCCGCGCCTTTGCCCAGGCTATCGACCGGGATCAGTACAACGAGGTCTTCCTGGATGGGGAGGGAATCCTGGCTAATGGCCTGTTCCCGCCCGGACTGCCGGGCTACAACCCGGATGTCAGGCCGCTGGGCTATGACATCGACGCGGCACTCCAGGCGCTTGAGGACTCGACCTATGGCAGCGCCGACGCGCTCCCCCCGATCAGCCTGACGACGACTACAGTGGGTGGCGACATCAGCCAGTCGACAGCCTTCTTCATCGAAGCATGGCAGGACGGGCTTGGCGTTTCTGTCGGTATCGATGCAGTCGACTCGGAAAGCATCAGAGAAGCCCTCTATGATGGGGAGTACGCCAATATGGTGTTCTGGGGCTGGTGCGCCGACTACGCCGACCCGGAGAACTTCGCCGATCTGCTGTTCCACAGCTCCCGCGAGCAGAACATCGGGATGTACAGCAATTCCGATGTCGATGCGCTGCTTGAGCAGGCCCGCTCGATAGAATCGGTCGAGGAGCGGATGGCGCTGTACCAGGAGATCGAGCAAATGCTGGTCGATGATGCGGCGGCGGCTTTCCTTACGCACAGCGAGGCATATTATGTCGTCACGCGGGAAGGGCTGTTGGGGTACGAGGCTGTTCCAATCGGCGTGGCGCAGAATATGAACCTGTCTTTCGAGGGGCAGGAGCCGTAATCGGCGGTCGACAGCTTATCGACCAACACATGAAGTCAGAATCGGAGCGGCGGCGAGGCGGGGGATTGCCTGCCGCCGCCCCCGGTAGAAATCAGTGTTTCGCCGCCCCGACGATCCGCCAGGCAGCGGGGAGCGTCAGCGCCGCTGCCGCGATCTTGATCGCATCGCCGGGCAGGAAGATAAACAAGCCCATCGCAGGCGCGTTTTCCGCCCCAACATAGATCGCCAGCACCGCCAGCCCGCATAAATACAGCACCGCCTCGCCCAGTACAAAGGCGATCAGCGCCGTGTCGACGCGGCGGTCGAGGCCGCGCTCGGACAGCCAGCCGACCAGCCACGCCATCGCAATGAACCCGATCAGGTAGCCACCGCGTGGGCCGATCAGGACGGCAGGCCCGGCCATCCCCCCGGCGAAGACTGGTAGCCCGGCCAGTCCTTCGGCGAGGTAGGCCGACATCGCCAGCGCCCCGCGCCGTGATCCCAGCGCCGCGCCGACCAGCAGCACGGCGAAAGTCTGCCCGGTGATCGGCACCGGCGAAAAGGGTAGCGGAATCGCTGCCTGTGCCATCAGCGCGACGAAGGCGCTGGCACCCAGCACCAGGGCGATATCAGCCCAGCGGGGCAGGGCGGGGGCCAGTACGGGCGAATACGTGCGCGTCGATTGAATAGTCATCGGTCAGTCTCCTTGTTGCGGTCCACACCATGATCAACATGATTCGGGGCGATTGGTTGCGGTAACCTATCCGTAAATTCGCTGCGCGAACTTCGGATAGGTAATGCTCTCTTTTTCCTTATTTCCCTGATTGACCGTCAGAACCCCCCAGGTTATCATCAGCGCCATGATCACCGCCTTCGTTCATGGATTTGTTCTCGCCTTCGGGCTGATCCTGCCCCTGGGGCCGCAAAATGCATTTGTCTTTTCGCAGGGGGCTGCCCAACCACGCTGGCTGCGGGCGATCCCCGTCGTCGTGACCGCCGCCCTGTGCGATACTCTGCTGATCCTGCTGGCCGTGCTGGGCGTATCGGTGGTCGTGCTGGCGATCCCCTGGTTCCGCAGCGTGCTGCTGATCGCCGGGATCGTCTTTCTGACGGTCGTCGGCTGGCTGACCTGGCGCAGTGACGGCGCGGACGACGATCAGGCGGAGGAGGCATCGCGCTGGCCAGTCGGGCGGCAGGTGATGTTCGCCGTGTCGATCTCGCTGCTGAACCCGCACGCCATCCTCGATACAATCGGCGTGATCGGGACGAGTTCGCTCAGTTATACCGGCCCGGCGCGAGCGGCGTTCGCGGCGGCGTGTGTGCTCAACTCGTGGCTGTGGTTCTTCGGCCTGATGACTGCCGGGCGATTGGTCGGGCATTTCGAGGGTGTCAAAAAGTGGCTCAACCGTGCCTCGGCGGTGGTGATGTGGCTGAGCGCGATCTATCTGCTGTTCTCGCTGCTGGGCGGCTGATCGTTCTTTCATTCCCCAATCCAGATTTATTGCGTATTTAATCAATCGGTACTGCGCGTGGAAGCAATCACCCGCTGGCGCGATCTTGTAAGCTGGTGACAGTTGATCACGATGACGACAGTGAAAGGGTTTTTGACGCATTGAGCAAACATTTACGGTTGATAGTGATTATCGCTGCCGCGCTGCTGCTGACCATTCTGATTGGTCCGCTGCTGATCCCGGTGTCGACTTCCGGCAATCTCGAAGCGCGGGAGATCGGCTATACGGATAGTCAGTATATTGAAGTAAATGGAGTTGACGTCCACTACCGGCAGAGCGGGTCGGGTGAGCCGACGTTCATCCTGCTGCATGGCACACTGGCCACGACGTATACCTGGGAGCAGGTTGTCGGGTCGCTGAGCGAAATGGGTACGGTGATCGCCTACGATCGTCCCGCGTTTGGCCTCAGCGAGCGCCCGATGCCCGGCGAGTGGCGCGGGGAAAGTCCCTACGGCTACGATGCGCAGGTCGAACTGTTGATCGGCTTGATGGACGAACTGGGAATCGATCAGGCGGTGCTGGTCGGTAATTCGATGGGGGGATCAATTGCTGCGCTTGCTGCGCAGACTTACCCTGACCGGGTACAGTCGCTGGTACTCGTCGCGGCGGCGAATGATGGGCATGGTGTTCCCCCGGTGGCGGGCTGGCTGGCCTCGACACCGCAGTTCAGACGGATTGGCCCGTTGTTCGTCAGGCAAAAGACCGAGGGCTTCGCTTTGCAGGTGCTTGACGCATCCTGGCACGATCCGTCACACATACCGGCGCAGACGGTGACAGAATACAGCAAGGCCTTGCGGATCAGAAACTGGGACCGGGCGCTGTGGGAGCTGATCGCGGCGGCTCGGCCCTTCGAGATGCTGCTCCACCCGAATGAGATCGAGGTGCCCACGCTGGTGATCGTCGGCAATGACGACCGGGTGATCGGCACAGAGACGGTTATTGCCTTCGGCGAACAAATTCCCGATGTCGAAATCGCCATCATCGAAAACTGCGGTCACGTCCCGCAGGAAGAATGCCCGGAGGAATTCATGGCGGCGATGCGTGCTTATGATTTCTCCCCGTAACCAACCATAGAAAGCACAAGGAGAATATCGATCAAAAAGAGCGCCGACATCAGGCGCTCTTTGCTGTCAGGACGAAGATTCTTATCTTGCCAGTGCCGTCTCTTCGTGTGCCTCGGCGCGGCGCTGCTCCAACTGTGCGACGACTTCCGCGTGCTCCTTGCGATCCAGCGGGTAGAGATAGGCAAACAGAATACCGATCCCCAGCATCACCGCCGGGATCGGGCCGATTGCGATCCGGATACCGTTCAACGCGCTTTGTGTCTGCTGCGGGGCGTTGGCAACATAGCCGGTAAACTGCAATACCTGGCTGATGCCCAGCAGCGCCAGCGAGGTTGCCACCTTGTAAATCAGCGTCACCAGGCTGTAGAACATCCCCTCGTTGCGCTCACCAGTTTGCAATTCGCCCCATTCGATGGCATCGGGGATGATCGACCAGGGCAGCACGTGGGCCGCCGCCACGCCGATCCCCGCCAGGAAGCAGATCAGCAGCAGGAACCAGAACGCGGTCTGCGCGTTGAGCATGATCAGGACGATCTGGACGATTGCCCAGAAGCCAAGCCCGAAGATATAGGCCCAGCGTTTGCTCCACCGCTGCGCGACGAAATTCCAGACCGGCAGGGCAAAGATAGCCGTCACAAAGACGGTGGACAGGATGATCTCCGACTGCGCCTCGCGCTGGACGACGTACTTGATGAAGTACATCAGCGTCATCTGCACGATCTCGACCACCACCCAGGTCGCCAGGAAGATAATCAGCCCGTAGACGATGGCTTGTTCTTGAACGCGATCTTCAGCGACTCCCACAGTTTGGGGCTTTCCTGCTCCATGTAATCTTCGCGCTCGCGGGTGCTGAAGAAGACTGCGTACATCGGCAGCGCGGCGGCGATGGCAAACACGATCCCCATGATCAATACCCGCTGGACGCTCTCCGGCACGAACCCCTTGATGATCATCGTCGGCACCGAGAAGGCGATCAGGCTGCCCAGGATCGAGAAGAACATCCGGTAGCTGGTCAGCGAGGTGCGCTCGTCGTAATCGGAGGTCAGTTCGGGTGTCAGCGCGAAATAGGGCATATAGATCAGGGTGGCTGCCGTATCGTAGAAGACATACGCGAGGGCATAATAGACGGCCAGCAGCGCCATACTCTCGACGGGCGGACGCCACCACAGCATGACGAAGGTCAGCGCGTAGGGGATCGGGCCGAACAGCAGGAACGGTCGGCGGCGTCCCCAGCGCGTGCGGGTGCGGTCGGAGAGATAGCCGAAGATCGGGTCGTTGATATAGTCCCAACTTCGCCCGATGAAGATCGCAATCCCGGCGATCCCCGGCTCGATGCCGACGACATCAGTCAGGTAGATCAGGAAATACAGGCCCAGGATGGTCGAGGTGAGGCTGAGGCCCACGTCGCCCATTCCGTAGAACAGCTTGGTGCGGACTGGCAGGCGTTTGGACATCTGATAAAGGCTCCTCGGTTGATGGCTGAATAACCCTGAAAAAGCGTCGCTCCGGTTTGAGAATCGGTAATTGTTGTAACACGTGGCAGAACGGCAGGGTGCGAGCCGTGCCTGAGCCTATCGATAATACTGGCCGAGACGCTTTGGCTGGTTCTGATTACAAACTGTTACGGATGGCTCTCTTTTATATATTTTAACGACCAGACTTCTTATAATGATAAGAGCGAAATGGCCTTTTAGCAGGAGTGTGTGACAGAGATAATGATGATCAAGTGGGTTGACAACAGCAAAACCTCCATCCTTTACTCATACGAGGGTGACTTCACCCGCGATTCGTTCATCGACATGATAGAACAGGTCAACGAAATGATCGAGTCCGTGCCGCACAAAGTGGATGTGATCCAGGATTCGCGGAATGTGGGGCAGTTTCAGAATGGTCAGAACGGGCATTCGCAGGGCATCCAGCAGTGTATCCATCAGCGGGCGGCCCAGGTGATTGTGGTGGGCACCGATCTGACCGGCTTTGACCAGCCAATGAAAGAACTCTATGTCCAGGTCTTCCCCGGCAGGATGATCTTCTTTGAAACCCTCGGAGAGGCCTTCAAATTTATTGGGTTGGACACACCTGTCTAAATAGCGGCCTGATTTTCGGGTCGGCTGGCAGGGCGGCGGCGTGAATTTGCATCCTTCCATCGCGCCACGTAGTATTGTGGCAACGACGAGAAGGTGAGGTGTCCCCACCCATGCCCGATTCAGTCTACAGTCAGCTTGCCAACCGCCTCAACCTGATTCCCGGCGGATTCCCGCGCACCGAAAGCGGGGTCGAACTGCGCCTGCTCGAAAAGCTGTTTACACCCGAACAGGCAAAGCTCGCGCTCTCGATCCGGCTGCGGGCCGATTCGCCGGAGAAGATCGCCAACCGCGCGGGCACCGATCCCGAAGAGACGCGCCAGCTGCTCGATCAGATGGTTGACGATGGGTTGATCCGGGATCAGCGGGGCAAGAATGGCCGTACCTATGGCCTGATGCCCTTCGTCGTCGGCATCTACGAGATGAACCTCCACCGGATCGATGTCGAGATGGCGGAATTGTTCGAGGCATATACCGTTGAGGCCGCTGCCGATTTCCCCATTTTTGACAGGCCGTCCGTCCACCGCGTGATCCCGGTCGGCGAGTCGATCCCGGCGGAAATCACCGTCCATCCTCACGAAGAGGCCGCTGCGCTGGTCGAGGGGGCGAAGGCGTGGGGCGTTCGGGACTGCATCTGCCGGGTGCAGCAGAAATTGCTCGGGAAGGGCTGCGATCACCCGGTTGAGATATGCCTCACTTTTTCCGATCACGAAGGGGCATTCGATGATTCGCCGGTAGATCGCGTGCTCACCAAAGCCGAGGCGCTCCAACTGCTGGTCGAGGCCCGCGAAGCCGGGCTGATCCACACCACCGGCAACTACCGCGACGGGGTTCACTACATCTGCAACTGCTGCACCTGCTCGTGCGGGGTGCTGCGCGGGCTGACCGAGTTCAAAATCCCGACGGCGGTGGCGCATTCGGATTTTGTGGCGGTGGTTGACGTCGATCTGTGTTCCGGGTGCGGTGACTGCTCCACGCGCTGTGAGTTCAATGCGATTGATCTGCCGGAAGGCGTGGCGGTGATCGATGCGGTGCGCTGCCTGGGCTGCGGTCAGTGCGTGACGGTCTGCGAAGAAGGGGCGATGTCGCTGGCACGGCGCGAAGGGCGGGATCATGAGCCGCTGCCCGATACCCTCACCGCGTGGATGCTTCGCCGGGGGATGAAGCAGGGCCGGTCGTTCCTCGACGTGTTGTAGGGGCAACAAAAAAGCCTCCCGAAAGGGAGGCCGCAGTCACGATCCCACTGCCGTATAGGGAACTCTGTATGCTTCTATCGGTTCTGCGCCGGGAAGCGCGTCCTCGCGGATGAGCCGCTCAAGGCGGGTGATCATCGGGCCGTTGTAGTATCGATGCCCGCAGTTGGGGCACACCCGCGCCGGAACCCCTTCGAACACGTAGACCTTACCACCCCGGTTCAGGGTTAGGGTCACCAGCTTTTCTTCCTGCTCCAGCGTGGTGTCGCAGAACTCGCATGGATAATCACGATTGGTCATATCCATACACTACTACCATATTGGATAGTTTGGCAACAAAAAAGCCTCCCATTCGGGAGGCTGGTTCATCAATGGGTGCCTTTCCTAGATGACGACGACGTTGGCGGCCTGGGGGCCTTTCTCGCCCTGCTCGATGGACAGTTCGACCCGGTCGCCTTCGTCGAGCGAGCGGTAGCCGCCCGTCTCCTGGATCGCCGAATAGTGGACGAAAACGTCCTTGCTGCCGTCGTCGGGAGCGATGAATCCGTAGCCCTTTGAATTATTGAACCATTTGACTACACCAGTTACACGGTCTGACATGGGTATCGATCTCCTTTACCCTAACTAGAATCCATCCGTAATGCCTCGCAGGGTAAAGTCTAACCCAAGATAAAACCCGGCAAGAATGCCGGGCCTGAACTCTTGTCGAAGCTTTCGTCCTGCATTCACTACGTACTGACGAAGTATAGACGAATGAAAAAAACAGTGCAAATCGGGTTCAAATGAGAATTCGGCCCACAGATTACACAGATATCACAGATGGGTTTTGTGATTTATAGCCTTGAGTCGACCGGGGAAATGGGAAGAGTGATTCGATCCGCGAATTATGCAGATTTTCCTTCTGTTCTGTGCAGATTGACCAGAGATCGGTGACAGGGGCAACAAACCCGTTGATATTGCGTATAAGTCAATAGACAACCCTGCTGAATATTTGGAAATGAAAATGGAAGTCTCCGACAAACCGACGTGGCGCAACTGGCTAAAACCTCGCTATGAACTACTGATCCCCATCCTGGGGACGATCATCTTCCTGCTGATGAACGGCGGCGATTCGCCCGCCGGGTTACCCATCATCGTGCTGATCCTGCTGCTGGCTGCAGCCTATGTCGCCTGGATCGTGCGGACACCGGAGCAGCTTCCGCTTCCGCAGAAATCTCCGCTTCCAGTGCCGCGACAGGATACCCTGCGCGTGCTGCTGATCGTCACGGCGGTTGTCGTTGTCAGTGCCGCGATTGCCGTCAGCACGTCACTGTTGTTCGAGGATCGCAGCGAAGGCGTTTCCAACCTGGGGCTGTATCTCGGATCGCTGGTGCTGATTGTCATATCGGCCACCGCCGGGTTGATCGCCGAGCGGACGCTGCCCATCGACCTGATCCCGGTGTATCGCCAGCGGAACCTCAACCGGTTGGGGTATGTGGTGGTCTCGGTGTTCTTCATCGCCATGGTGGTGATGCTCGTTGGCGGCGTGCTGTCGAGTTCGATTGCCAGCGGGGTTGCATCACTGTTTGGCGAAGCGCCGCTCACCGACGAGGTAATGGAACCGCAGCACTGGTTCCTGTTGTTCCTCGATATGCTGATCGGGGCCGGGTTGTTCGAGGAACTGCTGTTCCGTGCCGGGATTATGACGCTGGTGTGGAAAGTCACGAACAAATGGGGCTGGGGGCTGGTCGTGTCATCGGTACTTTTTGGTTTCTATCACATCACGCTGAGTAGTCTGAGCGGTGCCTTTCTCGAAGCGCCGATCTACTCGGTTGTATCATCGACGGTGATGGGCCTGTTTCTCGGCACCATATACCGCAAGCGCGGACTATCGACCGTCGTTCTGGTGCATGCGCTGATCAACTTTGTGGGAATCATGATGTTTAGCTGATGAGAATTGTTAGAATAATCAGGCCTATCTGTCGAACGAGTGATGGAGGTAAGCAGATTTATTCAGGTAACGGTAAAATACAAACAGGTATTGGATGAGTGAAAAGGATCACAGGTTGATGGACACGGTACAGAGCATTGACCTGATTACGACCAACCCTAATGTGCGCGATGGACGTCCCTGTCTGGCCGGGACCGGCTTAGAAGTATCTGTGCTGGCGATTGCCCGAATCGTCCACAACCAGACGCCGGAGCAGATTGCTGCCGATTACGACATTTCACTGGCGCAGGTTCATGCTGCGCTTTCGTATTATTATGCCCACCGGGACGAAATCGACAGCCGTATCCGCCAGCGCCGTGAGCTTGCCGGGGAACTCAAGGAGCAGTTGATTCCCAGCGGCCATACGCCTCTACTTGGACGAAAATCTCAGCCCTAAGATCGCCGAGTAACTCCGCCAGCGTGGGGTCGATGCGATCTGTGTCCGCGATCTTGATCGGCTGGGGGATGATGATCCCGATCATCTCGCCTGTGCCGCTCGTGATGGTCGGGTGTTGGTTATCGCCGATGCGGACTTTCTGCGCATGGCGGCCATCGGTATTGATCATGCCGGGATTATTTTTGGCAGCCTTGAGGCTCATACCATTGGCGATTGGGTTAAAGCTCTTGAAATAATCTGCTTTGTGCTGGAACCGGAAGAGATGCTCAACCATGTCGAGTTTATCTGATCCAGGCATGGTGAGAATGATCCTTTCCATTTGCTTTCCTGATTGATTCACGTAGACATCAGGCTTACTCGGCAGCAGAAAACACCTGTGGTATCTGTGACATCTGTGGATAATCCTTCCCTCACTCGCGGATAAAAAATGCTATAATCCACCCATGCTCACGTCGAACATCTTTCTCAACCTGTGGCTCCGATTTCCCTTCGCGCTGCTCACGCTGCGGCTGATCGTGGTGGCGATCTCGTTCACGATCCACGAGCTGGCTCACGGGCTGGTCGCCGCCGCGCTGGGCGATCCCACCCCACGCGAGGCGGGCCGGTTGACGCTCAACCCGGCCAAACACTGGGAGCACATCGGGTTGATCGGCGGCGTGTTGATCGGGGTAGGCTGGAGCAAGCGCACCCCGATCAGCCCGCACCGAATGCGCGTCCCCGACTGGATCGGTGGGCCGCTGGCGGTGCTGGCCGGGCCGCTGGCGACGGTGGGAATCGTGGTGCTGTGCCAGTGGATTTTTGCCGCGACCCCGCTCGAACCGACCGCCCCCTGGCAGGGCTGGCCGACCTTCGCCGACTTCGTTACCGTGATGGCCCGCTTCAACCTGTTCTACGCGCTGTTGAATCTGCTCCCCCTGTTTCCCCTCGACATGTGGCAGTTGATCCGGTTCGTGCTGCCGCTCAGGACTTCGGCCTGGTGGGAGCGCCGGTCGGGGTGGACGACGACCGCGCTGGGCTTCGCCTTCTTCATCCTGCTGATGGCCCCCCCGGTGCTGTTTCTCCGGCTGGTCGGGCCGCCGACGCGCTGGGCGCTGCGGATACTTCTCGGCTGGGATTATTGAGCCTCGGTGGTTGGCATCTCGCAGTTGGAAACAGTAAACTGATAGCTGTTGATTGCTGGCCGGGTGCGCTGGTCTCTCGGCATTTTGTCCGACGGTTCACAAATCGTGATTCCATCTCGTAAAGTTGCCCATTTTAGCCCGGTGCTTCAGCGCCGGGACAGATAAGCGAAGCTGATTAAGGAGATCACCTTGTTTAGTGGAGATTATATCGCTACGCTGGTATCGCGTTTTTTCGTGCTGCTGATCGCAATGTCGGTTCACGAGTTCGCCCATGCCTATGTCGCCCACCTGATGGGCGACGATACGGCCAAGAGCCAGGGCCGGATGACACTCGATCCGCGCGCCAACATCTACTGGCCGGGCTTCATTGTTGGCGTGCTGATTGGCTTTGCCGTTCTCGGCTCGGCCCCGGTCAACCCCTACCGGATGCGGAAACGCCGCCTGGGGATGTTCCTGGCGGTACTGGCCGGGCCATTTTCGAACCTGATCGTCGCCGCGCTGTTTGCGCTGCCATTCCGTCTCGGGCTGGTCAACCCCGTGTCTTATGGCACGGTTGGCGGCATCCTCCCCACTTTACCCCGGTTCCTGTTCGATATGATCTACCTCAACATTGTGCTGTTCCTGTTCAACATCCTGCCTTTGTTCCCGCTCGATGGGTGGACGGTCACGCTCTCGGCGCTGCCGACTGGTCCGGCGATATGGTGGGAGCGTCAGAAGATGAACAGCCAGTACGTGCTGATCGCCCTGATTGTTCTCTCGTTCCTCGCACCGAGCCTCGCCGATATCTACCCGCCCCTGGGCTATGCCGACGTGCTGAGCCTGATTCTCGGCGGACCGTCGATTCGCATCCTGTACTTTTTGGTCGGTATATGACCGGCCAATCGGGTTTGATCCGCGCCCGGAAACGATTCATGCAGGGCGTCCGGGCGATTTTTGCATTTGTCCTGCCGGTCGATCATCAGGCGGCAGCCGACGTGCTGTCGCCGGAACTATTCGATCTCTTTTGCCGGATGCGACGTAGTGAGCAGATTCACAGCCTGCGGATGATGAAGGCGCTGCGCGGCGCGGGCCACGATCACCCCGACCTGCTGACCGCTGCCCTGCTCCACGACGTGGGAAAGTCGCGCTGCCGCCTGACGCTGATCGACCGGGTGATGATCGTATTGGCCAAATATGGTGCGCCGAAAGTGTTTGCACAGTGGAGCGCGGGCGACCCGGTCGGGGCGCGGCGGCGCTACGTGATCGGCGCGAGACACGCCGAATGGTCGGCGGAGGACATGCTTGCGGCGGGCGCGTCGGAACTCGCGGCGGCTCTCGCCCGGCGGCACATGGATCGGATCGGCGCGGCGGCGAGTGAAGAAGATCGGCTGCTGGCGCTGCTCATGCAGGCCGACGACGAGCACTAGGGAATTCATTTATCCACAGATGACACAGATATCACAGATAAAAACATATTCAATCCGCGAATTGCGCGAATTACACGAATTTTAATGTCTGTTCAGATCGACGCTTTTGAACTTGAATCTGTTGAGAAAGCGATTCGAGTTTTGTCGATTCTGGCTCGACCAATAGAAATCAATTAGCGTAATTAGCGTAATTCGCGGATAAATATATCTGTGAAATCTGTGTCATCTGTGGATAATTCCGATTCGCCTAATTCCTGTTCCGTATCTGGTCCACGCTCACGACGAAGAGGATGATAAAGCCGTTGAAGAGTGTGGGGAGAGCGGGGTTACTGGTGTTCATCATCGAGAGACCCATAGCGAGGGTAGAGAGAATGAGGGAGCCGATTACCGTTCCCCCTATGCTGCCAGCGCCCCCCGACAGGCTCGCCCCACCGATCATAGCGCAGGCGATCCCGATGATCTCGTAGCCCTTTGCGCCACCAGGCGGCCCCACCAGTCGAGACGCGAGCAGTATCCCGGAAAGACCCGCCAGCATGCTGGCCAGGACATAGGCCAGTATCCTGACGCGGTTGACCTTTATCCCCGAAAACCGGGAAGCCTCTGTGTTGGAGCCAACCAGATAGAGGTATCGCCCGATTCGGGTTTTCGCCAGGAGCAGATGAAAAAACACCGTGACCAGCACCATGATGATGACGATCCAGGAAATGCCGGGGAAGACCATGCTGCGCGCCCCGGTCGCATCGTAGCGAAATATCCTGAAAAGAGGAGCATAGGCCAGATTGCCCAGGCTGTCCGGCACAGGAGAATGCCCGGCGGGGGCGAGAGAACGAGCGTATCCCAGGAAACCATGGATGAGCATCGCCACTGCGAAGGTGGTCAAAAAAGACGGCAGGCGCATTTTGACCACCAGGAACCCGTTCAGCAGGCCGACAATCCCACCCAGGCAGATAGCCATGATCATCGATAACCAGATGGGTATTCCCATCGTGGCGAATATTACCACAGCACTTCCCGAAAGCATGATCACAGCCCCTAGAGAGAAATCTATGCCGCCGACAATTAATACCAGGGCTGCGCCTACGCTGAGAATGGCGAAAGTGCTTGTCTGTATAAGAAGGGCAAGTATGCTGGGAACCGTGAAGAAATTGTTCGCGAAGATCGAGAAGAAAGCGTATACCCCTACGAATACGACAAGGGGCAAGAGGCTGTTCAATGGTAGACGCGGGCTTCGGCTCGATAATTGCGCGGGCGTTTCCGCTGGCGGATGAGATTCTTTATTGTCTGTAAATAGGGTAAAAACCCTCACCTTTAGGTGAGCCGTTTTCAACAAGAAGCAGTAAAATGCAGGTATGAGCTATAGG
>JAFGOY010000003.1 GCA_016926255.1 Anaerolineae bacterium | reverse complement strand
GCCCCCATCAGGGACAGCCAGGGCCAGGTGACCGGTATCGTCGGAATCACACGGGATATCACCGAGCGCATCCTGGCAGAAGAGGCTCTGACCCAACGTGTCGGCCAATTGGAGCTGCTCAACCAGGTCAGCCGGAATCTCACGGCTGAACTATCGCTGGATTACCTGTTGTCCAACGCAGCCAGCTTGATCCAGGAGAGTTTTGGCTATCCACATATCGGATTGTTCCTGGTCGAACATGAACAAGAAGAGTTAGTGATGAAAGCCCGTGCCGGATCGTATGCAGCATTCTTTCCGCTCAATCACCGGCTGGATTTAGATGAAGGGATCACTGGCTGGGTGGCGCGGAATGGTCAGCGGCTGTTGATCGGAGATGTACGGAGGGACCCACGCTACTATAATCCTTTCCCGGAGCAGTTGATCCTGTCCGAACTGAGTGTGCCAATCAAATGGAGAGGGGAGGTAGTCGGTGTACTTGACATACAGAGCGATCGGTTAGATGCATTCGATAGCAATGATGTGCTCGTCCTGGAAACTCTGGCTGACCAGCTTGCGGCAGCCATTCAGAATGCCCGCCTGCTTATTCAAACGCAGCTTGCATTGGTCGAGTTGATGGCTGCTGAAGCAGCCGAGCGCGAGCAGCGCGCCCTGGCCGAAGCGCTGGTCAACGTCGCTGCTGAGCTCAACAGCACACTTGATTTTGAGGAGGTGTTGGAGAAAATTCTAGAGAATGTGGGCTATATCGCCCCCTATGATTCGGCCAACATCATGCTGCTCGAGAACGGAATCGCGCGTGTTGTCCACCAAAAGGGTCGAAGAGAGGATACGGAAAAGTTCATCTGGACGGTTGCTGAGACGCCCACCCTGAGCCAGATGGTCAAAAAGAACGAACCGGTGACCATTTCCGATACACAAACCGACCCCATCTGGGTCGAAACCATACGCTGGATCCGGTCGTATGCCGGGGCACCCATCCGCCTGAACGAAGAAGTGATTGGCTTCATCAGCCTTAATGGGGCCAGGCCTGACATGTTCACTACTGAGCATGCCCGGCGCTTGCAGGCCTTCGCCAATCAGACAGCGATTGCCATTGCAAATGCTCGACTGTACCATGAATTAGAGGTCTACAGCGGGATTCTCGAACAAGCAGTCGAAGAACGTACGGCAGAGCTGCAGCAGACCAAGGAGCGGGTCGAGACCATCCTTAATTACAGCCCTGACCCGATCCTGCTGCTGAAACCAGATGGTGCCATCGAGACGGCTAATCCCGCCTTCAAGCAAGTCTTCGGCTTCCACGTTGATGATCTGCATAGACAACTGCCGACTAACCTGGTCATTCCTGATCATGCCAATCGGGTGCAAGCTGCGCTGCAGAGCGCTATCGATGAACATCAGGTCATGCGCCTGGAACTGACTGCCCGGCACCAGGACGGAACTACGTTCGATGCTGAAGTCGCGCTGGCACCAATCAGTGAGAATAAGAACCTGTTGGGGATAGTATGCAGCGTGCGAGATATCAGCGCGCTCAAAGAGGTTGAACGCATGAAGGATGCCTTCGTGTCCAATGTGTCACACGAACTACGGACGCCGATCACCAGCTTGAAGTTAAGCCACCGGTTGATAGAGATGGACCCTGAAAATCGAGAAGAGTACATGGGACGGCTGAGCCGAGAGGTCAACCGGTTAAATGACCTGATCGAAGACCTGCTGCGCCTTTCACGCCTGGATCAAGGGCGGGTGGAACTCAACTTGCAGCCGGTTGATCTCAATGAGTTGGCCCAGCAATATGTCAACGACCGCAGCCCCCTGGCCGAAAGCAAAGAGTTGTCCCTCTTGTTTGAAGGGGAAAAGGACGTGATGCCGGTTCAGGCCGATGAAGGGCTGATCGGCCAGGTGCTGAGTATTTTGCTGACCAACGCGCTCAACTATACGCCTGCCGGGGGCCGGGTGACGGTGAGCACCCATATGAAAGAGATTGATGGTAAACGATGGGTAGGGCACAGCGTGAGCGACACCGGGCCGGGCATCACACCGGATGATCAACCTCATCTATTCGAGCGTTTTTATCGAGGCAAAGCCGGGCATGACTCCGGCGCCCCGGGTACCGGGTTGGGACTGGCCATTGCGCACGAGATTGTCGATCAGCATCGTGGTAAGATTGATGTAGAGAGCGAAGGTGTACCCGGCAAAGGCGCGACCTTTACGGTATGGCTACCTTTCCACATGTAGCGGAAGGCTTGAGTAACATGACTGTGAGGATAACATGACGGATCAGGCGACGACTTTGGTGGTAGATGACGATCCGGCTATTCTGGCAAATGTGACAGACCTTTTACGCATTGAAGGCTACCATTGTCTTTCAGCGAGTAATGGGATACTGGCCCTGGGTGTCATGCAGCAGCATACACCGGATCTGATCCTGGCGGATATTATGATGCCCCAGATGAACGGCTACATATTTTTCCAGGCGGTCCGCGATAATCCGGCCTGGACCTTGATCCCGTTCATTTTTATGTCGGCCAAAGGGGAGCAAAAGGACATCCGGTGGGGATATCGATTAGGCGCCGATCATTACTTAACGAAACCCTTTGAACCGGAAGATTTGTCAATCATGGTTAAGTCACGGCTTCAACGAAATGCCGAAATGCAGGCAGCTGCCCAGGATGGGGTGGAACAGATCAGGCATTCTTTCTTGAATGTGGTTGGACATGAGCTGCGCACGCCGCTGACCTACATTTACGGCTATCTCAGTCTTTTTGAGGCGGAAGGTGAAGATGCCAGCAAGGAGGCCATTGGCGATTTCTTGAAGGGGATGCGCAAAGGCACCGACCGGCTGATCAAACTGGTTGAAGACTTGATGTTGGTAATCACCATCGACAGCGGCGCAGCCAGGAGGGAAATCAACCAGTTCAGCGAGCGTGTTGACCTGGGCGTGGAGATACAGGGAGCCATCCAATCATTGATCGTTCAGGCAGAGGCCAATCAAGTCACCATCAACAACAAAGTCCCCCTCAATTTGAACGTCCACGGCATCCCGACCTATATACAGGGCGTTTTCAAGCGGCTGATCGATAATGCCATCAAGTTTTCAAAACCAACGGGTGGTCAGGTCTGGGTAAACTCAGAGATCAAGGATGGGCAGATTCTCATCTCGGTGCGGGACGAGGGGATCGGAATTGCGCCCGAAGTGCAGGCTGCCATATTCGAGCGTTTCCACCAGATCGACCGGCATAGGATGGAGCAGCAGGGTATGGGATTGGGATTGGCAATTGCCTTTGACCTGGTTCAACTGCATGGGGGTGACCTGCGTGTGGAGAGCCAGCCTGGTGAGGGGACAATCATGACGGTATTGCTGCCGCTGGAAAACGAAGAATAGCTGACACAGGTATAGATTTCTGGGGGATTGGAGCATAGGTCATGATCCATAAACCTGCCATCCTGGTAGTCGATGATGAGCCGGGCGTGTTGGAAAACCTGACCGATCTACTGAGGCTGTCTGGTTATGAAGTTATCGGCGCAACCAACGGAGCTGAGGCGATACAGATCCTGGAAAAATTAACTCCGGATTTGATCATTGCCGATATCATGATGCCTCGCATGAACGGCTATCAACTCTACTTACGCATCCGTCAAAACCCAGACTGGATGTGGATACCTTTCATCTTTCTGTCAGCCAAGGGAGAAGCCGAGGATATCCGGTTTGGTAAGGAGTTAGGGTCGGATGACTACCTGACGAAACCAGTCGAGCCGGATGATCTGCTGGCAGCGATCAGGGGGCGACTGGCGCGGTACGAGGAGTTGGAATCGCAATACAGCAGCAATGCTCCGCATGTAAAGGCCGCCGGACAGTATCAGGTCGGCCCCCTGGTTGTAGACCTATCCCGGCGGCAGGTCATGCTGGAAGACCAGGAAGTCAAGGTTTCCCCAACCGAGTTTGACATCTTGCAGCGGCTGATCTTGACCGATGGGGGGATCGTGCTGTATGGGGATCTGTTAGGATATGATGATGTCGATCTGCTGGGCGACAGCGATGCTGCTGAACTGCTGCGTTATCACATTCGCAATCTTCGACAGAAGCTCAGAGAGGCGGGCATTGAGAAGGATATCGTGCTCAATGTGCGCGGCGTGGGGTATCGCCTTAGCATCAGCCCCTCACGCCTGTGAGCAGCCACCGTGCTGAGTGCTGACCAGGACACCGCACAATAAATCCAGATCGAGGAGTTGGGCTACAAAGAGCCAACTCCTCTTCTTTTCCAGATATCTCAGCTTTCTCGATATAATCGTGGGAGAGAGATTATGCTGTTCTGATACCACTCGATTAAGAGCAAGTATTATGCATGCCTCAAATCTTCCGAACATAACCGGCTTCGATAATGCTTTGATTCTTGTTGTCGACGACGACCCGCTAGTTCGGGAGAGTATACTCGATATCCTGCATTTTTCCGGGTTTAAGGCACTCCTTCAAGCCTCCAACGGTAGCGAGGCGCTCGATGTTCTGGAGCATCAGACGCCTGACCTGATTATCTCCGATATTGTGATGCCGGGTATGAATGGCTATCAATTCTATTTACGGGTCCACCGGAATCCCGCGTGGCTGCATATTCCCTTTATCTTTCTCACGTCAAAGGGGCAAACAGAGGATATCCGATATGCCAAAGAGATGGGCATAGACGATTATTTGACCAAGCCCGTTACGTCAGACGATCTGGTGGCGGCTATTCGGGGGAAGCTGCTTCGATTCACCCAACTCATGATAACGGAAGATGATAGGCCCGATTACCGGCCTACCGGGTTATATCAGGTAGACCGGCTGCTGATCGATCTGGACCGCATGCAGGTGATGGTTGGGGAACAGGAAGTGAAGTTATCTTCAACTGAATTCGCTATTTTGCAGCGTCTGGTTCTGGCCGGTGGTGCTGCGGTCGATTATGAAGATTTGTTGGGGTATGATGAGGATCAACCCCTGGGTGACAACGATGCTGCCCAGCTTCTACGCTATCACATCCGCAATCTGCGCCGCAAACTGGAAGAGGCTGGCGTAAGTGGAGACCTGATCGCCAGTGTCCGCAGTGTTGGCTATCGCCTCAATGCAGATGTAGTCTCCCGATAAAGTGTCCCCTATCAGGTAGAGGCTGCAACCCTTTACTCCAACTTTCCAAATACTTTCCACAATTTATCCACAAACATCAAATAGTTCCCACACTGGCTGCAAGTGGTGCTCCGCTACACTGAAGGGCAGTAGAGTTC
>JAFGOY010000030.1 GCA_016926255.1 Anaerolineae bacterium | reverse complement strand
TGGAAATATCTATCGAACCCGAAGAGAGGGTACTGAACACCGGTAGTTAGCGAATCAAACCCACCATCTGGAACATATTTTTCCAACTGCCGGTTACGATAGAAGCAGCGTAACCGAGTCACAAGGAGGAATATGTCATGCCAGTTGTCGAGCACCTGATCGCCGATACTTTCGGCACCCACATCGGTAAATACAGCGAACGATTGAAGGTCACCAAAGGCAAAGAAACGCTGATCCAGGCCCCGCTGCTGCACCTGCAATCGGTGACAGTCGCCAGCCGGGGAGTCAGCCTGTCAGCCGATGCGCTGCAAGCCTGCTGCGAACGCGGCATCCCTGTCCACTTTGTCAGCCGCCGGGGAGAAGTCTATGCCAGTCTGTACGCGGCAGGACTCACCGGCACGATCCTCACCCGCCGGGAACAACTCGCCGCCTATCACGATGAGAGAGGACGGCAGGCGGCGGTCGCTTTTGTCACCGGGAAGATTCGCAACCAGTCGGCCACACTCAAGTACATGGCGAAGTCGCGTGCGGAGACTGCCCCGGATATCGCCGATGAGTTGAAGCTGTGCGCCGGTGAAGTCGGGGACTATGAAGAAACCGTCCGCCACCTTGTTGGCGATACCTGTGACGAGATTCGCGGCGGGCTGATGTCTGCCGAGGCCCACGCCGCCAAACGCTACTGGGCGGCGGCGCGGGCGATCATCCCCCCGGAATACGAATGGCAGGCCCGGCACGGTCGCGGCGCAGTCGATCCGGTCAACAGCCTGCTGAATTACGGCTACGGTATTCTCTACGCACAGGTCGAGCGGGCGCTGGTGCTGGCCGGGCTTGATCCTTACGCCGGGTTCGTTCACGCAGATCGCCCCGGTAAACCCAGCCTCACGCTTGATCTGATCGAAGAGTTCCGCCAGGTGATTGTCGACCGGGTGGTTTTTGGGTTGGTCAATCGGCATTTCACGGTTGAGCAGGATGAGAAAGGCTGGCTCGCCGAGGAAACGCGCCGCTCGCTGGCAGAGAAAGTACTCGCTCGTCTCGAAACCGCCGTTCGATATGAAGGTAAACGCTTCCCGCTGCGCTGTGTACTCCAGATGCAGGCCCGCCAACTGGCTGCTTTCCTCCGGCGCGACCGCGAGTGCTACGAACCCTTCAAGGCTGGGTGGTGACCATGCGTGCGCGCCTGCTGCTGATCTACGATATCCCCGATGACGGAATCCGTACGAAGGTCGCCGATGCCTGCCTCGATTACGGGCTGGATCGCATTCAATACAGCGCGTTTCTGGGCCAGCTCAGCACTACCCATCAAGAAGAGTTAATGTTGAAGGTTCAAAAGAAGCTGGGAGATCGATCCGGGAAGGTCAGCCTGATCCCCATCTGCGAGCGGGATTGGTCGGCCCGATTGGAGATCGATCAGGATGCTGGATGATACTTTCGAACTCACGGTGACGGATTTGAAGCAGTATGCTTACTGCCCGCGCGTGTTTTACTATCACGCCTGTCTGCCCGATGTACGTCCAACGACCTTTAAAATGGAAGCCGGGATCGATGCCGGGGAACGCGAGCGATACCGGTCAGCCCGGCGGACATTCTGCGCCTACCAGGTGGAAAATGGTGAGCGCTATTTCGATGTACCGGCTACGTCGGTGGAACTGGCGTTGACCGGTATCGTCGATGAGGTGATCGAAGTGGCAGGCGCTCATACCGAGTTGATCCCGGTGGACTATAAGCTGTCGCGCCGGGCGGGACATCACTTCAAGTTGCAGCTAACCGCCTACGCCGAACTGCTCGAGGCAACCTATCATGTTCCCGTGAGACGAGGTTTTCTATACCTGATCCCGCAGCAGCATGCGGAAGAAATCGCTATCACAAAATCACTTCGGCGAAATCTGCGAGAACTGCTGAGCGCGATGCGTCTCGTGGCCCAGTTGGAGCGAATGCCGCAGTCGGGTCACCCGGCCCGCTGTCGGAACTGCGAGTTCAAGCGCTTCTGCAATGATGTGTAGCGGCAACATAAACAAACTGTTTCTGATCAGTCAGAAACAGTTTTGGAAGATCAATCAATGCACCTCAATGCTCCCTCGGCGGCGTTCGAACTTTGGTTTCCATAGCGGAAATACTATTGCGCAATCATTCGTGTAGTACTGGTAATCAGGCACAAACTACCACCTTGATCGTCCACGGATAATCGAGACACTTATGCAAAAAATATCATTCGTCGGACACTTGCTCCACTAAGGTATCAGGCTGGTGGCATCTATTGCGGGTTACGTCGGTTGCGTAGCTGGCGAATCCCACGTGGAACTTGTGTAAAAAGTATCATTCGTCGGGCACTTGCTCCACTAAGGTATCGGGCTGGTAGCCTCTCCTGCGGATTGTGCCGGTTGGTGGACTGGTGATTGCCACGTGGCACTTGTGCAAATAACAGTAAAATCTTAACACCTGCGCCGTTTCTGTATCGGGGGTGGAGTCATCTCCTGCGGGTTGGGCCGGTTGCGTAGCTGGCGAATCCCTATAGGGACTTGTGCAAAAAGTAGCAATTGTCGGACACCTGCACCGTATTGGTGTTTGGGTTAGTGGCATTTCCTAGTACTACAGCCGCACTTGTGATGATAGAATGAAAGCTCACAAAAAGAGAGGAAAGTGAGCAAAAAGAATGCCAGAACCAGAAG
>JAFGOY010000029.1 GCA_016926255.1 Anaerolineae bacterium | reverse complement strand
TCTGGTTCTGGCATTCTTTTTGCTCACTTTCCTCTCTTTTTGTGAGCTTTCATTCTATCATCACAAGTGCGGCTGTAGTACTAGGCGCCGTATAGGGAATTCCCCGCTCCACGTTCCCTGACTTCTCATTGCCGCCGATATCTGCGAGAGATGCTGCCTGGCTGTTTCGACGTCGGGGATCAGAATCGGGTATTCCATCCCGGCGATTCGGTTGGCAGAGTAGCCGGTCAGCTTTTCAAAAGCCGGGTTGACGCGCTGGATTATCTGGTTGAAGCCAACTACAATCAAACCTTCCCCCACCGAGTTGAAGACCACCTCTATACGATCTCTGGCTTCCCGGGCTTCGCGGGTAGTCTCGTTTACGGCCTGCTGCAAGGCGATGCTGTAATGCTCAAGCTCCTGGTAGAGCCGCGCGTTTCGAATCGCTATAGCTGCCTGATCGGCAAAGGCTTGTAACAGAAGGCCGTGTTCCAGTGTAAAGATATGCGGCGTGGCGCTGTCGAGGTTGAGAAAACCGATCACTTCATCCCCGATCCGGATCGGCGCACCGGCATACGAACGGATCCAATCGGATTTTGGGTTCGCCAACCAGTCAGGGTTTTCTCTAACATCGTTGAATATCTGTGGTGTTCCCTCCCCCATCATCTTCAACAGGCCGGGTAATGATGCCATATCGTAGGAGATTCCGAGCATCTGCTCGTGAGAAGTGCCAACCTGATCGTATCCCAGGCAGTCAACGACATGAACCTTATCCATGTCGACAAGCATGATATTCGCCGCATCATGGGGAAAGACATTTTTCAAACCAACCAGGATTCGCCGGTAAATCTCATTGAGATCGGTCGAACTGATCAGGCAGGAGGTAATCTCGCGGAGTGATTCGGAGAGCAGTCGAATTCTGTGTTCCGATTCTTCTGCCTGCTTGCGCTCCTCGATCTCCTGTTGAAGGCGAAGGTTCGCTTTTCTCAGCGCATTGGTATGTGTTTCCATGACTATCTGCATATGCGCCCGGTGATTTTCATATTCGTTGAGAAGGCGTTTGCTGCGAAGAAGATGGCGCAGGCAGTGTTTGACCAGCGGTTCGGTAATCTGCTCTCTGATCAGGTAGTCAAAGGCCCCGCATTCCATCGCCTTGATGCCCCGACTTTCATTCGAAAGCTCCATCAGGGCAATCACCGGGATTTCGGGGGCAGCCGAAACAAGACGGTTGATTGTTTTCTCTGTCGGATCGCCGAGCCTGTCGAGGTCGACTAAAATGACGTCGGGCAGACTGGCTTTTAGCTTTTCAAGGCCGCTGTCAACTGTATCCACCTGATCGATCCGAAACTGTTCGTGGGAAAACTGGTTCAGGAGATCGCGTAGGTTATATCGATCCTCCCCGGCGGATTTGATTAACAAAACGTGGATGACCTGATAATTCGGTTCAAGCGTATCAGACATAGTCAATCCTTACATCTCCTGCAAATCTCATTATACGCTATTCATGAATTTTGCATCAGGACTTGCCTTCCTGTTTTGTTTACCTGTATCGAATAGTGCGTAAAAGGGTTGTAACCCTGTGAATAAACCGGTAAAACTAACCTACCTGAACCAATCTACTCAATCGAGGATACTGGCATGACCGACCTATCTGTTCGACCTATCTCCTCAGAAGCTGAAGAACAGGCTTTTCTGCGGATGCCCTGGACCGTTTACCAGGACGATCCTAACTGGGTTGCTCCCCTCTGGCGCGATCACGTTCGTTTTTTCGATCCACAGTACAACGTCGAATTGAGGCACATAGACATGGTGAAGATGGTCGCCTGGCGCGGCGACAAGCCGGTCGGGACGATCATCCCTTTCGTCAACCATGCCTATAACGAATACCAGGAAACCAACGCCGCCTGGTTCGGGCAGTTCGAGATGCTCAATGACCCGGAAGCGGGCCACGCCCTGCTTGCCGCCGCCGAAGCCTTCGCGCGGGAGAAAGGGGCCACCGAGTTGATCGGCCCCGGCACCTACGGCACCAACAGCGAGATCGGCATGCTGATCGACGGTTTCGATACGCCGCCGATGATCATGATGCCGCATGGCCGCCCCTACTACCAGGAAATCCTCACCGGCTACGGCGGATTCGAACAGGCGATGGACCTTTACGCCTACTACTTCGATGGCAACCAGTGGGGTGGCCGCAAAGCCGACAACCTCCCGGAGAAGCTGACCCGGATCGTCAAGAAGCTGGAAAGCCGCCAGCGCTTCACCCTGCGCGAGGTCAATATGCGCCGCCTTGACAAAGAAGCGGAGCTGGTCAAAAAGGTCTACAACTCGGCCTGGTCGAAGAACTGGGGCTTCGTCCCGATGAACGACGAGGAGATTGAGCACACGGTCGGTGATCTCAAGGACATCCTCGATCCGAAAGTGGCGGTCATCGCCGAAGTCGACGGCGAGGCTGTCGGGTTCGGGCTGCCGCTGCCCAATATTTACGAGCCGCTGCGCAAGGTCAACTGTAAGCCGGGTCAGCCGTACTGGTGGCAGCTTCTCAAGCTGCTCTGGTATTGGAAGGTGATTGGCGTTCATGGAATCCGGGCCTGGGGGATGGGCGTCATCGAGGAATACCGCCACAGCGGCATTGACGCGGCGATGTATTATCACATGATGAAGACCGGCATCCAGCGCGGTTATTTGGATATCGAGATGTCATGGATACTTGCTAACAACGAGATGATGAACAGCGCCATCAAGATGATGGGGGCCGAGGTCTACAAGACCTACCGGGTCTATCGCAAGCCGCTGTAAAGGAGCGTAGCATGGACAACAAGTCGGCCAGACAAACCACAGGCATGGTGCTTCGCTGGGCTGCCCGTGTCGTTGGTGTGCTGATGGTCGGTCTTTTCCTGTTCATGCTCATCGGCGAATCGGTCAGTGCGCTCATTGCCAACGGGTGGAAACCGTCGATCCCGGCGCTGACGACTGCCGAGACACTGGAGTTTCTCGCCGTCATCGTGATGATCGCCGGGGCGGTGATCGGCTGGCGGCGTGAAAAGCCCGCCGGATGCATGTGTATAGGCGGCGGGGTGTTTTTCATCCTGGTCGAGTCAATTGATGAGGGCCGGTTCAACCCGATATGGTTCTCGTTTGCCTTTGTGCTGATCGGCATATTTTTCCTGATCGCCGATTGGCTGTCACCGCGATCCGTCGAATGAAAATCAGGCAGGAAACTATCACGAAAAAGAAGCGCCCGGATATTCTCCGGGCGCTTTCAATTTGGGGTGCTTACGAAAGGCAGTCTACCCCGGACGAATCGAGAATCCCACTTTTTGACCATAAAAATCGAACAAATGTGCGGTATAATATCAGGGTGTTGATCGGCACAAACCGACATGGGCAGTTCTCACAAAAGGAGCACAAAAAGTGGACAATCAGGGGATCGAAATCACCCGGCTGGAGCCGATGCGGGCCGCCGCGTTGAGCGTCAACAGCCGGTCACCGGAAGAGGAAGCCATCGGCGGGCTGCTGGACTGGGCGCGGGAGCGCGGAATGTCGCCCGGCAGGGTGTTCGGATACGATAGCTGCGAGCCGTATCCCGATCACGTGTACACGGCCTGGATCGAGGTTGGGCCGGATGTGGAAGGCGATGAAACGGTCAGCATCATCGATTATCCCGGCGGTCGCTGCGCCAGTTTGACGGTCAGCGGGGCGCAGAACATCCACACCGGCTGGCAGCGCCTCGCCGACTGGTGCCACGACAACGGTTATCGTTTTGGGGCACACCAGAGTCTCGAAGAAATGCTTAGCCCGCTGGATACGCCGCCCGATCAGTTGAAGGTACGTCTGCACCTTGCCCTCGCGGACTGATCGAAAAGGAGCCGGGCAGAACCCGGCTCCATATATGATGGTAGCTTCATCGATCAACTGGCGCACCGCTCCGATAACCCCTCGCCAACAAGAATTTATCATCGAACCGGATACCACCCCACGATACGATTCCACCCAACTGGAATATCAGAAATTTCTGATATGTCGCCAGTTGACAGGTCAGTAACGACAACTGAATAGAGACCATTCACGTTACAGGTGGAATTCTCAGACTCGGATATGTAGGCTAAATACCTTCCGCTTGTATCCCAATAGGGTGAGAAACAAATTGTGTGTGGGAACTGTGTTTGGGCAGCTATGACAAAGTCATCATTTTGTATATCGATAACTGTGGCCTGATCATCGACAGGTGATACAGCTAAACGTGTTCCATCGTCTGACCATGCCATATCCAGCAGTCCGTATTCGGGCGACAATTTGAACTCATTTATCACACTGAAATGTTCAGTCTCAAATATCTGGATAGCTGCGGATAAACGCGTTTCCGGTTCGATTGGTGGGCCAAATGGCATGGTTGAGTAAGCAACATGAATTCGCTTTGAATCTTGTGTCCAGGAACTCTCATATGTGACCAATATATCATAATTACTATCGTTGATTAGCTCAACAAGACCGCCTTTTTCAGCAACGCCTACAACGTACAAACTTTTGTATATGTTTGGGCCTAAAGTCCGGCATCCATCTTCAAATAAGATGAATTTCATGTCTGGCGACCATGAGAGGTTGCATATGCTCCGATAAAGCCAGGGTATCTGTTGAAGCTCGGTTTCTTGCTTCATGTCGACCAGTAATTGTGCATCTTGTTCATCAGCTATGCCTGTAACGAATATTTGCCAGTAGTTGTCTTCGTCAGCACAGTCCCAGGCTGTACTTGAACATACCGAATGGCGGGCATAGGCCAGTTTACTTCCATCGGGTGACCATGAAGGAGATCGTTCAACAGTTTCGTCAGCAGTTATTTGAGTTACTTCCCGGCTATTGACATCATACATCCACAAATCTGTGCCATTTCGTCCTTCTGACAACCTTAAAAACGCGAAGCTTTGCGAATCAGGTGACCAGACTATGTTTTCTTGATATGAAATATCCTCAAACTCCATTTGCCCTACATTTGTCAGGGTATCTAACTCCTCACCCGATTGCAGATCGTAAAGTGTAAGTATTGAGTCTGGCTTTGAAAAGCGATCAAGGACGGCTATGTAGTCGCCATTAGGAGCAATCCAGAACAGGTATAGTGAAGAGAACTCGATAAGCAACTGCGTATCTGAGTCTTCCGGGCTTACTTGATATATCTGCCGAACGTCATCTTCCATGTGTTGAACAACCAGTCCATTGTTGACTTCCGACTGTTGAGCGCAGGCGGTGAATACCGACATGATGAACAGAGATATCGTCGTTATCTTTTTCATTTTACATATCCAATGATGAGATTTGCGTCTCGTAGCTACTCAGATCGGCCCCGCCGATGCGACACCACAATCACCAGCGCAACCGCGATCACTGCGCTGGCCGCCAGGCACAGCCCAACGCCGCTGATGATCCCCACTTCGGCCAGCCCCAGTGACGGGAGTATGCTGCCCGGCTCCATATATGATGGTAGCTTCATCGATCAACTGGCGCACTGCTCCCCGCAATGCCGCCTGGAGTGTTCAATCTTTCTTAATCATTCGAAGTTCTGGATACTTTGTGTACAGAATGCTGTTCGCATCAAATAGATATTCGCACCAGGATTTTTCTTGTCTTCCTTTGTACGATACCGCGACAATCGGCCCAAAACCTTCATAGCATATGCCATAAGTCAGTGGTACCGTCCATTCTGTGAATAGATTTGAAATATCCCCGAAGGCTCCTTCAAACATAAACCAACTCAACACAGCGCCATGAAGTACCATGTGTTCAAGTAAGCTCTGAAATCTCGCTTCAAGTTGATCCGGCAGCGACGGCGACTCTATTTCGTACAATTGTAAAACAACCGGCCATTGTGCAGGTTTCCCTCCCAGATTGTAATTTACAGTAGTGGTTCTCGGATTCCAATCTGATAAATCTGGCGGCGGAATATCAGCACTCTGGTTTGGGCGTATACAGTAAAGCAGAAATCGCAAGAACCCTGGCTGACTTGTCAGCGAACCAAGCCCTGTTTCAAAGTCGGTTATTTCATCTTCTGTCAGCATGATGTAATTGTCGCCTTCGAACCAGACATAATCTTGTTATAGAGCCTACTCCGATTTCGCCCGCTTCTTCCGCCGCGACACGACGATCATCACGCCAACCACCACCACCGCCGATACCGCCAGGCACAGGCCAACCGCACCGGCAATCACCGAGGTTTCGAGCAGGCCGAACGACCGGCCCGCATCATCAAGCGGGGCGATGATCTCGCGCTTCCCATCAGGAAGCATCTGGACGAAGTCGTCAACCGGCACCGGGCCATCGCCCATCATCACCATCTCCGATTCGACCGGGAAGGTCTTCACGCCGCATCCCCAGTGAACGGAATCGTATCCCCCTGAATATTCGTCGAGGATCATCACATACAGTCCATCTTCGACGACAATACCGTATGGGCACATGCCATCCCAACTGTTGATACGGATACGGTTCTCGGAAACAGAGCCTTTCAGCACCTCGTAAACTTTGACAGTGATCCAGTCGGGGCCGTCACCGGTTGAGGGGCCAAGCCCGACCCGCTCGCCGATGATGATCACATCGGCTTCGGCGACCGTTTCTTCAAAGGTGAGAACTTCGGGGCACGGCTCGCAGGCATAGACGATCTGCACAGCCAGCAGTGCAGCGAGAATCAGCCCAGCTATGACCGCCAGGCGCCGGGAACGTCGATTTTTGGGGTTCATTATCGCCTCCATCGAATCAAAAAAGCGGCCACCTCAAGGCAGCCGCTTCATCAACAAGATTGGCTTTAAACGATGCGCCGTGCCGTGATGGACACATCCCGGCGGCGGGCAGCGCGCTCACGCATGGCCTGTAGCTCGGTTTTGACTTCGTCCAGGTTGGCATAGTAAGATGCCAGCAGATCGTCTTCGGAGCCTTCGTATTTCTCGACGATCTCGGAGATGCAGGTCGAGCAGTAGCGGTCGGTGCAGGTGGGGAGCGTGAAGCCCAGGTCGCGGCGGATGCGATCGATAGTGAAGCGGAAAGCCATCACCTGTGGATCGGTCTTTGGCAGATCATTGACCCGGTCGACGAGTTCTGACCAGCGATACCCATACTGGCCGCGCAGTCGGCGCAGGCCAAACAGGGGCGCGAACAAAGGTCGGATGGCAGTGCGTTCAAAGATCATGGCGATCTCCAGATAGTTTGGGAACCATAGATAATCTTAGTTTAGGCACAACTGACAAAACCGCAAGTTGGCTCCACGTACTATTTTAGTTTGAAAACAATTAGAACGCAAGGCTGAAGAGGAAAATCGGGAAGATTTGTATATTTTTCGTTTATTTTTTGCCTGCGGGAAACGGGAAAAAGGAGACACGCCCCGCAAAGCGGGGCGTGTATTGTGGTAGTGCGCAGCGCGGACTATGTTTCGGCGGCCAGGCTGACCCGCACTGCGCGAAGGAATGAGGAGACTTTGTTCAGTTTGAAAATTACGCCTTAATTAAAGCACGGATCGGGGGAGGTGATCCCCACAGGGCGTGGGGATTCAATTCGTTGACCCTGGGCAAAACCATCCCCATTCTCTGCCGATCTTCAAACATGGCAAAAGTTTAAATCGTTGGGAAACAAAAAAAACGGATCGAGTATACCCCGCTCGATCCGTTATGGTCATATCCTATGGAGTGATTTCACCCCGCCCTCATCTGCCTCCACCCAAACAGCCACGCGCCGATGGCAAAGAACAGCACCGACAGCACCGTCAGCCAGCCGAGTTCCCACAGCACATCGGTGAAGCCCGCGCCGAGCGTCATGATTTTGCTCAGCGCCACCACCGCATGGGTCGCGGGGAGAAGGTCGGCCAGGGAGACGCCGTGCCCGGCGACCGTGAACAGCCTGTCGAGCGGCAGCGGGAACACTGCCCCCGACAGGAACATGAACAGACCCAGCGGGAAGTTCGAGATGATGAACGCCTGCGAAACCGTCTTCGAGAAGGCGGCGACAATCAGCCCGGCTCCGATGATCGACAGGGAGGCGATCACACAGACGAGTATCGCCACCCACAGCGGCCCGTGACTTTCAAATCCCAGCAGCACCGCCGTGAGGAAGGTCAGCGCGACCGAAATCAGGCTGGTGATGATCAGCGAGAGGGTGGTGCCGCCCATCAGTTCGAAGGCGTTCATGCGGGTGATCTGCAAGCGGCGCAGCGTCCCCGCTTCGACCTCACGGGCGATGGTCATCGAGGCTTGGAAGACCATCAGGATAATCGAGAAGACGAATATCCCCGGTATGTAAACTTCGAACTCGGAGCGCGTGCCCGATCCGCCCAGCGGCTTTTCGACGTACTGGATGGGCGGTTTATAATGGCCGGTATCCTGAATGTACAGGTCGACCGTGTTCAGGGTGATGATCGCCGCGACCATGTAGTACGGGTTGGTCAGGTCGCCGCCAAACTCGATGGTCGTCGAGAGTTCGCCTCCCTCACGGGCGTCGAGGATCGCCTCGGAGAAATCGGCGGGGATGACCACGTAGAGGATCGCCTCGCGGTCGCGGAGCTTTGCCTCCGCGCTGTCCATATCGTCCATCGGCTTGACTCTGAGCATCGGGCTGCCGTCGGCATAAGCGACCCCGGCGATGGCTTCGACCAGTTCTTCACCAGCCTCGAAGCGCGTGCCGTCGGCGAGTTCTGCCCCGGTGTCGACGTTCTGCACGAGCACCGCGTAGACGGTTGAGCCGCCGGAGAAGAACAGCGAGTACAGGTAAACAAAGAACGGGCCAAAGATCAGCGACAGGATCAGAATCAGCGGATTGCGCCACTGCTCGATCATCGCCTTGCGGAAAATGCTCCAGAATCTCATTCGCGCAACCTCCGGCCAGTCAGCTGGATGAACACGTCTTCGAGGGTGGTGGCCCGCAGGCGCAGATCGGAATAATCGACCGCTGCCGCCTGTAACTTCTCGATTACAACCGGCAGCACCTTCACCGCGTCGCGCACACGGATATGGATCGTGTGGTCGGCGGTTTCGACCGTCGCCCCGTTGGGCAGATCGGCCAGGGCCGTTTTTGCCGCTTCCAACTGCTGATCGTCGGGCAGGGTGATTTCGAGCACGTCGCCTTCGCCGACCTGACGCTTGAGCGCGTCGGGCGTGTCGATCACCAGCAGTTTGCCCCGGTCGATGATCGCTACCCGGTCGGCGAGCCGGTCGGCCTCGTCCATGTTGTGGGTGGTCAGGATGACCGTCTTCTGGCGGGCGATCTGCCGGATGTATTCGCGCACGGCAACCCGTGACTGCGGGTCGAGGCCCGCTTCCGGCTCGTCGAGAACGACGATCTCCGGGTCGTGGACGAGCGCCAGGGCGAGGTTCAACCGGCGCTGCATCCCGCCCGATAGGGTCTGGGCCTGTTTGTTCCGCTTCTCTGCGAGGCCCAGCTCGTCGAGGAGATGATCACCGCGCTGGCGTGCGACCTTCCCCGGCACGCCGTACATCTCGCCGATGAACTGAAGCTGCTCGATGCAGGTCAGGTTCTTCCACAGGACGATCTCCTGCGGGCAGACGCCCACCCGCGCCCGGACGTCGGCGCTGCCGGAGCCGATTGGCTCCCCGTGGACGATCACCCGGCCTGAGTCGGGTTTTAATAAGCCGCACATCATGCTGATCGAGGTGGTCTTCCCGGCCCCGTTCGGGCCGAGAAAGCCGAACACCTCGCCTTCGTGGATGTCGAGCGAGAGGCCATCGACGGCGGTCAGATCGCCGTAGCGCTTGGTCAATCCCTCGACGCGTAAGACGACACCATTCATCTAATCGACCTTTCCGATACCGTGCATAATTAAGTCAATCAGCGGGGCGATGATCGCCTCCGGGGGCGCTTCATCGGGATAGACCCGCGTGTAGTTGTTCAGGTAAGGCAGCAGCAGGCTGTCGCCGACGACGATCATCAGCCCGTTGACGAGCCGCGCCGCCGCGTCGAGATCGAGATCGGGGCGAAGCTCGCCGCGTTCGGCTGCCGCGCGGAGGATGTCGACCATCATCGCGTGGAGGATGTCGCCCAGCGGTTTGACCAGCTTTTCGGCGAGATCGGGATCGCCCCCATAGGCGGCGCGCAGGAAGAACTGAACCAGCCCGACCTGCGCCTGACTCCACTCGATGCCGCCGGTCAGGTAGGCGACGAGGGCTTCTTCGAGAGGCATGGCGGCGAGGATCGGGCGGTAGGATTCGAAGGCGTCGGCGATGAAGCGGGCGCAGAGATCGACGGTGAAGGCGAGCAGATTGTCACGGCTGCCGAAGTACTGATACAGCGATCCGACCGACACGCCTGCCCGTGCCGCCACCTGCTTGATGTTCAGGTCTGTGGGGCCTTTGTCGACTGCCTCGTCGAGGATCGCCGAGAGCACCGCCTGCTGGCGGTCGGGGTCGAGGCGGCGGAAGGTGCGCGTGACGAGACCCGCCGATTCGAGGTGCAGTATGTGGCTGTGGATTTGTGTCCAGTGTGATAGTTCCATGATTTATGAACCTTTTGTTCATATTATATGATGGGAGGGTTCATGGAGTCAAGTGGGAGGAGATAAAAGTGGAAAAGAACAAACGACTCCTAGCCCAAATAACTATATTACGTTTGATGTTTCGTGGTCGTTGGAATAGAATATCGATTGGGCGACCACTTGGGCACAGTTCTATGGGGATAGATCAATGCAGATTAGACAAATAACAATAAGGAATTTTCGATCAATCAACTCAGATGGGGTTACGCTTGAGTTGGGTGATGTGACAAGTCTTGTGGGTGAAAACAACTGCGGGAAATCCAATATCTTGCAAGCGTTGGATTTATTCTTTCACCCAACTACAAAGATCAATGAAGACTATTTTTATAATCGCGATACTTCGACTCCAATAGAGATTCAGGTGGTATTTGACGAACTCACGGACCGGGACAGAGAACGTTTTGCCAGCTATATTACGAACAACACATTAGCAATAACACGACGTTTTGTGTTCAATCCTGATAAAAAAATCGGTAGTTCCTTTGAAGTAGTACATATTGCTTCTGTTGCCCACCCCGAACCAGAGTGGCTTGATGAAGAACACGTTAATCGCAAGAACATTGATAAATGGATAGAGAGTCGAGAACAGCTTGTAGTGGCTGGTATTCCATTCATTTATGGACAAGAGACTGAGAAACCCAAGGTTGAGGAATGGAAAACGGCTGCTGAGGAGTTTTTATCACAAAATACAGGCATAGTGCCAATGATAGCGGAGGAAAAAGAGAACCCTAAAGGATTTTCGAGTGTCCTATCTTCCGGGCTCCCAAATCTTGTCTTTGTTGTTGCAGTTAGAGATGTTACGGATGAAACTAAGGTCACCCAGAGCAATCCATTTGGTACAGTAATTCATTGGATGCTTGAGAGAATTAGTGGTGATATACAATCCGAGGTAGGCAATCATCTTGATGAACTCAAAAAACTATTTAATCGCGGAGATGACGGATCACGACGTGCTCAAGAAATTGATCTGCTTGAAAACAAACTTAGCGAGGCTTTAGCAGGACAATTTGACGTTGATGTCGAATTGGAAATAGGTGTACCGGAGATTGACGAGCTATTCTTCCGAGGCATAAATATTCAAGTAGATGATGGGTTTCGAACCCCTCTTGGTATCAAAGGTCATGGCTTACAAAGAGCGTTTATCTTTGCCTTGTTTAGGACGTACGTTGCTGAGCAAAATGCACGTGAGGAACAGCAAAAAGACTCTATAGAGGAAGATCAATCTCGATGTGCAAGACCATGCATATTTGCATTTGAAGAGCCAGAGTTATATCTACATCCTCAAATACAAAGAGCTACAATGAATCTCTTTAGAAGAGTAGGCTCTGGGCCAGACCAAGTCATTTTCTCCACGCACTCCCCGGCATTTGTTGATATTGGTCGCTTCGATGATATTGTAATCGTGCGGAAGGTGAAGCTATCTAGTGGGACGAATGACATAGCTATTGTTGAGAAGGCTCCTTTCCCACCCTATACTGTCGCTATCCAGGTTTCAGTTCAACGATTTGTAGACAACAATAAAGTCCGCTACCCGACGACTAATCCTACTCAGGATTCCATCCGTGAACGGTATATGCATCTATATGATGTGCGGAGAAATGAAGCTTTCTTTGCCCGGAAAGCTGTATTAGTTGAAGGCCCCACTGAAGAATACATCTTACCGATCTACGCTCAAGCACTAGGAATAGATTTTGACAAAGAGGCGATTTCAGTAATCATGGCTGATGGTAAGGGGTCTTTGTACAAACTTCTTTGGCTTTATAATGAATTCCGAATTCCGTGCTATGTACTATTTGATGGTGATAAAGGTAATAGTGATAAAGGCTGTGTACGAGAAAGCAAGAATCTTCTCGCTATGTTTGGAGAAGAACGCGCCGAAGAACAGTTCGAAACGTTGATAACGGATCGTTTCTGTATGATCGAGATCGACATGGAATCGATTTTGAAAAGCGAGATTCCAGACTATAACGAATTGTATCAAGAGGCTATAGATTATCTTGGGTCATGTGGAAAGCCTCTGCCTGCTCGTTATATTGCAAAGAGATTGCTTGAGCGTGGGACTCAGGAGGGTGATCCCGCGAAATATGTACCACCGACAATAAAGAAGATAATGGATCGGATTGTAGAGGTAACCTGGCAAGGTTCTCTATTGGCAACTGTGGAAACTGAGCACTCTACTAATACAATTTAAGCTTCATAAACAAACTTCGTTTCCCTCTGCCCGACCTATTGATCTGGGACTTACTATTCGTATCGCATATCTGCCCCCTTGAGGAAGTGGCGAACCGCAGGTTCGTCGAAGAGGGTCTCCAACAACCTATTCACCGGCCAAACAAAAAACTATTCCGTTATCGGAATAGTTATGCTATACTCTTGATAAGGAGAATTTGAATGCCTATCAACCCTGCCGACCGACAGATCGGCGACGTGATCGTCACCCCGGTTCAAATCGTAGAAACGCCGGATGTGCTGGGCGGAAAACCCCGCATCGAAGGGCGGCGGATCAGCGTGGAGCATGTCATCGGGCATGTGGTCTATCAGCAGTGGTCGTTCGACCAGATGCAGGAAGCCTTCGATTTGCGCCCGGCGGAAATCCACGCCGCACTGGCATACTATTATGATCACAGGGAAACAATTGACCGGGCCATTGCTGAAGAAGATGAAGCATGGGAAGCTGTGGAGCCCTACGAAGAAGCCTTTGATTCTCTCGGTCAGTTCCTATCGACTGCCGAGGCTGCCGGTCGACTGGGGATCAGCGAGCGGCGCGTACGTGTTTTGATCGAAGAGGGGCGGCTGCCCGCACAGAAGATCGGCCACCAGTGGATCATCCGCCCGGACGATCTAGAACGCGACGAGGTCGCAAAGCGTCGACCTGGGCGTCCCCCTGAAGACTGATTTACGATTTTTGTTCAACCAGTTCAATCGAGACGGGGAAGCGCGAGTGAGCAGCATAATACACCCGCGCCGTGACCTCCCCCTCCGCCAATTCCCGCAGCGCGCCGACCTGCTCCCAGGTAACGCTGAAATCCTCCCTGCCGATGTTCGCCCGGTAGGTGGTCATCGGCATCTTGATTGCCGGTGCGAGGATCGTGAGCGGCCCCTCAATCGCCTCGACCTGCATCTCCCGCCCATCGCGGCTGACCCCCAGCCACAGCCGCAGGATCGTCCTTCCCTCGTAAAGCACCGAAACGACGAACACGAAAATCAAAAAGCCCTTGAACAGCAGCGTCATCTCCCAGAGCATGACAAAGGCAAACAGCACCAGCGAGAGCATCAGCGAAACGGACTGCTGGATCAGCGGGGATCGGCGCAGTTTGCGCAGCTTCTCCGCCTGCACTGGGGTCAGCGATCCGCTGCGGTTGGCGTCGAGATCGTCGGCACTGAATCCGAACGCCTGCATCAGGATTTGATTTTCGGTTGCGTCGGTCATGGTCACTCCGGTATTGTCTGGTGGTGCAATGGTAGACCCGAATCAAGGATAACCCAAAAGGATACCGGACGACAGCATGGAAAAACTCGCAAAACAACTTTCAACCCTCGAACTGATACTCGTCATCGGCGGGATCGTGATCATGGCCGCCGGGTGGCGGCTCTCGATTTTGCTGGTCTTGAACATCGGGCTGCTGATCGTCGGCCTGGGATTGATCGTCGGCGCGGCGGGGACGATCGTCGAGCGGCGGGTATCGTTCAGCGACAGCGAAGTCGGCAGAACCGACTCATACAGCGGTGTCGGGGCGATTGCCTGGGGCGTGGTCTTTGGGCTGCTCGGCGTGGGGATCGTCACCCTGGGGATCGTGCGGCTGATCGGGGCAGGGGGCTACGTGACCTTCTGCATCCGCGAGCGACCCGGCATCGGGTTGATACTGGGTGGGCTGCTGCTGGCGATCTTTGGGTTTCCATCGCTGATCGGCTCACACGAGGAAGGCGGGGACTTCCTGCGCTTTTGGGGAAGCGTCCCCCGGCGGATATTCGGCGTGCTGATTGTCGTGGTGGGCCTTGCCGCCATCGCCCTGGGCGTAATCGAAATCGCCCGCCCGGACGTGTTCAACGGGTGGTATGCAGCCGTAAAAGCCTGGTTTGCCGTACCGAGTCCCTATTAATAACCATTGGTGCCAATTACTCAGGCGTAAATTTTATACCTGGGAACCCCATCCAACCTTGCTTAAGCTCGGTTCTCCTCCCCCTTGCAAGGGGGAGGACAAAGGTGGGGGTTCAGCCAGACATAGATTTCTGTCAAACACCTATAAAACTGGCATCGCCGGTTAATAACGCGAACCGCCGCGCGCGATCACACCCAGGAGCAGTTTCCTCGCATGTAAGCGGACTTCCGCCGACGCCCCCTGGCTCGTTCCGGCCTGCTCGACGACTTCCAGCACCTCCCCGGCCATCCGCTCGGTGGCATCGGGCATCGAGGAGCGGTGCTCATAGTCGAGGATGCGCTGCGAAATACCCAGAATCGCTCGGTGACGCATATCGCTGGGGCAGGTTTCGTACTCTCCGGACGCTATCAGGATGGTATCGACGAGCAGCGTTGCCACCTGAACCGGGTACATCTTCAGGGCTTCGGCAACGTCACGCAGTTTGTACATGTCGATGGCATCGGGCAGCACCCCGCGCTGGTTGAAGAAGGCGCGAATCTGTTTTTCGGCCTCGGCGAGTGCCTCGCGTGCCAGGTTCAGGTAGACGTTATCGAGAAGCAGGCGCTGCGATCCAAGATGCTGGGCCAGTTCGTCGGATGGTTCTCCTACCAGCAGCCAGGCTTTGACCGTCAGGCGGCTGTCAGGCATGGCCTGGGGAGCATCCGGTGAACCCTGCTGCTGATAGGCATAGGCCAACCAGTCCGGCATATCGGAACCGGAATGCGCAGTCGGGGAAGCCATGGAGCCGGACGGAGATGCATTCGGTGCATTATTTTCGTAGAGCGGCTTGAGCCAATCGGGCATATCGTTGATACGCTGACTCATCATGTGCCCTCCAGGGATTCTATCCTCTCACACCCCACGTGTTCTTTAATTATAGTAGAGATACCCCGATTTTCGAAGCTAACAATCTCCTTTTTTATGAAAAAGCTGTGAAGATATTCGAAATGCGTTTGGGCCGGAGATCAAAAACCCGGCGCTTGTGCGCCGGGCTGTAATATGTTCGCTTGCTTATTGATAATCAACTGGCACGGGGCAATATGTAAGGCAACCGTTTTGCGGTTGCTGCCATATTGCAGAGTGAATTGGTCATTGACCAATTCACTACACCGACGCGGCGATCTCCTCCCCGTAGCCGAGCAGCCCGGCGCGGAGCGCCTCGCTGGTCGCTTCCGCGTAGACGCGCAGCACCGGCTCGGTGCCGCTGGGACGGATCAGTAGCCAGCTGTCGTCGGCCATGACGTATTTCACCCCGTCGACGGTCGAGACCTCGGCAACCTTCTCCCCGGCAATCTGCGCCGGGGCGTCGTCACGCAGCCGGGCGACCATCTCCTCCTTGTCGACCGGGCGGCGCAGGCGAAGGTCGGTGCGGGCATAGTGTGCCGGGCCGACGTCGGCCTCCAGTTCGTCGACCAGTTCGCCGAGCGTCCTGCCCTCGCTGGCGACGATCTCCAGTAGCAGCAGGCCCATCAGGATTCCGTCGCCTTCGGGGATGTGGCCCTTGATGCTGATCCCGCCCGACTCCTCGCCGCCGATCAGCACGTCTTCGCTGAGCATGATGTCGGCGATATGGTTGAACCCGACCGGCGTTTCCTTGAGCGGCAGGCCGTAGCGTTTGCACAGCCGGTCGATCATACGCGTGGTCGATACGGTGCGGACGACGGTGCCGGTCAGCCCGCGCTTCTCGACCAGGTACTTGAGCGTCAGGGCGAAAATGCGGTGGGGATCGATGAAGCGGCCCTCGCCGTCCATCGCGCCGATCCGGTCGGCATCGCCGTCGGTGGCGATCCCCATCGTGCCGTAGCCCGCCTGGATCGCGGCGGCGAGCGCGGCCAGGTACTTGCCGAGCGGCTCCGGGTGGATGCCGCCGAAGCCGGGATTCATCTCGCCCCGAATCTCGTGCACCTGGCAGCCGACCCCGCCCAGCAGCGCCTTGATGTACCCGCGCCCCGATCCATACATCGGGTCATGGATGACGCGCAGACCGGAATGACAGATCGCGTCAAGATCGACCAGGTCGCGGACGTGGGTGTAGTAGGTCGGGGCGAGGTTGTATCGCTCGATCAATCCCTGCTCGACGGCGGCGTCGAAGTCGATCAGGTTGGGGCCGCGAACCCGCTCCTCGTTGTCGCTCAGGTGGACTTCGACGCGGCGGCCCTGTTCGGGGAGCGCCGCGCCGCCGAAGGCGGCTTTCAGCTTGATGCCGTTGTAGCGCGGGGCGTTGTGGCTGGCGGTGATCATCACCCCGGCAGCCGCCCCGGTATGCTTGACGGCATAGGATACGGCAGGCGTGGGGCCGTCGGCGCTGGCAAGCAGCACTTTGATCCCGTTCCCGGCCAGCACGCGGGCGACTTCCGCCGCGTAGCGGTCGGAGAGGAAGCGCGTATCGAACCCGATCACCGCGTGGGGCTGCTTCTTGCCGTTGTCTTCGAGGATCAGGTCGGCGATGGCCTGCGACAGCAGGCGCAGGTTGGCGTAGGTGAAGGTATCGGAGATGACGGCCCGCCAGCCGTCGGTTCCAAATCGAATGGTCATGTATAAAACTCCTGTATCGTGGAGATGGTTATCCGGTCAAAGCGATATAAGTGTAACGTGAAGCATTGGATTAGGAAAAAGGACAAAGGCAGATAAAAGATGAAGGCTCAACTGTATAAAGAGTGAATCTGCTCCCTCTCCCTGGAAGGGGGAGGGTCAGGGGAGGGGGGCAACCTCACGCTTTCTACACAAGAGCCAAGATGAAAATTAGCCCGGTGGCCTTGACATCGGGCTAAGACCGTTCACTATTCGACATCCCAGATCACGATGCTGCCGTCGGCGGAGACCGATGCCAGCCGTGTGCCATCAGGTGAGAAGGCGACGCTGTAGGCTTCCACCGTATGACCGACGAATCGATGCAGCTGTGTCCCGGTTTCGATGTCCCACACTGTGATGACGTTTCGCTGTGCATAGTACGCGTCCCATACAGCAGGTGTAATCCACTCCCGGTATATCAATGCAATGCATTTGCCATCCTGGGAGTATACAAAGTGGGGTGGCAATGACCAGGATTCCGATGCTGTAAACGTCTTCCCTGTCAGGAGATTCTCGATCTCAAGATCATCGTTTTCTTGAATGTGGATTTGTATGTTTTCATCTGCGTAGCCAGTGTCTTCATCAATTTCGTGTAACTGCGATTCAGTCCAACCGCTCAAAGCCGTTTCATCCGATAATGTATTCACCAGACCGCCTGTATTTGCATCCCAAACAGTCAGGCGGCCATCCGAGTAACCACGCACGGCGAGTTGCTGGCTGTTCGGTGACCAGAAGACAGCTTCGTCGTTGTCGTCATCATATCTGTAGTTACTCCAGGAGCTGTACGGCGCGCTGACTGCCTCAAGAACTGAGCGCGGTTCTTGCTCGGAGATATGCCACTGCATGAGTTTGCCTTCATAGTCGAGTAAGAATCGCTGGCTGTCCTGAAACCATTCGTATACTGTACCTGTGAGCGGCAGCACTGCTTCCATTTCGAGGGTTTCAACATTCCATAGCTCCATATGCCTTTGAACGGGATTTGTATCACGGTTAGCAATACCGATGACAATGTATCTTCCGTCTGGCGAAAAATCGGAAATAGAAGCACTCCCTCTAAATGTTTGGAAATGCAGAGAATCACCGGTGGCAAAATCTACCAGCGAGTACCCATAATTCCGGTCTATAGCATACATTGACCCATCGGGAGAGATTACTACCCGGCGGGCAAGTGTAATTATCCACTCCTCACCTTCATACTCGAAATCAAACGTTTCTGCCTCAACTGGATGCTTATATCCGTAGAGCAACTGCCCGCTTAGTTCATAGACATTCACATAACTACCAACATGTGCCCCACCAACCTCCCTGCCATCAACGTAGACGACCATGAACTGGCTATCTGGTGTGAATAAGGCATACAGATATGAAATCTCTGATTCAATGCTGTAAATAACCTCAAACGTCGTGGTATCAACAATCTTTAGCTCTTCGTACGTGGAAAGGGCCATGTAGCGTCCGTCCGGTGACCACCAGCTATCACGGATACTGTCCTTTTCTTCATACAGCCTGTACACTTCCCAGGTTCTGGTATCCCATACAATCACCCCGGAATGACTTGTAACCGCCAACAGTGACGACCCCGGCGCCCAGTCCAGATTCTGGATGTCCGCGAATTCTCGCAGTGTGGTGCCTGTTTGCCAATCAGCCACCACGCCACCAGTATTCTGCAAACAAGAATCATTGCCCTGCACATAGCCGATCATCGATCCATCCGGCGACCAGTTCACACTGCACACGAGCCGCTCGGTTGATATGCTCCATAATTCTTCATAGGTGTCCGTATTCAGCACATACAGGCCCGTCATCGTGCCGATGGCGATCCACTGCTCATCTGGTGAGAGTTCCACTTCGAGAATTTCGCCAATCCCAATGCGGACGATAGCTCCCTCCGGCGCGGCCCCAATCGGGTAGATGATTGGGAAGTCGTCAGGTAGAGCATAAGGTGTTGGAGTGGGTGCCGGAGTTTCGGTCGGATAACCGATAGGACTGGGGGTGCTGGTTGGCAGCGGTGTGGTAGAGGGTCTTGGTGTACTTGACGGCTGCGGCGTTTGTGTTGGCGTCGAAGTATCTGTCGAAGTCGCTGCCGGGCGCGGCGTATCGGTGATCTCCACAGTCGGCGTGTCGATTCCCCGCGTGGGCGATGACTCGATGGTTGACGCGGGTGCAGCGCATCCGCCCAGCCCGGCGATCAGCAGTATCAGCGCAATCGGTGATTTCAGTTTCATGTGAATTGCTCCTCAGCCCATTTCTTGACTGTGCGATCTGCAATCTGAACCGATACTCCCTTATTCGAGGGTCTCGGCTTCCGCAGCCACTTCCATCGATTTCTTCTGCCAGCGCAGTTCGGGGACGGCGACCTTTTCGGCCAGACCGGTCTGCCCGTAGCGCAGCCGGACGTAGCCGACAATCGCCAGGGTGCCGACCATCATCGCCACGATGCCGATCAGCCCGGCTTCCGGGCCGAACGCGCCACCCGTCCACAGGTCAGAACCGCTTTGGGCAATCCCCAGAAATGTGGTCTGGTTGGCGGCTGTCCCGCTGACCGGGAAGCCAAAGACATTGCCCTGGAAGAAGTTCCAGGTGATGTGAATGCCGATCGGGATTGCCAGTTCGCCGGTGAGGATATAGCCCATCCCCAGGAAAATTCCGCCCAGGAAAATATTGAAGGTGCTGACAAGCGTTGCATTTGGATTTCCGGCATGGCCCACCCCAAACACTACGGAGGTGATCACCAATGTGGCGATGATCCCTCCTTTGTGGCCCAGAAACCTGATATTGCCCAGTCCTTCCGCCATTCCCTTGAACAGCACTCCCCGAAACAGCATTTCTTCATAGATGCCGACACACAGGAATGTCAGCACTGCCATCAGGATTGCCGGGGCAAAACCGGTCAGGGTGGACGGGAAGACCAGAGTGTCTTCGATGCTTACCCAGCCAGCGGTCATCTCGATGGCGAAGATCAGGGCCATCAGAAACGCGCCGAGCAGCAGCCCGAATCCCAGGTCGAGCCACCAGTCCCGACTGCGCAGCCGCAGCCCATAGTCCCTGATGGTGCGGCGATCTGGAAAGAGGGAACCAACGACCGCCAGCAGCAGCGTGCCGAACAGTGAAGCCAGGGACGTGGCTGTATTCAGTATCGGGTATTCCTCCAGAATGACATTTGCCGTCTGGTAGGTGATCGCCTGTAAATCAATCCTCCCGGTCGCCGCCAGGACTAATACTATTACAATGCTCGATATGATATTGGCCAGCACAAGAAAGATGAAGGTCAGGATCGCCAGAATGATCAAACGCCACAGCATGGCCAGTCGGCGCTCGTCACTGATCCAGAATAGACGTTTCAGCCAGTTGTTAGCTGGCGCGGGTGTTGTTTCGGCCATAACCCTTTTCAACCCTCTCCTGTTTATAGATTTAAGACCCTGTTGTAGTATAGCATAATGCCGGGGGCGGCAGGTCAAATCCGGGCGAGGGGGGCACGGTCCGAAGTAGTTACAATTACCGTGCAGAGTTTCGATAACGGCGCGGGGATGTGGTAAGCTAGTAAACACCTGAAATCAACCAGACTGGAACCACGGAACGGGATGGAAGAACGACTGGAACGGATGCGTGCCATCGTCGCCCAGGCGATGGCCGAATGCAAAACAATGAACAGCGAGCGCCCTTGCAAGGGGATGGATATCCACCTGATCGTCTACGGGGGGATCGACGAAGCGGAGGCGCGGGTGCTGTTCGAATCGGCGAGCCGGGGCACACCCGCCGAAGGCGCGAAGCTGGTGATTGAGCTGGTCGGGACGCGCTATATTTGCTGGAACTGCTGCGGCCTGCGCTTCGAGTCCAGCGACGGCGTCTGCCCGAACTGCGGCGAGGCGGCGATCAAGGTGCCGGACGAGATCGCCTTTGCCTTGCGTAGTGTGGCGATGGTATAAATCTTTACTGATACGATTCGATTCCCACCTGCCCCCTTGGGGGAAGTGGCCGACCGGAGGTCGGTCGAAGGGGGTAAATCGTTAAATCCCAATTACATCCCCCGCCGGAACCTCCGCCGCAGCATCCCGACCGGCATCAGCACGATACCGCCGAATAACACACCGAGTTCATCTCCCAACCGGCTGCCCGATACCGGCTTGAAGGTCAGGCGGTTGAGAAAGGCATCGAAGGTATTGCCGTAAAGATTCCCGAACATGATCATGCGGATATAGGCTTGAATGTCGCGGGCGGTGTCGGGGCCATAGGTGTCTTCAAGGCGCTGCGTGGCGTCGGGATCGGGATTACCTTTCGATTCGGCGACATGCTGCGCGTACATCAGCGCGACGACCTCGTCCTGCGGCAGATCGTCGAACTCCGCCGACATGATCGACCGGATTTCCTCGTCGCTGACCCCGGCAGCGAGCGCGGAGCGGGTGTGGCCGTACTCACAGTATCGACAGCCGTTGACCTGCGTCACCGCCAGCATGATCCGCTCCGAGAACGCTTTGCTGATCCGGCCAGATCGCGACGCCGATTTGAGATCGTCCATGTGATCGACCACATCGTCAATCGTGGCTTTGAAGGTCGGCATATCGAAGATTCGTTTTTTGAAAGTGGTTTGCATGATAGCCTCTACGGCGAAAATGCTTATATTCGTGACGGAGCACCCCCTCTGGACGACATTCGTCGCCCATCTCCCCCACAGGGGGCGATCAGGGACTCGAATTGTATTATACAATCTTCCAGTCAACCGTCTATGGCCCGACATCCCAGATCACGATGCTGCCATCGGCGGAGACCGATGCCAGTCGCGTGCCGTCAGGCGAGAAGGCGACGCTATAGGCTTCCTCAGTATGCCCGACGAATCGATATAACTGTTCCCCGGTTTCAATATCCCATACTTTGATAATGTTTGCCTGCGCATCATTGTCTGGTGGCACACTTGCAGTATGAAACTCGCGATATATGAGTGCAATCCGTTTGCCGTCAGGCGAATACACAAAGCCAAACGGGATCAAGCTATAACGAGATTTCCAGGTTTCTGATACGGTGAATAATTCACCGGTTAAAAGATTCTCGATCTCAATCCAGCGGGCGTTGCCTTCCCCTTCCACAATGTGAATACGTATAGTCTCGTCCACAGAATCAATCTCGTGTATCTGTGATTCTACCCAGCCACTCACGGTGGCTTCGTCTGCTGCGGTATTGATAAGATTGCCTGAACTTGCATCCCATACATTCAGGACATCACCCGGGTAGCTTCGCGTGGCAACAAACCGGCTGTCGGGTGACCAAAAAATGGTTTTGTCAGTATCGCAATGATAGTAAGATACGCACGGAGCACTAACTGCAGCCAGAACGGAGAGTGGTTCGCGCTCAGATAAATCCCACTTCATGAGTTTATAATCATAGGTCAAGAAAAATCGCTGGCCGTCCTCAAACCAATCATGCACTTTGCCATCCAGCGGTAGTCTGGCATCAATTTCTCCGGTTTGGACGTTCCATAGCCCCATATATTCCTGATATGGGTTAGTATCGTAGCTGGTAATGTTAAGGATGAGGTACTCGCCGTTGGGTGAAATAGCAGACATGCCAGACCATACAGACATTTGGTAGTGCAGGATATTACCGGTGGCAGCATCTACAAGCGTTGATAATGTATTCCCATTGACAGCCATAATTGTTCCATCGAGTGAGAATTCAACCTTGAAGACAAAACCCCATTCTTCCCCTACTGTATGAGAGTAACTGTAAAGGTGTTTCCCACTACTTAATTCATAAACATTGACCGAACTAAATATCTCAGACATCGTGTTTCTTGCATATCTAGCCATATACTTGCTATCTGGAGAAAACACTATTAGCTGATATCCAAGGGGGTGTTCAAGTGTATAGATAACCTCGAATGACGTGGTATCGATAACCCATACTTCCCCAAAAGCGGAAATTGCTAGTATACGTCCGTCCGGCGACCACCAGCCATACCTGAAATCGGCCTCTTTCTCCAGCATCCTATATATTTCCCATGTCCTCGTATCCCATACAACTACCCCGGTTGAATCTATCACCGCCAGCAGTGATGTGCCCGGCGACCACTCCAAATCCTGAGCATTGGCAAATTCCCGGATAATGGCCCCTGTTCTCCAATCAGTGACCCTGCCACTGATGTTGTCCTCGGAGCAGCCCAGCAAATAGCCGATCATCGATCCGTCGGGAGACCAGTTTACCTCGCACACGAGGTGTTCAGTCGCCACGCTCCACAACTCTTCATAGGTGCTTGCGTCCAGCATGTACATACCGGTTGAAGTACCTGTCGCGATCCACTGCTCGTCCGGCGAGAGTTCCATGTCTAGGATATAGCCAATCCCGATCCGGCTGATCGCCCCCTCCGGCGCGGCCCCAATCGGGTAGACGATGGGAACGTCGTCAGGGACATTATAAGGCGTTGCGGTGGGAGCCGGGGTTCCTGTCTGTGTTGGGGTTGCGGACGGTTCAGGCGTGCGGGTCTGAAATAGTGTGGATGTCGCCGTGGGCGTGGGCTGCGGCGTATCGGTACTCGACGGGACGGCGGTCGGGGTGTCAGATACTTGCGTGGGTGTTGCTTCGGCGATCATGGAGGAGATTGCACAGCCACAAAGCACAATGATCCCCAGCACCAGTACGATCCGTGATTTCAGTTTCATGTAATCGACTCCTTTTGTCTCCCGGAATGCTCCCACAGCCAGTATACGTCTAAATCCCAATAACAAAAAGGGCGCAGCGAACCGCGCCCTCCACTTCATAGTTGATGCTGGTTTGAGCAGCTAAACAACCTGTTTTTACAATCCATCTCAAACCAGGCCGATCCTGATCGCCCCCAATTCTGGGGGAGATGGGCGACGTAGTCGACCAGAGGGGGATAAAATGTCACCCCAGCACGACCTCCACCCGATTTGTCTCCCCCAGCCGATCCGCCGGGATGAGGTTATCCGCCAGCGACTCGTCGTTGAGCGTCATCGATGCGACTCCCCGGTTGACCCCCTCCGGGTTCTTCACCTCGATCTCGATCTGCCTGCCCCGGAACGTCCGCGACACTTTGAACCCATCCCACTGACTTGGAATGCAGGGATCGATCCGCAGACCATCGATTTCGGGCCGGATGCCCAGAATATACTGCGTCGCGCTGAAATAAGCCCAGGGTGCCGCCCCGGTCAGCCACGCGGTGCGGGTGTTCCCGGCGCGCGGCGAGTAAGTCGAGTAGGTCGTCTGCCCCTGAACGTAGGGTTCCATCTGCCGTATTTCGGCCCGATCGTTGTAGGCGGCGGGCATGAACGCCCGGTAGTACTCGTAGGCGCGGTCGCCGTTGCCGAGCATGCATTCGGCCATCACCCCCCAGCCCTGCGTATGATTGAAGATTCCCGCGTTCTCCTTGATCCCGTTCAGGAACAGCACCGCCCGCATCACGTCGATGGGCGTCTTGACGAAGGGCGGCGCGGAGAGCATCAGGCCGTAGGGAGTCGCCAGCTTCTGGTTGACCGTCTCCATGCACTGCCGGGCCTGTTCGGGGCTGGCGTAGCCGCTGATCACCGCCCAGACCTGCGTGTTGAGATAGACCTGCCCTTCCTCGTAATCCTTCGTGCCGTAGACGGTGCCGTCCTCGCCAATCGCCCAGATGAACCACTCACCGTCCCAGCAGAACTGGTCGATAGTGGAATCCAGCATTTCCCGCTGATCCCGCGCCCAGGCTGCTTCCTCTGGCTTGCCGAGCATTTCGGCGATCTCCGCGTAGACCTTCAGGCCGAGGTGAAGCTGGAAGGCGACGAACACGCTCTCGCCGGTGTAGCCCAGCCGCAAGCAGTCGTTCCAGTCGGCCTGAAGGCCGCACGGAAGCGTGTGACTGCCGGTACGTTCGAGGTTGAATTCCAGCGCCCGCCGCAGGTGGCCGAGGACAGTCGTCTTGCCTTTGTCGGCGTAGGGGAGGATTTTGTCGTAGAAGGTCATGTCACCCGTTTCGGCGACGTAGGCCGGGATCGCGTTGAAGAACCACAGGCAGTCGTCGGAGCGATAGTCTTCGAGGGCGGGGCCTTCTTCACTGCCGGGATGATGGTCGAAGGGCTTGACGATTGGCATCGCGCCCCCGTTCGACATCTGCCCGGTGAGCATCAGTTCGAGCCGCTCGCGGGCCGTATCGGGCATCGCAGCGACAATCCCCAGCACGTCCTGCACCGAATCGCGGAAGCCCAGCCCGTCGCGCTCGCCGTTGTAGATCAGCGAGGCGGCCCGCGACCACGCAAAGGCGATCAGCGCGTTGTAGAGCGCCCACACGTTGATCATCGAGTCGAATTCGGAGTCGGGAGTCTCGACGGTCAGGCTGCCCAGCTTCGAATGCCAGCTTTCTTTGAGCTTGTCGAATTCGGCGGCGGCGCGTTCGAGCGATCCGTACTCGGCCACCGTCGGCAGGCCGACCCGGTCTCCGTCGCCGATGCCCAGCATCACCAGGATTTCATGTGATTCGCCGGGCTGTAATGTGATCTCGGTTTGCAGGCTGCCGCAGGCGTTGTCGCCGTAGGCGTCGCTGTTGAAGCACTGCCCCTGCTCGACCGCCAGCGGGCGGTCGTAGGAGCGGTAGGGGCCGAGGAACGCCTCGCGGGAAGTATCGTAGCCGGTCAGCGGTGCGCCGATTAGTTTCATCCAGGTGCGCTTGCTCTGGTCGTCGTAGACGTGCCCGTCAGGGTCGAGGGGCATGTTCGGGTTGCAGGCCACCCGGAGCAGATCGTCTTTCATGCCGCCCTTGACGATGAACAGCGAGTATTGCAGGTTGACTAAATCCTGCGAGGTGACCCAGTGATTGGTGAACTCGCAGTAGGTGAAGATCGACAGGCTGCGGGGGCGGTCGCCGGTGTTGGTGACCTTCAGCCGCCAGTACTCGAAAATCTGGCCGAGCGGCACGAAGTAGGTCGCCTCGGATTGGACGCCGTCGTATTCCGAGGTAAAGATGCTGTAGGCCGTCCCGTGTCGGCAGGTCGATTGGTACTGGTCGAGCGGCTTGCCGACCGGCTGCCACGAGGCCGACCAGTATTCGCCGGAGTCGCGGTCACGCAAATAGAAGTAGCGCCCCGGCTGATCCATCGGGATGCTGTTGAAGCGCAGCCGCAGGAATCGACCCTGTGCCCCCGATTTGTAAAAGCCGTACCCACCGGCGTTGTTGGTGATGATCGCCCCGTAATCGGTGGTGCCTAAATAGTTGCTCCATGAAAGCGGCGTATCAGGCCGCGTGATGACATATTCCTTTGCTTCGTCGTCGAAATATCCGTAGCGCATGTCCTGCTCCTTTGATAGCTGTGTTCGGTTGAGAATTATCCACCGGGTGTATTTGAGAACGCAAACGGTGGGGGAGAGAGGCGGAAAAAGGTGGCCCGGCAGTTAATTGCCGGGCTGCGGTGACAGACGATGTTCGATTGATGTTGGGCGGCACTTGGCTTTAATTAATATGCCCATGCATTCTGCTTAAATAGTTCAACTTCTTCAGGTTGTACCACTTCTTCAGTGTCAGACACCGATCCCATAACGATCTTTGATACGCTTAGCGCTTTCTTCAGATCGTTGCTTGATATCCATCCATTCTCCCACAGATTTGCAGATTCTCCATTCACGATCTGGCAAATCGGCTCATCGCTAGTGAACCGAATGTCAACCCCGCTCGTTTCCGTCACACGTTGTAACCATATTTCGAGATAACCATTATACGGAACACGAGCCATCTTATTCCGCACCTTCGTCCACAAACGTTCCTTTTCTTCAGGTGAGGCGAGTTGGATCAGGTCACTCAGGATAGCAGCAACGACCGGAAAAGTGGCTGGGGAAACGAATCCAATGTCTGCTAAAATTGCAACTTGCACCTCAAGATCGTCGGGTCTTTCGTTTTGCTCATAAGTCTTGTCGCGAAACTCGCTAACTAGGCGCCTGAGAGCTCCGCTATTAGGGAACCGCTGCCCAAACGAGTGCAGTCTCAGGAGTTGTTTCTGCATTGTCTTCGCATTTGCCTCCCCCAATTCCTGTAAATCAATGCCTGCCAGCTTATCTGGCTTAATTGCCCCCTCAACGACATTCCTGTTTAATAGAGTCTTCGATACTCCTAGCCTCATCCCGACCGATAGCAATTTTTCGCTGATGACTTTCAGTATCTTTTCAGCCCGGTCATCGCTATTCGCAAATATTCTGTAATCATCTCGGTACCTGAGAATGCGAAAATCGGTCGGTTCGTCTAGCTCGGAGGTAATCTGTTCATCGATATACCCAAGAACCATCTCTGCCACGAAGTCCATCAAAACGGAACCCTGAGAAATGCCATTGGTCTGCCCATACCGACCCGCTTGGATATGTGTATCGATCTTGTTTCCTAGTAGAGAGGCATCTCCCTTATTGTTCTTTGCAATTTCCAAGCCGTGAAGTGCCCAGGCAATACTATGTGTGTACAGAGAACCGTAGCAGTCTGTTACATCTGTATGAAGAACATGGTTAAACTCCAAAGAGTAGGACCTTGATTGCTAGTTAACGTTGGTTAGTGCCAGAGCGGTGAGAGAAGCCAGGACCTTCAAAGCAATGCCTTCGTTGGTACGGGCGT
>JAFGOY010000028.1 GCA_016926255.1 Anaerolineae bacterium | reverse complement strand
GCGGAACCACCGGCGCATCGACCGGCGCGGCAGCATCGTCGATGGACGCTTGCGCCACATCCGGGGGCCGAGGCGCGCCAGGTGGGTAACGAGATGCCACCCATACCGGGGCGAGACGATCAGCCGGGCCGCGCAGTGCAGGCATATCAGCGGCAGGTTGAACGTTAGCAGGGGGAGGAGATGTGCATTCTTGATCACCGCCAGGTAGCGATTGCCCAGTGCATGGACGCGCAGAGTCTCGGCGGGGGCGCTGCCGCGATGGGTGGCGGCGGCTTCAGCCTCGTACCAGCAGCGGAATCCCCGGTGGCGGGCGCGCCAGTCAAGGTCGATGTCCTCCCCATACAGGAAGAAGTCCGGGTCGAAGAGATTTCCCCCCGGTGTAAGGGCCTCGATCAGCGTGTGGCTGAGGAGCAGGGCCGCGCCCGGTGCGCCAAAGACCTCGCGTGACTGGCTCAGTGCCGGGTCGCTGGGCAGCCCATAGCCGATATTGAGCGCGTATCCGCTGCGGAGCAGGGCATGGCCTGCGCTGTAGAGCCGACCATCGCCGCCGGGCAGCATAAGCTTCCCGGTGCCCCAGTCTGCCTGCTGATCCTGTAACGCCGCCGCCAGGGTCGTGATATACGTCGGCGTGAGGACGACATCCGGGTTAAGCGCCAGGTAAAAATCGCCGGGGGCGAGGGCTAGGGTTTCCAGAATGCGGTTGTGCCCAACCCCATAGCCGCAGTTGATCTCGCTGCGGATCAACCGGCAGTCGGGGGCATATTGCGCGACCCAATCCGGCGTTCCGTCGGTCGAGGCGTTGTCGAGAATGGTGATCGATAGGTTGGTCTGCTGCCCGCGCAGACTCTCGATGCAGGCGGGCAGGTCAGGCAGGCTGTTATAAGTTACAATTCCGACGTAGATGGTCATATTTATGACTTTGTTATATGTTTAACAGAATTTTCCTTGACATAATAAATATAATACTTATAATGATAGAAGCTAAAAACATGTTTTTATGTCGGCGAAAGCCCTGTTAATCCACGTGGGAAAGGGACGAAGATTATGAAGATTTCTAAGGTAACGGTCCGCGCAGGACTACTCATTGGCACGATGCTGGTGATTGCTCTGGTCGGTGGCGTATTTATGAGTGCGTTCGCCCAGACCGATCATCTTCCGCCAAGCGCATACCCCGTCGGTTATGTATGTCCCCCGGCTCCCGAGGGCACTACAATGCTGGACTGCTTCGATGTCGGCGGACATGGCCCGAAGACCTGGGCATTGCCGGTTGGCGCCTCGTGCCCTGTAGATGTCATGTGTGTGAACTCTGAGGGTCAGTGGGTTGTCAACACTGTCAAGAATGTGTCCTGCGCAGATGGCGTGGCCTCATTCGTCTCAGAACAGCACGGAACCTGCGCTCTCTTCACCCCTGGCGCAGCTGCTCTGGTTGCGCCTGTAATTGGCGAATAATTCTTTACGTTAATCTTTCTCCAACAAACAACGCGGCTTTGAAGCCGCGTTGTTTTCGTTCTTGCTCAGGAGGTCGCAACTGAATCGCTCAATCCGCCCACAGCTGCCCATCCTGGTCTTCGTTGTTACCGTTGTCGCTGTTGGGTTGGTGCTTGGCGTTCTGCGGGTCAACGCGCAGCGTCATGTGGAATTACCCGCAACCCTGTCCCTCCCCGATAGCTCAAATCGTCCTGACTTCGTCCCGACGCGCCTCCCAGACCTTGACCAGATGCTGGAGTTCATTCCAACGCCGACACCCGGCGCGGAACCGCGCCGCCCGGTGTATATCGAGATTCCGGAGCGGGGGGTCGACGTCGAGGTGGTGCATATCATTCCCAATGAGGAAGGTTTGCTCGTTCCACCTGACTATACCGCAGGCTACTGGTATGACTCGGCTGTACTGGAAGAAGACGGCACGGTGTTGATCGTCGGACACAACCGCGAATACCCGGCGCTGGTCTTCCGGGGCCTGGTCGACGTCGAGCGCGGCGATGCGATTCTGCTCACCGACCAGTATGGCGACGAGTATACTTATAAAGTCGCCGAAGTTGAGATCGTGGAGCTCGGCGAGGCAGGGGCGGCTGACAGGTTGATGGCGTACGTTGAAGGTGACGACTCAATGCGTCTGACCCTGATGACCTGCCATCCGCTCGACGAATGCTCGGCGCGGTTTATCGTCGTCGCGTTCCCGGTTGAGTGATGCAAAACGTTCGCACAGTCCGACGCTATATGCCTGCTGTCGCGGGCATCTGTATTTTCCTGCTCTACCTGCTCACCATGCCCCAGGGCCTGACGGCTGACCTCGGCGGTTCCGATGGCGGCGAATTGGCCTCGGCAGTCTATACGCGGGGGCTGGTGCATCCCCCTGGCTACCCGACCTATCTGCTCCTGGCGCAAAGCGTCTGGCTCATCCCCCTCAAGTCTTTTGCCTATCGCCTGAATATTTTCTCTGCCGTCTGTGCGGCGGGGGCGACGGCGTTGCTTGCCGGTATGGTGTCGAAAATGCTCCAGCGCGATTCGCATCTCAAAGCCGATGACAGCGCGTACCTGGCCGGGGCGCTGGCGGCGCTTGGCCTGGGCTGCACCGCGCTCGTCTGGACACAGGCGGTGATCGTCGAGGTCTACACCCTGGCTGCCCTGTGGTGTGTCGTGCTGCTGGCCCTGGCGCTCTGGGCTGATCGATCTCCAACATCCGCCGCGTTCACCCGTCGACTCGTGTTTCTGGCCGCCGCCGCCGGGCTGGGGTTGGGCAGCCACTACATGACGGGGTTGATGGCCGGGACCTGTCTGCTTTATCTGGTAATCAGGGACTATAAGCGGTTCCTGTCGCCCGGCACCCTGCTGCTGATACCGGGATTCCTGCTCGGCCTGCTGGTCTTTGCTTACCTGCCGCTGCGGGCAGGTGCGGTGCCGATCAGCAACTGGGGCGATCCGCGGTCGCTTGACAGGCTGATCTCCGTGCTGCGGGCCGAAGTCTACGCCGACCGCGTCGACTGGCGTGCCGGGTTGAATCTCGCCCGCCTTGCCTCGCTGGTTCGCGTGCTTGTCGAGCAGATCGGCGTGCCGGGCGTGATCTGCGCCGGGGTGGGCGCTTCCCTGCTCTGGGATTCGAATCGCCCCCTGGCAGTGATCGGCGGCATGCTGGTTCTTGTTGACCTGGCGCTGACTTCGAGTTATTTTTCTGCCGATATCCTGCCTTATCTTTACCCGGCACTGATCGTTTGCTGGACAATGGCCGGGGTAGGTTGGTATCTGGTTGTGCATCAGGGACTCAGGAACCGGGTTAAACATCCGGTATGGTATGGGGTTCTCTATGGTGTGGCCGTGCTCGTCCTCGTTCTCCCACTGGTCTATCGGGGGGGCAGGGAGGTGCGCACGGCAACCACCGCCGCCGATGCCTTTGGTCGGACGGTCGTGGAAGATGCACCGGAGGGAAGTGTTATTTTTAGCAATGGCAACGCCGAAGCGTTTTCCGTACGCTACGCGGTGTTGGTCAGCGTCCGGCGCGACGATATTGTCCCGGTCAATGAGTGGACATTGTGGCTTGAATGGTATCGTGCCGATCTGTCGAGGGTATTGGCTGAGCGCAGAAAGATCGCCCTGGATTTGCAGGATGTGCAGAACACGCTGGAGATGATCGACCGGCTGCCGGATGATACGCCCGTGATTTTCAGTTACAATCCAAACCTGCCAACGGGCTACCACGTGGAGGTCATGGAGAACGGTATGGCCTACCGGCTTGTCGAGCGCCCCACAAGGGATGATAACGATCAGTAATCCAGGCCCGGAGAACCTATGAATTTTGTGCCGATCAAAACATGGATAGCGAAGATCACGAGGCCCGTGCTCGAACACCGCTGGGTGCAGGGAAGTCCCGTCCGGGCGAGTCTGCTGGTGCTGCTGGCGGTCGTGCTGCTTTTCGTTCTGGTACAGGGTGTTCGGATTGGTATCCTGGGCTATCGATTGAAGGCCGCGGTCGATGCCGTCGAGCAGGAAGCTAAAGTCCTTCTCGACGAGGGCCTGACGCCGGACGGTATCGAGAGCCTGCGGGCCGATATCTATCACATCCATGACCTGACTGGAAGACTCCAGCACGTGATGCGGCCCTTTCATGGCCTGTTGACCTCGCTCAAGTGGATGCCGCTGGTTGGCGACGATCTGGTCGCCGGGGTGTATACGCTGGATACGGCCCACTCGATGCTGAACGCCGTCGTCGATATGGACGAGGGTTTCAGCCCGCTGATCAAGCAGTTGGTCAGCGAAGACGAATCGGATGTCGATATGCTGGCTCTGGTTGCGGAGAGCGTTGTATCGGCCCAGCCCGCGCTCGTATCGGCCCGGTCGGAGCTGGTGCAGGCGCAGTTCAGCTACCGTCTGATCGGATCGCCGACCACGCTGCATCCGAAATTGCAGCGCGTGGTGTATTTGATGGGGCGCGGCTTGCAGGTGCTCGATGGTGGGATTGCCGCTGCCATGGCCGCCCCTGATCTGCTCGGTATGGACGAACCGCAGCATATCCTGGTGCTGATCCAGAACGCGGACGAACTGCGTCCATCCGGGGGCTTTATTACGTCGAGTGCCTACGTCGTGATCGATCACGGCAAAATCGGCGACATCACGATCTTGAACAGTATGAGTCCTGAGATCGACCGTGAGGAGGTCATCTACCAGGCATCTCCCGATCCCATGCCCCAATACATGGAGGTCTACCGCTGGCTCTTCCGCGATGCGAACTGGTCGCCGGATTTCCCGACTGCGGCGGCTAAAGCCTCGGAACTCTATGCGCTGGGTAGGGGCGTTCCCATCGACACAGTGGTTGCCATCAACCAGTACACCATCCAGGATTTGATGATCGTCACCGGCCCGCTGACTCTGGCCGATGGCACTGTGGTCGATTCTAACACGGTCATCTCCTTCTTCCAGGAAAGCTGGGTCGAGTACCAGCAGGCCGAGGCGGAGACGCAGGTCGAGGATTACCGGAAAGCCTTCATCGGGGAGCTGGGGCCGCTGTTTATCGATCACTTTATGAATGTTCGTGATCCTTCGCTGCTCTATGATTACTTTTCAGTAAGTAATGCGCTCGCCCTGCGCCGCGACCTGATGTTGTATTCGACCAACCCATCGATCCAGTTGATGATCGAAAAGCTGGGATGGGATGGCACCGTGCCGGAAGGCGACGGGGATTTCATCCTGCTGGTCGATACTAATATGGGCTTCAACAAAACCGATCTCAACATCGAGCGGCTGCTGGCCTATCACCTCAACCTGGAAGACCTGTCTCGGCCCTACAGTATGCTGAACGTCTATTACACGAATCATAGCGCCGGGCTTGGCCCTGGAAAGATATGCCCTATCGAGGAAGACCTTGTCTTTGATACCTATGCCGAACGGGCCGATGATTGCTATGCCGATTATGTGCGCCTCTATCTGCCGGAAGACAGTGCGCTCCTGAGTCCACCGTACTTCACTTTTCCCTCGAACTATACCTATAAAGACAATCCTGGAGCGGGCAAAGTGCAGGCCATCACCGACGAGCGTCAGAAAGAGGTTTTTGGCGGCTTGATGGTCGTATCGCCCGGCGAACTGGTTCGTGCCCCATTTGTCTACCGCCTTGAACCCTATCGCATATTTTCCCAGCCGCAGCCAAACCTGCTCCATTACAGCCTCACGATCTACAAACAGGCAGGGGTGCGTCCTTACCCGTACACGGTCACTATCGATCTGCCGCCGGGGGTCGGAATCGCCAATGTCTCGCCGGAACCGTTATACAGCGATCAGGAGACCCTCCACTTCCAGGGGCTGCTCGCTCAAGATATAGAAATCTCGTTCGATATAGTTCTCACCGATGCCCTTCAAGCAGAACTGGATGAGGATGTGCGTTACCCGCTTCCGGATCAGGGCACCCTGGTGGCGACTGCCACGCCGCGTTTTGAACTCACCCAGGGGCCTTACAACGTGATCGAGTTGACCACGATACCGACCCTGACCCCGACGCCCACCCTGACCCCTACCGCAACGCCCACCTATACGCCGACGCCGGTCACCAATGTCGATACGACGGTCGAGGTCATGACCTTTGTTTACAGCCGACCCAATTTTGGTGGGAATATCCTGGCCCGGCTTTATCCGGGATCGTCGGTTGTGATTGTGGGGAGCGAGATAAATGGCGAGTGGCTCTACTGCCGCACCGATGTGGGTGACGCCGAGGGCTGGGTGTGGGGTGAAGCGCTGGCCCTCGAGTTTCCCGTATCGGATTTTCTGGTGATCGAGCAGCCGTGAGAGAGGTTCGGTTCCACCAATCAGGCGGTTGGCAGGCATTCCGCTCGACAGGTTTAACCATAGATTAGAAAGTCAAAACGGACCTGACGAAGAATACACATGAACAGTGAAATACAACAACCTGAAGTCGATACAGGAGAGCAGGTGAACGACGTCCCTGGTTTATGGGGACGTATCCGCCCGCTGCTGCGCGAGGTGCTGGAGACAGTCCTGCTGGCCCTGCTCGTGTGGGCGGGGATCGCGATCTTTATCCCCCCTTATGAAGCCAGCGGCTCCAGTATGGAGCCGACGGTGTTGGATGGTCAGCAGGTCCTTGCCAGCCGTGCTGCTTACTGGTTTGGGATGCCTCGTCGCGGGGATATTGTTGTCCTCCGTTCGCCGGAAGACCTGTCGACCGTGCTGGTCAAGCGCGTGATTGCCCTGCCCGGCGAAGAGGTGGCTGTCCGGAATGATACGGTTTATATCGACGGCGTGCGGCTTGACGAACCCTATCTGGAAGCCAGCGGGCCGTCCTTTGATGACCGTACCTGGACTGTGCCGGATGATAAGGTCTTTGTCATGGGTGATAATCGCCTGCCCTCGCGTGATTCACGAACCTGGGGGCCGGTCAACAAGGAAACTATCATCGGCAAAGCCTGGTTGATCTACTGGCCGGTCAACGCCTGGGGCCTGATCCCGCATTACCGCCACCCCGATCCCCTGCCGGTTGTCGAAGAAGAAGAGGCGCCTGTCACAGTCGAGGCCGGTCCCACGCCATCTCCTGCCGAAGTCATCCCGACCCCGCTTTTGCTGACCGAGACGGTGTATTCGCCAACCCCGGCCCCGTCCGAACCCGTCGTCGGCACCGTTCAGGTGATGACGTTCATGTATAGCGCGAATTCCTTTGATAGCAGTATTCTGGCACGCCTGCATGTAAATACATCGATTCTGGTCATGGGGCGTGACAGGGGCAGCGATTGGCTCTACTGCCACGAGCCGGATTCCGGGATCGAGGGGTGGGTCTGGACGGGAACTGTCGAGCTGCCGGTGCCGGTATCGACCCTCACTGTTGTCGAGTAGAGGCACGGGAGATAGTAGGCGATCGTCACAGCAGGGGCATCTTTTGAGCTTCTCCATTCAGATCGTGACTCACAACAGCGCGCGCACCATTCAGACCTGTCTGGAGTCGGTGAGCCACCAGCTTGATGTCGCATTCGATCTATGCATCATCGACAATGCCTCATCTGACGAAACGGTGTCGATGATTCTCGCGGCTGGCTTTGATGTGACCGTCAACGTGGAGAACACCGGCTATGCGGCGGCGCATAACCAGGCCCTTGAACTGACGACCTCCCCCTATGTCCTGACGCTGAACCCGGATGTGCGCCTTGAACCCGGCTACCTGCGCCGTATCCAGGCGCTTCTTGATTCCGACCCGCGCTGCGGCTCGGCGATGGGCCTGATCCTCCGGGTCGATGATCTGGACGATGACACGTCCATTGTTGACAGTGCGGGAACCTACATGCGGCGCAGCCGTCGGCAGGGCCTGCGCTTCGATGGCGCGCCCGTCGACAGTGTCCCGAATGGGGTCGCCCCGATTTTCGGCCCGGACGGTGCCGCCGCCGTCTACCGGCGCGCTATGCTGGAAGACATCGCCGTCGACGGCGAAATCTTCGACGAAGATTTCTTCATCCACAAAGAAGATATCGACATCAACTGGCGGGCGCAGCTAAGGGGCTGGACATCGGCCCTTGTTCCGGAAGCCCGCGCCCGTCATGTGCGTACGTTTCGACCGGGGAACCGGGCAGACATCCCGCCCGAAGTCAGAATCCACGCGGTGCGCAATCGCTACCTGTTGATGCTCAAGAACGACCGCCTGCCACATCTGCTGGCCGACCTGTGGTTTATCGCCCCGTACGAGGCGGCGATCTGGGCCTATATGCTGGCCAGGGAGCGCGACTCGCTGTGGGCGCTGTTGAAGTCGATGCCCCTGTTTGGGAAGATGCTGCCGAAGCGCGGGATTATCCAGCAGCGGCGGGTCATCGATTGGCGTGATCTTCGCCGCCGCTGGCGCGAAGAACCACTCCTCGGCCACACCCCGGCGATTGATTCCAATTTGGCCGAAGAAACCGAATGACGATTCTGCCGTCGATTTACCGGTGTACCCGTAGCTCGATGACTCCGCCCCCACACTCGCATAGACCGTCCCGTATGGATCGTAGGTCTGGGTCAGGAGCGGAGTCGCCAAAGCGTCGGTCAGTTGGCGCATATCTCCCGGTAGGGTTCGTCACCCATATAATTTTCCCATTCTTCCAGCGTTAGCTCTCGATTTGCCATCCGGCAGGCGGCTTCGATCCACCTCTGTGGCTGCAAATCCCAGAGTATGACGGTGCCATCCGATGATCCGGTCGCGGCCAATTGATCGTCCGGGCTGATGGCAATCCGGTAAAACGGGCTGACAATTTTATCCTCTGTCTGGAATGATCCGATAAGCTCCCCTGTATTGATATTCCACAACATAAACTGTTCTTCCGCCGCCGAGAACAGGATGCCGCCAGTTGAGTCGAAAGCCAGATCGTTGATGCTGCCGCTGTGCCCGATCAACTCCGTATCGAAGTGTGACCCGGTGGATACATCCCATTGGGTGATGGTGAAACTCAGCCCGCCGCTGACCAGCCGGAGGTCGTCGGGGGTGAAGGCGAGACTCTGCCAGTATGTCCCCGATTGACCGTAATCGAGCGCCAGCCCCGGCTGGCCGGTCGACGTATCGATCAGTTGAATGGGGCCATTGTCGGCGCTGACGGCCAGTATCGAGCCATCATTGGAGAAAGCTAGGTTGCGCCCGCTTTCTCCGGTCAGGTCGATATCGGCGATCACGTTCGCGCTTTCGATATCCCGGAGCGTGACAAAGGGGCCGAACCCCACCGCCGCCAGCTGCGATCCATCAGGGCTGAAGACGATGCTGCGCCATGGACGATCTCGCACCTGGGCCGGTAGCAAAACGGCGATGGGCTGATCGGCGGCGGCATCCCACACTTTGAGGGTGGAATCTTCGTCAGTCGCGACCAGCAGTTGGCCGCCGTCTGTATACGTCACAGCATACGCGCCTTCCGACAACTGACGTGACTGCTGTGTGTTTGATAAAACGTCGAGTTCGATCAGTGTGCCGCCGGGGTCGACGGAAGCCAATCGACTGCCATCCCGATTGAACGCCAGGTCGGTGACCCAGCTTGTGTGGCTGTACGTTTCTCTGCCAAGCGGGTGCGGCTCTTCCAGATTCCATACCATCGATGGCGAACCGGTGATCAACTGTTTGCCGTCGGTGCTGAATCGAACAGTTGTGATCCGGTTGGGCATGGTGGGGCCGTCGGGTGTTCCGGCAAAGAACTGGTCCAACTTCTGGTATGTTCCCAACTCCCAGACAATCGCGCTGTCGTTGTAGTATCCCACGGCCAGCATACGCCCATCCGCGCTGAAATCGAGGCTGAACGCGCCGCTGGTCTCCCCATCGAGTGGATTGGCGATGAGACCGCCGCTGACCGGATCGACTAGGTATACCAGCCCGTTCGATGCGGCCAGCGCCAGCGTGGTTCCGTCCGGGCTGAAAGCGGCGGCCATCACACTGGTATCCGGCAGACCGACCGGCGGATGCGCCGCCCCGCTTTCGAGATCGATGATCTGGCTTTCTGTATTGCTTATGGCTGCCGCCAGATAGCGATTGCCCGGATCGATTGCCAGCCCGGTGAGGTTAGGGCTTGATAACGCTATCGGGCCGATCACGCCCCCTGTTTCTGTATTCCAGATCATGACGTAAGCCTCGAACGAACCGGAGATGCCCGCCGCCGCCAGCGACCCGTCAGGGCTGAACGCGATTTTGCGTATCTGCTGGTTGCCTTCCATGATCGAGTCGAGCGGCAGTGTGTCGATCGGTTCCCCGCTGGCAACATCCCACAGGTAAAGCGTGCTGCCCCTGCCTGAGACGAGCCTGCCGCTGTCCGGGTGATAGGCTGCGGTTGTTTCCGAATCGCTTTCGATGGCGAACCGTCGATCCGTGCGCTGGCCGCTTGCGGTATCCCAGAAGATCGTCGCGCTGTCGTCGCATGTTTCTCCGCAGGCGATACCGGCGATCTGTTGGCCGTCCGGCGTGAACCCGATCGCGCGGGCATCGTGTAAATGATGGGCGAGGTGCGGATCGTAGTTGATGGCGGCCAGCAGGCTGCTCCGGGCGGGGATTGTGTCAGCGGTTTGTGCGGCCAGTACGCTCAACAGCAGCGAGAGATCGCGGCCCTCGTCGATGAATTCGGCGGCGGTCGAAGCCAGTTCGATTGACCGGGAGATCGCCTCCTGCCGGGCGCGTTCTTCTGCCTCTGCGGCAGCAGTCGCTTCGGCTTCGGTGCGTTGTTCTGCTTCGACGGCGGCGGTCGCTTCGGCATAGGCCCGCTGCGTGCTTTCCATCTGCGCGGTGGCTTCTGCTTCGATTCGCTGCGCGGACTGTCCCCGTGCCTGAACCAGTGCCCCGATCCCGATGATGCTGGCAAGAATGAAGGCCAGCGCAAACCCGATCGCCACCCAGTTGCGGGCCTTCTGGAAGATATTGCTGGTTTCGCTCTGGAGATAAAGCACGGGCGAGAACACGTCCCGGTTGGTTTGATCCTGCGAGATGGTGACTTTTCGTGCCTCGGCCAGTGCCACGTCGACCGGGCGGAACGCGGCCAGCACTTCGAAGAAGCGCGCCGTCAACCGGTTGGCCCGGTAATCGCTGACCGCGTACTGCATCGCTGCCACGGCGGGGAGTTCAGCCAGCCGGGCGACCTGCCGGGCGAATCCCTCCAACTGGCCGCCCTCTTCGACCGCCGCCCCGGTTTCGCACGAAGCGAGGAAAAGCATCCGTGTCGATTTGCCGTCCAGTTCGCGCGCCAGCCCGCGTGCGGAGATCTCCTGCGCGCCGCCGTATCCATCATCGAGATAGATGCAGGATTCGTCGCCATGCCCGGCGAAGCAAAGCACGTGGTAATCCTTTAATAGTTCCGTTCGCAGATTTTCCAGCGTGGCGTCCATCATGATATCGAATTGAATCCGCCGCGCGTTTTCCCTGCCCAGCATGTCCTGCAGATCGAGCGCCGGGCCTTCAAGGTTCAGGGGTGGGAGCGTTTGCGGCGATGCGCCGATGTAGAGAATGCGGAGCGGGCCGCGGATCGTCATCCGGGGCATGATCTGCTCGCTGCCCATTGTCCTGACGAGGGGGAAGCTGCTGCGCACCGTCAGGAATTCGCGGCCATCGTGCATCAGTTCCCAGGGCAGGGCGGCCAGCGCCGCCGGTTCGATGTTGAGGCGCAGCCGGATTCCGGTATCGCTTTTGAGATTCCGGCGTGCTTCGTCGAATGCTGCGGCGACGTCGGGCGTGAACATGCTCCGGTAAAGCGCCTGCCCCAGAACGATCAGGTTGTCGTGGGAGACGGTCGAATGGCTTTCGTGCAGCGCGCGGAGTATGTCGGATTGTTCGGGTGTGGCGTTCCATTCGAACCGGTGCGGCGGCGCGACGGCTTTGCCGGGGCCGTGGGCCTCGATGGTGCAGGCATCGGGTGTGCCTGTGATATGGATGGTAAACGAATCGGCGATCAGCTTTGCCATGGTTCACGCTCCGGGACTGTCGGGCAAGGGTCTGTGCTTCATTATAGGTTGGGGTAGCCGATTCGGAAATGCGAGGGATAGTTGGGAAGTGGGCGCGGATTTTGCTCAGTTTTATGATTTGAATGGTTGCAGCCGTTGATCCTCAAGGGAAAAAACTGGTTCCAACGCTGTGGTTGGCGGAAGTCCGGGAAGGCGAAGTTCACCTTACTGTTGATGCAGACTTCGTGAGCCGCCTGCCTGATTTTCAGCCTCAGGATTGGGGAATTGGCCCATCCGTTGAAAGCGAATCAATATTGCCGGTGAAAAGGGTTTCGTTTGTCAGTATCATCTTGCTTAACGGTAATATTCGGGTTTCAATTTGATGGAGGGTTTTGCTCGATGTTCAAAGTCAAGAAGCTGAATTTGTCTATACTGCTGATAGCCGTTGGTCTGCTTGTGGCCTGTCTGCCGGTTACCACTGTCCCTGCTGATTCGCCGACAGCCGAGCCGTCGACAGTCGAGCTGCCGACAGTTGAACCAACGTCACCTCCTACCGCACCGCCTGACGAGTCTCCGCAGTACATCACCATCACATCACCCACCGATGGGGCCACCCTCGACCCGGCGGGCTTTACGGTCAGTGGTGAAGGCGGCGCACTTTTTGAAGGCAACGTTGCGCTTGAAGTCATCGACGCAGACGGCACCGTGCTGGTGATAGTCTCGACTATCGCCGATTCTCCCGACGCGGGCACAGGCGGCGAAGGCCCCTGGAGCATCGACCTGAGTGTCGACTATACCGGCGAAGCGACCCTCCACGCCTTTGCTGCATCTCCCCGCGATGGGGCCATCGTCGCCGAAGACTCGGTCAGCGTGACCTTTGCCGGATCGTAAGTTTTTTCAAGGGCGGGGCTTTACGGTCGCCCTAATCACCACTTGCGATGTCGTGTTTATTGCCTGAGGCTTATGCAATTCGAAAAACTAATTCGGTAAACAACAAATAGCCGTATCAAACAAAGCCAACCCTGATCGCCCCCAAGTTTGGGAGAGATGGGCCATAGGGCCCAGAGGGGGTTGTTTTACCGAGTTAAATTCTTAAGGTTCATCAGCCTCAGGCGCTAAACTATCGTGTCGTCAGCCCCTGAACAGGAAGGCCTGGAGCATCGGCCAGTTCTTATAAAGATCGTACACGGCGACTCCAATCAGCAGCAGCCCGCCGATGATGTTGATCAACCGGGCGCGCTTTGCAAACTGCCTGACTATCTGGCGTTGAAGTGTCCCCGAAAGCAGGGAAAGCGCCAGCAGCGGCAGGCCAAATCCCAGCCCGTACCAGATGAAAACCCAGAACTGGCTGAAGGCTTCGCCAAGTGTCAGCGACAGGGCGAATATGCTCACGAGAAGCGGCCCTGAGCATGGCAGCGTGATTGGCCCGTACAGCAGTCCATATACATAGGCGTTCAGATAGGGGTGGCGCAGGAATGGCACCTGAATCTGGGGCAGCAGCTTAAAGGGATTATAGTTCAGCAGCATTGCCACGCCCAGGAGGAAAATCAGGAAATCCGCTGTGGGTACCAGATAAACCAGCACTCTCCCGACTGGCACCGCCAGCAGCGCGATGATCGCGCCGAGGAGGAGCATCATACTCAGCACCCCCATCAGCACGAAGACTCCCAGGAAGTAGAGCCGGTTACCCGAATCAGTCTCAGTCTGGCCACTTAAGTAGGCCAGGAATCCCGGATAAAGTGGCAGAATACAGGGGCTTCCCGCAGAGAGAAGTCCGAGAACAAAGGAAGTGATTGCTATATCCATTTTCTATATAGCCTCGATTATTCGAAGTAGGGTTGAACAAAGGACTCCAGCTCTTCGACCGATTTGATACCATAGGGGAGATGCTCGATGCTGCCGTCCCGGTCGATGATCATCATCGGGTCGAGCGGCGGATTGAGATACTGGGCCGTGTATAGATTTCCCAGTGCCCGTGATACTAATAATGGTGACACCGCAAAATGCCAATCAAAACCCCACTCCGCTACATATTCTTTGAGTATCTCTTCGTCCTCGTTTAGATCGACATCCAGACTGATCGATATGAAATCATCGGGGTTACCGAGGTTTTCGTGTAACTGGCGTACCTGTCCCTGCTGGCGAATGCAGTTGGGGCACCATGTCGCCATGGTTTCCAGCAGGATGACTTTCCCGGCATAATCGTTGATCGTAAATGTTTCGCCGGTCACCACATCGGTCAATTCCATATCCTGCCAGGGATACCACTCAGGGGTTTGCGTGGCGGTAGGGGTTTGCGTGGCGGCAGGAAGTGGCGTGTCGGTGGGGGATGGTGCGAGAGCGTCGGAGTTCGTATTGTCTGCGACAGGTGTGTTGGCCTCGGCCATATCTGCACTGGATTCTGTCGGTGTTGCCGGTGCAGTGCTGCAAGCTGATAGCAGCAGCAGCGCAATCAGGGTGAAAACTAACCGGGATTTTATTTTTCTGTGCATTATCTTCTCAGGCTCCTGATACCATAAAAACTATTGACTAAACATATTGGCTGTAAAAACTCTCTGTCTTTGGGGGCATCTTCATCACGCCCATCATCTTCTGGACGACATAGCCCCGCTTATTCTTACCGGGACTTCCCGGCTGGAGACCCGGAGACTGCGAAAGATTTTGGCTTTGAGGTTGTACAGGTGTCCCCTGTTTTCGAGCGGCACCTGATTTGGTGGAGGCTATATAATCATATACAATCAAGCCGTTTGAGCATTGCTCAACGTCCGGTTGCCATGCGCCTTGAAGGAGCCTTATGGCTATGCACCCATCAAAGTATGCCATGTGCTTTGTCCTGCCCTTGATTCTGCTGTTTGCTCTGTCTGCCTGTGTTCAATCTGTCGATGATACAGCCTCCGAGGAAGCAGTAGAAGGCCGTGCGATCCAGAATAAAGGCTCTGATACGCTGGTGAACCTCGCCTTAGCCTGGGCAGAAGCCTACCAGTCCGTCCAGCCAGATGTCTCCATTGCCGTTACGGGTGGTGGTTCAGGTACCGGAATCGCGGCCCTGATTAATGGCACTGTCGATATTGCTAACGCCTCTCGTTCCATGAAAGAAGAAGAGATCGCCGGGGCGCAGGCCAACGGTTTTGATCCGGTAGAGATCCGTGTTGCAATTGATGCTCTCGCCGTGATCGTCCACCCCGATAATCCAGTTGACCAACTCACCATTCAGCAGCTATCGGACATCTATACCAGGCGTATTGTCAACTGGAACGAAGTCGGTGGCAGCGATGCTCCTATTGTTTTGCTTTCCCGCGAGACCAACTCTGGTACGCACGTTTACTTCCTTGAGCAGGTCGTTCGTCAGGGTGACGACGAAAATGAAGATATTTTTGCCCCGCAGACCTTACTCATGCCGTCCTCGGTTGGCATCACCAGCGAAATTCGCCGCAATCCCAACGCCATTGGCTATGATGGACTGGGGTATGTCACGGAGCATGAAAAAGTGCTGGCTATCGCAAAGGATGAGAATTCGCCATATGTGCTGCCCACAACTGAAACCGGTGCAGACGGCAGTTATCCCCTGTCTCGCTTCTTATTTATGTATACCGCAGGCGAACCGGAAGGCAGCATCGCAGAATATATCGATTGGATTAGAGGCCCGGAAGGTCAGGCCATTGTTGCTGAACTGGGCTTTGTTCCCTTGAATGAGGAATAATCTATGAAACTGTTACAGCGTTGGAAAGTCGTTCCTGATTCGGATGATAGTGTCATCGAGCAGCTCCGTGAACGGCTTTCAAACCTCCGTATCCGCGATGTCTGGGAGTTTTTCATTGAGCGTTTGATCTGGCTATCGGGCATCTCGATGATCGTAATAGTTGCTCTGATCTTCTTGTTTTTGCTGCGTGAAGGCAGTGCGGCCTTTCTCGATATTCCGCTGCGCCAGTTATTTGGCCGACGCTGGTATCCCATTGAGGGCATTTTCGGTATATGGCCTCTGATAGTCGGTTCAATTCTGGTCACAGCCGGGGCTATCGCCATCGCCATACCGCTGGGACTTATCACTGCGATCTATATAGGCGAGATCGCACCTGATTGGCAGCGCGACCTCCTCAAGCCCATCATTGAAGTACTCGCAGGAATTCCTTCTATTGTGCTCGGCTTTCTTGGCTGGATCGCTCTTGCTCCCCTGATCCAGCGGCTGGGCGCACCCACCGGCCTGACGATCTTTACTGGCTCGTTGATCCTTGCTTATATGTCCTTGCCGACGATTATCAGTATTTCTGAAGACGCCCTGTATGCAGTCCCTAAATCCTACCGTAATGGCGCCCTGGCCATCGGTGCAACTCAGTGGCAGACCATCTGGCGGGTGGTGCTGCCCGCTGCACGCTCTGGCCTGGTAATAGCCATCATGCTTGGTATCGGGCGTGCCATTGGCGAGACAATGGCCGTCATGCTCGTTACCGGCAACGCTGCCAACATTCCTGACCTCACTCCGGGTTTGATCTTCCAACCGGCCCGCACGATGACGGCGACCATTGCCGCTGAGATGGGCGAAGTCGCGCAGGGCAGTTTACATTACAGCGTTTTATTCGGCATCGGCATTATTCTCTTTGTCATTACCTTTGCTATCAATTCAATCGCAAGCAGACTCGTTGGCGTGCAGGAAGCCGGACAGCGCCAGAAGAGAGGGTAGGTGTGTCAAGACAACAGGCGCAAAAAGTTGTTGTAGCGATTATAACCGCCGTTGCCGCGCTGGTGGTGATCCCCATAATCCTCGTCATTGCCTTTATTGTGATTCAGGGCATCGGTGCTATTAGTTGGGAATTTCTGACAACGATGCCGCGCAACGGTATGCGTGAAGGCGGCATCATGCCAGCCATTCTGGGAACTGTGCTGCTGACCTTCGGTACCTTCATCGCCTGCATCCCCCTGGCAATTGGGACCGCGATTTATCTGGCGGAATACGCTGGCGAGAATCGGTTGACCCGCTGGGTCAGGCTGGCAATTGTCAATCTTGCCGGTATTCCCTCGATTGTCTATGGACTGTTCGGGTTGGGGGCCTTTGTATTGTTCATGAAATTAGGCACATCCATCATTGCTGGCTCGTTGACGCTGGGCATCATGACCCTGCCCGTTGTGATCAGCACCGCCGAAGAAGCGATCCTTGCTGTGCCGCAGCGTTTCCGGGTTGTCAGCCTGAGCCTGGGCGCAACCCGCTGGCAGACCATTCGTCATCAGGTGCTGCCTCACGCTTTGCCCGGTATCCTGACCGGCGTTATATTGGGCCTGAGCCGTGCCGCTGGCGAGACTGCGCCACTGTTATTTACGGTGGCCGCCTTCTACTTACCCGATCTACCTGCCTCATTGTTTGATCAAACGATGGCGCTTCCCTATCATCTCTATGTAATCTCGACCCAGGTGCCCGACATGCCGGTCTCAATCCAGTATGGGACTGCGCTGGTACTCTTATTGTTTGTATTGTCTCTGACGCTGGTGGCAGCTATTGTGCGTACACGTATGCGCCGCCGCAGGGAGTGGTAATGCCAATGGAACCACTCCTCTCCATCAAGAACCTGTATTTCACCTATGAAGATGAGATAGAAGCGCTGCGAGATATCAGCCTGGATATCTATCCGCACGAAGTTTTTGTATTGTTTGGCCCCTCTCGCAGTGGAAAAACAACCTTATTAAGATTATTGAACCGGCTTTCCGATCTCAAGGCAGGGTGCGAAAGGCAGGGGTTGATCGAGTTTAAAGGCAAAAACATCTTCGACCCCGATGTCGTGGTCTCCGATCTCCGGCGTAACATCAGCATGGTTTTCGCCCTGCCCAGCCCTTTGCCCGGATCAATCTATGACAACCTGACCTATGGCCTGAAAATGGCCGGGATTCGAGACACAGCTGTACTTGAGGAGCAGGTCGAAAAATCGCTGCAGCAGGCTGCGCTCTGGGATGAAGTCAAAGACCGCTTGCACAAGTCTGCATTTGCATTATCGGGCGGGCAGCAGCAGCGGCTGTGCATCGCACGCAGCCTCGCGCTCGAACCCGAAGTTATTCTGCTTGATAACCCGACGTCGGGTCTGGACCCACTCTCAACCAGCGTTGTCGAAGATTCATTGCAGGAGTTGAAGCAGTACTACTGTATCATCATGGTCCCCCACAGCGTGCAGCAGGCAGCCCGCGTAGCAGATCGAGCGGGTTTTATGCTGGATGGCGAGTTAATTGAAGTTGAACGTGGCGCTGCACTGTTTACCAGACCACGAGACCAGCGTACCGAGGATTACATCACAGGACGATTCGGCTGATGGCAAGAGATAAAATCGAAGTCCAGAATTTCAACTTTTATTATGGCGACTTTCAAGCGCTAATCGACCTGAATTTTGCGATCCAGAAGAATCGCGTCACGGCCCTGATTGGCCCATCCGGTTGTGGTAAATCTACGTTCTTACGGTCTATTAACCGCATGAATGATACAATCAAGAATACACGCACCGTCGGCAAAATCCTGCTGGATGGCAAAAACATCTATGACGAAGACGTGGACGTGACCAATCTGCGGCAGCAGGTAGGCATGGTTTTCCAGCGGCCCAACCCATTTCCGCAGAGTATCCTTGATAACGTCGCGTTTGGCCCGCGTGTACTTGGTATGACTTCCAAAAACGATCTGGGTGATATTGTGCAGGAGAGTCTTGAAGGAGCAGGATTATGGAACGAAGTCAAGCACCGTCTCAGTGACCCGGCGCTTGATCTCAACCCTGGCCAGCAGCAGCGATTATGCATTGCTCGCGCTATCGCTGTTAAGCCGGATGTGATCCTGATGGATGAGCCTTGTTCCGCTTTAGACCCGATTGCTACTTTGCACATCGAAGACCTGATGCGTGAACTTGCAAAAGACTACACCATTGTCATTGTGACTCACAACATGCAGCAGGCCGCCCGGGCCTCGCACTTTACCGGTTTTTTCTGGTTGGGGCGTATGGTCGAGTTTGGAAAGACCGGAGACCTGTTTGCTGCTCCGCAGCAGGAATTGACAGAGGCATATATTACGGGGCGACGTGGTTAATCCAGAGAACAGGTTGGGACTATAACCTGAAGGAGTACCTGATGAGAGCGCGATTTGAAAATCAACTGACCAAATTACGTGATCATGTGCTGCGCATGGGCAGTAAAGTCCAGAAGCAGCTTGACATGGCATTGGATTCCCTGACAAATCTGGATGCCGACCTGGCTCAGCAGGTAATCGTCTTTGATCAGGAGATCAATGACTCCCGCTTTTCAATTGAGGAACGCTGCGTAGAATTGATCGCCACCCAGCAGCCCGCCGCCTCCGACCTGCGCTTTATAGTCGCAACTTTGAATATCATCGTTGATCTTGAGCGCATGGGCGATCAATCCAAGGGCATTGCTGGTGAAGTTAAGCACCTGTGTAAACACGGCAAGAAGCCCAAACTTGATCAAATCCAGAAGATGGGTAATCTGGCTAAAGACATGTTTGAGCAATGCCTGTTGGCTTACACACAGAAAAACGTTGAACTGGCCCAGGTCATCTACAATCGGGACGATGAAATGGACGATCTGTATGATAGTGTGATCACACAGTTGATTGAGAACATGGCTGAAACTACCAAGCAGAAGAAAATCGAAGTTGCTTATGAAACGCTGCGTATCGCTGAGAAACTGGAACGCTTCGCCGATCTGGTCACCAATTTTGCGGAGCGTATTGTGTATATAGCAACCGGCGATATTCAGGAAACCAACGTCTGAGGGTTCTATTGCAAAAAATTACAGGAGTAGAGGCTCTTCATTGCTTTGAGCCCCTATCCAGCGTTCAACAAAACAACGGTAGTGCCCGCGGGAGAGATACTGTTGGGAGTTCCCCAACAGTATCTCTCTTTACGGTACTACCTCGTGATCCAGACAAGATGCGATTTGCCGCGCTAGCGGCAGCCGCTTGCCGTTTTACCGGGTAAATACGGCAGTTTTGTTATTTGGTTCCGATTTGACCAAGTAATCGGTACCAATTCTGAGCCTCGTAAGTTTGCCTTCGCCGGGCGTCTTTTGGCAATCTCCGTCCAAATCGCTTCCCAATCAAATCTTCATAATTCCTGAACAACTTTTTCCTATAGTGACGTTCGCAGCGTGTACGGCGCTGTTGACCCTTCAATGAACCGAGGAAAAAGAACGTTATGAATGAGAGTTCCACAGTCGCCGCCCTGCTCGAGGCCAACGGCTATGTCGAAGACGACGCTGAAAACCAGGAGCAGGAAAGCCATCCGAATGGCCGGTCGCCCTTCCAGCTATTGATCGGCGTGATCATCCGGCCCCGCGAAACCTTCGAAGTCCTCCGCGACCGGGAAAAACGTCACTGGTGGCTTCCTTTTGTAGTTACCCTGGTCGGCGTGCTGCTCCTGGCTGTTGCCGAGAACGCCGTCCAGCAGTCGATGCTGGCGAATATGCCCGCCGAAATGCAGGAATTGATGGGTGGCGGTACCAGCGGCGTGCTGACCATTCTCGGCCAGCTTGCCATCGGCGCGGTCACCGTTCTCCTCGGCTACCTCCTCGCTGCCGGGGTGCTCTTCGGCGGCGGCCTGATCCTCGGCGGTAAGTCCACCTGGAAACAGGCGATGGGCGTCGCTGCCTGGTCGAGCGTTCCGCTTGCCATTCGCCGTTTCGTGCAGGCGATTGCCAGCTTTGCCACCGGCGGGTATCCCGTCTCCGGTTTCAGCGGCGCATTCACGATGGTCGAGGTAGCTGAACGGTCGACGCTTTACGCGCTGCTGAGTAAATTCGATATCTATCTCGTCTGGAGCCTGCTGCTGTTTGGCATCGGCGCGGCGGTGACCACCCGCTTGAAGAAAAGCAAGCCGCTGATCATCGTCCTGATCTACATTGTGATCGGCATCCTGCTCGTCCTGGCGATGAACGCCGCTTCCGGCTTTGTGTCCGGGCTTGTCGGCGGCAGCGGCAGCGGCGGTCCCGGTATGGGCATGGGGATGGGCATGGGCGGCGGGAGGCCTCGCTAGCGATGACCTTTATTGATGTCACCGGTCTGAAGCGCCATTTCATGATGGGCGATACGCTGGTCAGGGCGCTCGACGGAGTCGATCTGTCCGTCGAGGAGGGCGAGTTCCTTTGCCTGATGGGGCCGAGCGGCTCCGGTAAGAGCACACTGCTCAACATGCTCGGCGGCCTCGATACCCCCGATGAGGGTACGGTGATCGTCGACGGCCAGGAAATCTCCGCCCTGGATGCGAACGGGCTGGCGGTCTATCGTCAGAAGAAGGTTGGCTTCATTTTCCAGTCCTTCAACCTGATCACCTCCATGACCGCGATCCAGAACGTCGAATTTCCGATGATCTTTTCCGGCGTCGCTCCCGATCAGCGCCGCGCACGCGCCGCGCGCCTGCTCACCGCTCTGGGTCTTGGCGACCGCATGGATCACAAACCGACCGAGCTTTCGGGCGGCCAGCAGCAGCGGGTCGCCATCGCTCGCGGATTGGTCAACCAGCCGGTGATCATGTTCTGTGACGAACCGACCGGCAACCTCGACTCGAAAACCGGCATGGAGATTCTCGACATGCTCGCCGGGTTGAACCAGAACGGCCAGACGCTTGTCGTCGTCACCCACGACCCGCGCGTCGCCGATTACGCAACGCGCACCGTCCAGATGCTCGACGGCCTGATCGTCTCCGATAACGGCAATGGACATAAGCAATGATGGTAACCACCACTCCCCGAAGAATATGATGTCCCCCTTTGCTAAGGGGGGGCAGCGTCGAGCGAAGTGAGGCGCAAGGGGTGATCGGAAATGACTGCAAAAGATCGCAGCCCGATGTCGCCCAGGTTGATCTTTAGCCCGGTGCTTCAACGCCGGGGAAAAAGAAGAAGAAGGAACAACGCTATGCTGAAAAGCAGTAAATCGCTGAAAATCTTGTCACTTGCCGCCCTGGTGATGATCGTCTCCCTCGTCGGCGTCACGGGAACAGTCCTGGCCCAGGGCGCTGGCCCGTCCTTCCAGGTCGTCGATTGGTCGACCAATCCCGGCACGCTCCAGCGCGGCTCCCAGTTCGATATCACCATCACTATCGAAAACGTTGGCAGCGAAGACGCCGAAGACGTGTCGATCTCTATCGGCACCGGTAACAATTTCGTCGGCATCTCGCCCAGCGGCATCATCAACGAGATCGACGAGGGCGACGACGGCACCTTCACCCTGCGCGGCGCGGTCGTCAGCACGATCACTTCCGGCTACTACTCGATCCCCATCACGGTCGATTTCGTCTCCGACAAAGACGGCTCGGCGGACACCGACACGCTCACCATCGGCGTCTACGTCCAGGGATCGACCGCCGGGGACGAGGGCGTTGCTTCCTTCACCGTCACCGATTGGAGCGCCAATCCCGAAAACCTTTATCGGGGCCTGGAGTTTGATCTCACCTTTAACCTGACCAACGTCGGTACCTGGGATGCGGAAGACATCGTCGTCGAGGTTGGGACGAGCAGCAGCTTCATTGGCCGCTCGGTCAGCCCGATGATCGAACGCCTCCAGATTGGTCAATCAGTGGTCGTCACCGTCAAGGCCGGTGTCGCCAGTGAGATCACCACCGGGTTTATGGATTTGCCGCTGGACATCAGCTTCAACCATCCGGGATCGACCGGCCCGCAGGCGATGACCGAGACCAAGAACGTTGGCCTCTACGCGGTCGGTAAAGCGCCCAGCCTGGGCACGATCACCGGGCGTCCGCAGATCGTGATCGAGGACTCGACCATTACTACCGGGGCGGGCGATCTCCTGCTGACTCTCACCCTGCGCAACACCGGCGATCTCCCCGCTAAGGATGTGATCGTCAACCTGGAGAGCAGCGACTATTTCAGCCCCACCGACGGCAGTTCGGCGGTCGCGGTCGATGCCGCGATTGGCATCGGCGAGTCGGCGACGGTCGCCATCCCGCTGACGATCATCAGTTCCATCGAACAGCGTGTGACCCAGGAATTTACCATCGACTTTGGCGACTACGCAGGCAGTTATTACAACGACACACAGCGTATTCTCCTTTCGGTAGGTGATGCCGCTATCGACATCCCCCACCTGTTGATCAGCACCTTCTCTACCGTTCCCGCCCCGCTTACCCCCGGCCTGACCTATCAACTCGATCTCCAGCTTCAGAATGTCGGTGATGGTCCTGCTCGTGACATCTTCGTCCGTCTTGGCGAAGATGCCAGTTCGCTCAGCCCGCTGGGTATGGTCAACGGCACCAACGTCCAGTATCTCAGCCAGATCGAGGGTGGGGCGACCCTGCCGGTCAGTTTCACGATGGCCGTCGACGGTGGGGCCGATCCCGGCCTGGTGACCATCGACGTGGCGCTGGAATATGATGACGTCTACGGCGTCGCCCAGGAAGAATCCCAGGCGCTCAGCCTCCAGGTGGTCGATGCGCCCTACTTCGACATCCAGTTCTATGAAGACCTCCCTGAGAAGATTGTCGTCGGCGACCAGATAACGCTGCCCATCGAGGTGATCAACATCGGCGAGACGGAAATCAACGTCAGCACGATGGAAGTTACCAGCAACTACTTCGCCATTTCCGGGGGGTCGACCTATATCGGCTCGCTCGATGGCGGCACGTCGGGCAGCGAATCCTTCGAAGCGCAGGCCGCCCAGATCGGAACCGCCACCGTGACCGTCACCGTCAACTACCTCGACGATTTCCAGCGGTCGCAGCAGGTGATCAAGACTTTCTCCATCGAAATCGAAGGCGAGGAAGTCATCTCCGGGGGAGAATCGGGCGGACAGTCGGGTACTCCCGGCGGCTTTGCTGGCACTTCGACGATGACCTTCGCCCAGCGTTTGCTGAACGGGCTGCTTGGCTTCTTCGGCATTGGCACCCAGTCGCCGGGCGGTATGGGCGGCGGCGGTGGAGCCATGCCCGGTGGTGCCGCCCCTGCTGATATGGGGCAGGGAGCAGCACAGTGAGTCTCCGTGATCTGCTCGGGCTGGTTCTGCTCAACCTGAACCGCATGCGCTCGCGCGTGGTGATGACCGCGATGGGTGTGGTGGTTGGAACGGCGGCGATTGTCGTCCTGATCTCGCTCGCTTCCGGCCTCCAGGCCAGCACCGTCGAGAGCTTCGAGGATTTTGGATCGCTGAACCAGATCACCGTCTTCTCCAGCGCGCGCATGGGCGGTGATTCTTCCGCCGAGGGCCTGACCGCCGATGCCCTCGACGACCTGGCTTCCATCGATGGCGTGGTAGCCATCACCCCCTACGAGAGTCTCAACGGGGGATCGCTGAGTTACAACCGGCTGTCTGGTTTCGCTTCGATCTACGGGATCGACCCGGACGTCATCGAGAATATGGATTTTGTGATGACGGAGGGCGACGATAACATCGGGAATTATACGGTGATCGTCGGCAGCGATGTCGGCTCCCGTTTTTCGGAAGACGGTGATTCTGGAGGGGGCGGCGGCTTTGGCCCGATGATGATGATGGGCGGCCAGGATGACAGCACGGACACCGAAGATGCCATTGACCTGATGGGCAAGACCATCACGCTCGAGCTGACCCGCCGCGACGACGATGGAGACGAAGAAACGCATAAAGTCCGGCTTCGTGTCGGCGGCGTGATCGAATCTTCGGGTGGCCAGGAAGACTACAACCTCTATATGAGTATCGACGACGTTGAAGACCTGACCGCCTGGAAAAACGGCGAGCGCCCCGACTGGGAGGACGAAGGCTATTCCCAGGCGATTGTGATCGCCGAGCAGGACGCCGAAATCACCCTCGAAGTCACCGACGAGATCGAAAACCGGGGTTACTTCGCCATGTCGACCACCTCCATCGTCGAGGCGTTGAACAGCACCTTCATGATCATCGAGGCGGTTCTGGGTGGTGTCGCCTCGATTGCGCTCTTTGTCGCCGCAATTGGCATTGCCAATACCATGATCATGTCGGTGCTGGAACGCACCCGCGAGGTCGGCCTGATGAAAGCGGTCGGCGCGACCAACCGCGATGTATTGTCGGTGTTTCTCACCGAGGCAGCCTTCATCGGCCTGATCGGTGGAGTCGTTGGGATCATCCTGGGCATCGTCGGGGCGCAGATCATCGACGTGTTTGCCGCCAGCTACCTCGCTTCCAGCGGCTCGGATATCACCAGTGTCGTTGTGACCCCGCTCTGGCTCCCCATCGGCGCGATGATCTTCTCCGTTCTGATCGGCCTCGGCGCGGGCATTTACCCGGCCTTCCGCGCCGTCCAGCTCGACCCGGTCATGGCCCTGAAATACGAATAGGTGCTTTTGCTGACCTGTTTACTTACCGAACTTGTAGATCGTCAGTAGGAGCGCAGCGATCAATCTGCACCCATATCAACCAGAACCGCCCTGATCGCCACCAAACCGTCCCTATCTGCCCCCTGAAAGGGGAAAGTGGCGGGACGCAGCCCCGTCGAAGGGGGTGGAATGGACGTTTTCCTATTGCCGTTTGACAAAACAACCCATCAATCTCACGAAAGGAATGAAAGAGGATGAACAGGAACACGTTTGCATTGATAACGCTGTCGATTCTGAGTGCCGCCCTTCTTGTTAGCTGCTCCATCTCAGGCGGAGAAGCCCCGGTCGAGGAAGCCGCTGCCCCGGTCGCCGAGGCCCCGGCTGATGCGGCTCAAAGCGCCCCGGTCGAAGGTGACGCCGCTGCTCCCGCCCCTGCCGACCAACCGTCCGAAGGGATGGCGTTCGTCGGCGCAGGGGATGCAGCCGTACAGTTGGCGATAGGCACTCTCTATTTGCAGGATACCGACACCCCGATCACCTCGGAGCAGGCGGCGTTGCTGCTCCCGCTCTGGCAGCAGTTGAAAGAGGCCATGTCCGGGGAGGAATACGATCAGGCAGCCGTCGATGACCTTGCCGCGCAGATCGAAGCCGGGATGACCGGGGGACAGCTTGCTGCCATCGCAGCACTGGATCAGGAAGCTCTGATGACCTGGATGCAGGAGTCGGGTGTTATGCCCGCCTTTGCCGGTGGAGAGCGCCCCGAAGGTGAGCGTCCCGAAGGCGCACCCCCCGAAGGTGAAATGCCAGAAGGTGAGCGCCCCGAAATGCCCGAAGGAACTCCCCCGGCTGAAGGGGAAATGGGCCCTGGTGGGCAGCCCGGTGGCCCTGGTTTTGGCCGGGGCGGCACCTTCATGGTCGATGCGGTCATTGAGTGCCTTTCGACCCTGCTCTGAACTACAGGTGTATTTTTTGTTGTGTGGCAACCCCCCACCTGACCCCCCTTCGTTCGGTCTTTCCTCCCCCTTGCAAGGGGGAGGATTAAGGTGGGGGTTCAATCAGGCACAGATTTTCTTACCTGACACAAAAAACCAGCACCACTGGTTATTGGGGTCAATATGGAGTTATTTCTGAACGTCCCGGAAACATTTACAGGTTGCCAATCACTCCTTCACAATTTATAAACAACTTTTTTCTATCCTATAACTGGTAAGTAAACGATCGGCGTATTGGAAGTATATGAAGTCAAAGGAGTATGTATGGAGAACCAAACTGAAAAACGACCGGTGAAGTGGGTGTATATCGCGTCGGGGGCGCTGCTTGCCCTGGCGGTTGTCGCCGGTGCTCTCGTCTTCGGTGCCCGGCAGGTGAAGGCGTCGGTGAGTGAAAAAGCCGCTTTCTTCCCCGGTGGCCCCGGTAGAGGCGATCCTGGTGACGGCGAGGGGCTTGTCGCCATGTATATGGAAAATCTCGCTTCCGAGCTGGGTATCACCGTCGACGATCTCCAGGCTGCGTTCGAAGATGTTCGTGCCGCTGCCTTGCAGCAGGCGCTCGACGCAGGTGAGATCACCCAGGAACAGTTCGACTGGATGCAGGAGCATGCCAGGGCAATGGCCGACGGCGAATGGCCGATGGACGGTCAGCGCCCCGACTTCGAGGATATGCCCGGCCCCGGCGCAATGATGGACGCTGTGCAGTCCGCGCTGGCCGACACCCTCGGCGTGTCGGTCGAGGAACTCGAAGCGGCGCAGGAAGAAGCCCAGGCCGCCCGGCTCGCCGACGCGGTCGAGGCAGGTGATATCACCCAGGAAGAAGCCGATGCGATCCTGAGCGGTGAATCCGCTGGTCGCCCCGGTGGACGTGGTCATGGTGGGTTGATGCCGGGCCGCGCTAGTGGTGATGAATATCTCGCCGATGCCCTGGGCATTACGGTCGAAGAACTGCAAACTGCCCACGAAGAGGCTCGCACTGTAGCTTTCCAGCAGCTAAATGAAGAAGGTCTGGTCCCGCCTGATGGCCCGATGTCAGATGGCGGTCGGCCCGGCGGTCGTGGTGAGTTCACACCAATGTGGAGTATGGATGAAATGGTGGAACGGCTTGCCGATGCGCTCGGCGTGTCTGTAGAAGAACTCCAGGCGGCTCATGAGGCTGCCCTGTCTGCCACTGCCGAACAGGCAGTTGAAGAAGGGCTTCTCACGCAGGAACAGGCCGATCAGGTTCTGAGTGGTGATGGTTTTGGGTTTCCTCGTCCCGGCCCGGATTTAGCTCCCAATATGTCCCACCCATTCAGATCGGAAAGGTAGCTTCTCTTCTCGTACGGACTGGTCACGCTGGACTCCGAGAGAGCCTCTTTAGAATATGGGAGCACACGTCAGTGTGCTCCCCCCTCTCATTGATTGAGGAGGAACGAAGGAGGGAGGTAAGCTTTAGCCCGGTGCTTTTGAACCTTCAGAATTCAATCAGGCAATCATGTTCAACCTCAACCGTACCGGTATCTGTTCCCTCCACCTGGAAGGGGGAGGGACAGGGAGGGGGTCAAAACGTCGGGGTATGTTGCCCAACTATTTCCAAGGACCTCAATAGCATCTGGTGATAAACAACCATCAGCCCGATTTTTGCTATAATTGACACATCATGATGATACAAACGATCGCACACTTCATTTTATTACCCGGAAATCAGCAATGGCTAAGACAGTTCTAATCGTCGATGATAAAGACAGCCTTCGCAAGATGGTCAGCAGTTATCTTGCAGAAGAAGGCTACCGCGTCGTCGAAGCATCCAACGGGCGCGAGGCGATCTTCGTCGCCCGCTACGAAAAACCCGACCTGATCATCCTCGATCTGATGATGCCCGAAATGGGCGGCTACGAGTTCATGCGCGTCTACTCGAAGGAAGCCGACACCCCGATCGTCGTCCTGACCGCCAAGCTCGACGAGAACGACAAAATCCTCGGCCTCGAACTCGGTGCTGACGATTATGTCACCAAGCCTTTCAGCCTGCGCGAGCTTGCCGCGCGGGTGCGGGCCGTCCTTCGCCGGGCGAACAAACCGGTCAGAGAACCTGATATCCTGAGAATTGACGCCATCTCTCTTGACCGGGGCGGCCATGTCGTGACGATCGGCGGTGAGCCGGTCGACCTGACCCCCTCCGAGTTTTCGCTGCTCGCCGTGCTGATGTCCGCGCCGGGGCGCGCTTTCTCCCGCCTCGAACTGCTTGATAATCTCTCCGACGAACCCTACGAGGGCTACGAGCGCACCATCGACGTCCACATCCGCAACTTACGGACGAAGATCGAGCCTGATCCTGGCAGCCCGTCCTATATTCAGACGGTCTACGGGGTGGGGTACCGGTTTGCTTCTCAGGGCAGCTAGGTATGGCTGAACGAAATTCCTCAAAGCGTTCGCTTCCCGCTCTTCTGCGGCAGGTTTTTGCCTCGATTAATTTCAAACTTTCGCTGGCTTTTATGCTGGTCGGCATACTGGGGATCGTCCTGGTGGCCGTCGCCCTTCGCCAGAGCACTGTCCGCGAGTTCGACCGCTTCGTCCGTGATCGTCTCGAGGATGATGTTGTCGAAGACCTTGCCACCTATTACCAGGTGTACGGCACCTTCGAGGGGGTCGATTATATGTTCGCCAGCCGCCCGGGGGCGGGTGGTGGGGGCGGGGGCGGTGGGGGGATGATGGGGCCGGTCATGCTGATTGATACCGACCGCGTGATCCTGTTCACCAGCGAGTTTTCTCCTGATGGCGAGAAGATCATCGGCACGCAGGTGCCGAAAAATGACCTGGACGCCGCAATCCCGATTGAGGTTGAGGGGGAGACGGTTGGTTTTATTGTCTTCAAAGGGCCGTCCAACCGCATGTCTCCGGGGACGCCCGAAGGTGATTTTCTCAGCCGCATGAAGCAGACACTCTTCGTCAGCGCCTTCGCCGCCTCGCTGATCGCGCTGCTGCTTGGCATCTGGCTGGCCCGCACTATTTCCCGCCCCGTCCGCCACCTGACGGCGGCCACCCGCCGTGTTGCTCATGGCGAACTGGGCGTCCAGGTTGAGGTCGAAACCGCCGACGAGGTCGGCGAGTTGGCTCACTCCTTCAACCGGATGAGCGCCGATCTGGCAAAATCCAACGATCTCCGCCGCCAGATGACCGCCGACATCGCCCACGAGCTTCGCACGCCCTTATCTGTGATCCTCGGCTACACCGAGGCTCTCTCGGATGGTAAGCTGCCCGGCAATGAGGAAACCTACCAGGTGATGTACGACGAGGCGATCCAGCTCCAGCGCCTGATCGACGACCTGCGCACGCTCTCCCTCGCCGATGCCGGTGAACTGACCCTTACCCGTGTTCCGACCGAACCCGCCGCGCTGCTTGAGCGGGTCGCGCTCTCCCACCGGCCCCTGGCCCGGCGCGAGGATATTTCCCTTGAGGTCGAAACCGCCTCTGACCTTCCCACCATTGACGTCGATCCCGACCGTATGGCCCAGGTGCTGGCAAATCTGATTGCCAATGCCCTGCGTTATACCCCCACCGGCGGTGAAATCACCCTCTCTGCCGGTCAGGATGATCATGCCGTCTGGATGAAAGTCCGCGACTCCGGCTCCGGAATCTCGCCGGAGAACCTGCCCTATGTCTTCAATCGTTTCTACAAAGGCGACCAGGCCCGCGCCGAGAGCGGCGCGTCGGGGCTGGGGCTGGCAATCGCCCGCTCGATTGTCAACGCGCACGGCGGGGAGATTTCCGTCGACAGCACCCCCGGAGTTGAAACGATCTTCACGATCACCTTCCCTGTTTGACCTTTCACACCTACAAAAGTATTACTTTTCCCCCATATTTGTCGTTAACGTTACCAATGGTAACGTTATTGTTATTTTTTAGTATTGAACAAAAGCCCGGATCAGGTTATTGTGATAAGAGTGGTAGATTGCTCGCATCCGCAAACCTGTCCTTGACAATCCGATCTTCCGGGCGAGGTATTCGATGGTGCAAGAAAAATTCGAAAATAAAAGAATCCTGGTTGTTGATGACGAAAGGGACAGCATCGACATCGTGAAGATTGTGCTGTCATCGGTTGGGGCGGTGGTCTATCAGGCCGAAGATGGTCGAGCCGCGCTCGACATCTGTCTCCAGGAGCGCCCCGAAGTCGTCCTCGCCGATATCTCCATGCCGGTGATGGACGGTTGGGAACTGCTCAACGCAATCCGGGGAGCCGATGGCGGCGAGAAGGTCACCGTCATTGCCCTGACTGCCCATGCGATGTCCGGTGACAAAAAGCGAATCATTGACGCCGGTTTCGACGGGTATATGTCCAAGCCGCTCACCATGTTTACCTTCCTTGAAGACCTGTCTCAACTGCTCCCGGTTACTGGTACTTCTTAACCAGTTCTGTTCCAGACCGCTGTTAGAAAACCGAAAACTCGCGTACAATGAAACCAGCCGGTTCTGTAATAGGTTGCTTTTTGCATTCAGGAGCAGTGACGTGGTGGCGAGAATCATACTTGTTGTTGAAGACAGCCCGGTAAATGCGAAGCTGGCTGTCTCAATGCTGGAGCGGCAGGGGTATAGAGTGACCGCCGTCTCCAGCGGTGAAGAAGCCCTCGACTGGGTCGCCGGGCGGCATCCCGATCTGATCCTGCTCGATATCGATCTGCCGGGGATCGGCGGCTGCGAGGTTGCTGCGGCTCTGCGCGCCGACCCCGCCACACAGCACATTCCGATCATTGCCACCACCACCAGCCAATCCCTGCTTGAAGAAGTCGAAACGGCCTATGCTTCGGGCTGTGACGATGTAATCGCCAAACCCCTCGACCTCCGCGTGCTGCAAGAGAAAATCGACGAGCTTTTATAACCTGTCTGAACGATCCTGTCCCGTCGGGGCGGACAATCGATCATAGCCTGGGGCTTTGAGGCTTGTCCGGTAGCGGAATTGCTGGAACGGGAAAAAGCGATGCTGTGAATATAAGCAACGGAGCGGAGGTCGAACCTCCGCTCCGTTTAACGAAAACAGGGATAACCGTCAGTTGCTTACAATGGTTTCTCTTGTGGAAAGAGCGGGTCGAGATTCAACAGAATCAAGGTGTTGGTATTGTGCTGAATGGTCGCCCGGATGAGCTCCGGGTTTATGTGGTTGGGAGGAGATGTGACCGGCACCTGGGCAGGCGGCTCGATGATGTTTGAGCCGGGTAGTATCGGCCACGCGACGGTTTCCCTGGATCGTCCATTGACGACCTGTGCAATGATATAAAATGGGGCATCCTCGTTTTCAGAAACGTCTGGCGAATCACCGCCGAGTGCTTTCGCCATGTTGATTACCGTGATCACGCTGTCCCGCCACTGACTTAGCCCGCTGATCTGCGCCGGGGCCAGCGGCACCGGCGTCGCCGCAGGCAGGGTGCTGACCTCAAGCACTTCAATCAGCGCCACCGCTAGGCCGATCTCCGGCAAGCCGGGCACCTGGAACTGGAATAGCGTGGTATTACTGTGTTCAGCCTGCATAAACGCCCTCTGATAACAGGGTCGGGGAGGCCGCGCCCAGTCTATCGAGCAGCCGCACCACGTCGAACAGCAGCACCAGTCCCTCCTGCTCGTTGACGACTCTATCGAAAAAGCAGTTCTCGAAGCGTGCGAGCTTCGGATAGGGGTAGTTATAGTTATCGTCGGCGGTGCGGATCGGCATCACCGAATCGACCAGCAGTGCCGCTGTCGCGTTCCCCGCCGAAATGATGATCACCGGTTGGTTCTGGCCGGTCGCCTTTTCGCCCCACAGCAGGTGGCACAGGTCGATTACCGGGAGGCTGTTCTCTTCCGGCGTTTCCCCGTCCACCTGCTTCGTGTGGGTCGGTGTGCTTGTTAATCGACGCACCGCGACGACGTCGCTCATTCGTATCCCGAATACCTGTCTTCCGGCTTCAAATGGTAAGTATCTCAACGTAACTGAATCGGGCATCTTGGCGCTCTGTTTACCTGTCTTTTTAGCAATGTTTCTGCTGAAGCATCAATCCGATCCCGTCTCGTCCTTTCATACGGCCAAGGGGGTACCGGAGGATTTTCATCCTCCGGTACCGTTACGGTTCGGCATTTATTTCTGTGTAACCTCGTTCAGCGTCTCTAACAACTGATCTTCACGATAAGGCTTGACGATATAGCCATCTACCTTCAATTCTTCTGCCCGGTTCCGGTGCTTGGACGCCGAGCGTGACGTCAGGAAGACGACCGGGATATTCTTCAACTTCGGGTCGCTGCGTATCTGTGACAGCAGTTCGTACCCGTTCATCCTTGGCATCTCGATATCCACCAGCATCACGTCGGGCCGGGTATGGGCAAGCTGCTCCATCGCGTCGATACCGTCTTTGACCGCTGTCGCCTGCCAGCCAACCCGCTTCAGGAATGAGCAGACCACCCGCCGGACACTCAGCGAGTCGTCGACGACCAGCGCGTGCCGCACCGATGACTCTCGGCTCGACCGGCGTTTGCCGCCCTTTCCGCCCGATTTTTTCTCCGGCTTGTTGGTGACGATCTCTACCAGGTCGAGGATCAACACCACCTGCCCGGTGCCGGAGATCGTCGCCCCGGAGACGCCCAGGACGCGCCGCAGGTGCGTTCCCAGCGATTTGACCACCGCCTCCGACGTGCCGACCAGCCCATCGACCAGCACGACCGTTTCGTGGCGTCCGGTTCCGACCACCAGCCCGTACGGGCTGTCGATCCCGCTTTCGGTTGTCCCTTCGATGAACCATGTCAGCGGGTAGACTGCCAGGACGTCGCCTTCGTGGTGCAGGACCTTGTTCTTGGCGATCTCCTGCTGTTGTTCGGGTTGGAGGCGCACTACCGCCGAAATCTGTTCCAGCGGAATGGCGAACGTCTGCCCGGTGCTGTTGACATACAGTGCCCTGGTGATCGCCAGCGTCACCGGCACCGAGATCGTGAATGTCGAGCCGCTCTGTGGAGTCGACTCGATCCGCACGTTGCCCTGAAGCTGGCTCACCGCGCGTCGCACGATATTCAACCCGACCCCGCGCCCCGATGTCTGGGTGACGGTTTTCGCCAGCGATAAGCCTTCTTCGAACAGCAGTTCGAGCAGGTCCTCGTCCGTGGCCGTCTCGGTTTCTGTTATCAGGCCGAGCTGCGCCGCGTGTGTACGCAGCGCTTCGCTGTCGATTCCTCTGCCGTCGTCGGTCAGCGTCAGGATCACACGCCCGCGCTGCCGGGTGACGGTCAGTGTCACCAGCCCGGTTTCGGGCTTGCCGGCGGCAAGGCGATCTTCCGGCATCTCGATGCCGTGATCGATTGCGTTGCGCAGCAGGTGCATCAAAGGGTCGGACAGCGTGTCGAGGATGCTCTTGTCGACCGTCGTCTCGAACCCGGCCAGCACCAGGTCCACCGATTTACCCAGGTCGCGGGCGGTGCGGCGCACCGTGCGGCGCAGCCGTGTTTCGATCTCGTGGAACGAAACCAGCCGGGTCGCCATCAGGCTGTCCTGCATATCGTTGGTCAGCCGTCTCTCGCGTGATAGTGAGGTGTCGAAGTCGGAGGCCAGGAATTGAAGCTGTTTGTTGACATCGCGGGTGTCGGTAACGGCCTCCTCTAGTTCGCGGGTGAGTTGGTATAGAAGGGTGTAGCGATCTAATTCGATTGGGTCGAAAGATGAGTCGCCATCTGCGAATTTGCCGGTGGTTACCAGCGGGCTGAGTTCGATTTGCAGGTCGATGTCGTGGGCGACGCGGTGCAGTCGTCGGCTGGAATAATCCAGTTCGGCGAGCAGGCCCCGCAGGTCGCTGAGATAGCGTTCAAGTGACGACCGGTTGATGACGATCTCGCCCAACCGGTTGATCAGCAGGTCGATGCTGGCCTGAGAGAGCCTCAGGAAGCTCTCGGTCAGCTTGTCCTGGGGTAGGGCGGCAGATTCGTCAACGGCTTGCGCGCCGCCGCTTTCTTTTTGGGGGTATGCTTTACCAAGCAGCAGTTCATAGCGGCTGTCAATCGCTTCGATCAGCCTGTCGACATCTTCGGCTGAATCGGGCAGGCCGTCGATGTTCTTGTTCGAATCGGGTTCGATCAGCCCATTCAGCGCGTCCGCCGAGTCGAACAGCAGGTCGATCTCGTCCGGTGTAACAGCCTGGTTGTTGTCGATCCGCTGTTCGAGCAGTTCTTCCATCAGGTGCGACATCCGGGCGATGGTGTTGAATCCCACCGACGCGGCAGCACCTTTCAGCGTATGGGTCACCCGTCGGATTTCGCTCATCAGCGGTTTGTCGTCCGGTGCGTCGCGCAGTTTCTCCATCCCCGCCTGGACAGCGGTCAGGTGTTCCTGCGCCTCCATTGCGAAGATGCCCAGCAGTTCGGTGGGAGCCGAGGGCAGCGGGCCGGTCTTGCGTGGCTTTTTGCTGCCCTCTGGCTTCCGTTCCGAATCACCGGTGAGCGTGTTGAGATAGGCTTCCATCTGGTCGAGTGTGCTCGCCAGTTTCTTGCCCTCCGAATCGCTGAGCTGCGCTTCCGTGTCGAGCTTTTCCTTCAGCAGTTCTGTTGCCGGTTCCGCCAGTGCAGCGATCTCGGTCAGTTCGAGCATCTCGGCGCTGTTTTGCAGGATGCTCATCTGCTGATGTGCTTCGGCGATCTGGTTCGAGTTTCCGTTTGTTTCTTCTGCTTCCAGGCATTCTCGCAGTGCATCGACGTATTCACGTGCTTCTGAGAGAAACCCCGTCAGCAGGTCGGCTGAACCCATGCTTGTGGTCATAAGCCTTTTTACCTGTTACCGGTATCTATGATCTGTTACCTGCCGCTGCTGGCACGGATACACCCTTGTTGTTTCCGCTTGCTGCCAGGACATTACGCTCTGTGTCTTGTACCTTGAAGCCGGATACCGACTTCTGGAGTTCCTGTGACAGGTTAGCGAGTGTGCCAAGCGACTCGCTGGTCTGCGAGGCGGTCGTCTCTGCCATGTGCTGCACCAGCTTTGCCAGTTCTCCGACTGCGGCGTTCAACCTGACCATCGCCGTGCCCGTCTCCTTGGCCAGCTCCGAGCCTCCCACAACCTCGCGGGTGGCCTCTTCGATGCTGAATACTGCCTCGTTTGTGCCTGCCTGGATGCTCTTGACCGTTTCCTCGATCTGGCGTGTCGCGCCGGTCGCGCGTTCCGCCAGCCGCTGGACTTCCTCGGCAACCACCGCGAAGCCTCGTCCGGCTTCGCCTGCCGCCGCCGCCTGGATCGAGGCGTTGAGCGCCAGCACCGTCGTCCGGTCGGCGATTTCCTCAATCAACCGGATGGCTTCGGTAATCTCCTGGGCGGCTTCACCCAGCCGCTTGATCCGGCGCGCCGATTCCTGTGTGTTCTCGCGAATCTGGCCCATTGCCGTGATCGTGTTGGTTACTGCCTCGTCGCCGATCTCGGCGTCCCTGGTCGCCTCGGCGGCCATTTCAGCGGTGACGGTTGCCTGGTCGAGCAGAAGCTGCACGATGTCGAACATCGATTCCGATGCTTCTGTCACCTGTTCGGCTGCCGCTTCGACGTCATGCACAACCTGTCGCTGTTCTGTGATGTCACGGATAACGCTCATCACGCCGATGATGTTGCCATCCGCGTCACGGAAGGGCATCTTGACCGCCTCGAAGATATGTACAGTGCCGTCTGGCATTGGGTAGATGTTTTCGGGTTCGAAGGTCACCCGGCCTTCTTCTACCGCTGCGCGGTCACTGGAGGCCACGCCGGGTGAGCCTATCGCAGGGTTGCCCTCGATGAACTCGACCGGGATGCCGATCTCGTAGTCCGTCTTGCCGATGATCTCTTCGACCCTCATATTGGCGAAGCCGTTGGCGAATGCCTCGTTTGCCAGGATATAACGGTACTCGGTGTCCTTGACGAAGATCCAGTCAGGAATCTGCTCGATCATCAGGCTGAGCAGTGCCTGGTTCTCGCGGAGGGCTATCTCTGCCTGACGCCGCTCGGTGATGTTCTTGTGAATACCCCGGTAGCCAGTGACCTTCCCGTTTTCATCGATAACTGTACGACCACTGACCAGAATGTTGAGGTCCTGACCATCCTTTGTCTGGTAGATAACCTCAACGTCCTGGGTGGGGGTCAGTTCCCTGGTCGACCTTTCGATTTCTGCGCCAACGACTGCGACATTGTCCTCTCGCACAAATTCGGCTGCGTGGCGTCCGAGCATTTCGGTCGCTTCATAGCCAAGTGTTTCGGCAAAGGACTCTGATGTAAAGACGTATCGCCCTTCAGCATCAAGCTCCCAGGCCTCACCAAAGGCGGCGAAGTCGTCGAAGCGCTGCTGGGACGTTTTGGAGATACGTTCCAGCAGGCTTGTGAACTGTTCGAGCATGTGGTTGATGGCGTCGGCTGCGCGCCCGATTTCGTCGGTGCCGTAGACTTTCGCGCGTGCATCGAAGTTGCCGATGGCCGCTGCGCGGAAGACCTTTTCGAATTCGTTGATGCCCCGAATCAGTGAGCGGGAGATAAGGATGGCTGCAACAGTCGCGAGCAGCGAAACGCCTAAGGTGATCCCCAATCCCAGGCGCTGCCGGAACCGCAATGCAGCCAGGGCCTCGTCCTCGGTTTGCAGAACCATGAATACCCAGTTCAAATCATTGATGACGGATTCTGGCTGTTCGACGTTGACAACTGGGGCGTAACCGACCAAATACGACTTGTTTTCAGCTTCAACGCTGAGTGCCGAGCCAGCGCCTTCGAAGATCTTACCGTCGAGTAGAAGGGCTTCTTCGGAGCGCTGCCCGGACTGCTCGACCGGAACATCTGATGCTGCGAGCAGATTCCCGTCTCCATCGAACAGATGCGCATGGCCGGTTTCGCCCAGAGTAAACTGTGAAACCTGGCTGGATAACGCCGCAAGGCTGTAGGCGCTCTTGAGCACCCCGCTCACTTCATTGGATCCTTCATCCAGGATGGGCACTGAAAATTCGAGTACCAGTGCTTGGGTACTTTCGTCGTAAACAGCTTCACTGATGTAGACGCCGCCTGCTCCGTCGTTCCAGGCCGCCTGCCACCAGTCCTCGTCAGCCTGGTAGTAGTCGGAGAGCACGCCGGTTGAGGCAATCGTTGCGCCGTAGCGATCGGTGATGAACACCTCCAGGTGAGCCGGGTTTTGCTCTATGAATTCTTCCAGTTGGTCACTCAGGTCATTGTTGAGGATTGAAGCGATCAGCGCGTTTGATTCGTCTGGCTGATTTCGCCATTCCGCGTCCAGATCCAGGATCGAATCGATGATCTCCTGCTGTGTGCCTTCGTAGGCAGTGTTCTGCTCGGCAACGGCATCCTGCGCGGTGTCATTGTCTGTCAGCGCTGTCTCAAGCAGGTTGACCTGAGCGGAGAGCCCCTGCCCGATCCGCTGACCTTCTAGTTCGGCCAGGTTGAGCAGGTTTGTCTGCGTATCCCGCTCAATGTTTGCCCGCGTGATCCGCTGTATGGGTGTGTTGACCGCCGCGATTGACAGGTCAGCAACTAGGGTAAGTGCCACAATCAGCTTGACAATCAGCGGCCAGTCATTCCAACGAAATATCTTTCTCATTACTACTACCCCCGTTTAACGTCTCTCTCTATTGACTGAATAACTACATTACGTAAACTGCTGCATCTGCGAGCCGTGCAATAACTGGTCGCAGTCCAGTAAGTGAATAAAGTGATCGGTGCGTTCGAACGTGCCCTGCAAATACTCGGCAATAGTTGGTTCGACCTCCCACAGCGGTTCGCCGATCAGGTCGACCGGAAAAGTGTGGATTTGCTCCACGTCGTCAACCGATAAGCCGATCTGCTGGTCGCCGGTCTGGGCGACAAGCACCGTCGTCACGTACGATGTCGCCTGTGCCTTGATTCCTAAGAAGTAGGCCAGGTCGACCACCGACACGATCTCCCCGTGAACGTTCATTACGCCCAGCAACCAGTCGGGCAGTCCGGGCACGCGGGTGATCTCCGGCAGGCGCAGCACCTCGCGGATGCGTGAAATCTCGAACGCGTAATGCTGGTTGTTCAGGATGAATACCACCGACTGCTTTCGTTCGATTGGCTGCTGAACCTCGCTCTGGCGATGCGGCAGCGAGGTACTTCCCGCCGCTATCAACCGCCCGCTGATCTCGGCGAGCATCGCGTTCAGGTCAAGCATTTCCGGTTCCGGCCCGTTGCCGTTTGAGCCGTGCTCGGCCTGGGCTTCCGTTAGTTCACTCTGGTTTTCAACCGGCTGCTCGCCGGATTTCGCTTTCCTTCTTGCCATTTTGTTTTCCTGAAATCTATCCGCAAGTCACTCTGATAGACTCGCTGTTGGAACCTATCCCATACGGATAGGTTATGTTGTCTGAGGCAGCAGTCTGTCGATCACGTCCAGCAGATCGTCGGCCTCGAATGGCTTGGTAATATACTGATCGGCTCCCTGCTCTATCCCCCAGTGGCGGTCGCGATCTTTGGTTTTGCTGGTGACCATCACTACCGGGATTTGAGCGGTTTCCGGCATCGACTTCAACGCGCGGCACACCTGGAACCCGTTTAATTTGGGCAGAATGACATCCAGCAGGATTAGACTGGGCTGCTCCTGCCTGGCGAGTTCCAGCGCCTGCTGTCCGTCGGTCGCCTTGATGACCTTGTAGCCGCCTTCGTTGAGCATCATCGCGGTCTTGTATAATACGGTTGGGCTGTCGTCGACGACTAATACACGGTATTCGGTCATAATTTCCTCATTGGCTCAAACTTCTGGCAGTTTGTGCCGGTCGCTAATATTGGTCAACGGGGGCCAGACCGGGGTTGGGGTACAGGTGACGGTGGGCGAGTGGTAGGTTGACGATGGTGGGTGATGGCCTGGCCCCCGTTGTCGACAGGCTATTTCTGCATGAAGTTGTCGATACCCTCTTCCTGCCAGACTTTCAGGGTTTCCTGGTCGTTCGGGTCGATAGGCCGACCCATTGCATCTACCGGGTAGTTGTACTTCTCTTGTAGTTTTTCCCAGTTCTTCTTTACATTTTCATCCAATGGCATGATTGTCCTCCTGATTGAAATTTGGAATGTTGGAATGAAAGTCACCTGTCTTGAATTGCCTGTTCGCTGGCTGCCTGCACTGCTGCTGGCTGCCGTCCATTCGATGAATACGCCAGTGTTGGCGTGCCTCCAAAGTCTGAAAGCATCATCCCCACCTGCTGGAGCAGTCCCTCACCGATCGGCCCGACGAGCGCGATGGTCGGCAGGTCGCCGCTGGCCAGCTGCATGGCGATCTTCTGCGCCGAGTCGGCTGACTGGTGCTGCAATTCATGGATCACTGCATCGCTGGGGACGATCTGTTTGAAATACAGTTCCTGCAGGGCCAACCGGCTCATCCGTACATAAGCTGAGTCGCCCGATACAAGGTGCTGGCTGATCATCGACTGGGCTGCCCGGTGGTGGGCGTCCGGGTCGACGGCGTCTTCGGCCATTCGTGCCAGTTCGATTAGCATGCTTGCCAGCACCGGGACCAATGTCTGTGGGCCGGTCGCCCCTTCGACCACCATCGCGCCGGTTGCGCCATACGCCTGGTATTCTGCGGCGATGTGGTAGACCATTCCCATTTCTTCTCGTAGTCGTCGATACAGGCGCGAGTTCGATCCACCCCCGAATAGGGTAGTGAACAGGTGCCAGGCGTAGCGGTCGGGATCGGTGTAAGGAGGTGCGGGCCATGCGGCGGCGAAGTAGACTTGTTGGAGATCGCGTGGGGTAGCAGTGACGATGTTTGATGTAGGTGATGGGGATGGGGGTGGGGTGGGAGGTTCGCGTCTCTGTATCTGCCAGAAGCTGTCTCGCGCCTGTTCGACGAATAGCTGGTGATCGATATTTCCTGCTGCGGCCAATACCAGCCGGTTGGCCGAATAGGTTTTATGCATGAAATCAAGCAGGGTTTCCCGTGTCAGTTGGTCGATGCTTTCTCTGGTTCCGGCGGTTGGGAAACCCAGCGGGTTTTGCGGCCAGAGGGCTTTTTTGAGGCTGGTGTTGGCGATTCGCATCGGGTTGACCTGCCCGGCGATCTCGTTCAGGATCACTGTGCGCTGGCGGTTCAGTGCTTCTTCGGGCAGCACGCTGTTGCCCAGCATGTCGCCCAGCACTTCGAGCGCAAACGGGATGTAGTCGTCGAGGATGGTCGCGTGGTAGACGGTGTAATCGCGTGCCGTAAACGCTCCGATTGCCCCCCCGCCGATCTCCATCATCTCGGCGATTGCCTGTGCGTCCCGTTCGCCTGTTCCCTGGAACAGCATGTGTTCCAGGAAGTGCGCATAACCACGTTCGCTGTCGGATTCATCCTTCGATCCAACATCGACCAGCACCCCGATGCTCGCCGAGCGCGTGCCTTCCATCCGTTCGCTTAAGACGCGGATGCCGTTTTCGAGGACTGTTTTCTGTACGTGGTCGTTTTGCATGGTTGCCTGTATCCGCTGGTCAGATGGCCTGGACTTTTCGCCCGTTTATGAAGTGCTGCTTGACGACGTCCAGCAGGTCGGTTTCGGTAAACGGCTTTTTAATGTAATCGTCTGCTCCGACGGAATAGGCGCGTTCCACGTCCTCAGGATTGGTCAGCGCCGACATCATGATGATCGGCATCTGGTCATAATTTGGGTTGTTCCTGATGACATTCAGCACTTCAAAACCGTCGACTTTGGGGAGCATGATGTCCAGAAGTACCAGTTTTGGCGCTAATGCGCGTACGGCGGCCAGTGCCGAAAGACCGTCACGGGCAACATGCACGCCGTAGCCCTGCATCTGCAGGAACTGCTCGACTGTGCTGATAATTGTTGGGCTGTCCTCGACAACTAGTATCTCGGTCATAATTTCGTCCGGAAAATCCCTTCGAGTTTGATGCTTGATAGTCTCTCGGTTATTACACCGGTATTTATTCCATCAACTGGCTTCGACTTCGACAAATTGGTCGGCAATCCGGTTGAGCCGGATCAGTCGGTGAATCCCCGTTTCGGGATTGTGAATACGATATTTGTCCATGAGCCGGGTTTTGATTCGGCCCAGATATGTCCCCCATGTGCCTCGATGATCTTGCGTGAAAGATACAGCCCTATTCCCGCACCGTCTTTTGGAGAGAGGTTTCTTCCCCGGGTAAATCGTTCGAAGATACGTTCCAGGTCGCCGTTTTCGATGCCTGGCCCGCTGTTCCATACGCTGAATTCGTCAACCGGACCGCGTTCGCTGACGCTGATTACCAGTTTTCCTTCAGCCTCGCCGTACTTGGTCGCGTTATCAAGCAGGTTCTCGATGACGAACTTGAGCAGTTCCTCGTCTGCCCATATCAGCCTTTGAGAACCGTCGCTTCTGATCCGGCAAATCTGGTTGCGCTCGTTGAAACTGTCTACGAACTGTGCCCAGACCGGTGTGATGATGTCGCGGATGGGATCGGTAAAAGCGAGTTTTAGTTTGAAATCGGAGTGTTCTAATTTTGCTAGCATGAGGTAGTTCTGAGTAATTCGCCTCATTGACTTCGCCGTCGTTGCTTGTTGTCTGGATTGACTGTGTGGCGTCTCAACCGGGGACGATTTCCATGTATATACGACTTGGTTGTTCGACATGATTGGCTGTACGTTCCACTTGCGATTACTTGCCATTATGATTAAATTCCACGCCCTCTGACACATACCGATAGCTTTTCGCTTTACCAATCCAGGAATGAAAGTTCTGTCCTTGCTTGATAAATACCATAGATGGTGGGGCAAAAGTATAAACAAGCATTAATTTATTGATTACGAAATCGTAACAGGCCGCTCATTTGACCCTGTGTGATCGCCCCCGCGTGGATTTCAACCGGGTGAAACAATTCGATCCGCCGGTCGGGGCGAGGCTTAGACGACTGAAGATTGTACCTACCCCGCCCTCGTGCGATAAATCAGCCCAACCTGATCGCCTCCTGTGGGGAAGGGACGTTTTGCCGAAGGCTGATAATCCATGCGCAAAATCGAGAGTCACTTGATCAAAGAGACATACTGGACTGGAAAAAACAGGGGAATAACTATCTGCACTCTCTCGTGAATCAAAGTCCCTCTCCATGAGGGAGAGGGATTTAGGGTGAGGGCCGGCTTGTAGGTCTTCTATCTATCCAAAATAAACGAAGCGAATTTCCGGATAGGTTTTTAATCGTCGACCAGGTATCCCTTGCCATGCAAATTCCGGATGATCGGCTTTCCCTCGTCACCGCCCGACAGCTTGCTGCGCAGGTTGTTGATATGTACCCGCACCAGTTGCGGGTCGCCGACCCCGCTGGGGTATTCCCAGACGTCTTCCAGCAGCCGGTTGGTCGATACCGGCTGCCCCTGGTTGATGATCAGGTAGCGCAGCAGCCGGTGTTCGGTTGGCGTCAGTTCGATCACCCGGTCGCCGACTTTCGCTTCCGGGCGCGAAGTGTGGAGATGAATGGTATTCGTGGAGAGATAATCGTTGTCGGCGTCCAGCGTGCCGCCGGGCGCACGGCGCAGCAGCGCTCGCACACGGGCAGGCAGTTCGATCACTTCGAACGGTTTGGTGAGGTAATCGTCGCCTCCGGCGTCCAATCCCTCGGCGATGTCGGTCACCCGTCCCATCGCGGTGAGAAACAGCACCGGTATCAGTGCCAGGTGCGGGTTCGCCCGGATGCGGCGGCAGACTTCCAGCCCATTCACTTCCGGCATGATGATGTCGAGAACCACCAGGTCAAACGCATTCTGTTCCAGCATCTCCAGGGCGGTCAGGCCGTCGTTTGCCGAACTGACGGTGAACCCGGCATCTTCAAGCACGCCCTTGATCGAATCGAGGACTTCCTTTTCGTCGTCAACTACCAGAATGTGCGCCATAGGTCTGCCGACTTTCCATCTGTATCAGGTTGCCGGCGGCAGCGAATCATGACCAACCCGGAGGTTGGCCCGGCTGCCGGGTGTGTATTGACCGGAGACAATGTTTGACTGGACCGGGCTATCTGTTTTCCGCGTAGGTAGTTGTCGGTTCTGAAATAGGGAGCCGTGTTGTGAATGTCGTGCCCTTGCCCGGCGTGCTCTCGACTGTTAACGTTCCGTTGTGATGTCTCACAATTTCCTGGCAGATTGCCAGCCCCAGACCGGTACCGTGTTCCTTTGTGGTGAAAAATGGCTCGAAGATTTGATCGATATCTTCGTCCGGAATACCGGCACCATTATCTCTTACCGAAACCGCAATCACGTTATTTTCTGGTTCAAAGCTGGTCGTGATTTCTATTATACCATCAGGCTGACCTATCACAATGTCCCTCGCATTCAGGATCAGGTTCAGCCAGACGTCTTCCAGGTGCGGTTCGCTGGCCCGGATCATTGGCAGGTTGGGATCGGTTTTGAGGGTCATTTTGGCGATATGTGGCTCGATTTGCGACCGGATCAGGTCGACCGCGTTGGCTACCGATTCGCCGACATCGACCATCTGCATGTTGTAAGGCCGTGTTCGGGTGAGGTCGAGCATCCGCTGCACGACCGTCCCGGCCCGGTAAGCCGCTCTCTTGATCGCTTCCGCTGCGGCATAGGCATTCGAATCGTGTTCCAGCTTCTTCGACAGCAGGTACGTCTGGGCGATGATCGTCGTCAGCGGGTTGTTAATCTGGTGCGCGACCCCTGCCGCCAGTTCCCCGGCCACCGACAGCCGCGCTGAGCGTGTCAGGTGTTCCTGGGCCTCGCGCAGCGTGCTCAGGCTGCTGTCCAGTTCGGTGAGAATGCGATTTTTTTCTATTGATAGAATCGCCGGTTGCAGAAAATCCCGGATCGTCTGGTAGCTGTAGGCCGGGTATTTCTCCTGGTGATCGCTGGTAAGGCAGAGCATTCCGATTATCGCGTCGCCGCTGGTCAGCGGAATGCCGATCCACAGCTTTGCCTCAGGCTCTATACAGGGCAGTTGAGGGTCCCAATTCTCGTTCTCGCCGCGTGTCAGGGCGATCATCTCTCCTGACGAAAGCACCGTGCGCATCACCTCGTTCTCTTCATACTGGTAGGTCGTTCCCAGCAGGGTCGAGGGGGTCGGGTAACCATATGTACCAGCGATCCGCGCCTGTTCCTTCTCAGTCAGCAGCACCACCGCCCGGTCGAACTCCACCAGTTCGGACAGGCTCTTGACGACCGCCGAAAATATCTCGTATTGATCGGACAGGCTCGCCATGTTTTCATACATCTTTTGAAGTGTCTGAGCCAGAACGCGCTGCCGCCGTTCCGCCTCGTGCAGTCTTGCCTGTCGGATGGCGATGGCGAGTTCGTTCGCTACTTCCTGGGCGATCTCCAGTTGCTCGTTTGTAAACGGCTCCTCGATGGTCTTTCCCAGGTTCAACGCACCAATCAACTCGTCCTGTGCAATCATTGGAATCATGGCGTATGTCTTGATTCCCTCTTTTTGCAGTAGCCTGAGCGGTGGCGGTGCATCCGTGAAGTTGGCTAGATTGGCCTCGTGGATGATTTCACCCTTCTTCAGCGGCTCGATATTGAGCACCTTCAGCGGGACCTGGTAATTGATGTCGGCTTCCGTCTCCAGGTCGGTCTGGGTGGCGAGCATCGTCGAGATGTCCAGTTCCAGGTCAAAATTGACCACGCTTCCCCGCTGGCAGGGAATGAGGGTCTGGATGTGTCTGATCGCCCCGCTTGCGATCTCCTGCGGTGATTGTGCTGTCAGGATCGCCTGATCGATGGCCCGCATAATGTTGAGCCGTTCGGCGTAGCGGCCCAGCGATTCCTGGTAATTCTTCTTCTCGGTAATATCCTTCACATGCTCGACGACACTGGTCACTTCGCCGTTATCGCCGATTAACGGAAACGATGTTATTTCCAGCCACCTGTCGGCGGCGTCGGCGGTTGTTACCTGAACGACTGACGTTTCGACCTCACCGGTTTCCATTGTCGTTTCCGAGGGGCACCAGGGGCAGATTTTGCCAAGTTCATGGAATACGTTATAGCATTTTTCCCCGACCAGCGGCATCCTGTCGGCCCGCATTTTTTCGATCCAGTGGTTAGTCCGCACGATGGTCATTTCGCGGTCGAGAACGACCAGCCCATCCCGGATACCCTGAAAAACGGTCTCTAAGAAGTGTTCGTTTGTCTGCAATGTTTCTATCGCTTTTTTCCTGTCGGTGATGTCGAGCAGCTGCCCGATTGTAATTGGGTTGCCATTGACGTCTTTCGTGATCGCCGCGCTGATCTCCACGTCCAGCTCTGTGCCATCTTTGCGGAGCACGGAGAACTCGTATCGATTGGGTACGTCTTCTTCTCCGCGCTGCCGCCGGTTGTAGTTGTCGACTACTATGCCGAGTGATTTCTCGGTGATCAACTTGCGGAAATCCGTCCCGACCAGTTCTTCTCTTTCGTATCCCAGGTACCTGGCCAGTTCGTCATTGCCGTAGATGAACCGGAAATTGTGGTCGATGACGAATATCCCGGCCAGTGCGTTCTCGACCAGTGACCGGAACTGTTCTTCGCTTTCCTGTAGTTTTCGATGGCTCTCAAGCAGCGCTATTTCGACACGCTGCTGGGTGGTTTCATCGTAGACAAGGATCAGCCAGCCACCCGATGTTGCCGAGTTCAGGCGGGTCGCCCACGTCCGCAGCGCCAGGAATTCCGGCTCGTCGATCTGAATCTCGATCACTTTCCGGGCGCTTCCTGGTGATGTCAGTTCCAGCAGCGCCTTTTCGATGCCCTCCGGCAGATTGAGTTCGTTGAGAGTTTTTCCGATGACGGTTTCGCTGTCCTTCTGAAAAAGCTCGCAAAAAGCACTGTTCGCCTTCTGCACCGTCAGGCTGTCGTCGACGACCAGCAGCCCGTGCGGAATGCTGGCGATGACCGTGTCGAGCTGCCTGAGCGTTGTCTTTAATTCATCGTGCTTCTGTCGCTCGACGATATAGATTCGGGCCAGGTCGTTTCCGTACTTCTTCACCTGCTCGAAGTTGATATCGCCTCCTGCCTGCTCATATCGGGCAAGCCTGGCATGTGTTGCTTCTAACTCTGCAATAAGTTCTTGCTTTGACAAACCTTTGGCCGTCATTCGATTTTGCCTGTGCTAATCGACCTTGTCGTATGTACGGATCAATGAACCGGGCCGACCCGTTCATGTGCCCGAATATTCAACAATCTTCCAGATGATTCCCATCCCCGATCTCGTCTCGTAGGGGTCAGGGTTCCGTCCTGCCTGAGGGCGACCTATCGATTTTAGCCCGGCGTTTTAGCCGGGGAATAATACAAACTCAGTCTCTTTGGGGGCGGTGCGCGTATTCGTTGTAATATTACCCACTTTCTTCGTCACAGGCAGGTATCCATACTGTGAAGGTGACCCCCGTCCCGTTGATCCCCTGGTACGTCACCTCGATCTGCCCCTCGTGTCGGTCGATGATCTCCTTGGCGATGGACAATCCAAGCCCGGTTCCCGGTACGCCCGAATCCTGCGCATGTAGTCCCCTGAAGAAGCGTTCGAACAGCCTGTCCCGTTCGTCTTCTGGAATGCCCGGCCCGCTGTCGCTGATACTGAACCCTGCCCACGGCTGGCCGTCGCGCACATCGTCAATTACCCGTACATCGATTTGTCCCTCTTCTGGCGTGTAGTTGATCGCGTTCGTCAGGATGATGCTGAATACCTGCCCCAGCATCCCCTGATCGGCCAGCACCAGTGGGATATTCTGATTGGTTTCCAGGTTGAGCGTCAGGAGGCGATTTTTGGCCAGTGCCTGCCGGTCGGTGACGTATGACTCGGCTATCGAGTTCAGGTCGACCGACGTTGCCATCAGGTTGAGTTCACCCTGGTCGATGCGCGAGATGTGGAGGATATCTTCGACGATCTTTTCCAGCCGGTTCGTCTCGCGCTGCAAGGTGGCGAGGTACTTTTCGCTGCTCTCCGGCTTCGAGCCCAGCAGGTGATGGTACAGCTTGATATTGGCTATCGGGGTGCGCAGCTCGTGTGAAACGTTGGCGACGAATTCGTCCTTCAACTCGCTGAGCCTCCGCAGGTGTCTGTTGGCTTCCTCTAACTGGATCGTCCGCTCTCTGACCCGCTCCTCCAGCAGCGCATTTTGACCCTCCAGGCTGTCATATAACGCCGCATTTTCGATGGCGACCGCTGCTTGGTTTGCGAAGGCCGTCACGATGCCGGTTTCTTCTTCCGTGAACGGGTGAATGGTTTTCCGGTCGAGCGTGATGATCCCGATCGTCTTGTCCCTGGCAATCAGTGGAACCCCCAGCCACGAGCGGATATGACCCGATTCGAAGGAGTTGGCTTCGACCTGAAAATGCGGGTAGTCGACCGTCACGTCGTCGATGGCCAGTGGCTTTCTCTCCCTGACCACACGCATGTTCGGGAACTTCGGCTCGATTGGGAACCTCAGCCCGACTACCTTATCCGGGTGATCGAAATACTGGCAGGCATGGATCACCAGCGTGTTGTTGCCTGCATCGAGCCGCTGTATCGCCGCACTGTCGTAGTCGATCACGCTGCTCAGTTGTTCCAGGATCAGGTTCAGGACTTCTTCCAGTTCCAGCGAAGTATTCAACACGGCGGTTGCCTGTTGGAGTGTCTCCGCGATCTGCCGCCGGTTTTGCTCCGCCTCGTAAAGCTGTGCATTCCGGATCGCGACCGCGGCCTGGGTTGCGAATCCCTGGAGTCGTTCGGCGTGTTCGGGGGTGAAGAAGCCTTCCATTTCGCTGTCCAGGTTGATGAACCCGATCACCTCTCCCGTCGTGCTGATGATCGGTACGCCGAGATTCGACCGTATCCACTCGGTATGTGGGGCCAGTATCCAGCCGGGGTATTCCCGCACGTTGCTGATCAGGAGGCAGTCTTTGGTCTGTGTCATATGCTGCAGGTTGGTAGTCTTTGCGACCTCGTATCGAACCGCCATCACGTCCGCTTCAAGCCCGCGTTCCATATAACCCCGGTGCCCCACCACCCTGGCGATGCCGTTCTCGACCAGCATGATGTTTGCCGCGTCGTGATACACCACCCGCCACACGTTCGCCAGCACCCGGCTCAGGACTTTGTCCAGGTCGAGGGTGCTGTTCAGCATCGCTGCCGTATCGCGCAGGGCCTCCGCGAAGGCTTTCTCCTCGCTTGATGCGTGTTCGGCCCATTTTCGCTCGGTGATGTCGCGGACGATCACCTGCACCGCTTGGGGTACGTTCTTCTTCCTGAGCAGGCTGGCAAACACTTCGATCCACCGTACCTGCCCCTCGCGGTCGATGATATACAATTCCAGGTTATTGGTGCCTTCCGCATTTTCCAGCCGTTTATACAACCGCAGGAACTGGTAGATGGATTTGCTCGGCAGGATATCCAGTCCGGTGAAATGCCGCCCGACGATCTTGGCTTTCGGCAGCCGGATCAGGTCTTCCATTGCTCTGTTGCAGTCCAGAAATTTACCGTCCAGCGAAATAAGCCCGATCCCCTCCGGCGAGTGATCGAACAGCGACTGGTAGCGTTCGACGCTGGCGGAAAGCTCCTTTTGGATATTTTTGCGGCGCGTATGGTTGAGAATCATCAGCGCGATGATCGCCACTTGAAACAGTACGACGATCGCGCAGGCCCAGATGATCGAATCAGGGCCGATGAGATCGAGCGGCGGTGCATCTGTTATCTGTGGATTTGGGGCGAACAGAAGACAGGCCGCGGCAAACGTGAGAATTGATCCATACAGTTTGACGCGATCCCTGGTTTTCATCGCCGTCTCTCTAGTCGGGTTTTCAGTGCGTGATTCCCGGCGTCTCGCCGGGGTTTTGTTTACCGACGTAATCATTATACAATTTCTCGACGATCTGTGTGAGGCTTTATCGCTCTGTTGGAAGGATTCCCCCTGTGAGCTCACCCAGGGAACTGGTGATCGAAACCCTGACCTTTGCTTCGCCGTCGCGTGTGCCGCGCCAGTTGTGGCTCACCCCCTGGGCGCGGATCAACCACCCGGCGGAAGTCTCGCGCCTTCAATCCGCTTTCCCCGATGACCTGGTTTTCTGCCCCCCGCTGTATCGATCCGTCCCTCCCGCCGTCCTCGACTCCTATGCCGACGGCGGCGCGGTCTACCGGTCTGGCACCTTTACCGACGAATGGGGCAGCATCTTCGTCAACATCGAACCTGGCCTGATGGGTGATGTCCGTTCCCCACTGCTCCCTGATTGGTCGGCAGTCGGTATGGTGAATATTCCCGATTCGTACCTCTCAGTCGATGTCGATCAGGTCGATGCATTCTGCCGTTCCACTGACCGCTTTGTCATCGCTGGTCTGACCCCTGGTGCGCTCCCCCGCCCGTTTGAGCGGCTGCAAAACCTGCGTGGATCGCTCAATCTGCTGGTCGATCTTGCTGCACCGCCCCCGGAGATGCTCTCCCTGCTTGCCAGAATCCACCGCTTTTACGTCGACCTGCTCGAAGCCTGGGCGATGACCGCCGTCGATGCGATCTGGTTCATGGACGACTGGGGATCGGAGCGCGGTATGCTGGTCAACCCGGCCCTGTGGCGGAGCCTGTTCAAACCGCTCTACAAAGACTATATCGACGTTGCCCACCGGCATGGCAAGTATGCCTTCATGCACTCCGATGGCAATATCCTCGCCATCCTCCCCGATCTGATCGACCTGGGCCTTGATGCGCTCAACAGCCAGGTCTTCACGATGGGGTTGGATAATCTTGCCCCGTTCAGGGGACGGATCACCTTCTGGGGCGAGCTGGATCGCCTTCACATTCTGCCCAATGCCGATCCCGCCGACGTTCCCGCTTACGTTCGCCAGATGCGTGGATCCCTGTTCCACTCCGGTGGCCTGATCGCTCAGTGCGAGTTCGGGCCGGGGGCCAACCCGGACAATATCTATGCCTACTTCGATGCCTGGCAATAACCCGAAACACGATTGCCGTCAATCTCTGGCAGACTTCACATAACATATTTTCTCTCTGGCTGCCGCTGTTCCGAAAGGTTATTTGACTGAGGTATTGGCGGTAGGGACGGGGCTTGTCCCCGCCCGAAAGCATCGGACGGTTTTGGCGAAGGTATTGTACGGGCCGCCCTCAGGTTTGGGGGAGATGGGCCGTAGGCCAGAGGGGAATGGATGTTTTGGCACAGCCAAAACTCCCAATAATCAACGGGCGCAGCGTGCTGCGACCTCCTTTCCCTGTGTCAGAAACAACATTATAATATTGCCTGCAGGCTGGGAGCTTGCCCCATTACTGCTGTCTTTTGTTGCACCATTGGTTGATATTGTTTTTTCACCTATATAGGGGCCGACAATGAAAAAACGAGTGAGATTTATTTCCTGTGCAGTCCTGCTGATTGCTCTGTACTCAGGTGCGTGCGGAACTTTGCAAGGCTTGCTGCCCCCTACTCCCACTGAAACGCCGCGTCCCACCGCCACATCGACGCTCACCCCCACGCCGGAGCCTACCAGCACCCCGACCGACACCCCGACCCCCACCGATACACCGGAACCCACCCTGACCCCAACCCCTGCCTGCGATGAACTGACAGCGCTGCTTCAGGCGCGTGAGTTTCTGTCTGATTACGAGTCAGCTGTAAGCTGGTATGCATTTCAGGATAGAGTCATTCTTCGATATTGGGTTGTTTCGCCCGAACTCTTCCCTGAATGGACAGAACAGGACAAATTGTTCGAGAATGCCGGGGTCGCGGCGCATGAATCCGCGCGGCTGTCGGATGAGCTCGTGAAGGAATGTCCCTGTGTCGAGGAAGTATTCACCCATCTGAATCCCCTGGTTGTCGATCCCGCCTACAATAGCTGGTATAGCACGCACTTCGCTGTTGATACGCTTCCCCTGGGTTCCAATCCTTCAGCGAGTGATTATTTCGATCTGTTGGATGCCAACACTGAAACGGATTATATGCGCGCCAACATACCGCCATCCCAGGGTTTTGTATCGCCGCCGGAAGATGCCTGCACGTGGCCTGAGCTTCGTGAATCAATCGAATGGCATTTTGGGGATATGTCCGAAGTGCATAACACTGCCTTCTACCTGGTTCTTAACGATGACCAGGTGCAGATAGAAGCCTATCTGGTATCGTTTCGTGAGTACCGTGAACTTTTTGATAGCGAACTTATTGCTGCGACTATGAATATTTTAATGGAACTGGATTGTGCTTACCCTCCCATTGATAATGTACAGATAATGGTAACTGATGAAATAACGGGTGAACTGCTCTCCTATAGTTCCGTACCCGGTAATGCGCTGTTCGATACATCCAACCCTGAGCAGATGATGAACAATGTAATCTCGCAGATGGAGTTCTACTACTACTACAATCCCTGACCAGCGTCCCCCTTAGTGAGATCACAACATCAGCGGTTGGCAGCGCCAACCGCTGATGTAATTTGAGATGCAGGAGGGCTTTACCCGTTCGCCTTCACGTAAACCTTGATCGCCTCGTAGAAGAACTGGGGCAGGTCGGGGTGATGGCGGCTGTAGTTCTCGGCGAAGCGCGGATCGGTGGTGTACATCAGCCCCAGCCCTTCGAGCATTTCCAGGCTGCAGTCGTAGAAATTGCCGATCCACTTGTGCTGCCGTGCGACGAGTGCCTGCACGTCGGGGTCGTCGGGATCGCGGTCGATGAGTTCGGCCAGTCCCAGCGTGATCGCCTGCCCCTCTGATAGAATCTCGGCTTTCTGTGCATCGCTCATACTTCCCCACCTCTGCTTCGATTGGATGGTGGCGGGGTTGTCGGCTCCCCATCGCTCCACCACTTCCTTTTCCCATTCTTCCTGCTGGGCCTCGTCGAAGCCCTTGAACAAATCTGAGTCGCTCATTGGCTGTGTACCTTTCAAATGCTGGATGGTATTTTCGACTGTTTGAAGGAGTCCCCGGATGCGTCCCGCCTTTTGCTCGATCCGTTTCTTGTGCATTTCGAGTGCAGTCAGCACATCGAAATCGGGCGCATCCAGCAGCCCTTTGATCTCTTTGAGGCTCAACCCCAGTTCTTTGTAGAACAGGATTTGCTGCAAGCGGAGCACCGCACCCGCGTCGTAGTATCGATACCCGCTGCCCTCCACCGTCGACGGTGGCAGCAGGTCGATTTCGTCGTAGTAGTGCAGTGTCCGCACGCTGATCCCCGCGAGATCGGCAAGCTGTTTGACCGTGTATGCCATGACAATCACTCCTTACCAGCAGATTGTACGGTATCACGTTACGTGAGAGTCAAGGGCAAATTTTATCGGCTGACTTTGCCAGCCGATAAAAAAGTAGCGGTGCAGGGGCGGCGCAGTGGATGTTTGGGCACAGCCCAAACTCCTGAGCAACCGAAGATGGTTGCACTCTGCCGGGGTGTGAGGCAGAACTCCACACGTTTAATTGCAGTTACCCGCCTTGCATGATCGCCTCGATCTCCGCGCCAAAGCTGAACACGTCGATCGGTTTGGGGAAGTACCCGTCGAAGCCCACTTCTCGCGCCTTAGCCGCCACGTTGACTGAGTGATAGGCGGTCGTGGCGATCACCGGCACCCCGGCCAGTGCGGGATTCTCGCGCAGTTCGCCGAGGATTTGCCAGCCGTCTTTCCCCGGTAGTTCCAGGTCAAGGATCACGAGATCAGGGATGAAATCGGCCAGCACGATGTCGCCGTCTTCGCCGCTCACCACCCAGCGCACCTCGACCGCCGGGTTGTGGTATTCAAGAGCTTCTTTGAATACCTTGAAATTGTCGTCGTTATCTTCGACGACCAGTACCCGCCATGCATTTTCCATTGTCGGCCATCCATGATTGATTGTCGCCGCCGGTCGGCGCGGCGTCGTTTATGACTTTTTTTTCGCGTCAGCCTGCCCTTTGTTGGTCAGGTAGCGCTTGATATCGTCGACCAGCGATGAAAGTAAGAAGGGCTTGATGATATGCCCGTCGAATCCGGCTTCGATCACCCGTTCGCGGTCGTGTGACATTGCGTGGGCGGTCAATGCGATCACCGGGATCGCGGCCTGTTTTTCATCTTCCTTCAGCTTCTTGATCATCTGCCAGCCGTCCATCACCGGCATCGACAAATCCAGCAGGATGACCGTCGGTTCGAAGTCTTTGAGACTCTCCAGTCCTTCTTCGCCGTCTCGCGCGGTGCGCACGGTCGCCCCCAGGAATTCAAGGAACTCGCACGCGACGCCCAGGTTATCGGTATCGTCGTCGATGATCAGAACTTTCCAGTCGGATATTTGTTCGGGCATGAGCCTATCCTTCTTTGTCGTCGGTTTCTTCTGCCAGCGGTAGTGTGACGGTAAACGTGCTGCCCTCCCCGACCGTGCTCTTGACGCGTACCGTCCCCCCCATTGTCAGCACCAGGTTCTTGACAATTGCCAGCCCCAGCCCTGTCCCCCCATATCTGCGTTTCGAAGTACCATCCACCTGCCGGAACTCGTCGAAGATGTATTCCTGCGCGTGCGCCGGGATTCCAATTCCCGTGTCGCTGACCGCAATCGTCCACTGCTTCGAGTCTGCCCGCGCCACGTCGACCGTCACCGACCCTTCGTCGGTAAACTTGATCGCGTTCGAGAGCAGGTTGACGACGATCTGTTTCAGGCGCACTGCGTCCCCGACGATCTTCCCCGGCAGGCGGTCGTCCAGCTTGTAGGCGATCGCTAAATTCTTTTCTTTTGCCAGCCCGTCGAATTGCAGGCTGATCCCGGTCAGCCAGTCCTGTACCGTGAAAGGCTCCTCGACCAGTTCCAACCGCCCCGCCTCGATCTTCGCCAGGTCTAAGAGGTCGTTGATCATCTCCAGCAGCGTTTGCCCGTTCCTGAATATCCGCTGGACTTTGTCGGTCTGTTTCTCGTTCAGGTCGCCCGATGTTCCCGCCAGTAGAAGCTGGCTGAAACCCAGCACCGCGTTGAGCGGTGTCCGCAGTTCGTGTGACATCGTTGCCAGGAACTGGCTTTTGATCTCGGTCGCTTCTTCCGCCTGCTTCCGGGCGATGTCGAGTGCCTTGTTGGTTTTCTCCAGCTCCTCGACCTTCTCCTGCAGTTCGCCGGTTCTTTCGGCGACGGTTAGTTCCAGCCCGGCGGCGAACCTGCGTAGATCGTCCTCCCGCTGTTTGATCGAATCCGCCATCGTGTTGAAGGCGCTCCCCAGCTGCCCGATCTCGTCGTTCGCTTCGCGCTGAATGCGTTTCTCGCGGTCGCCGCCCGCCATCTCCCCGGCGATCTCGGTCAGTTCGCTCAACGGCGTGGTGATTTCCCGCGCCAGTAATATCATCAACCCGATTCCGGCGATCAGTGCCCCCGCGCCGATCAGTGCCGCCTGCCGTGTCAGTCCGCGCACTTTCGCATCGAGCGGCTCGGTCGCCAGCCCAATCGCCACCGCGCCGATCACCTGGTTGCCCAGCCTGATCGACCGCCCCGCGACGAGTTGATCGGGTTCCCAGTTCAGCACGATCTCCTCGGCGTCGAGTCCGATCAGCGATTCGCCCAATGGTTCGCTCACCTGCCCAAATACCGGCTCTGGCCGTTGGGCATCGACCAGCAGCGCCCCTTCGGAGTCGTAGATTTTGAGCAGCGTCACCATCTCGTTATCGCCGACCACGTTGGCGACATCTACCAGTTCGTCGATCTCAAGCTGGTAAAGCTGGTCGCGGATCGTGAGAGGCAGCGTTTCGAGCATCAGTGTGGCCTGATCTTCCAGTTCCTGCCGGAAGGTAGCCCGTTCCCGTCGGATGCTGAACAGGGTCAGCGCCAGCACTACTGCCAGCACGAGCAGGTTCGATAACCCGGCCAGCTTGCTGCCCAATGGTAGATCGCGAAAGAATTGCCTTACTTTTGACACTATCATTCTCCCCTGCTAAGGAGGTTGGCGCTGCTTAACGCCTGTTTGTTGGAGCCTGTTTGGTGGTCCACGCTAATTAACCCGTTACTTACGATTTATGCCCACCTGTCCCGGTATCTGCCCCCTGAAAGGGGGAAGTGCCGCGCAGCGGCGAAGGGGGTGGGGGGAAGTGAACGACAAAAACATCGCTTGGCCGACCGAAGGTCGTTCGAAGGGGGATAAATAGAGAATCCCTGCAAGCGAGCCTGTATACGGAACCTTATCCCGCCGGGATCGCCTGCACGACTTCCATCAGGTCGCGCATCTGGTTCAGCGCATCATCGATCCCCTCCGGGAACGCGTCGAATTCTGTGGTCTGGAACGCTTCCAGGGCTTCAGCGGCGTTCTCGTCCTCGTTGGCATTGACCAGCAGTTCCGTCACCGCCTCCAGCAGATCGCCGTCCATCTCCGGGCCGGCGACCACCACCTGCCGGGGCACCGACTCCGTCTCGGCCAGGATCAGGACCTTTTCTTTAGCTTCTTCCGGAAAAAACAGGTCGTAGGAAACGTCGTCGGTTGCACCGGCAGCGACCAATCCGCTCAACACCCATTGCAGCGTGTTTTCGTCGTCATAGCTGAATACGATCCCGATCTCGTCGTCGGCTACCGGGTCATTCGCCGATTGTTTGATCGTGATCGACATCCCGTTGTCGATCAGGAACGCAGAGGGCATCGCGTAACCTGTGGTCGAATAAGGGTTGTCCATCGCGATCATATGGCCCGCGAGGTCTTCAATCGAGTCAATCTCGCTTTCCTTGCTGGCGAAGATCAGCGTATGGTACTCCTCGACACCGTAGCGCCACCGTCTCAGGATCGGCTTCGCCCCTGATGTGTCGCTGATCAACGTCGCCGGGTAGACGCTGTCGCAGTACAGATCGACCTCGCCGTTTTTTAGCATTTCGGTCATCTCGTCGGCGCTGGTCGCCACTCTGACCTGCCCCTCGCTGATCCCGTAATCATTCAGATGTTCGGCCAGGTAGTCGGCCAGCGGCTGTGTCCCCTCGATCACTTCGCCGGGGTCGTCGGAGATATCGCCGAAGACCAGCGCCCGACCTTCCGGGGCTTCCGCTGTTGGTTCTTCCTCTTCGATGGGGGCTGTCTCTGTCACGGTGGGCGATCCGCACGCAGCCATTAATACCGGTAAGATGCTCAAAGTCACTAGCCTGGCGAGAACTCGTTTTCTCATTGATGCCCTCCGATGGTTTCCGTTCTGTGGTAGGTGGCTTACGAAGTTGTGGTTGTGGGAGTATATATTCCGATGAACCTATCCTTTTCGAAGTATATAGTACGGTGCATGCCGGAGCAATACACTTGAACCAGGTTTTAGATAAAATTCATAAATGATCGATACATATTCTTTTACTCTCCGCTTTCCACCGGATATGTTATCCTATTGCCCTGTAAGCCCGAATTCCGATGTAGTTTGCCGCCAGATGACCAGAGGTCGTCGTCCATTGCAGCCGGAGGCCCGGTTGCCGTAGGCGGCAAATCGATTTTAGCCCGTTTGAATAAATGACCCGGTCACAACGGTTCCAGCGCATAAAAAGTTATGCCGCCCCCCTTTGCTAAGGGGGGCAGCGTCGAACGCAGTGAGACGCAGGGGGGTGATCGACAATTCAATCCAACCACAAAACAGGGAGTATGGTCGAATTAAATTCCTAAACTTTTATACCTGGGAATCCTTCCCCGATTCGCCCCGCCGTACAAAAAAGAATAGAGTCTAATTGTTAATGTTTTGGGAGAACACGGAAGCAGTTGAGTATCCTTGAAAAGCGAACCGTCTTTATTGATCAAAGGAGCAATGGGAATGGAAAATCACTCTGCTCGATACGGTAAACGCTGGCTGCCCTGGTTGACTGTCCTCCTGGCAGTCATTCTTGTGTCGCTGGCCTGCGGAACCACCGATGCAATTAACACCGAACTGATGACCCAGGAAGCGATCATTGCTGCCACCCAGGACGCACTCGAAAAGGCTGACGAAATCGCAGAAGAGTCTGCCCCCCCTGACGTGACCGGCGCGCCCACCATCACGATTATCAACGACTACGGCGTCGACATCTGCGGCATCTATATTGATCCCACCACTTCCGAATATTGGGGAGCCAACATCCTCACCGAAGTCCTCGCCCCCGGCGCGAGCATCGTCTACACCGTCGACACACCCGATTATTACGACGTCCTCGCCGTCGACTGCTCCCCCGGTGAAGGCGTGACCCTCGAAGAGATTTACGAGATCGAGGTGTTTGGCCCCATCGTCTGGACGATTGGCGCGAACATCACCTCCGGCACCGGCGCATCCGGCGGTGTCATCGAACCCACTGCGCCATCCACCGCTGGCGGCGAAACCTGGACGGTGATGCTCTACCAGGATGCCGACGACGAAATGCTGGAAATGGACATCTATGTTGACCTCAACGAGGCCGAAATCGTCGGCTCCAGCGATCAGGTAAATATCATCTCGCAGATCGACCGCTTCGAAGGCGGGTATAACGGCGGCGGTAACTGGACGACCACCAAGCGTTTTTATCTCCAGGCCGATAACGACCTCGAATGGGTCAACTCGCCGGAGCTTGCCGACCTGGGCGAGGTCAACATGGCCGATATGGACTCCCTGGTCGATTTCGTCTCCTGGTCGGTCACCAACTATCCCGCCGACAACTATGCGCTGATCCTCTCCGATCACGGCACCGGCTGGCCCGGCGGCTGGTCTGACCCCACCGCCTATGGTCTTGGCCGCGACGACATCCCGCTGGCACGCGGCTTTGGCGATATGCTCTGGCTGATGGAACTCGAATCTGCCCTCCACGAGATTCAGGGGATCACCGGCATCGACAAGCTGGAGTTGATTGGCTTCGATGCCTGCCTGATGAGCCACATCGAGGTTTACAACGCCATCGCCCCCTATGCCAATTATGCAGTCGCTTCCCAGGAAGTCGAGCCGGGGGTAGGGTGGGCTTATTCCAGCTTCCTCCAATCGCTCGTCAGTAACCCCGGCATGTCCGGAGCCGATCTCGGCAGGGCGATTGTCGATAGCTACATCACTGAGGATATCTACACCCTCTGGGAGCCGGAACTCGAAAACATCCTCGGCAATGACATCACCCTGGCGACAGTCGATCTTGGCCAGATGCAGACCCTCAACACCGCCGTCGACGATCTGGCCCTTGCCATTGGCGGCATCGACCAGGGGATTGTCGCCGAGTCGCGCACCTATGCCCAGTCCTACCAGGATGTCTTTGGTTCGCAGCTTCCCCCCTATATCGATCTTGGGAACTTTGCCGAAATCGTCACCGTCGAAAGCGGTGACCCTGCCGTGCAGCAGGCGTATGTCGATCTCGTCGCCGCCCTCAATCAGTTCGTGGTAGCGGAAAAGCACGGCAAGGCCCGCCCTGGCTCGAACGGCGTGTCGATCTACTTCCCCAATTCGAGCCTCTACCAGACCGACTACGGCGGGTCGGAGTCCTATACCAGCGTCTCCTATACTTTTGCCGCCAACACTCTCTGGGATGACTTCCTGCTCTATCACTACGTTGGCGTCCCGATGCCCACCGTCCTCCCCGCCGAAGTCGCCGTCGCCGAGCGCAGCGCCGAATACGAAGCACCGGGCGCGACTCAGGGCGTCGAGATCACCGATATCGTCCTCTCTGCCGATACCGTCACCACCGGCACCGGCGACTTCGTCACCATGTCCTCGACCATCACCGGCGACCAGATTGCCTATATCTACTTCTTCGCCGGTTGGTACAACGAAGAGTACAATGCCCTCCAGATGATCGACCAGGACTACATCGACATCGGGGACTCGCTCGAAATCGGCGGCATCTACTATCCCGACTGGGGTGAAGGGCCAATCGAGCTTGAGTTCGAATGGGAGCCGATCTACTATGCCATTGACGACGAGGTCAACTTCGTCTTTGCCGTCCTTGAGCCGGAAGAGTTCGGCGAGACTGCCGAAGATGCCACCTATCTTGTCGAAGGCACCTACGTCTCCGCCTCGACTGGCAAAGAACGCGATGCCTACCTGCGCTTCGACAACAAAGAGGGCGACCTGATCGAGGTCTATGGTTTCACCGGCACCGCCGACGGGTTTGGCGCGCCGCGTCAGATCACTCCCCAGCCCGGCGATCAGTTTATCGTCGCGGACTGGTGGCTCGAAGAAGGGGAGGGCGACGAGGTCGTCTGGAACTACTACGATGGCTATTCGATCACCTTCACCGGTGAAGAGGATCAGGTCATCCAGTGGTGGTCGGTCGATGCCGACCCCGGCGATTATTTGCTTGGCTTCATCGTCGAAGACATGGAAGGCAATCTCTACGAGAAGTACACCTGGGTGACCGTCACCGAGTAACCCGGAGTATCTAACCACGCGGGGCGCTGGCAGATATCAGACATCTGCCAGCGCCCCGTTTCGATCCTGCATAAGCGCTTGTCTGCCCCCTGAAAGGGGGAAGTGGCCGACCGTAGATCGGTCGAAGGGGGTGGGTGGATTTCTCCTTTGCGATCTCTGCGTGGACGTTTCGCACAGGCGAAACTCCTGAGCGACCAGAATGGTCGCCGTCCTCTGCGGTGAGATTCATTTGCGCAATTCGCGCAATTCGCGGATAAATAGCCCTGCTGTCTGTGTTATTTCTATATCTGTGCTATCTGTGTCATCTGTGGATAGAAATCACCGGAGGCTCGACTTTGACCGGGAAGAATAATCGACCCTTTCGCTTTTTGAGATTGCCCTGGGTTCAAAACCTGGGGCTGGCAATTGTCGCCGTCCTGCTGACCCTCGTCCTGCTGGAGATCGCCCTCCGGCTGTTCCCGGTCAAATCGATGGTCTATATGGAATCCCGTGAACCCTTCTACGTCGATGACTCCTCCGAATGGGGCTACCGCTACCCCAGTAATCCAAGAGGCTATTTCGATGAGGACAACTCGGTGATCTTTTACCCCAATTCGCTCGGTTTCCGCGACGAAGAATTTCAGCCGTCGATCCCACCCGGCACGCTGCGAATCACCCTGCTTGGTGATTCCTTTGCCTATGGTGAAGGTGTCTGGTTGGAAGATACCGCCGCTTACCGCATGGAAGCGCTGCTCTCCGAGCAGGTTGGCTGCCCGGTCGAAGTCTACAATTTCGCCAGTTCCGGCACGTCGTTCGATGACTATCTCGAAATCTACGAGGAGCAGGCCGCCGCGTTCGATACCGACCTGCTGGTGATCTGGTACTTCCTCAACGATGTCGAAACTGGGGGCACGCTCGGTTATCTGGGTGCCGACATCGCCCGCTATGGACGGCACCTGCCCCGGCTGCGGCAGCACTCGGCACTGATCGATCTGCTGGCGACCGGCCTCGATACCCGCAGTTCAACCCAGGACATGATCGACGAGTACAACAGCGCCTACCTGCCGGAAAGCGAGCGCTGGCAAACGGTTGTCGATGATATGGATCGCCTTGCTCAACTCGCTGCCCGGAACGAAACACCCGTCGTGTTGTTCGTCCACCCGGTCTTGTTCCATCTTGACGACAGTTATCCCTTCACCGCGATCCACCAGAAAGTGATCGAGGCTGCCGGATCGGCAGGCATCACCGCCTATGATCTGTTCCCTGCTTTCGAGGGCGAAACTGGCGAAACGCTCTGGGTCCACCCGGTCGACCAGCATCCCAACGAAATCGGCCATGCCATCGCCGCCGAATACGCCGCCGACCGGATCGCTCCGCTGCTCCCCGATTGTCCCTGATCGATTCCACTGATTATTACTGATCGCTTATCGATCTTCGCCGGGTTAAATACTATACCTAATACTTATCCCTCCGATTACGATTTCTACTAAAAACCGGGTTGCTCTACTCCCCTGTTTTCAGGTACGATTGTTCTATGATATATGGTTGCTAAGGTTTTTTTGTGAGAATTGTTGTAATCGACGACGATCCTGATGTGCATAGAGTGGTCGTTCCTTTCCTGACTGCGGAGGGCTATGAAGTGCTGTCCGCTCTGAACTGGCAGACCGGGCTGCTTTATGTCAGGGAACAATCCCCCGATCTGATCGTCCTCGATATCCTCATTCCCGAAATGGACGGCTGGGAAATCTGCCGCCAGATTCGCACCTTCTCGCGGGTGCCTATCCTGATGGTTTCGGCGATTGCCCGTGAAAGCGAAGATGAGATTCGCGGCCTTGAACTGGGGGCAAGCAGTTACCTGGTAAAACCCATCGACCTCGCTGTCTTTCTTGCCCGGATCAAGGCCCTGATCCGGCTCTCTACGAGCGCCGCCGATCAGGACAGTCACCCGGTGTATGTCGACGACCATCTGATGCTTAACCTCACCCGTGAGGAATACTTTGTAAAAGGCGAGCGGATATCGCTCACCTACCTTGAGCAGAGTCTGCTGTCGCTGCTTGTCCGCAATATCGACCAGACCGTTCCGACCGAAGAAATCATCGAAGAATTATGGCCCGACGGCACCCATGACGAGAACGTGCAGTACGTTCGAATCTATATCCGGCGGCTGAGGAAACTGCTTGAGCCTGATCCGGGCAGTCCGCGCTATATTATCAACTATCACGGTTTTGGATACCGTTTTTGCTCCCGAATATAATCGTAACGCGTCTGTTACAACCATCATCCACGCCTGCCTTCCGGCCTTCACAACCCCCTCCCAATACAACATTTTGCCAGGCTTGCGGATTCTACATATATAAATTGTATACATATTGCTGATAGTATAAAGAGGCACATGGTACATCATTCGGACAACCACCCAGAGATGACTAACCCTGTCAACCAGGAGATGCCGGTGCTGGCTGCGTCAACAAGACCTAGAAATGAATGGTTTGGGAACAAGAGCCGATGGTGGGCTGCTTTCTGGCGTTGGCTGACCTTTCCCTCTGCTGATCAGTCCATTAACTCTTATCGGTATCACCAGACACGTTTTCTCAGGGTGTTTCTGGTTCTCATGATCCCATCTTTGTTGATTGCTTCCGCTGCCTCTTTCCTGGCCCGGCCTGAGCATGGATCGTTACTGTCCGATCCGGGTTTTTTGACGGCGATCTGCTGCTCTGCCCTGGATGCTGTCGCCTATATTTTGAGCCGGTCGGAAAAAACATTTCCCCTCGCAGTTGCGATGACGATCCCGGTAGGCTTTGTTGCGCCTCTTCTTGGTGTGTTCCTTGTCCCCGATCAGGCGGTGATTATTTATTGCTATGTAATGGTTGGCCTGTTCTTTGCCAGTTTCCTTGTCCCGCTTGGCTGGACGATCATCCTGGCAGTTATCAGTCTGGCCGCGGTCGGCATACTTCAGACTTACGTGTCTGCTTTTGAAATGCCAGCCGCTGGTTATCTCCTGGCTTTTCTTGCCTTCAGTTCGTTCATGATTAGCATCTCCGCCGGAATACGCGAGCGTAATTTTGCCCGGTATATGCTCCAATCGAAGCGGCTGTCCGAGGCGGCTCAAAAAGCCGAGGAAGCCAACCGCCTTAAAAGCGAGTTCCTGGCGACAGTTTCTCACGAGCTGCGTACACCGCTCAACGCGATTATCGGCTATTCAGAGTTGATGTTGATGGGGATGGGGGGCAGTCTGGATGACCGGGCCAATCATAATACGCGTCGTATCCGTGACAACGGTGAGCGGCTGCTCGATCTGATCAACAACCTGATCGATATTTCCCGGATGGAGGCTTATCACATCGAGCTGGACGAGATGTCTTTTAAACCCTCCAGTTTGCTCCACAACGTCGAGCGGATCATCGAAACCGACGCGTTGAAGAAGAACCTTGTCTATTCTTCTGAGATCGACCCGGCTCTTCCTGAAGTCATTATCGGCGATCTTCGTCGCCTGGAACAGGTGCTCATGAACCTGGTTGCCAATGCTATCAAGTTCACCGAGAAGGGCGAAGTCAACGTAGCATTCCGCAAAGTTGATGCCGGTTCGTGGAGCATGGTCGTGTCGGATACCGGGATCGGGATTCCGGCCCATGCCCGGCAGATTATCTTTGAAAAATTCCGTCAGGTTGATAGTTCTCGCAGCCGTGGGTACGAAGGGGCCGGGCTTGGTCTGGCGATTGTCAACGAATTGGTCCGGGTAATGGACGGCCAGATTCAGGTAGATAGTGCCCCCGGAGAAGGCAGCACGTTTACGGTAATACTTCCATTGGTATCCGGTGAGAAAGTTGAAGTTGAGTGATGATGATGAAATTGACTGATTGGCGAGTACTGGTAGTTGATGACGAGCAGGATTTCCAATCCATCATGGTCCCGATCCTGCAACACGCCCAGATTGAGGTCGAGTCGGCTTTTACGGCTGAGGATGCCCTTGACAAGTTGAAGAATAACCCCCCGACTGTGGTGATCATCGACCTGATGCTCCCCGGTATGGATGGCTTCGAACTGGTCGAGGCGATGAAAAACGATCCGCGATTGTCGTCCATCCCGACCGTCGCCGTCACCGCCTACGATACGATCAATGTTTTCGAAGAAGCACGCCGGGCCGGGTTTACGGCCTATTTCCCAAAGCCGATCAAGGCCATCAGTTTCGTCGACGAGTTGGTTACGTTGCTTGATATGGCTTCATAAATCGAATGATACCGACTACAACTGTCGTCTAAGGACCGGGACGAACCGCCCATGGGCCCGTCGGCCCACTCAAAGGAGCAGCACCAACCACCCTTGTGCTGCTCCTTACCTTTTTGTATATCCCCTTCGACCTCAAATCTCGTTCCCTCAACCTGGAAGGGGGAGGGATAGAGAGGGTGTTGACATTGCCCTTTGCGTGCTTATCCTCCTGCCGCGTCAAGTATCGCTTCGGCGAAGGTCTCCGCAGCCAGGTCGGCCCCGGCACCATTCAGGTGAACCCCGTCGATTGTCAGGTGCAGCCCGCGTTTTGCCGATACCCGGTCGACTCGTTTCCGGGTTCGCAGCCGCATCGTGTCGGCGATTGTCCGCGTGACATATCGCGGGATGTAGTCGGAGATCGGCTTGCCCTCCAGCCGGTCGATGAACTTCTGCCGCAGGTCGATATAGGTGACTCCAGGGTAGTCCGCCGATACTTCCTCGATGATCTCCGCCAGTTTCCCCAGGTATTGGTTTCGTGGCGAGTTGGCATCCTCTCCGACCAGCAGCGGCGACACGGTAAACAGGGTCGGCGTCTTTTCGCTGAGCAGGTCGAGCAGGTCTAAGTAGCACACCCGGAACGCTTCCGGCGATGATGTCCACGGTTTGCCGCGCATCAGTTTGAGCAGCGCCACGATCCGCGAAGGCTTCATCGGGACATCGTTGGTTCCTACCCAGATGAACGCCATGTCGTAGGGTTTGTTCAGGTGCCACCGCACGATCCGCTGGTACAGGCTTAGAACCGTATCGTCACCTTTCCCGTAATTAATAGTAGAGTGTCTCGGCAGGCGATGGCGGAGCTGGTCGAGGTACGAAACGCCGAGCAGACCCTCGGTCAGGCTGTCACCGTAGAACGCGATCTTCATGATATTGGAGTCCTTTCTACCAGAGTTTTGCCTTTTCACGGTGGAAAGTCAAGCAAAACGCGATTCCGTCACACGTTTGATCATTGATTGTTCCCTCCTTTTTTTACTGGGGACACAACACTTTTGAAAATCGTGCGGCCCAAAAAGCGATTTCAAGCGCAGGGGCGCAGCACGCTGCGCCCGGAAAGGTCGTATAGCTCCACACGAATCTGCTCCCTCCACCTTGAGGGGGAGGGTCAGAGGAGGGGGGGAAAACATCTCGCTATCTTGCCTTGATATTCAGGGAATGGACTGAGCCGATAGGCTCACAGGGGGGTGATCAATGTATTACAACAACGTAACTTATCTGGCGGCGACGTGTTCTCTGGATGTACCCTCTAATGTATCTTTTGGTTCAAGACATTCCCCTCTTGTTTTGAGAAAATACTGGCGTACACCGGCAGTACGCCGGATCAGATAACCCTCCGGGGCGGCCCCGGAATAATGAGACTTGCTGAGGAGTTACTGTATGTTCGACGAAAATATGGCGTATAGGATAGGTTTACCGGTAATCGATTTATTGGCAGGATTGTTTCTGGATTTAGATGTCGAGTTTCACGCCCCTCTTCCTGAAGGCGCGAAGATTATTTCCCCGAACCATCCCTCTACCTCCGACCCTGGGCTGATCCTGACCCTGACCTCGGAGCCGATCAGCATATTGATCGAAGACACGCTGTTCAAGGTGCCGCACTTTGGCCGTTATCTTGCCAACTCCGGCCATATCGAAGTGGCCGCTGGCAAGGGCCAGGAGGCGGTTGATCGGGCCATCGACAAACTGGCGCGGGGTGGGGTGATCGGAGTCTTCCCCGAAGGCGCGATCAGCCCGCTCGAAGGCGGTTTTCACCGTCCCCGCACCGGGGCGGTTCGCCTCGCCCTCGAAGCCGATGTCCCGATTGTCCCGGTCGGCATCGCCCTCGACCGTAAGCGCCTGCGTCTGGTCGAGACGAATGTCAATGGTGAGAAGGAGGTCGGCACCTGGTATCTGCGCGGCCCCTATGCAATCACCGTCGGCGAGCCGATGACCTTCGGCGGCGATATCGAGGATTGGGACTACGTCCGCGAATCATCTCAAAGCCTGATGAACCGCATCGCCCAGCTTTCTTACGAAAGCGCCCTGCGCATGAAGCAGAAATACCCCATCGACGTGCGTCATTTCCTGCGCCGTCCCCTTCTCGCCGATTAGTCTCCACCACTTGAAAACACCGGGGGCTGCTCAAATCGAGCAGCCCTTTTTGCGATCTCTGCGTCCTTTGTCGTCAACTCAACACCAGAATAAACATCTGCTCCCTCCACCTGTCAGGGGGAGGGTCGGGGAGGGGGTGAATCTCGCACTTTCTTAACGGTCACTTCCGCCGCTGCGCCATCATCCACTCATACAACGCCGGATCGGCGTAAGCCCGCTCCCACGATTCGGCATGATCGGCCCCTTCGTAGATGGTGAATGTCACGTCCCCGCCGCACGCCTCCAGCGCCTCGATGATCACCTGCCCGTATTCCAGCGATACGACATTGTCGGCATCGCCATGAAATGCCCAGGTCGGAATATCGGCTAACTCGCAGATATTCTCCGGTACGGCACCAATGTATCCTGTATCCGGGTCAAAATAGAATCCGGCCACCGGCGCGATGGCCGCAGGCAGGTCAGGGTAGGCCGCTGACAGTGCCCATGTTCCCAGGCCGCCCATGCTCAGCCCGGTGACGATGATCCGGTCGGCGTCGATTGCATAGTTTTCCGTCAGGTGATCGATCAATCCTTTCAGCAGACCCGGTACGTCAGCCCAGGTATACACCATTGAACATTGTGGTGATGCCATGATAAACGGGAAATCTTCACCGGCTTCAGCCATCTTCGGCGGGCCGTTCCTTAAGACGATTTCAAGGTCGCCGTCGCTCTCTCCGCGCCCGTGTAAGAAAAGCACCAGCGGCCACGCTTCGTTGGTCTTTTCTCCATATGCTTCCGGCAGGTACAGCCAGTACTCAAGTTCGGTTTCGACCGTATACGCATCCTGACCCGGCTGCTTGACCTCGTGCTCGATCATCACCGATTGCGCCATCTGCCTCCTGGCGATCTCGGTAGCGACCGGGGTAGGGTCAGGCTCCGGTGCTGGTGCGCAGGCCGCCATCGTCAGCCCGATCAGCACCATAGGCGTCACCATACGCTTGATCATACGGATTGCCTCTCCTTGATTTTGCCCATTCGCAAGTCAACAGGATGATCAAATTCTGCCCAACACACCAGACAATCTGCTCCCTCTCCCAGATTGGGGGAGGGGGCAGCCGTTTTGCGGCTGCTGGGAGGGGGTGAAATCTTATGAATCTTCAATATCAAGACCTCAGACTGCCATCGCCCCGTGCCAGTATATAGTGACATCGGCAAACACGAAACGCAAAATCTGCCCCTGATTGTTCATTAGCAGATTAACACCGACATCCGCGATAAAACACAACACAATTCTATTCCCTCCACCTTGAGGGGGAGGGACAGGGCGGGGGTGAAAACGTCGTGTTCTGTTTCCTTCCTGTTTAGAATAACTTCAATACCATAAAGCCAACCCCACTTTCATCTTTTATCTTGCTCCTTTTATCTCCCACCCCTTTTTTCTTTTTCCTTTTTGCATTTCCCTCAACCTGTGTTATAATCCCCGCCGTCAACAAAATATCAGTTGCCATGCAAAGCCCTGGACATACGTGTGTCCGGGGCTTTGCATATTTTTTTATCTGGCGGAGGCTCTATGATCTGATACTCGCTGCTGGCTCAGGTAAATTTGAAGTTTTGATCAAACTTTTTCAAAAGTTTGTGGGGTTTCAGGGGCAAAGCCCCTGATTTGTTTTTATCGAAAGGAGATTGACCCATGACCATCCACCAACACCATACGCCGCAGACGGAAAAGGCACCGGGCCTCGGTGCCTTTTTTGTTATCTGGGGCGGGCAGGCCGTCTCGCTGATCGGCAGTGAACTCGTGCAGTTCGCCCTGATCTGGACGATCACCGAGCAGACCAGATCGGGGGCGCTGCTGGCGCTTGCCTCCGCGATGGCCATCCTGCCGAAAATCGTGCTTGCGCCGGTCGCCGGGGCGCTGGTTGATCGCTGGAACCGCCGCGTGGTGATGATCGCCGCCGACTCGCTCGCCGGGCTGGTGATCGTCGCCCTCGCTGCCGCCCTGACCCTCGACCGTTTCGCGCTGTGGATGATCTTCCCGGCGATGTTTCTCCGCGCGATTGCGGGCGTCTTCCACTGGTCGGCGATGCAGGCATCGACCCCGCTGATGGTTCCCGCCGATCATCTGGGCCGTGTCGCCGGGCTGAACGAAGTCCTCAACGGCCTGATGAGCATCGCCGCGCCGCCGCTCGGTGCCCTGCTGATCCGCCTGCTGCCGCTTCAATCCATCTTCCTGATCGACGTCTCGACCGCCATACTTGCCGTCGGGACGCTGCTCGTGGTGACCATCCCCCAGCCCGACCGCCCGACCATCGCCGAAGGTAAGGCGACCGTCCGCGCTGTGCTGGCCGATCTCTTCACCGGGCTTCGTTTCGTCTGGAACTGGGTGGGGATGCGCGGTGTGCTGCTGATCCTGCTCGCCGTCTTCATCCTGATCATCCCCGCCATCAATCTCGTTCCTCTTCTAGTCACCGAATACTTTGGTGCTGATGTCGATGGCTACGCGGCGATGCAGACCGCATTCGGAATCGGGCTTGTCGTCGGTGGCCTGATTATGTCCGCGTGGGGTGGATTCAAACGCCACGCGGTGACGATGGTCGGCGGCTTTCTGGCGATGGGCGGCTTCTCGGTGTTGATCGGCCTGCTGCCCTCGAACGCGCTCACAATTGCCATCGGGGCGATGGGCCTGTTCGGCCTGAGCAATGCGGTCGCTGTTGCTGCGATCCACGCCCTGTTACAGACCACCGTACCTCACGATTTGCAGGGCCGGGTCATGTCGGTGATGATGAGCCTCACTTCCACGGCGGTGATGATCGGTATGGCGCTGGCTGGCCCCATTTCCGATCTCGTCGGCCCGCGCGCGTGGTATCTGATCGGCGGCGCGGGCACGCTCGCCATTTGCCTCTACGCGCTCCTTACCCCGGCGATCATCAAAATGGAGGATGCGGTTAAGGCGTAGGCTGATTAAGTCCCTCTCCATGAGGGAGAGGGATTTAGGGTGAGGGCAAGGACGGGAAAGACAGACTTCAAACCATTGTATATAAAAGGGCTACTCGTACGGGCACGGCACTGCCGTGCCCGCTTGCTGATGTCTAGGAGGTTGACGCAAAGTCTCCCACGGGTTTTAGCATGACGCCGGTCGCTTTGGCAGCCTCGGCCTGCTTTCTGTCAACGGTTATCAGCGGACAGTCGAGTTCTTCTGCCAGAGCGATAAATAGACAATCGTATATCGCCAATCGATGGTTTGCACCGATTGGCATAGCCCGTGCCAGCAGCCGGGTTGCAGGTACAATTGTCAGTGGTAGCTTGTCCAGGTTCTCCACAATCTGGGTCGCCATCTCCAGTGAATCATTGTCGAATACTACCCGTTTCCAGAGTACGTTGGCGCATTCGACCAGACAGTAATCCGGCAGCCACAGGCTGATCCTGGATTCAAAACTCGCTGCAAATAGCTCGGTTACCTGCGGTGTATCATTGTCTTCAATCAGGTATTGAACCACGACACTGGTATCGACCACGAAACGTGCTCCACTCATCGATCTCGATCCTCGCGCAGCAGTTCCCCGGTCGATTTCTGGCCGGGTCTGTACGGCAGGCGGTGTTCTTGAAACCAGCGATGCATGCTGGAGTCCGGCTCTGGCTGTTGCTGTGGTGTCAGGACAATCTCGTTGATCTGCTCCCGGATAATTCGCTTCAATTCTTCGAGCGACATATTCCCAACTGTTGTCATACCGGTATCCTCCTGTTCACACTCACCCTATTTTACCTTATCTTGTAGTGTGATGACTTGTTGATGGCGCTGACCGGCCCCCTCTCCGACCTCGTCGGCCCGCGCGCGTGGTATCTGATCGGCGGCGCGGGCACCCTCGCCATCTGTCTCTACGCGCTCCTCACCCCGGCGATCATCAACATGGAGGATGCTGCGGCTGCCATCTGACCGTCACAAACAAAGGATGCTGTCCCCCTTTGCCAAGGGGGGTGATCGGGAAATAGTCAGGATTATCTCTATACTGATGACTCTATACTGCGCCCGCTTCCCTTGCTCCGATCCCCCTCCCGCGCTATGCTTATCCGCAGGTCGGGAAAATTCACGTCAGGACACCATCACAATGAGCACCACACAATCACAGAACGGCGACTTCTTCGATAACACATTTTACGCCTGGGGATATGCACTTGTTCCAACTGTGAAGAGCTATGAGGAGATTCTTTCACTATTCGACGAGAATAGTCGGCTCAAGATCACGTTAATCTGGACCGTAATCAGCTATTCTTTCGCTATGTTGCTGTTCTTCGTGTATATAATCCTGTTTGAGGGATTTGGTAAGGAGCCTTCACTTCGAACTTCCGCTCTGGTGGTTGTAGTTGTATTTGTTTCTCTAATTTATGTGGTCGTGGGCATTGTTTTCTTAATTGTACCAACAGGTATTTCACATTTTATTGCCACACGTTTGGGTGGTGAGGCATCTTTCGCTTCTATGATTTTCATGTACTCATCATCGTTTTCACCAATGGTAGTACTATCAATGATTATGATGCTCGCCCTGGGCAAGTCTCCGCCGGTAAGTCATGTTTGTGTAGTTTTGAATATCTATCAGTTCGTTTTACTCGTTAATGCAACCAAAGCTGTGCATAAACTGAATTGGTTTAAGTCTATAGTCGTATCATTGCCAGTGCTTTTGGTATCCTTTGGTGAAGATTTGTTGAGTAATCTATATAGATGGTAACCGGATGCATTCATCACTTTGTGTAGTCGCCGATAACTTTTGCCCTCTCATTCTTTTCCTTTGCGTCCTCTGCGATCTTTGCGGTGTGTTGTTTTTCCTCTAAAATCGAACCAGTCCGATCCAAAATACGTATAGTCCTATAAATCGCGTACTCAAAGGACGACTCACCCATGCCCGATCCGCAAATGTTCGCCAACCGATATACCGTCGAATCCCTGATCGGCGAGGGCGGTGCTGGCCGGGTCTACCGCGCCGCCGATGCCCAGTCGGGCCAGCTTGTGGCGATCAAGGTTCTGCGCCCGGAGATCGTCGAGCAGGCCCCCGATCTGGTCGAGCGTTTCCGCCGTGAAGGCGATATCCTCCGCGAGTTGAACCACCCGAACATTGTCAAGGTGCTCGATACCTTTGAAGAATCCGGCCAGCAGGTGATCGTCATGGAATATGTCGGCGGCGGCTCGCTCTCCGACCTCCTCCGCCGCCAGCCCCAGCTTCCCCTCGACCGTGCCGTTGGCATCGCCCTCGAAGTCGCCGACGCGCTCGCCCGTGCCCATCATCTCGACATCGTTCACCGCGACATCAAGCCCGGCAACATCCTGCTTGCCGGTGACGGCACGCCCCGTCTCACCGATTTCGGCATGGCGCGCATCGGGGGCCGCGACCCGCTGACCCTGCTCGGCGAGATGATCGGCACCCTGCAATATCTCAGCCCCGAAGCCTGCAATCGCCAGACCCTCGATGCCCGCACCGATATCTGGTCGCTGGGCGTTGTCTTGTATGAGATGGTCGCCGGGCAGCGCCCCTTCGAAGGCGAAGGTGTGCCCGGTGCGACCGTCCGCGCGATCATCGATCACCCCATGCCCGATCTGCGCCGCTATCGGAAGGACGTTCCCCCGGAGCTTGCCGATCTCATCAGCCGGATGCTCGTCAAAAGCCCCGGTGCCCGCCTTGGCTCGATGCGCCTGGTCGGTGCCGAACTCGAATCCATCCATCGCGGCCTCGATCCATCGGCGGCGTCGATTCCTCCCGCTGCGGGCGATTCCGCGCCGCAGTCGTTCATCACGACACCGTCGGGCTTTCGACAGGCCCCGCTCACCTCTAAGATCGTCGTTCCCGCTCAGCGGCAGGGCATGGTGCCCCGTCCAGAACTGGTTTCACGCATGGCCGATGGGCTGGCGCGTTCCCGCCGCCTGACCCTTGTTTCGGCTCCGGCGGGCTTCGGCAAAACCTCGCTGATCGTTGAGTGGGTGGCCTCCCTGGATCGTGATGTCGCCTGGTTGACCGTCGACGACAGCGACGACGACCCGGTGCTGTTTCTCAGCTATATCATCGCCGCTCTTCAGCAGGTCGACCCGGCGCTGGGTGTCGGCGTACAGCAGTTGTTCCAGTCGCCGCAGCGCCCGTCGATCCAGCGCCTCGTGACCCTGCTGCTCACCGATATCGCCTCCGGGCGCGATCGCGTGTTGGTTCTCGACGATATTCATCTGGTGTCCGCTCCGGCAGTCCACGAGATCATTCAGTTTCTTGTCGAGAATATCCCCCCGACCCTCCACCTGGTGATCGGCACCCGCGCCGACCCGCTCCTGCCGCTCCCGCAGATGCGCGTCCGCGATCAGATCACCGAACTGCGCGAGCGCGATCTGCGCTTCACCGTCGAAGAAGCCGCTGCGTTCCTGAACGAAACGATGGGATTGGGCATCGCCGCCGATCAGGTGGAGGCGCTCACTGCCCGTACCGAAGGCTGGGCCGCCGGGCTGCAGCTGGCGGCGCTCGCCCTGCGTGAGCATCGCTCCGACCCCGCCGCGTTCATTGCCGCTTTCACCGGCAGCGACCGCTATGTGATGGACTACCTTGTCGCCGAGGTGCTGGAGCGTCAGCCGGAGCCGCTGCGCGACTTCCTGCGACAGACCGCCATTCTCGACCGGCTCACCGCGCCGCTCTGCGATCACCTGCTCGACCGCACCGGCAGTCAGGCCATCCTCGAACAACTCGATACGTCCAACCTGTTCCTCATTTCCCTCGACCATCGCCGCGAGTGGTATCGCTATCATCGTCTGTTTGTCGACGTGCTGCGCACGACCGTCACCCGCGAGGAGAAGGCCGCCCTGCACCTGCGTGCCGCCGGGTGGTATCGGGCCAATGATTACATGAATCAGGCCGTCATTCACGCGCTTGACTATGCAGCCCTGACCGGCGACTATGATCCGGCAGTCGAGGTCGTGCGTGAAGCCGCCGACGATTTTGTCAGCAGTGGCTCGCTTGTGACTATCCAGGGTTGGCTCGATGCGCTCCCCGACGACCGCATCCGGCAGGATGGGATGCTGTGTCTCTATCGCGGTTGGGTGCTGACCCTCTTTGGCGACATTCCCCACGCTGTCGAATATACCGATCTGGCTGCTGACCTGTTGGGCCGCTCGGAAGCGGATCGCAGCGACCTGGGGAAGGTCTACGTGCTGCGGACGTTCTTTGCCGTCCTCGCTTCGCAGGATTACGCTGAAGGTCAGCGGCTGGCCCAGCAGGCGCTCGACATGCTCTCCCCGCAGCAGTCGCAGTGGCGGGTGATCGCTCAGTGGGCAATGGCCGAATCGCTGGAGCGCACCACCCACATTGGTGTGGCGATTGAGGCGTTTCAGGCTGCCCGCCAGACCGGGCTGGCAATGGGCAACGCGATTTTCGTCGCCACCGTCGAGATGTCGCTGGCGCAGGCGCTCAACAACAACTGCCGCCGCCGCGAAGCGGTCGCCGTCTGCGAGCAGGCCCTCGAAAACTACACCGACGAGTTTGGCCGCCTGACGCCCATCGCCGGGCTGATCCTCAGTCGGCTGGGCATTCTGCATTACGAGGCCAACGAACTGGCCCTTGCCCGCCGCTATCACGAACAGAGCTTCGAACTGGGGCAGGGATTATCCCTCGGTGCCGATCTGACTTTTGCGCGCGGCCTCGCCGCCCCGACCTTCCACGCATTGGGTGAAACCGAGCGCGCCCTGATCGATTTGCAGGAGACCTATCACAGCGCGGCACAGACCGGCTACGCGGAGCCGGAGGTATTTCTCGCGCAGGAGGTCGATATCCGGCTGAGCCAGGGCGATATCCTGTTCGCCCGCCGCTGGGCTGAGGAAGGTGGCTATTCTATCGACGACGAGCCAGATTATCTGAAGATGGAATCCCAGCTTAGCTTTGCCCGCACTCTGATCGCCGATCAGCGCCACGCCGATGCACAGACATGGCTGGCTCGCCTCGAATCGTTCGCCCGTGAGCGCGGCCTGCTGCGCTGGTTGATATCCATCCACATTTTACAGGCCATCGCCGCCGAACAATCTGGCGACCGTGACGCGGCACTCGCTGCTCTTGAATCCGCCCTCGCACTTGCCGTCCCCGGCGATTACTATCGCGCCTTCCTCGATGAGGATGATCTCGTGATCGGCCTGCTGGCTGCCGCGCGCGGCAGCGCCCCGACCTTTGTCGATCATCTGTTTGAGATCGTCGCGGAAGACACCCCCGGCGAAGAACGCATCCAACCGCTGATCGAACCCCTCAGCGACCGAGAACTCGAAGTCCTCGATCTGATCGCCGAAGGTCTCTCGAACCGCGAAATCGCCGAGAAGCTGTATATCACCGTTGGGACGGTCAAGCGGCATATCAACAATATCTACGGCAAGCTCGATGTTCACAGCCGGACGCAGGCCATCGCCACCGCCCGCGATCTCAAAATACTGTGAGCAAAAAAGTAGCCCGGTGGCTTTGTTCTTTAACGGATAAATAAGGACAGCGCGTTCTGCGAAAACCCCGCGCGGTTCTGCTCCCTCCACCTGATAGGGGGAGGGACGGGGAGGGGGTGAAAGCATCGCTGCACAGTACCCTACCCATCCGACGGTCCCACCCGCCACCCTGTGACCTCCGCCCACGCCTCCGCTGCAAAGTAGATCAGATCGACCGCCGGGTCTTTGACCTCAGGATATAGTTCCGGGTCGGCCAGGTGCTCGGCCAATCGACGTTTCAACTCGGCGTAGGCCCCGGCAGTGGCGGGATGCGCCCGCAGGTAATCCCTGAACAACAGCGGGTAGCGCTGATTCGCCCGCCCGTCGATCCGCACATGAACGTGGATGATGCGCTGACCTTCCGGCTCTCGAAAATACAGCTTCTCCCATTCGCTCTCCGGCCCGCTGAAACCGGGCGGCACGTGGTCCCGCTGCGCGTGATCATTCCCACTGCCTTCCGGCGATCTGTATCCCATCGATTCCATCGCCGCGATCAGCGGATCGTCGAACGCCGCCACCGTGATCTGAATGTCGATGATATCTTTGGCCGCCAATCCAGGCACCGCTGTCGACCCAATGTGATCGATCCGCAGCGCCAGATCACCTAACCCCCGGCGCAGGCTCGCGGCAATCGCCTGGAACTCACTCGGCCACCTGTCTTGATAAGGCACAATCTCGACCATCACTAACACGCTTCCTATATGTCTGTGTATTTCCGAATCTTAGCCCGGCAGCTTTAGCTCCGGGCCTGCTGACCGTGCTGCACCGGGCTGTTGACTATCGCTCTCACATTTTAGCGGCTTTGTTATTTATTCCGAATCTGGTTTATCATGAACGCACTCAAGACCCCTTACTTGAGCGATAGGGATGTCGATTTACTGTCAGTAAGAGGCACAAAACCATGACCATCACCGATCCAACCGAACGGCAGTCGCTGCGCGATCAATATAACGCAACGACGATCTTGAAACAGGCCATCACCGACGAGGGGATCATCCTCTTCCTGACTCCCATCCTGTTGATGATCTGGGTTTATCACGGCAAGCAGGGCAGCTTCGACCACATCTTCGGATTCGTTGGTCACTGGCAGGATTTCTATTCTGCGCTCTACGAATGGTTCTCCGCCTTTCTGCTTATGTTCTGGGTGCCCTATTTCGTTATTAGAGTCGTCTTCAAAAAGCGCCTGCGTGATTTCGGCCTGCGGCTTGGCGATGTCCGTTCCGGGGTGCGTATCGTCCTGATCCTGGCCCCCTTCATGATCTGGATGTCCTATGTCGGGTCAGGCGGCGTGGATATGCAGGCCGAGTACCCACTGGCCAAATCGACGATGGAATACCTGCCGATGTTCATTCTCGCCGAAGCAAGCTATCTGCTCTACTATGTCGGCTGGGAGTTCTTCTTCCGGGGATTCATGCTCTTTGGCCTTGAGGAGAAGTTCGGCGCGGCGATTGCCATCCTGATCCAGACTATTCCCTCGGTGATCATCCACATCGGCAAACCGGGCAACGAGACCTTCGCTGCGATAGGTGCCGGGCTGATCGGCGGCTATGTCGCCATGCGCACCCGCTCGATCTACTATCCGCTGCTGCTGCATATACTGGTCGGCATCTGTACCGATGTATTCGTCACCCTTCGCGTGATGTAATCGCTTGATTGTAGGGGCGACCCTTGCGGTTGCCCATGAACTGGGTGTTTCGCCGCAGGCGAAACGTCCAATTTTAAGTTTTGATCAAACTTTTCCAAAAGTTTGTGGGGTTTCAGGGGTGAAACCCCTGAGAAAATCCCATTTCAGGAGTCTCTCTCATGCACACACTCGTCACCGGGGCCAACGGCTTTGTCGGCTCGATGCTCTGCAAGAAACTCGCCGCGCGCGGCGATTCGGTCCGCGGCCTGACCCGCACCACCAGCGACCTGTCGCTGCTCGAAGGCGTCGATGTCGAACGCGTAATCGGCTCGCTCTCCGATCCCGATTCCCTGCGTATCGCCACCCGTGAGATCGATGTCGTGTATCACGTCGCGGCGGCGGTCACCGACTGGGGGCCGCTCGACTATTTCCGCGAGATCAACGTCGAAGGCACCCGCCGCCTGCTCGATGCCGCCGTCGAGAATGGAGTCAGCCGCTTCGTGCTGGTCAGTTCTGTGGCGGTTCACAGCTATACCGGCGCGCGCAACATGACCGAGGAATCGCCGCAGCTTCCCACCACCAATGGCTATCGACTGTCCAAACGTGAAGCCGAAGCCCTCGCCCTCGATTACCATCAGCGGGGCGATATCGAAGTGGCGATTGTCCGTCCGGGCGATGTCTACGGCCCCGGCGACCGGGTTGTGCTGCTTCAGATGGCCGATCTGCTTGAGTCAGGCTGGATGGTCATGCTGGGGAAGGGGGAAGCGCTTGGCGCGTTTGCCTATGTCGAGAATCTGGCCGATGGCATCGTCCTTGCCGGAACCGTCCCTGCTGCGGCGGGCGAAGCCTACGTGATCACCGATGGCATCGAACTCTCCTGGGGCGACTATTTTGATCGTCTGACCGCTGCCCTCGATCTGCCCGCGCCGCGTTTGCACATCCCCCCGGTTCTGGCGCGGATCGCCGCCGCCGTTCTCGAATCGATCTACGGTCTGCTGCGGATCAAAGCCCGCCCTCCGATCACCCGCTATCTGGTCGAGCATCTCAGCCACGATGTCCACTTCAGCATCGAGAAGGCCCGCCGCGAGCTGGGCTATGAGCCAGCCATCCCCTTCGATGAGGCCATCGCCCGCACCGCCGACTGGTACAAACGGGTCGTTCGCGCCGAACCCTGATCGCCGTTCCCGGTCCTGCTGGAGGTGAGGGCAGAACCGCCCGATGGCAAATGCGCGGCCCTGTAATCACCTTTTCCCCTTTTATCTTCATGATTCCTCCCATCTTGCTTATCTATCGATCTCTCTGGTAATCTAAGGGAACCCGGTGTATATCGCCTTATATGTTCCGGGTCGGTTGGATTATTCTCTGTTGGTAGGAGATCTCTGTGAAGCGTTGGACGTTGTTAGTATTGATTGCAGTTGTATTGTTTGCCACTGCTGCCTGTTCGACGGGGCTGACTATCGACGAACAGCCGGTGTTGAACGTCGTCATGTTGTTGGGTAGCGGTGGGCTGGGCGACCGCTCTTTCAACGATTCAGCTTATGCCGGGCTGCAGGAAGCCCAGCGGCGCTATGATATCCGCTACACAACTGTTGACTATGCCCCCGACCCGGAGAATCTTCCCGAACTGCGCAGCCTGATCAGCCAGGGCTGTGACCTGCTGATCGGAATTGGTTACGAAAACGCTCCTTATATCGAAACCCTCTCCCAGGAATACCCCGACCGGCAGTTTGCCGTCATTGATGTTTCTGTCGAAGGCGATAACGTCGCCTCCGTCGTTTACCGCGAGCAGGAAGGCGACTTCCTGATGGGCATTCTTGCCGCCATGCTGACCGAAACGGGCCGTGTTGGGTTTATCGGCGGGACGGATATCGACCCGATCCGCCGTATTGAGAGCGGCTTCATTCAGGGCGTGGCCTATCAGGACGGGTCGGTCGAAGTCGTCACTGATCTCGCCGGGACATTCTCCAAGCCGGAAGTTGGCAGAGAACTGGCTTTGCAGCAGTACAATAACGGCGTCGACGTGATCTACAACGGGGCCGGTCGCACCGGCTTGGGGATCATCGAGGCGGCGGAAGAAACCGGCAATCTCACCATCGGCACCAGCGGTGACCAGCGCTACCTGGCTCCCGGCTATGTGGTGGGCAACCGCCCCAAGCGTGTCGATACTGCCGTGCTGGTATTGATTGCCGAGCTTTATAACGGTGAATTTGCCCCTGGTGTCCGGTCGCTCGGATTGGCCGAAAAAGGTCTGTCGATAGGCCCATTCGACGACTCCCTCGTCACTGCCGGGATGTCCGACCGTCTGTCTGAACTCGAAAAAATGATCGTCGACGGGACGCTTGTGGTCAGCGTTGAGTAGGATAATCTGATGCATCTTTCCCGGCGGATTGTCGATTGGTGGAACATAAGTCTTGAAAACCGGCTGCGGGCGACCAGCATTTTCATGACTCTGGCTTTCGTTGTCGTCCTGGGCGGGTTCTCTTACCTGATGCTGCTGGAGAATATCCGGAGTACAGTCGTCCAGACCAACCGCCAGTTCGCTGAACTCGTCGCTAAAGAACTCCGCTCCCAATTCGACAATACGATTAACAACATCCGGCTGGTAGAGTCGCAGCTGGATTATGTCGATGATACGAATGGTTCATTGGAAGACGTCCTCCTTGATCTCCGCCGGGTGGAGCCTCTGGCCTTCCGCGCCTTATATCTGTTCGATGCCGATGGCGGAATGATCGTCCAGTTAGAGGATTTTATGGGCGATTCGCCGTCGGAAAGTGGCCCACCGCCTGAAGGTGTCCTGCTGCCGTATACGCCACTAGAAAGTGGTCCACCACTAGAAAGTGGTCCACCACTAGAAAGTGGTCCACCGCCTGAAGATGATCTGACAGAAGACGTGGTGTCCGCGTTCGAAGGCGCTGCGAGCGGGATTCAGTATGTTTCCGATGTATTCATTGTCGAACACGACTATGTCCCGGTTGTCACTGTGGGTATTCCCATCTTCGATGATGCCGGAACGCTGGAGCGTGTTATCGTCGCCTCTATCGATCTGATCCCCTTTTGGCGGAGTATTGATGAACTGGAGATCGGCCAGACCGGTCAGGCATATATTGTCTCCCGGTATGGCACGATCATCGCCCACCCCGACTGGGCATATGTGGGGCAGCCGCTTGCCGATGAACTGTCGGCTGTGCTGGATGGCTACGAAGGCTCCGTCGCTTATCACGACGCGCTTTCTGACCGGGAGATGCTGGCTTCATTCAGCCCGGTTGACAACCGGACAGGCTGGGGGGTGGTTGTCGAGCAGGAACGATCCGAGGCATATACCGTCGTCAACAAGATCGTCTTTCTCACCATCTCCCTGATCCTCCTCGCGATCTTCGCAGCGGCGCTTGCCACGCAGACGGTTTCTCGGACAATCTCTCGACCGCTGGCGGAACTGGCTGCCGAAACCCGGCACCGCGCCCACACCGGTGATTTCTCCCGCGAAATTTTCCCCGATCGCAGTGATGAGATCGGGCAGGTTGGCGAGGCCTTCAACCAGTTGATGGCAAGCGTGCGCCGGTCAGAAAAAGCGCTCCGCGAATCCGAACAGCGCTTCCGCGAGTTCTTCGAGAACGACCCGGAATATTGTTTCATTGTCACCGGCGAGGGCATTATCACCGATGTTAACCGCGCGGCAGTCGATGCTTACGGTTATCCCTCGGACGAGCTGGTTGGCCGCCATATTCTGTCGCTGATCGACTATGGGCAGCAGGACTATGCGCGCTCTTTCGGCGACATACTGAAGGAGATGGAAAGCGTAAAAGATGTCGAACTGGCCGTTCGCGGAAAGATCGGCGAGAAGCGAATCGTCCTGGCCAGCGCCAAGTTGTTGAGCCGGGAAAAGGGCGAGATCATCATCGTTCAGCGTGACATCACCGCCCGCAAGCAGGCCGAGGGAGAAGTCCTCAAACTGAATGCGGAGTTGGAACAGCGCATCCAGGAGCGGACACGTGAGCTTCGCCAGACCACCGAGCATGTCCAGATTATCCTCGACAACAGCCCGGAGGTGCTGCTTTTCCTGGATGAAGAGGGGACGATTGAGAGTGTCAACCCGGCTCTCGAATCGACCTTCGGTTATCATCCGGGCGACGTGATCGGGCGTGCGCCGTTTATCCTGTTCGACCGGCGTGATGCCGGACTCTGGACGTCAACGCTGCGGGAAGCCACCCGGCTGCGCTCGATCCGCCGGATTGACATCCATGCCTCCCGCAAGGATGGGACGGTTTTTGATGCCGATGTCGTGCTGGCCCCGGTTGAAGGGGATGGCGATCTGCTTGGTATGGTGTTCAGCCTTCGCGATATCACCGCTCTGAAGAATATCGAACGGATGAAAGACGCCATCGTCTCGACCGCCGCCCACGAACTTCGCACCCCGCTGACCAGCATCCAGGGCTTCAGCGAGATACTCCTCAGCCGCGATCTCGATGAGAAGCGCCGGGTGCGCTACCTGGAATTCATCAACGAGCGTTCGAATCATCTCGCGGCGATTGTCAACGATCTGCTCGATATCTCCCGCCTCGAATCGGGGCGCGGCCTGGAGATCAGACCGGGATCGATCAACCTCACCCAGCTTATCGGCGAGGCGCTCAACCCCTTTGTAGAGACATACGAAACACACAGGTTCATTGTCGACGACCTTCCCCCCCCGGCTGATGGTCGCGGGTGATCCGCTCCGGCTTTCTCAGGTGCTCACCAATCTGCTTTCCAATGCGGTCAAGTATTCACCTGATGGCGGAACCATTGTGATACGCGGAGTTGTCAACGGCAGCAGCGCCGAGATCAGTATCGAGGATACCGGTTTGGGCATCCCTGCCGAACACCTGTTGCATGTTTTCGAGCGTTTCTATCGCGTCGACATCTCCAACCGGGCGATTGGCGGCACCGGGCTGGGGCTGACCATCTGCAAACTGATCGTCGAAGGCCACAATGGAGAAATTCGCGTCGAGAGCACTGTCGATGAGGGCAGTACCTTCACCGTATCTCTCCCACTTGCCCCCGACCCCCCGGAAACCACCGCAGCCTGATCCTGGCCCTCATCTGCCTCCTGAAAGGAGGAGGCAATTGCTGTGCAATTGCTTAAGCGAATTGGCTCGTCAATTCGCCCATGACCGCAGGTCGGACGTAGGGGGTGGAGTAGGGTGGTGGAGGTGCCTGTGCGTTTCCGCCCATCAATTCGCGGTAAACCCATCTATGCAATCTGGCCCGTCTGTGGTAAAACTCACTTATTAATCTGCTCCCCACCAGCCGAAGGAGGCCCGATGAAAACCATCGCTCTGATCGCCCACGATGGCAAGAAAAGCGAAATGCTTGAGTTCGTCAAGCAGTACAAGGATAAACTGCAAACCTTTCACCTGGTCGCTACCGGCACCACCGGCGGCATGATCGCCGAGAACACTGGCCTTGAAGTCGAGCGTATGTTCAGCGGCCCGGTCGGTGGTGACGTTCAGATCGCGGCAAAGGTCGCTACCAAGCAGGTTTCAGCCGTCATCTTTTTTGTCGACGAACTCGCCAAGCATCCCCACGACCCCGACATCCGGACGCTGCTCCGGCTGTGCAATGTCCACAACACGCCCCTTGCCACCAACCCGGCGACCGCCCAACTGCTCCTCGCTGGCGATCTGTAGGAATCTCCCAGCCTGTTTGATCGATAGCTGCAGGTTCGTCCTATGACCGATAAAATCTTCTGGCTCGATCCCTATCGCACCGAACTGGAAACGCGGGTCGCCGCCGTCGATGGCGGCGATATCACCCTGTCCAAAACGATCTTCTATGCCTTCTCCGGCGGTCAGGAAAGCGACATGGGCACAATTGGCGGATATCCCGTCCTGCGGGCGGAAAAAGTCGGCACGTCGATCCGCTGTACGCTGCCGCCCGATCACGGTCTGGCCCCCGGCGACTTGGTTATAGTCTCAATCGATTGGGAGCGCCGATACGCCTTGATGCGTCTCCACTTCGCCGCCGAGATCGTCCTGGAACTGGTTTATCAAACCCTGCCGGGGATCGAGAAGATCGGTGCGCATATTGCCCCCGACAAGGCACGCCTCGATTTCGCCTGGGATGGAAACATATCGGAAGTATTCCCGGATATCCAGCAGCGGGCCGACGCCCTCATCACCGCCGATCACCCGATCATCAGCGCCTTTAGCGATGAAGCCAGAGAAGAGCGTTACTGGGAAATCAAGGGCTTCGCCCGCGTGCCCTGCGGCGGTACCCACCTTCGAACCACCGGCGAGGTCGGCGCGATCGCCCTCAGGCGGAAAAATCCGGGGCGGGGCAAAGAGCGAATCGAAGTCACCGTCTCTGGAAATCCGGCATCGACATGAGGGTCTCATCCCCGGCGAGTCCGTCCTTTCCCCTCCTTCCCCTGATCTGATGGTTATCTGAGATATGTGTTTGGTTTATATTAGGTTATAAAAGAGTAGACCGTTTTAAATATTGTAGAAACCTTCACAAAAACTTCATATACTTTAGGTAGTAACAAGTAACCTTTGTGGTAAACTACATTCAGACGGGGTAGAGCGTTACAAAGAAGTTACAGATTTTTGTCGGTACTTATTTGCAATTTTTTATATAGATAGCCACAAATCTCTAAAGTTGAGAGCGCTCCCCGATTTAAAACTAAAGTGATATGTCTGTCTGTCCGCGTGTCTGTAAAGGACGTCAGTTCGCCATGTTGAGGCTTTCTGCCAACCGGCCAGGTGAAAGGGGGGACTGGGCAATAATTATCACTGATAAAACCAGAAGGGCCTTATGGGAACATAAAAAGAGCCGATTATCAACAAATAACCGGCTCCTTATCCAGGGTTCTCCGAATGAAACAGGAACACAAGTTGCTGCAAAACTCACTGTTCCGCGAAAGAGGGAATCGTTCATCGGAGTAGCTATCCTCATAATAACATCACCCTTGATGTTGATCAACGGATAGCCCTCCAAAATAGTTACAGAATTATAACAATCATGGTTGTTCAGGCTGTCAGAAGCCAACCGCTGATCGAGTGATCAACGCGGCCAGGGTGCGGGCCACCGTAATTATACAATTTTTGTTCAATTTGTAGTTTCCCTGGCTTTCTGACCGCAAAATTGGTTCTGGCAGTCAAGTTGTTTATTTAAATGTCTTAGTGGAATCATGTCGAGGGGAATACAAAATGGCAAATAGTTCTACGACGCAGTTTATAACCAGCATCAGATCTCAGGCTGATGCGACATCAATATCGGTCACTCGAGTTTACTGGATCAGCAAACGTCTGCTCGACCTCTTTATATCGTCGCTTGCTCTTATCTTCCTGTCTCCGCTTATGCTCGTGATCTCTGTCCTGATTAAACTCGAATCAGACGGGCCGGTGCTCTTCTCTCAGCAGCGGGTCGGATCGCATCTCTATTGGACGAAGGGCGGGTATCGTTCGGAAACCCGTCACTTCACGTTCTACAAGTTCCGCACGATGCGCCACAACAACAGCAATTCGAACCACCGCGCCTTCATGCGTGCCTATATTAACAACGACCTGGCGAAGATGAAGGAGCTTCAACACGGCAGGACGAGCGAAGACAATAAATACAAGATCGTCAACGACCCGCGTGTCACCCGGATCGGCAGGTTCCTGCGCAAGTCCAGCCTTGACGAGCTTCCCCAGTTTTGGAACGTTTTCGTCGGCAATATGAGTATGGTCGGGCCGCGCCCTGCCATCCCCTACGAAGTCGAGATGTACCAGCCCTGGCACCGCCTCCGCCTGGAAGCCAAGCCCGGTCTGACCGGTCTGTGGCAGGTTACGGCGCGCAGCTCCTCCCTGTTCGATGAGATGGTCAGTCTCGACATCGAGTATGCGATGAACCAGTCATTCTGGAAAGATATCAAAATTCTTATTGCTACGCCGTTGGTTATTATCGCCGGTAAAGGTGCTGAATAGTTAATAACGGAGTGAAAAAACGTGGACCAGATCAGGGTTGGTGTAATTGGTACAGGCTATTGGGGGCCTAATCTCCTACGCAATCTTCATTATCTTCCCGATTCCGAAGTCGTTGCTGTTGCCGATAAACGTGATGAGCGGCTTGACCATGTCAGGTCGCTTTACTCATGTCTTGAAACAACCAATGACTATCGAGACTTTTTCGATATGGGCATCCAGGCGGTGGTCATCGCCACACCTCCCGCAACGCATTACAAAATCGCCATGGACTGCCTTCAGCATGGACTGCACACGTTTGTCGAAAAACCGCTGACACTCGACAGCGCCCAGGGGCAGGAGATGGTCGAGTATGCCGAATCGCATGGCCTCGTCCTGATGGTCGGCCATACCTTTGAATACAATCCTGCCGTCCGCAAGGTGAAAGAACTGATCGACAGTGGCGAGATCGGCGATATCCTCTACATCGACGCCGTTCGTGTCAATCTTGGGCTGTTCCAGCGCGATCTTGATGTGCTGTGGGACCTCGCCCCGCATGATCTGTCGATCCTCCATTACCTGATCGGCCAGGACCCGATCAGCATCAAGGCCGATGGTGGAGCCAACATCTTCGAAGGCAAAACCGATGTCGCCTATATGCATCTCGAATTCCCCGGCAACATCCTGGCGCATGTCCATGTAAGCTGGCTCGACCCTTCGAAGGTGCGCAAGATCACGATTGTCGGCAGCAAGAAGATGCTGATTTACGACGATCTCGAAAACCTGGAGAAGATCAAAATCTACGACAAGGGCGTCGAAAAGCTGCCTTACACTGACTCTTTTGGCGACTTCCAATGCAGCTATCGCTACGGCGACGTGACCGCTCCCTACATCCATTTCACCGAGCCGCTGCGCATCGAGTGCCAGCATTTTGTCGACTGTATCAAGAACGGTGATCGCCCTCTCTCCGATGGCCGGAGTGGGCTGCGGATCGTCCGGCTTCTCGAAGCCGCCGAGCGTTCTCTTGCCTGTCACGGGGAGCGCCAGATGTACGAGTCGGCCCCGTTGAGTAGTGTCGCAGAACAGGCCGCGAAATAACGCAGAGGGTATTCGTTGTCTGGGGCATTCGGGGTGATTCGGCGCATTGCGTCCTATCCGATTTTTGCCCGGTGCTTCAGCGCCGGGTTCAGTAATCCGCTGCTCCAGGGCGCAAATACGTGCAGTAACCCGGATCGAATTGAATAAATAATTGTGCTGGCCTACAATCCATGTAGGCCAGTTTGTTTTATCAGGTATTCAAAAAAGGGGAGGCTCTATGACCGTTACAAAAGTGCCATTTGTCGATCTTAAGGCTCAGATTGAACCGTTCATGGACGAGATCGACAAGGCGATATCCAACGTCGTGCAAAACACGGCTTTTATTCTGGGTGGTAATGTCAGCCGGTTTGAAGAAAACTTCGCCGCCTTTACGACGGCCAAATACGCCATCGGCGTCGACAACGGCACATCCGCGCTTGAGTTGGCCCTCCGCGCGCTGAACATCGGCCCCGGCGATGAGGTCATCACAGCGGCCAACACTTTCATCGCCACTGTTCTGGCGATCTCCTACAATGGGGCCACCCCCATCCTGGTCGACTGCGACCCGGTCACCCATACCATCGATGTCGAAGCTGCGAAGAAGGCGATCACGCCAAAGACGAAGGCGATCATCCCCGTTCATCTTTACGGCCATCCCGCTGACATGGACCCGATCCTCGAACTGGCGAAGCAGCACAACCTGGTCGTCGTCGAGGATGCCTGCCAGGCGCACGGCGCGACTTACAAAGGCCGTCCTGCCGGAACAATGGGCGATGCCGCCGCGTTCAGTTTCTACCCGGCCAAAAACCTCGGCGCGTTCGGCGATGCAGGGATGGTCACCACCGGCGACGAGCAGGTCGCCGAGACGATCCGCATCCTGCGCAACGTCGGCCAGTCGAAGAAGTATCACCACGACCTGCTGGGCTACAACCACCGCATCGACTCGCTCCAGGCGGCGATCCTCGATGTCAAGCTCAAGCATCTGGCCGGTTGGAACGAAGCCCGCCGTAAAGCCGCCGCGTTGTATAACGAGTTGCTTGCGGGCAGCGGCGTGATCGTGCCGGAAACTGCCGATTATGCTGTGCCGGTCTGGCATCTCTACGTGATCCGGGTCAACCAGCGCGATGCCCTGATCGATTTCCTCTCCGAGCGTAATATCGGCGCGGGCATCCACTACCCGATCCCGATCCATCTCCAGCCCGCTTACGCGCATCTCGGCCTCAAGGCCGGTGCCTTCCCGGTGACCGAGACGATTGCCAGCCAGCTTGTCTCGTTGCCCATGTTCGAGACGATCACCGCCGAGCAGATCGAATACGTCGTCGACGCCGTCAGGGAGTTCATGACCGCCAACGACGTCGAACCGCTCGCCTGATCTTCCTGTAGACTGCCTTTCGGGGCGAGGGCGATCTCCGATCGCTCTCGCCCTTTTCGATTCCCGGTGCTGATCAAAGTATAGCCCCATTTTGATCCCTCAAACCCATCTTCTCACGCTCAGGGCTTAAGTCCCCTCGCCTTGGCAAAACTCCATAAGCATCGGCTGGTTGCTCTTTCCCTGGCAATTGAAGATTGCCGGACTCCGCGCCCATTGCGTTTTTTCCCTTCCCCTCCCTCGTTACGATTTTGTAACGCGTTTCGGTACTTCAGTCATATAGGCGCTGCTTCAGAGTCCCATTACGATTTTACGTGTAGGGATGAAGACGTTTATAGGGAACGACTTCAGCAGGTACCGGTGAAATCGGTCAGGTTTCGCCACGACGTTCACAATTCATAGTCCGATTCAAAAACACTTTCGGTTACGTCAGAGTCGTCTGATTTCTCGAACATCCTGTACGTTACTGGCCTTGCGAACCTGCCTGTAAATATGTAGTAAGGCAAACCGGTCTTAGGGGTGAGATCGGTTTGTTACGCCAGATACCGGTAGGGGATGACCGGGAAAGGATGGCATGGAATAGGGATATAGGAAAATATGGGGCAAACACGAATACTCAAACGGAAGGATGAATCATCCTGGGTGACCGCTTTTCTGGCGGTTATCCTCCTGATACTGCTGACCGCCGCCTGGATCGTCTTTCGCAGTTACCGGGATGGAGGGCCGGTAGGCAGCAGTCATGCTGTGCTTTACACTTACGGGAGCGATCCCGCCGTCTTTGGCACGGCGACGCCGGTTCCCATGGCACCGGGAGCACCACTTGGCGTCGGCGGACCTGATCCGGCAGCCATGCGCGCTCATCAGTCCGCGCAGTCCGATGCCGCGCCGGAAACTGGAATTATCGAAGAAACCGGCCTGACATCGCAAACCAGTTCGTCGACCTCTAATGCGTCGAACCTCAATGCCCGCTTTGTCAATGTCGGTCAATGTGGCAGTGTCACCTGGTCGGGGATCACCTGGGAAGCCGATCAGCCGTATGCACCCGGTGGTTGGGGCTATTCCGGCACCGATTACAACGCCGTCTCCGAAGACGTCGCGCCGATGGTTTCCGATCTCTCCGGGCAGCTTCTCGATCCGCAGGGCCAGACTCTCCACCGCTGCCAGGCGTATGGTCAGGACTTTTCCTATTTGTTCGATCTGCCCAATGGCAGCTACATGGTGATGATCCGCTTCGCCGACCCCGTTCACGGGGCCGGGTTCCGCCGCTTCGACGTCATGGTCGAGGACAGGTTGATCCTTGACGACTTCGATATCGCCGCCGAAGCCGGTGGCATGGGGATCGTGGTCGAGGAAACGGCCAATGTCGCCGTTTCTGATGGCCAGCTTGCGATCCGTTTTGTGGGCCAGTCTGGTGCCTCCGACGACAACGCGACGGTGCAGGCGGTTGGCATATGGGCGCGCAGTAACCGGGGATCGTCCGCTCAGACTCCCCCGACGCCTCCCTCCGACGATACTCAGCCCGCCGTCGCCGACAACAATGAGAACAACGGCAATCATGGCGGTAATAACAAGAACAATCAGACCAGCACACCTGAGCCGACCGTCGCGCCGACCGAAGAACCGACGGAGGAGCCGACCGAAGAACCGACCGAGGAACCCACTGAGGAGCCGACCGCCGAGCCGACCGAGGAACCCACTGAGGAACCCACCGTCGAGCCGACCGCCGAGCCGACCGCCGAGCCGACTGAGGAACCGACTGTTGAACCCGCCGAGGAACCCACCGCTGAGCCGACCGAAGAACCGACCG